>CAZQZN010000029.1:0-1583 GCA_964597815.1 uncultured bacterium | reverse complement strand
ATACCAATCGGATTGCTCTTTTTCATAAATCGCAGGTTGGTAAGAAAAAAGAGCGTCGGAAAAAAAAATAATTATCACCGATCAACAAAAAAGCACATCCATTATATCGCAAACGGCAGATTCAAATGTTCCAACTCAGCTTTCTACCGAAATAATAGTTAAACAACAAAGTGCTTCTATGCCAGTACAAACAGGAGATGTGCTCTTGTTAAAAAAAGAACAAGTTTCAACTATTTCTCCGATAGAGAATATTTCCACTTCTCTTGTGAGTACAAATCTGCAAGTTATAGAAAAGAAACATCCGCAACTATCCGATGTTTTGGCAATGTATACAACTATTGTTTGTCAGATAAGGCTCTATGTAAAAGGCAAAAATGAATATGTTCAAACTTCAAAAAATACGCCAGACATAATTTTTCTGGCAGCAGATTTTGGAGAATACAGGGAATTAGGATTTAAACCATTACGACACATTTTTTGGATTGGGAAAGCCAATGATAAATCACTATTTGATGACGAACTTGATACATTTGTAAACGAGTTGTCAATTCTGAATAAAAAACAATCAGATAAGATTACTTACGTTCCATCATTGATGATGGCTCCACGCTATTTCTGGAGCGGTTCTCTGGGACAATTTAATTTATCCTGTATCAATACTTCCAGAAAACTTTTGGTACTGGATGCCCGTGATTCTAAAAAGATAAAATTTTTGCCGTTAATAGCAGGCTTTCTACCAGAAAGATATTCCTTGTGGCGAGCTCTCGCACGTGTTCTACTTTTATTTACGATTTTGACTTTTGCTGGGCTATTTGTAGTCCCGAAAATTATAGCAAAACGTTCTAATTATTCAGTATCAGAGCTCTATAAAGCATATTTTGTGGTTTTGTTGCTGCCATCTATATTTGCAACGATTTTAATAAATTTCCTTGCGTATCGTAACTACAAGTTTGATATATATTCTCCAGATAATCCCCAGATATTTGAACAGCGCTTTCTTAATGCTTTGGAAAGTATGGGAATTGACGCTTTCTGGTTGCATCCTGATAAATCCGATACGTACGAAGATTCTATCTTTGGAATCCCTTATCGTGCTCACACTGACCCCTATCCAGATTTGATAAGATCTTGCAGGGGGCATCTTGGATTTATGGGAATATGCCATTTGGATAATTGCATTGCTATGCCCGGCGGGCAATGGGATGTGGCACTAAAAGATTTTATAAAAGGTGGGGCTGGAAAAGCTATCTCGTGCTTTGCGGATCTTAATGAGACTACCTCACAAGCGATCAAAACTTCAGAAGCGGTTGTGTGGTCAAAAAGCAGAGAACTATCAGAAGTTATTAGAGCAATCAAGGAAGGAAATTTTTATGTAAGGTATAATAATTCTTTGCAAAAACTCTCACTTGATAAGTGGCAGATAGGCACTAGTGGCACTAGTGGACACATTGTTCAGACACTGGATGATGGTGTGGATATTCAAATTTCCATCTCTTCAATTTTGGATGTAGAATTTTCCTTTTTTTTATTCCCTTTTTTTGGCCTCATCTAATTTTTGCAAGCGTGCCCTGAACCCACAACAT
>CAZQZN010000028.1:0-1840 GCA_964597815.1 uncultured bacterium | reverse complement strand
GACAACGCAGACCTGAAAGAGAAGTTTTTTGTAAATGTGAAAGGAACTTTGGTATTTAACCAAAACTTGTTTGTGCAGTTTTTGGAACAAAAAAACTACTTGAACGACAGCTACACCCAATTCAAAAACAAAGTTGGACTGACCATTGACGGCAAATACCTGAAACAACGCAACGAAGTTGCTTTGGTTTGGCCATTTAAAGATTGCATTTTGGAAGGCGGACAAAGCCGTGAAGAAGAAAAACGGGAAGAAATTTTCTTTAATGAAATTTTGGCTCAAGACGAAATTACACAGCTTTTAGAACCAAAGGTTTTGACCAATGCCAAACGCATTGACAAAGACGGTGAACACGCTTTTGATGGATTTAAAAGAGATGCTGAACTTAACAAAAAACGTGGCTTGCCCGAAGACACTATTACCGACAACCTGATTATAAAAGGCAACAACCTTTTAGCATTGCATACGCTAAAAGAAGAATTTGCGGGACAAGTAAAACTAATTTATATAGACCCGCCATATAATACAGGTAATGACTCCTTCGGTTACAATGATAGTTTTAATCGGTCTACGTGGCTCACATTTATGAGAAACAGACTTCATACAGCTAAAACACTATTATCAAAGGACGGAATCATATGTGTTCAATGTGATGACAATGAAAACGCATACTTAAAAATTTTGATGGATGAAGTTTTTGAAAATCGTTTTTTAAATAATGTTGCTGTTAAAATGAGTGAAGCCAGTGGCGTTAAAATGAACCACGCAAAAGGTAGATTTCCTAAATTAAAGGAATTTATCTTAATGTATAAAATGCCTAATTTCAAAGGGTTTATTACTGTTGACAAATACGAACAAAAGGAATGGGACCCAGAAAATAATATCTTCATTGAAAATTTAACAGAAGAACAACGTTCTGAGCTAATAGAACTTGAAGCAAAAGAAATTAATGACCAGACGGATGTTAATAATGCTAATGAAATTCTGAAAAAAGCAAAGAAAATTTCTTTAGCGACAAAGTTAAAAGAACTTGACTTTGAAAATGAAGATGAGAAAAACGAATGGCTATTTAAGAACAGTAAAAAAAAAAAAAAAACAGCAGGTTCTTCAAGCCTTGCAACATTAGTAAAAAGTTTAGATAAAGTCCCAAAACAAGATATTGCAGCAGCAGTTTCTAAAAAGGGTGTTTTATTTTTCTACATAACTGATTTTAATAGAGAAACTAAGCAGCCCCGTTTACAGGTCATATTTGCGGACTCCAATATTTTTAAGAACCCTTGTGATTTTTGGCAAGATATTAAAACTACAGGTGCAATCGCTGAAGAAGGTGGTGTGAAATTAAGCAATGGCAAAAAGCCTGAAAAAATTCTTTATAGGTTAATAAAAATGATAACGAACGAAGGGGATGTTGTGTTAGATTATCATTTAGGAAGCGGAACAACTGCGGCAGTGGCACATAAAATGAAAAGACAATATATTGGAATTGAGCAGTTAGATTATGGAGAAAATGACAGTGTTATAAGATTAAAAAATGTAATCAACGGAGACGATACTGGGATATCACCCTATGAAGATGTTAATTGGAAAGGCGGTGGCAACTTCGTTTATCTTGAATTAAAGAAATACAACCAAACTTTCATTGAGAAGATTGAAGAAGCCAAAGCCACTGAAGTACTTTTGCAAATTTGGGAACAGATGAAAACCAAAAGTTTCCTGAATTACAATGTGGATATAAAAAAACAAGACGAACATTTGGAAGAATTTAAAGCCCTGACCCTTGCCAAGCAGAAACAACACCTTTGCGAACTATTGGACAAAAACCAATTGTATGTAAATCTTTCTT
>CAZQZN010000027.1:0-2027 GCA_964597815.1 uncultured bacterium | reverse complement strand
ATAAAATTTTCAAAAATAAGTTGACAGAGCTAACCAGAAATTGAAAATAAGAATTTTCCCGTTTGAATATTTCCGAAGCAGCTTATTAAAAATTTATTTTGAAAAATGTTTTTTTGACATTATAACGGATGTTCCAGCTTTTTAAAATATATTTTTTCGTCATAACTCATTGTGATTAAATAAGTTTTCTATTATCTACCAATTTTTTTCTTGTGGCTACATTGATACCTCGCGCAACTATTACCTCCGGTAATCTGACATCAGCGGCTTTCAGCAGTTTGCTTATAGTAGCATTTGGCTTTGGAAGCCTCTGACACAAAACTTTTCCATTGCTTTCGACAAGATACGTACATAAGCTATCCAGTTCACGAATACCCTCTTCTACTGTTATATCAATTTTATTCCAGCATCCGGCAAGTTCACGAACAATCAGATATGAAAGCATTACCACAAAAACATGTCCCCGTGTGCTATCCTTTGTCCGGACAAAAATCGGACGAACCTCAAGCTCTCCGGTTTTGCTGGTGCGAAATGCCCATTCTACTCTGAATAAGTCTTTGTAGCGATCGTGAACAATTTGTTTGGAAACACTTTCAGCAGGAAGATTTGTTTTTATAACATAGCATCCATCAAGCTTCGATGATTCAAAGATTTTATCCGTATCTGTTTCAATAGAAAAAATTCTTCCGTCCCTTTTAAGATTGAGCAATCCTGTAAGTTTTAGTTTCTCAATACGGTTTAATATTTTATTTTCAGCGGTATCAACACGTGCTTTCGGATGCTCCGCAAGATACTTATTTTGTGCTTGAGCAAAACTTATGACAGCTTCAATCTTACTCTTACGGTTTGCTTCAAACTCTTCTGCACAGAACGGATTACGTCTCAGTACATAGCGGACATTCTCTTCGGGAACTGATATTTCAGACACCTGACTATCAAAGAGACTCATATCCAATGTCCCCTCTGAAAGAAGTTTTTCTATCTGTGGCTTGCTAATAGCTGTAATATAATGGAAGCCGTTATTCAGAATATCTTTTATCTGTTCGCTTTTCATCAGCCCTCTGTCTCCTACAAAAACAACATCTCCGGCTCCAAAACGCTTCTTTACCTTTTCTATCTGTGAAGAAAAAGTCTTTATATCGCTGGTATTACCATGAAAAACTTCAACGGAAAGCGGTTTGCCCTCATGATCGCAGAGAAGCCCAATCACAATCTGTCTCTTTCCCTTCTTGCCATCCCGATTATAGCCGAACGCTCCATAAAAGTTCTTCTCTCCCTCAAGATAACTGCTTGTAACATCATAAAGATAAAGAAAAGGAAAATTCGACCTGGGATTTGCTTTCATTAAACGGTCTTCTATCTGAGTCTGCATCGAGCTAAGCCACTTCAGATTTTCATAAAGAGATTCTTCATTGAAAGTTCCCATATCCAAAACGTCGCATGCGGCATGTGTGGAAGCAAGGCGTACTGCTGAAAGACGTGAGCCCTGACTGATTACCCGCGCAATAACCTGCCACAAGGCAAGTTTTCCCTGCCTGGATGAACCGAGTGCATCTACAATACCAAGACGTTCTGCAACCGACCTGACAAGAAGAACTGCTCCGACAGATTGCCCCTGTATAAGTTGTCGTTCGCTGATATCTTTCAGATATTGAAGATCTTTCTTGTGTTGCAACGCCAGACGAATAGCCTCAATCTCCTCAGGATTGCATTTGGAAAGATTGGCAATCGTATGATGCCTAACCTTGCCGTCCTTCCGGTAACTGTCCCTTAGAAGAACTCTCCGATAATTCCCTGTTTTTGTTATATCTAAATACATGATGTCCACTATTATAAACCATATTAAATAACATTTCAAGTTAAAAAAAATATTTTTTTTAATATTTTAGTGGCTACATTTATGGTGCAATCATTTGCTTATCTCATTAAAAATAAATGAGTTATGAACTTTAACTAAAAAAACAACCTGGAATATCCGTGTCAATAATTACAACTCTTTTATGGTTAATTGGGATTTTTACGATATT
>CAZQZN010000026.1:0-2369 GCA_964597815.1 uncultured bacterium | reverse complement strand
TCCTTTAGGAACCGCGATGGCTTTCATGATGGCAGTGGTAGGACTTTCTCTACCAGAAGCGTTGATTCTAAAAAAAGTGATGAAAATGAAATTGCTTGCTTATTTTTTTGGAATTACCACCGTCAATATAATAATTATTGGTTACTTATTTAATTTTGTAAATGTTTAGTTCCATGAGATTATTAACATATTGAAAGCTCTTTTGAAAACCTAAGGGCATACGTTAGGATTAAAGCGTATAACAATTAATCTCTAAACGTATGCACTACCATCGTAATGCAAAAACCAATGTAAATCAAAGGGAAGCTATCAAAAAAAGCAAAGAATCAAGCAGGAAATTAGCAGAAATCTACAAGGTTTCCAATGTAACAACTGCCAAATGGAAGAAGGCAAAACATACGGAAGACAAATCTCATCGACCGGAAACTATTCATTACGCCATCCGAAAAGAATTCTGGAAAATAATCAAGAAAGCTAGAGAAAATACCAAATTGCCGCTGGATGATTTGTTGGTTCAGTTGATAAATTATGTTCCCAATATTAAACGGGGAAATCTTTATCGGATCTTGCTCCATTACCAACTCAACAGGTTATCTGAAAAGGAGAAAAGAGAAATCAAGAAATTCAAGAACTATCCACCAGGCTATCTGCATATTGATTGCTTTTATCTGCCTAAAATAAAAGGAAAACGCTGGTATTGCTATTTGGCGGTAGATAGGGCGACAAGACTGATATTCTTAAGGGTTTATCCCAACAAGAACAAAGAAGCGGCAGCTGATTTTCTTGTCCAAGCTTTGGGTTTCTATCCTTTTAGAATTCATACAATTCTCACTGATAACGGATCAGAATTTACCATTTTAGGAAAAAAGTTGTTTTACAGACGTTTGGGCAAGACATTGGTGCCATTTGAATTGATTTGTGAATTAGCAGGAATCGACCATCGCAAGATTAAATACAAGCATCCTTGGACCAACGGCATGGCAGAAAGAATGGTCCGGACCGTTAAAGATCACACAATCAAGTTGGAAAGATACGAAACATTGGAAGAAACTGCTATCAGCATATTGCAATTCCAAGATACCCATAATTTCAAGTCCAGATTAAAAGCCTTGGGATTTATGACCCCCTATCAGAAAACAATGGAATGGTTTTTTAAAGAACCACAATTATTCATTAAAAATCCTAACGAGTTGTTAACAATCAGGTAGAACTTTACATGTAAAATAAAAATTATGAACAAAAAAAATGTCATTGGGTCAATACTTATTCTGGGAATCCTGCTCGTTGTGGCCGTTGTCAGTTTGAATTCGCTTAAAAGAAACGCTATAGCTGAAAATCAATCTCAAACTCAAAAACAAACAAGTTCCAAACAAAAACAAGCGGCGGAAAAAATAGAGGTTTTTGTTTTTCATGCTACTCAACGTTGCATTTCCTGCATCACAATTGGAAAATATGCAAAAGAAACAGTCAATGAATATTTTCAACCAGAGTTAAGGGATGGAAAAATAGATTTTCGAGAAATAAATATTGATTTACCGGAAAACAAAGACTTGGCAAGAAAATTTCAAGCTAGCGGTTCTTCTCTTTTTATCAATGCTATTATTGATGGTAAAGATAATATCACCGAAGATACCACGGTTTGGCGATTGGTAAGCAATGAAGATCAATTCAAAAACTACTTAAAAAATAAATTAAATAATTTGTTTGGCAAATAATATGTCTGAAGTTATCAATTCCTTGATTGACAATTACAATTTCCCGATTTTAACCGCTTTTCTTTTAGGTATTTTGACTTCAATCAGCCCTTGCCCGCTTGCCACCAACATCACCGCCATTGCCTATATTTCCAAAGAAATTAAAACCGCCAAGCATACTTTGTTAAACGGAATTTTTTATACACTCGGACGAGGAACAAGTTACACACTTTTAGCCACTTTGATTTATTTCGGATTTTCTTCATTCGAAATTGCCAGCATTTTTCAAGGCTGGGGAGATAAAATTTTGGGAATTGTTTTGATTTTAATCTCTTTGATAATGTTCGGAACAATTAAAATAAATCTCAATTCTAATGGTGACAAGATGAAAAAAATGAAGGAATGGTTGGCAAGCAAAGGATATGTCGGAACTTTGCTTCTTGGAGCCCTATTCGCCTTGGCATTTTGTCCCTACAGCGGAGTGCTATTTTTTGGAATGCTGATTCCTTTGGTTTTGTCATCCACTGAAAGTTTATTTCTTCCGCCTTTATTTGCTTTAGGAACAGGCCTGCCAGTAATAATTTTTTCCATCATTTTAGCTTTTAGCGTCGAAAAACTAGGTAAAATGTATAATATTATGGGAAAAATTGAAAAAATAATGCGTTATAGTGTCGC
>CAZQZN010000025.1:0-2582 GCA_964597815.1 uncultured bacterium | reverse complement strand
AAGCAAACATTAAGTATGACGGAATTAACGGAACAGGTTTGCCAAATGTATTCAAAACAGAGAAAGGAAAAACATATTTGGACACAGGAAGCGTTGGGAAATTCCAAAAGGAAATAGAAAACGAATTTTCTCTGAAAACAAAATGGGTATTTGAAGAAGTGATTGAATATGACAGCGATTTTGAATTGGAAATTGTGGAACAAGACCCCGATATGGACAGCATTGAAATTTTTGGCAAACTTCCACGTCTCAGAATAAAAACACCTTTGGGTGAATATAATCCAGATTTTTGTTATGCGATTAAAAGCACTAAAGGGAATAAAGTTTTTCTTGTAGTGGAAGCAAAAGGATATAAAACCGAAACAGAAATACCCGCTGATGAAAAAGCAAAAATAGACTTTGCTAAAAAATATTTTGATGCATTAGCAGAACACTACAAAGATAAAAATATTAAAATTCTCTTTAAAAAACGTATCAATAAAACAAAATTAGCAGCATTGATAAATGAGGAGTAAAGTTATGGATAAGGAAGATTTTATAAAAGCAGGCTTTTCTGTAGTTGGAGCAGAAAACAATGAAAATAAATTATTAAAGTTTTTAAACGAACACTACCCAAGCGTTATCAAAGATAACGAAATAAACTTGCAAGAACTCAAAGCCATTGCAGGTCTGCCCATTGACGAAAAAGTAAACGGCTATGGGTTAAACTTTATTGGCAGAAACTTTGCAAGAGCAAAATATGCCCAAAAAACCGAAAAGGAATTACGCCTGAATACCACGTTGAGCAAAAACATAGATACCACGCAAAATTTGGTGCTCAAAGGCGACAACTTAGATTGTTTGAAAATTCTGAAAAACCATTACAGCGGAAAAATTAAATGTATCTACATAGACCCACCATATAATACAGACAAGGATGAATTTGTTTACCCCGACAAATTTGACAAAGAAGAATTAGAAGTGTTGGGGTTAGCCAACCTAAGCGATGAGGACTTTGCCCGAATGGACTTTAGCTTTAAAACCAAAAAGAGCCATAATGGTTGGTTGGCTTTTATGTACCCACGTTTGTTATTGGCAAGAGATTTATTAAGCAAAGACGGCGTTATTTTTATTAGCATTGACGACAACGAGCAAGCCAATTTAAAATTACTTTGTGATGATGTTTTTGGAGAGGAAAATAATGTAACACAACTGATAATTCAAAGTTTCGCAAATGAATCTAACGAAGGTGTTTTATTTCAGAATGTTACTGAATATTGTCTTTGTTATGCTAAAGATAAAACTAAGACCATTATAAAAAAAATTGACCCAGTAAATGAAGATTTAAGAAGTTTAAATGATGCACCTTCTGGATTGTCTACTAGGAAAAAAATGGGCTATACAATTTATTACAATCCAGTTAGCAAAGACTTTATACCAAAAATTGACTATGATATTTATGGTGATTTTTCTGATTTAGAAAAAATTTACATTGATGATGCTGATTTAATTGGTAAAGGATATGTACCTATTCGACCCACACCAAGAAATGGTGTTGCTTGGCGGTGGCGATGGGGTCTTGAAACATTATTAGAAAGGAAAGAAGAAATAGTTTTTAGGCAAAATAGAAATGGCAATTGGGTTGTAGAATTTGGACAAACTGGTTTCAATGCACCAAGGGACTATCAAGAATTTGGCACAGGTACTGCCGAAGTAAAAAAACTATTCAATGGTATAGAAGTTTTTACAAAGCCAAAATCTACTGAGTTTATTGAATTTTTAATACAGGTATCTACAAATGATAACGATATTATTCTTGATTTTTTTGCTGGTTCTGGCACTACAGGTCATAGTGTTTTACAAATTAACTCTGAAGAAAATAGCAAAAGAAAATTTATATTATGTCAGATTGATGAACCTATTGACTCAATTAAGAAAAAGGAAGCTTATGATTTTTGCATAGCAAATAATCTACAACCAATAATTTCAAGTATTACAATAGAACGCCTTAAACGTGCTGGAGATAAAATCAAAGAAGAGATTGAAAAGCATAATAACAAAACAGGTATGTTTGATGAAGACAAAAAACAAGTTCCTGATATCGGCTTTAAGGTGTTTGATACAGTTGATGCACCAAAGTTAACTATAGATGAAACGGGACAAATACATTTCCCTGAACTATATAATGACCCAATAAGCCGTATTTACAATATGATTTTCACGGTTGGTTTAGATGAACCAACACAAGTGCCCGAAGAAGTGGTGAAAGATTGCATTTATAAAATTGGCAATCATTATTACATCACTAATAGCGAAAAAATTAGCAAAGAAGATTTTGCAAAAGTCATTGAAGAGGCTTCAAAATTGGGTGGCAAGGTATTCATTGATGGTTGGACAGCCAGTCTGAATGGAACATTACAGGCATACAAAGAAGACGTCAAAATTGTGTTTTAAGCCAGTACATTGGCAAGCCGCACAAGCTTACAGGCAAAAGGCTTATAACTAAATAACGGCAATGATTTAAAGACATGTTGACAGTAACACCAGCAGCTAACAGCGGTTTGGCGTAATGGCGGGTGCAGTGCTTCGTATGACAGTTTTGT
>CAZQZN010000024.1:0-3372 GCA_964597815.1 uncultured bacterium | reverse complement strand
GCAGCGCTGCGTAGCAGAGCGATGAGGGGCGCAGCGTCCTCATAGAGCCGTAAGGTGAGTAATTGCAGAGGTATTAGAAAATTACAAAAAATACTGGTTTGATAACTTTGATGATTTTTCAAAAAAAATCAGTTAATTCAAAAAAGGTGGCTCATTTTCAAAGTGGAATATGAAATTCTTTGACTATAAATTCAAGCCTAGGGGGAAATGCTGTGAAATGAATGATTTATTTCCGGTTTATGCGCCGAAAGCATAGCTTGATTCCATTTTCAAATTATTTGCAATTTTTCCTTTACTTTTAACGATAATAAACTGTAAAAATCTTGTTGAATTTTATGGCATTTCTTGATATATTGTCATAAAATATGAGGTGTAATGATATGAAGATAAGTAAAGTTAACTTTTGTTTTGTTGTGATTCTATTGTTTTCCATTGTTTTAACTTCTCAATCTTTTTCTTTGTCTTCAAATCCATCACAGAAAGAAGTTTCAGGTTATCTCAAAATTTTAGATGCAAAAATAGCTTTTAATAAAGCACAAGGAAATGTTGCAAAAGTTAAACAATTAAAAGCCGAAAAACAAAGAGTTTTAAAAATTTGGAAAAAGGCGAAAGCTTCAAAAAATCAAAAAAATACAAATAAAAAATTGGCAAAAAAAGGTGTCACTGTCAAACAAAAACAATCTGCTGTAAAAAAACTGCATCTTCAGTTGTGCAAACTCCAAAAGTTCTATCAATTGAAAAACAGATAAAAGCAGTAGATAAAAAAATCAGTTTCTATAAAAAGAAAAAAAATACAAAAATGGTTAAGGCGCTTCAAGCGAAAAAGGCACAGTTAATTTCTTCTCTTAAAAAACAAAAAGGTATTGAATCTCCAAAAACCGATGAGGTTGTTAAAAAAAGCGAAAATAAATCTGTGGATATTGAAGGTCCAATTGGAACTTGGTTAAACAATGGGCATACTTCTTTCAGAGTAATTAAAACTTTTTTCCAAAATACTGACCCAAGAGGGCAGAAAGCGCCTCAAGGCACCAGATTTTTTGTTGTTGATGTTGAGATAAAAAATGCAGATCCTTTCACAGCAATTTATGGTGGCAATTACCACAAAGCAACCCTTATTGATTCTAACAAGGTTTATTATATGGAAGAAAACGCAAAAAATCCTGATAATTGGGCTGATAATGATTCTGAAAGAGAGCTTATGCCGAATGAAAGCTTTGAAACCGCTTATGTTTTTACAATTCCAGAAGAAGCTGTTCCAGAAAAATTTATTTTTGATGTTTCATCAGCTGATAAATATCCTGTTATGAAGGTTTTGTTAAAATAAGCGTGTTTATTCGCAATTATAAACCAGTTTTGCCGTGTTATAATTATTCCGTATAATTTCAATTTTTTCAGTTTTATCGGGGAGTAGCTCAGCTTGGTAGAGCACTTGCTTTGGGAGCAAGGGGCCGCAGGTTCAAATCCTGTCTCCCCGACCAGACGAAACTTGACGAATTTTGCGGGCAGTTTGTTTGCTCGCTCGCCCCGCCTGCGGCGGGGCTTCGCTCGCATTTTCCCTTGTATTTCGGCACGAAATCAAAGGGCTTTTGAAAATCAAAAATCAGTTTTCTGTCCAGCAGGCGGAGGTTCGTTCCAATTTTTTCCGCAAACGATTTGATTTCATCAAAATTGTTTGACGAAGCCAGTTTTTCAGCGTGGTGAGCGGATAAAATCCACGCTTTCAATGGTTCAATCCAATTGATTCCCTTTCGCCCAAAATCAGACTTTTTCTTGTTAAGGTCTGTTTTTGTTTTGATGAGTTCGTCTTTTTTGGCAAGATAGGTTTCTTTTTCAATTGAGCCGTCCAAAAAGGCATTAACAAGTTTGTCCAGCTTGGCTTCTGTTTCCTTGATTTCCTTTTCCAAATTTTGGGCGAAAGATTGCGAAGACTGGGTATTTTCCTTTTCCCACACTTCTACTTTGGCAAGCATTTTTTCTTTCCAGTCTTCGCAGAGAGCGACTTTTGAGATTTTGTCTTTCAACTGCTCAACAAGTAAATCTTCTCTTAAATATCTTTGTGAACACGAGCCAAGCCGCTTGGTGCAACGGTAATAGCGGTATGTTCCGCCGTTGCCATGCGCCCATTGGGCGGTTATCGCCGCGCCGCATTCTCCGCAAGTTAAAAGTCCAGTGAATGGGAAATAATGCCTCTTTTTAGAATGGCGCGGCTTGGCTCGGTTTTTCAAAACTTCCTGCACCTTCTCAAAAGTCGCTCTGGAAACAATTGCCGGAAAACCGCCCTCATAAGTTTCGCCGTTGTGAACAATCAAGCCGAGATAAACTTTATTCGTCAGCATTCTTTGCAGGGTTGCTTTACAAAGCGGTTTTCCGGTCTTGCTCACCACGCCCCAAAAACTCAGGCGATAGCCCAAACTTTCCAAAGTATGCTTGCCCGTTGAAAATTCCTCAAACGCTTTTTTAACCACCCTCGCTTTTACTGGGTCGGGGTCAATGTTTCTTGTTTTGGCATTATTAACATAACCAAACGGGGCAAGCCCCGGATATTCTCCGCGCCTAAGTTTTTGGCGAATCCCGCGCTTTACATTCTCAGACAAATTGTCCGAGTAATATTTACTTTGGCCAAAGGCGACTTGAAGCATAAACAAACCTTGCGGAGTTGGCTCAAACCAAAACGTAGGAAAGCGCAAAGAAGCGATTTTGCCGATGTCTATCAAGTAAATCACTTGTCCGCCGTCAACAGAATTGCGGGCGAGGCGGTCTGGGTGCCAAGCTAAAATTCCGACTGGTTCTTTGCTCTCGTAAAGTTTTTGTATCATCTCGTTAAAGATTTCTCTGCCCGGTTTCTTTGCGCTTTTACTCTCAATGAATTGTTCGGCAATTTCAATGTTTTCTCTTTCAGCGTATTCTGCCAATTCCGTGAGCTGTGCTTCAATAGACATAACTTGTCGTTCTTCATCTTCGGTTGATTTTCTAGCGTAGAGAAAGTATTTGGTTTTCATAATGTTTTACTCCTTAATTTTTAAGTCGCCTTTGGCACAAAAGCGCGGGATTAAAAAACTGGCTTCGCAGTGCCGCTTTGCGGCACACGGAAAAAATCGGAAAGCAAAAACATTTCAATAAATTTCTTAAAGGTGTGTTTTTGCTCTGGCGGCTTCGCCGCCCCGAACCTCCGCCTGCTGGACAGAAAACTGATTTTTGATTTTCAAAAGCCCTTTGATTTCGTGCCGAAATACAAGGGAAAATGCGAGCGAAGCCCCGCCGCAGGCGGGGCGAGCGAGCAAACAAACTGCCCGCAAAATTCGTCAAGTTTCGTCTGGTCGCAATTGCTGAACGAAGTGCGAACCCATTTTGAGCAAGAATTTCTGCCCTGAC
>CAZQZN010000023.1:3427-4503 GCA_964597815.1 uncultured bacterium | reverse complement strand
TATGGGTGGCTCAATTTCCGCCGGAACAGTGGCTCAATTTGTCCGGAATAATCACAACAAGTAATCTGAATTTGGAAGCCAAGTACCAAAAATATATTGAAAAATGCTACTATCAGTACTTGAACCTTTATAGTCGAAAACAGCGTAAAGTCCACCTGTCAATGTGAATGTTTCCATATCGTTTGGTACGCTTTCAAAATCCGTTACTTCAACAACCGCCCATTTTTCAAATTCATTTGTAGGTTTAAAGTCCGCAAAATGTGTCAGCTTATAAACCTGCATTGAAATCAAGTCGTTTGTCAGATTATTAGTTATTTCTCTGCGTCTGGGAATAAAACTTTTCCATAGTTCACCTGTCTTGTTGTTGGCTAAACTCATTGTCAATCGTTTACCTACTAACTTTTTTTCTTTTAAGTTCTCTATTCTTGGTTGCATGTTATATTGTGTTATCAATTATTAAATCGTACTTTTCTAAAAGTCCCGAAATTCCATGAATAGAAAATTTTGCTTTCTTAATTCGGTTAATTTCCGGGTCTATTGAATAGTTGTATGAAGTGCGAAAATCTGCTTTTTCAATAACTGTATTGTCAAAAGTTGCTCTTGTCAGGTCGCAATTATCAAACAGCGAATCTGTCAAGTCACACTCTGTAAAATCGACTTCCTGCAGTTGAGCATTTTTGAAAGCTGTTTTTTTAATTTTTGTCTTGTAAAACGAAGAATGATTCAGAATGCAATTTTCAAAACTGAAGGAAAGTCCAAATTCGTTACAGCTATCAAAATGCAGTCCCAACATTTTACAATCCTTAAATTTTATATCTCGAAATGCGGTCTTTATCAGTTTAGCTAAACTAAAATTACAACCTAAAAACTCACAGTCGGTAAACTTACAATCAGACAGGTCAACATTTGAAAAGTCGCAATTGAGAAAACGGCAATTCTCATATTCTCCTTTTGTCAAAGGTTTGTCTTTGAAGTCAATTTTGTCAAACGTCTTTTCTTCTATGTATGCTTGTTCCATATTCTGTTATTGTCTGTTTGTAGTGTCGTTTTTACGCTTGCCACTAACGTTTGGCGGT
>CAZQZN010000023.1:0-3369 GCA_964597815.1 uncultured bacterium | reverse complement strand
AAGTTGAAGCGAGCTACAACCCTTTGCATACCACTGAAACCCTTATTGGCTATACCGTATGTTAGCAACAGGCCTTTTTATTTTTCTTTTAATTTTTTCAATCTATCTTGTGCTTTTTGATTGTTTGGATTCAATTCAATTGCTTTCTCTAAATTTTTAAGCGCTAATTCTTTATTGCCATTAAACATATAATACGTTCCTAAAACAAAGTATGCATTCGAAGATTGTGGATAATTCTCAATATTCATCTCAAAAATTTCCTTTGCGGCACTGGCCATTTTTTCTCTTGATACCGGATGCTCAGCTTCCGGGTCAACAAACTCCATTCCTATATAGGTTAAGAGTGACTCAGGATATTTAATCTTGTATCCATATTTTGTAGATAATGAATCAATATGGCTTTTTAATAAGGATACATTAGCATTTTCTATTACTTCTTTTGGTATACGCCATGATTTGTAAATAAAATTTAATCCTTCATAAATCCCCAATAAAGCTTCCGTAAAATGGTCTTCACCATAAAGCGTCTCAAACTTAGATTCAATAGTTTTAGGAGCTTTAGTAGTAAATAAGTTTTTTACAATTTCAAAAGATTCTTGATGCTTTATATTATCACCCTCTGCTACACCAACATAAATAATCTTGCTCAATTGCTTTTGCGAATTAAAGCAATCTTCCAATGCTTTAGTTGCAGGTTGACAAATTTTATTGTGCATGGTAGGGCTGAGAATGATGAAGGCATTAAATAAATCGCTTGACTTCGATAACGCGTAAAAGCAAAATGGGCCGGATAATGAATGTCCAAACAATATCCTGAATTTTTCAGTTCGGTAGGCACTATCTATATAGGGTATTAATTCGTCCTTAATGAAGTTCAATGTTTTATCGGCACCCCCATCAATAATTGAAAAAGTTTTATTTCTGTTTGCACTGCTAATTGCAACAACTATCATTTCAGAAATGTGTTGATAGTAACTCGATTGGTTTTTAACAATACTTGCAGCATTTGTAAAATTATCCTCTCCATCAAGTACATAAAATACAGGATAGTTATATAGGTTATTTTGATAGCTTTCCGGTAAATAAATCTGAATAGTCCTTTTTTCATTTAAAATCTTGGAATCAAATTCAATAGATTTCCCAATAACAATAAGGTTCCCATTTGTTTGTGCTGAAATATCTGAATGATACAAAACACAAAGGAGAAGTATCATTATACCAAAGAATTTTTTATACTTTTTCATCTTTATCCGTTTTTTTTGAGACAATTCGTCAGGGGCGGTTTTAGGCTTGTTGCTAACGTTTTGCGGTATGGTTAGTTGCCGAGTTCGAAGTGCCTTCTTATCAGGGTACACCTATGTTTGAAAAGGGTAAAACCCTTGAAACATTCGCCAAGACGGCAATTAACTATACCGCGTGTTGGCTGCAGTTGGTTATTAATTCTATTTTCATACTATCGCAAACTCAAATAAATTATCAAATTACACTAATTCCCAATTGTTTACTTATTTTATCAAGATCCGATTTTGCAGAATCAAGATTGTCAGTTTTTTTAATTGGCATAATCTCTTTACCATTGGAATCATAAAGAATAAGTCTAAAATCTGTATTGGATATATCAAGCGTCCGATTACTTTTACTATACGCTCTCCATACTTTATTTGATTTTTTAATGCCAATTTTCATATCTGGATTAATATAAGTCCATTGTCCAGTGGGTATAATACCAAAAAGATTATTTGAGAATTTTAGCCTTTTATTAGCAAAATCTATCAATGTACTTGTAGAAGTAAAACCAACAAAAGCGCCAATCAATACTAGAATTAATCCAGAGTGAGAAAAGTATGTAATAATCAATCCCGCAACAAACAAAAATATACCTGCAGATGTCCCAACTGGTCCAAATGATTTGTCAAGTTTGTAATTAGTTTTCATATTATCTCAATTTTTATTTGATGTTTGCAAAGATTCTTTTCCAATTGCAGCCAACGGTTTCGGGCTTTGCGTTCGGGCGGGTTTCGGAGCACAAAACTGACAACCTGCACTGCACTTGAATAGAAGTACAAAGCTCCAAGTTTGCACGTCACCCCGCCTGACGCAAAACCCGTGTTAGCAGCTGTGGTTAGTCTTCTTCGTCAATTTCTTCTGATTGTTGTTTTGTATAAATTTCAATTTCTTTAAAGTCAATTTGTCCAAATGTTTTAGGAGCATTGTCGGCATTTATACTCCAGTAAATAGTCCCTAAAAACTCGGAGAGGTCGCTTTTTAATATAATTTTTTTTAATCTTGAATTAGTGTCTGGTAATATTGGATCATATCTTGAAGGCCAATACTTATAATATGTGTTATTCATCAATGGGATTACTTCTTTTACTTCTCTAATTGTATTGTCGCAATAGATTTGTTTATAAGCTATGCCGCCCTTGTTGAAAGTATTAATATGGTCATATTCTTTATCATCCAGCATTGAAGCAGGAACTTCTATATAGCAGTTTACATAGTTAGCATAAACTCCACCAACATTATGTCCGTAAACAGTAAGAGTATTTGTTGTTTTAAAAACTTTTTCAGATTGTCTTTGCGGTTGATTGAAATTAAATGATTGCATAGCAGGAAACATAGATTTTACTTCACAAGTGTATTGTTCAATTTCAAAAGAAAGCTCAATCTTTGGAAATTTTTTCCTATTCATTACGTCCCTAATCTCGTAGTCATACATTGCAACACTTTCAAAGTTGAACCTTTTGTAATAACGCTGGTCACCTGCTTGATGGGCTGTGTTGCTTTTTGGAATTTCTACTACGTATAACACTTTGTCTTTCTCGGTAAGAATAGAAATAGGTGTTATTTTTATTCCGTCTATTCGCGGTGAAACATTACTGTTAATGACTTGTTCAAGCCATTCTTTACTAATGATGTTTCTGTCAATTGGGTCAATTTTTTCAGGCAAATATTTTTTTGTCGGTTCTGTAAACTCTTTTACTCCATAGATGACAATTCCACCGTCAGAATTTGCAAAAGCAGAAATGTCTTTTGAAATTTCCTTTTTTTTGCAATCAGTCTTTTGTAGAGCATCAGCAGCTTTGTAGTCAAGATGTATATTTTCCTCAACTTGATTTAGTATTAAATTTTCTATGTCTGATATGTTGCGAATTTCCATTTTATGTTTCAGTCTCTTTTTGTTTGCAGGGTCGGCCTACCATAGCTGCTAACGGTTGAGGCTAAAAGCTGGCGGGCATTTCGGAGCACGTCACTGTCAACCTGCGATAAAGTTTATTAGATGCAATACTGTTCAAATTGGCACTATCCGCCCGCTTGATTTTCCCGACTTCATCACTTTTAAGAGTTAAAACAAAGATATTCAACGGC
>CAZQZN010000022.1:0-4615 GCA_964597815.1 uncultured bacterium | reverse complement strand
TCGCAATTGCTGAACGAAGTGCGAACCCATTTTGAGCAAGAATTTCTGCCCTGACGGGCAGAAACCCGCCCCAGCGGCTCGCTCCGCCAAAGGCGGAGACAAAGCCCGCAACAATTTCTTTTTCTTTTAATGGGCGCGCGCAAAATTCTTTTTCAATTAAGGAAACAATTTTTGCGGGCTTTGCTTCCTTGCTTGAGCAAGGACGAACCGCTTCCCACCTCTGCCGCGCCTTCGGCGCGGCAAGCAGGCGAGCAAAAATTCCTTCCCCCAGACCCCCTTCCTTTTTGCCCGCCTGCTGGAAACCCGAGAGCGTTTTTTCGGGCGGCGGCGGGACCTCAAAAGGGTGTTGGGTGGGTTAAGAATTATTTTACATTGTTCCTAGCAAAATATAAACTGCCAAAATTCTGTCTGCCTCTGCCGGAATAATATTGGCCTTCCAAAGTGTTTTTCTTTTCGTCAAAAACTAATCTTACCGTTCCTCTATGAATGTTCATCGTTTCAACCGCAGTTGATTTTGGTTCGTTGATATATTGATAGCTTAAATATTTTCCTTCGGGGGCGTCAATCACAATAGACGCACTTTCGCTATGAGACGAAGATTGATCAGTAGTCATCAAAATTTTTATCCTCGTCCAATCTTGAAAAATTTTTAACGTCGCTTTTACTTCTGACGAATGGTTATCAAAAGAAGACTTTAAATTTCCACCCCACTCACCAATTAAATTAGGGGTTTTCACAAAATTTACCTTCCTAAAACATTTCCAAAGCAACCTGTCAAAAATTACAAAGAGTAAACCATAAAAAAATAAAACCGACGGACTTTCAACCCACCACGGCAAAGAAAGTTGATAGTAGCTTAGTATTTTGTAAAAACCCCAAGAAAAAACAATGCTGACCACCGCTAAAACCAGTAAAATATTTTTTCTTTCGTTTGTATCTATTGAATATGCGTGCATATCACCAATTATTCCAAAGCGAAATTAAATTTTGGATAAAACTTTTTGTTTCGCTTGTATCCCATTGTTCCGGCGTCGGGCCAAAAAGTTTTAACTGGCCATTTTGACAAACGAAGTCGTCTAAACTCGCTTTATTGAGCCAATTCACGGTATTGCAAAAAGCATCTTGATAGCTTGTATCAAAATTTGAACTCGGGACATTATAAAGCATACATTCTAGAAAATAAGATGGTGTTGTATCGCCAGAAATACTGCCGCGACAATTTTTAAATAATCTCACTACCGGCTTATACCATTGATTGCTATTTTTGTGTTTTGAAACACCGTTGTCATAGTGGACCTTGGGATAGTTTATAACTTGCCTGTGATCATTCTTTGTCCAAAAAGTCATGCCCTCAACATAATCGTAGTTATTAACGATTTTATATCTTCTGTATTGAGCGCAAACAATTACATCGGCGGGCAGTCTTCCGCTATTCGCTTTTATCTTGATTGATTTATTACCTTCGGTTATTTGGCTTTGACCGTAATAACCTTTTAGTATTTTCAAAACATCCACCCTAAAATCGGATAAATGATAAGTGGCAGGAGTTAAGCCTAAAATTCTTTTTTGGTCTTCAGATAAATTGCTATAAAAAGTAGAGTTAAGTTGAGCTACCACATCAACATCGCTATCGCCGCGAATGTTAGTGTCATTTTTATATGAACCTTGGAGATAAACTTCAAATTCAACACCACTCGGCCAATCGCTATAAGAATTCAGAGCATTCTTAACAGAATCAGCCGTTGCTTTGGCGGTAGTAATCGCACCTTGCTTTGCCCATGTTTTTAGTTGTGATTCCGGAATAGCCATAATTATTTCCCATTGTTCAAATTTTTCATTTTCTTATCTATTTCGCCGTAAAGTTCTAAACCGGCCTGCTCAAAAACTTTTAGCAAATCCTCATAGGTATTTTTACCGCCAAGCAAATCCCAAAATTCCGGTCCAACTAAAACCTCTTGGCGCAAATCAAATAATCCCTGTAATGTCCAGCGTTCGTATGGCTTCGGTTCGTAAGGATTGTATGGAATAGCAACGATGGTTTTTATATTTGTCTTCGGCTTTTCGCTTCCGCGCATTGCAATCCAATCAAGCATTTGTTTCTTAATGCCGGTAAATTCGTTGATGTTCGGCTTCGCAGTTTTTACCTCAAAATAATATTCTGTTCCGTCTTTCATCTCTACAAAAAGATCAACGCGCTTTTTGAGCTTCTTCCCTAAATCGCCTTTGTTTGCAACAGCTAAAACTTCTTTTGTCTCTTTTTTCTTATCGGGTTTGCGCGAAGCGGAACGCAAGTCCCGCATGATGTTGTCAATTTTCAAAACTGCTTCGCTACTGATATAACCTTCAAATTCTTTGTATTGCCCAATAGCGCGATTTGCTCTTGGCTCGGCAATCATTTTACCGACTTGCTCAAAAATTGAAGTGCCGAGCATTGTGTTCACCGATTGAATAAAAGAAAATAGCGCCATTCTGTCCTTGCCGAGCAGGAGGAAAAGAAAAGGCATTGAGTTTGTTTCTGGATTGTAGGTCGCTAACTTCTGGCGGATTTTCTCAACCAGATAATCTTTAATTTGTTTGCTTTGTTGTGTTGTTAGTGCCATATTATTTTCCGTTTTTTAAATGAAAAATTATTTCCGAATAGGGCGACTTATCCCTCTCGGTTCTATTTAATACCGGCCGCTTGAATTGATTTACAATTCTCATACCGACTTGCTCGGCAATTGCCGGATAAAGATTGTATTTATCGTTCGCGACAAGAAAAACATCAAAATTGTCCGCTAAATATTTTCTGCAATTTAACAAAACTTTTGAAATACCCTCGACATAAGACGCTCTCGCTTCCGCACCCTGCCCTTTGTAAAGAGGCCCTATTTCAAGCTCGTCTCTGCGCTCAAAGCCAAAAAGGTCATACGCGTAAGCATGCTGTTCATGATAGTCAATTTGCCCGACATAAGGCGGCGAAGTAAAAATGCCTTTGATTTTTTGTTTTTTTAATATCTCGTAAAATTTTTTATTGCGTTTTTCAACTTCTTTGAAAATATCAACCGTTCGGGAATCAGCTGGAATAACGGCATAATGCGAAGCGGTTTTTAATTTTGCGAAGATTTTGAGCCGATAAAGCGTATCAGTTGCGTAACGATCAAACCATGTCTTGATTGAGAAAAGCGGCTTACAAATCTTTTTATGCTTCCAACAATAATAGGTAGTTACTTGAGGTTCTTTAAGAGTGGCTAAATCCGAATGTGTCGTAGCACGGCACGAGCGAATAGTACGGCTCAAAATTACCGCCAAAATCTTTTTATTTTTAACATCTTTTATCTTCTTGACTTGTTCAAAGGCAAAATCAATTTCCTTTCGGACATTTTTTATGTACCACTTATCTAAAAAGTTTTTGGCAGAAAAATGATTAAGTTCAATACCGTATTTTTCAACAAGTTCATTGTAAGTCTTTAAAAATTCCTTTTCTTTTTCGGCAGAGTATTTTTCTTCGTCTATTTGTTTTCTCTGTACCTTGTATTTAAATTCTGGACTTGGAAAATATTTATTATTAAATTCTGTCATGCTGGCCAAAAGCTCATTTTCAAAAGCAGTAATATTACTATCTGTTTCGTATCCAGCAATTGCTTGTTTTATCTTTTTTATCTCATTTTCAAGAGAAACAAAATCGTAATTAAGTAGTTTTGTTTCTGTAATCATGCAGTTGAAATGAGATATATCAATCCCGATTGAATGCATGCCCATTTCATGCGCTTGCACAAGTGTTGTGCCTGAACCAGAAAACGGATCAAGAATTATATCGCCCGCCTTAAAATAAACATCTTTCTTAAAATCGTCTGTATGGTCATCAATGAAATACTGGACAAGCTGGGGTATGAATTTACCTTTGTATGGGTGCAGACGATGAACATGTTTTGTCGTGTCTTTTTCGCGCAAATGGTCAAAAGACAAAGCCCAATTCAAATCATTACCGAGCCGTTTTTTGTAGTTCATCTCGCGCCAAACGCGATAAGATTCATAATATTTTTTTAAATCGTCCACATCTACAAATACTGCGCTTCCGCCGTTATGCTTTCTAACTTTTCCGTATTGCACCAAATACGAGATATTTGATTCGCTAATATCCCGCTTCAGAAAATCGCTTGCCCATTGACTCGCTTCTTTGATTGTAAGTAGATTTTTTGTTTGTTGCATATTACTTAATCAAATCCTCAATATTAACATTGAGAGCTTTCGCAATTTTTGCCATGACAATAACTGACGGCTTTTTGATTACATTGCTCTCAATTTTCGTCAAAGTGGTATATTTAACGCCGGATTTCTTGGCAAAGTCCTCTTGCGATAAACCCTGCTTTGTTCTGTACTTCTTTACATTTTCACCTATGTTAATTTCTGTTGTCATATTTTCAATAATTTGATAGTATGTAAGTGATATGTTATTCTTTCAATATAATGATACCAAATAAATTAAAATCAATCAACAAAAATCAAGGGAGTTCCTTGTTGTCGCCCGCGCACGGGAGGGCTGGGGCAAGGGCAACACTTCTTTCTTTTTATTCTTTAGTCCCGCCGCCGCCCGAAAAAACGCTCTCGGGTTTCCAGCAGGCGGGCAAAAAGG
>CAZQZN010000021.1:0-5500 GCA_964597815.1 uncultured bacterium | reverse complement strand
TTCTTTTTTGCCCGCCTGCTTGGGCTTCGCCCTGAAATTTTTTCGGCGGACGGGCTACAAATAAAAGGGTGGCGGGTAGATTTAGTAATTGTTGTCTTAATTTTTTTTCAAAACACTTTCAACTTCCGCTTCCGGCAAATTGTTTATTTTTTCCTTCAATGTCTCAACCCAAGACGGCACGCTGATTGAACCTTCGGCTATTTTCTTTTTGACTTCAATAAACAAATCTAAACCTTTTTTTGAAGTATCAAATCCCAAACTATTTTCAAACTCGTTCTCAAAACCTAAATATTTATCTTTCGGTGTGCCGTCAGGATAATCTATTCCAGTTTCGCCAAACAGCTCTAAAATTGCCCTATTTTTATTTATGTTGTTTTGCTTTTTGTCTGTATCATCAAGTTGTTTGTCGCCGTCAAAAATCACATAGCAAGGTATTCCAAATTCGGAATACAAGCGATAAAAACGATCAATCTCACTTTTACTGCCACAACGAACAATAGAAATTCCCTCTTTGATGAAATCAAAACCTATCAAATCAAAAAAGTAAGGCAACAAAAGCGTTTCTGATTGGCCTTCAACTAAAATGATTTTCTTTGCGAAAAATCCCTCATTTGCTTTTTGCGTATCGCCTGTATTTTCGTATGCGTTTTTATAGTGTAAAAGTAAATCTTCTTCTGATGAATCTATGTTGTTTCTCGTTTTCAAATCTTTAACAAAATCTCCAACTTTAGCATATCTTAAAAACGTTCCTTTCTCTTTTGTTTTTCTGACAACAAAAATTTCGTTAAAATTTCCAGCAGACAAAAAATTTGGCGAGTGAGTAGTATAAAAAACTTGCGTTCCTTCTCTGATTATATTTCCATTTATATCTTTTTTATCTTCTGACAGTTCCCGCAAGATTTTATAAAAATTTCTTTGAGCTTGCGGATGTAAAAATAATTCCGGTTCATCAATAAATATGGGGCTTTTGTTCGCCAAATTTAATTCCGAATATGCCTTCAGAATAGCGATTGATATTGATGCTTGGACGCCCATCCCCAAATTTGACGCTTGAAACTCAAGCCCCATGTCTTGTTCTTTAACTATCAATTGCAATGTCCGATAAAAATTCCACGGATCATATAAACTCAAATCAACAATAAAATCGGATTGTGGTCTGTTAAGCTGTTTTGCGCTTTCTTCTTGCAGAATGGTCATAAATTTTTTCATAACTTCTTGTCCGCTTTCATCTTTCACGGAAAAAAGTAACTTGTCTCGAATGAAAGTTAACCATTCTTTCAACCACTCTTTTTTAGCCTTCGTTTGTTTGTTATATTCCATTGATTCGCCAAGGAATTTTTTGTTTATCTCTTGTAAAATACGTCCAACCAGCGACCACCTATTTGACGGCAAATAATCAAGAATTTCTCTATCTACTCCTAAATAGGCACAGCAATATTTTTCTCTATTTTCGTTTGAGCAATAATTACCATTATAGTTCAAACCCGATTTTTTTCTACCATAATTGTCCACCCATTCTTCAGTTAGTTCTAAATAATTATTGTCATCAAAATCAAGACGAATAGAGATTTTATTATTCTCATCGCCCATAAATCTATCTTCCTTTTTTACAGAATTAAAAGATGGATAAACAGGCCCTAAAAGCCAATTAATAGCGTCAAAAATATTACTTTTGCCAGTGCTATTTGCGCCAATAAAAGCATTTAAACCAGGATTCGGCTCAAATTCCAAATGTTTAATGCTTTTATAGTTATCAATTATGATTTTTGTAATTTTCATAAACTTATGACCAAAAATCTAAGAGATTTTTGATAGCTTCCTTAAATAATGCTGGGGCTTTTATGCCCAAAACCAAATCGCCTTTTTCATTAAGCAAAAATCCAACCTCAATTTCGACAATTTTCTTTTCTGTACCCCCATACAAAACAACAGTGCGAATAATTTTGTACTTTGGATAATATTTTTTGATATAAATTTTTTCTATATCGCCAAAGCTTTTTAGCTTTCTAATTCCGTCTTTTCTAAATTTATACCTTTTCCCTTCAATATTAATAATTTCGCTTCTACTAAAGTCAATTAAAATCAAATCAGGAATACTAATAATTTTCTTTTTATTCCCCGCTTTATATGCTTTCCTATCAGAATATTTTTCAATCGGAATATGTTTTCCGTCGCTGGTAATAAAATAACCTTTCTCGCAACCGGCGTGATTTTCAAAAATTGAAAATCCTTTCGTAAAGTTTTCAACCACTAAGTGGATAAAGATAGTACCTAACTTTTCGCCTTCTGTTTCATATTTCCAGTAATTTTCCTGCATTTCGCTGATTGGTAAATTCAATCCTTGAATTTTCAATCCTAAACGATTGGCAATTTTTACAAATTTATTTCCGGCTTGAAGGTGTTTTTGTTTTAAGCCGTGCTTTGTGACAATAATTTCGCCGGTCCAACCTAGTTTTCGAATAGCTGAACTAATTAAACTCAAAGCACCGATGTTAGGGTCGTGAGCAAGCCCACCAGCTTTATAAAGTCGTCCTGAGACTATAATTTCGTTATCTTTTTTCTTTATCGAAATAGGCACATTCCCTACATGAGCGCGTCGCATTTGTCGCTTAAAATCGACAATTTCATCTACAGAGTTAAAAGGAGTAAATATCTTCTCATCTAGGTTTTTACCTAAAATTTCTACACCGATTGTTTTAAGTAATTTCGTGCCAAAAATATATGTTGCGGTAGGTTTTTCTTTTTGCTCAATTTTTAAGTTGTAAAACATTATTTTCTTGATATTCGGATAGTAATTTTCTACCAGAACAAATTTTGACGCACGCTGATATACGCCGGTATTTCGACTTTCTTTATCGTCTGTTTTTGTTTCTTCTATCGCATATAAAGGAATATCTTTTTGTGTTGGCTGTTTATTTTGATAAAAAATAAGAAAATCAACAAAACTGGAAAGACCGCTAACAGATTTAAGAAAAACACGCTCAATTTTATTACACTTGAAGCCGACAACTTCGTAAAGAAAAGTAAATCGCCCGTCTTCTAAAATCGGCAAAATCCGAATAGTATCAATAAAACAGGCGAACTTTTGATCATTCGCAAATTTTAAAAGAATATTAGCGATGACTTCTCGCTTTGGTCTCTCTTCGGTCAAAATCCATAAATTTTTACTTTCAGTTTGCATAGTCATTTTTCTTTACGAAATATCATTATGAATTGATGAAATTGATTTGCAACAAAAGCGTGGGGATAACCGAAGGGATATAATTTTTGTGTCGCATCGTACCAAATCTTATATCCTCTAAATGACAAATTGGGTATTTCAAGTAATTTTTTAGTAACAGAATAATGTAGCATATTATCCCCATTTCCATTTGGTTGCAAATCTTTAACAAAAATTGCGATATATCCTTTCGGTTTCAAATATTTAATTGATTTTTCTATAACTTTTTTTAACGACTCAAGAAAAATTTCTCTGGTCATATTTCCTAAATCTGTTTCATGATTTGTAAAAGGAGTTGCTAAAGCCAAACCTATTTTCTTTTTCCTTTGTCCGGTTCGTTTTTTGCTTAGCATCTCGCCGTATGGTGGATCGGTAAGAATAAAATCAAATTTTGTATCTTTTGGTAAAAGCTTATCTAACTCTAAAGAGTTACCAATAATTGCGGTCTGCTCTGCAATATCAAGTTCCTTGCAAACTTTTTTGTACAGATCAACATAATCTTTTGATAAATCAATGCCTATACCTTTTCTGTTAGATAATGAACAAGCAATAAGAGTCCCGCCTACACCCATAAATGGGTCAAAAACGATTTGCCCTTCCTTTGTGAAAAAATCAACAAATTTTTTCATCAACTGTGGTGGTTTTGGCGATGGATGTTTTCCGCGTAAATGATGAGCAAAGCCATCAGCTCCTTTTGTTGAGTAATGCGTAACTTCAACGGAATTCAAAAAGTAAATCCATTCTGCACCACTCAAGTCATTTAGTTTATTCTTGGGATCAACTTTTTTGAGATAATAGATTCTTTCCTTTACGCCATTTTTTAATTCTCCGTTACTATTACTTTTGTATCTTTGATAATTTCGCTCGGCAATTTCGCATCTGCCGTATTTATTAAATAATTTCAATATTTCGTCTTTAGGTATTATGCCTTCATCGTTATAACTCAAAAGTAAATGTCTAAAATTGCCTTTCTTCAAAATTTCTTCAAGAGCTTTTATTCCTGTTTTCGGATTACAAAATTCTGATTTTTGCTCATCATATTCTCTCATTCCGGTAACTCCTTTTATGCTGGGATTGTCCCATTTTGCAATAGTTTCTAAAATGTGATAGTTTGGCGCATATTGCCTCTCGTTGTATGGCGGATCGAGGTATAAAATATCAATACCTTTCACTTGATCTAAAACATCAAGCCCGTTGATGTTAAAAACCTTATGTGTTTCGTTGCTTTTGATAATATCTGGCACTTCGAGTGTCAGTTTTTTAAAAGCACGTTTATCCCATTCTTTTAGAAATGCAGCATAAGTCCCACTGATATTCGCCACGAAAGGTACTGCTTCAATCAAAGAACATAATAAAAAAAAGTACTCCTGCTCGTTTATTAAATTTGCTTTCTTCCATTCATTTATCTTTTCTCTGATTGCGTCAATTCTTTTTGCGTTATTGCCAGTAAAATATTTACGAACATAAGCTTGACCCTTTGTGCCCTCTGGGGAATAATTTTTAAAAATAAATCCTTCTTCTCCCTCCAATTCATTAAGGTATTTAATTACTTCTTTTGCGTTTTGACTTTCACTTGTAAAAAGCGTCTTTTCAACAGGATTAATCTTTAAATGTTTTAATAGTTTTTCAAATTTTGGATATCTATTTTGCTCTATATATACTTTCTGCAAAACATACGAGAAATACAAAAGGTCAGATGAAATAATTTTATAACCAAGTTTTTTGAAATGCTTGCCAACGCTTGCTGTTCCGGCAAATAGATCACAAAAGACATTACCCTTGATGTCTTTTTGTTTGACAAAAGTTTCTATAAAATCAAGTAAATTTTCTTTACAGCCGATAAATCGCATAGTTATTTTATTAAATCATCTACGCCAACCTTTAACGCTTTGGCGATTTTAGTTAATGTTTCAATAGTGGGATTTTGATTTACTCCATTCTCTATTTTGACAATGGTATTAAGCGATAAATCAGCGAGACGGGCTACCTTCTCAAGGGAATAACCCTTTTTATCTCGCAGTTTTTTTAGATTTTCAGAAATTTTATTTGACATTTGCATAGTTATTGTTTAACATTATAATATATAGAATAAATTCTAAACTTTCTTATTTTTCTATTATAATGATAACTAATTATTCAAAAAAAGTAAAGAAAAATTATCGAGGGAGTTTCTTTGTGTCGCCCGCGTCGGGTTGGGTGGGACAAGGGCGACCAAAAAATATAATGCCCGTCCGCCGAAAAAATTTCAGGGCGAAGCCCAAGCAGGCGGGCAAAAAAGAA
>CAZQZN010000020.1:0-8875 GCA_964597815.1 uncultured bacterium | reverse complement strand
CGAACCTTTACGGCAGACATACCGAAAAAAAAGAACACCATTATTTACCCGGGAAACATACGGGATTATATCCGGAATACCCGAAAGCAGAAACAACAAAATTAATATTAACCGAAGCAATCATAGACGCAGCAAGCCTGATTCAATTACGAATTACGAATAATCAATTACGGGATTACGAAATATTGGCTTTGTATGGTACTAATGGATTTACTGAAGAACATAAACGGGCTATTGTAGAACTGACGAAATTAAAAGAAATCATTTTGTTTTTTGATGGTGATGAGTCCGGAAAGGAAGCCACAAAGCGAATTGCAGAAGAAATAAAATCACTTTTCACTTTCAACTTTCCACTTTTAACTTACATCAAAACACCCGAAGGCGAAGACGTGAATAGCTTGTCAATAGGGCATGAGAGCGAAATATTTACACATTTACTGGAAAATAGGAAGCCTTTTTCTTTTTCAATTGAGAATCCTTCAGTTGAAAAAGAAAAAATTATAGAAGCCACTCCAATAGCGAATAAACTACCAATAGGAAACCAGTTAAAAGTAAGCCCTGATTATCTGCTATACGAAACTGATCAATTGCAAATAACACTTTGGGGCGGAATAGAAATACATACAGTAAACAGATTAAGAGCCACATTACGCATACAACTAAAAACCAATGAATACAACAGTTTTAGAGACACCGCAGATTTATACAGCCACAGCCAAACAGACCGGCTAATAAAACAAATAGCAGAAAAATTAGAAATCAGCAGTAGCATTGTAAGCGAAGCCATTGCAGGACTGACAAAAGAATTAGAAAATTATCGACAACAAAAAAGAGAAGAAAAACGAAAAACAGAAGAAGTAAAAGAACAGCAAGCGAAAGACCATTACAGCCGTGAATTTATGCAGGAAGCATCAGCATTTATGAGAAGTCCGGAACTTACAAAAAGAACCTACAAACTTTTTAGCGAGCTTGGTTTAATAGGATTGCAGGACTACGCAGCATTATTGTTTTTTATTTTCCTAACAAGATTTTTTAAAAATCCGCTTCATGCAATAGTTATGGGCAGTAGCGGAAGCGGAAAAACCTATTTGCTCAAAGGAGTAGCCGACACAGTACCCAAACAGCACATACATTTTACAACAAGTTTAAGCGAAAACACGCTGTATTACACGCCAAAGGATTTTTTGAAACACAAAATACTTTTACAAGAAGATTTAGACGGAGCATATAACGCACTCTTACCACTTCGCGAATTAATGAGCAATCAGAGCATAAGCCGTTTTAGCACCAAAACCAACAGCAGAACAGGCGATAGTAAACAAGTTTATTTGCATGTAGAAGGTCCGGTATGCGTAGCAGGAGCAACCACCAAAGAAAAGATATATGAAGACAATGCCAACCGCAGTTTTTTAATACAGATAGAAGAAAATCCAAAGCATGAAGCAGAAGTACTGGAATACCAGGGCAAAGTAGCGGCAGGACTTGTGAACTTTAAAAAATTTGAAGAAAACATAAACCTTCTGAAAGCAGCACAGTTATTAATAGAACCGCTTGAAGTACTGATACCATTTGCAACAAAATTAGAATTACCGCCACACGTATTTAAAAAACTACGGACAAAGAATCATTATTTAACGCTTATAAAAGCAGTAACATTATGGAATCAGAAACAGAGAAAAAGAACCACCGACCACGAAGGAAATACATATTTAATAAGCGATTTAGAAGATGTTCAGTGGGCAAATAATCTCTGTAAAGAAAGTTTATTAAGAAAATCAGACGAGTTGAACGGAAAGACCAGGAACTTTTTTGAATCTCTAAAAGAGCTTATAACACAATGGAAGGTGAAAACCTTTTATGCAAAAGACATTAGAAGGCATTACCGGATGCATCCGATGGAACTGCAACGCAGGTTAAACGAATTAGAAGCAAGAGGATTAATAAGATGTGTAAACAGGAGCAATAAACCCGGCAATGAATATGAAATTACCATCTGGAACGACTACGAACAATTAAAAAGCGGAATAGATTTATTAGATGTGATATTACAAAAGTTAAAAAACGAACCTTCACATAACCTTCACACGACCTTCACAAGCCCCGATGTGAAGGTGAAAACACTTGTCAGTTCGGAGGTACAGGAATAAAACAGGCAACCTTCACAACCTTCACAGGAGGGACAAGCAGCAACGATTTTTTATTTTTCAACGGAACATTTTTAAATGAATAGAGAACCCTTACATAATCCGCAATTACAACAACTTGAGAAAGATTTTATAAATTGGCTTCACACCATCGGTTACAGTCCTGCAACCATCAGCACAAGAGTAAGAAATATCAAAGAATTTTTACTATACCTTGAAAGCGACAACATCAGCAGTATTGAGCAAGTCAGCAATAATAAGCTGAGAAAATATGTAAGCCATTTAAAGCAAAGAGAAAACAAGCTGTTCGGTTCGGGATTAATGAACGCAAGTATTAACGTAGGAATAAGCACAGTAAACAAATTCTTTGAATACCTGGCACAAAGCAAAAAAATAAATATTGTGCCGAATAAATTAGAATACGAAGAAGAAAATTACAAACCCCGAAATATACTGACGATAAAAGAAATCAATGCACTTTACAAAGCAACTTTTATACATACATGGTTTGCAAACGAAAAAACAAAAACACAGCAAAACGCCATACAACAAAGAGACAGGGCAATGTTAGGCATTTATTACGGTTGCGGATTGAGAAAAAGCGAAGGAATAAATTTGAATGTAAGCGACATTTTAACTGAACGAAAATTAATTTTTGTAAGAAAAGGCAAAGGCAGTAAAGAACGCTATGTTCCTGTAACAGCCGGAAACCTTGAATACATTACAGAATATTTACAAGATGGCAGAAAATTTTTACTTGCAAAATCAGGAAATGAAACAGATATTTTTTTTATCAATCAATACGGTGAGCCATGCAGCGACCAATCATTATCAAATAGATTAGACAGATTAGATAAAAGAGCAGGAATAAACAAAAAACCAACATTACATACTTTACGCCATTCCATAGCTACACACCTTTTACAGCAAGGTATGGAAATAGAAATGATACAGCAATTTTTGGGACATGCCAGTTTAGAAAGCACGCAAATTTATACTCATATTTTAAACGAATGTTGAGCGATAGCGAAATCCCGACAAAGTCGGGAAACTTTAAGGAATACAGGCAAAAAAACGGTTACGCTGAAAAAACTATCAAAGTACAAAACAGCCACCTGAACCGCTTTAAAGAATGGAGCATAAAACAAAGCATAAGCCCCGAAAATATCACCTACAACGAAGTTTTAAATTTTATTGACAGCGAAAGAAACCGGAACATCAGTAAAGCAAGCGTAATCCGAATATTAAACTCCGTAAAAATTTACTTTGATTATCTTGTAGAAACCAAAACCATAAAACAAAACATTGTCAGGCAAATAAAATTAAGAAGTGAAGGAAAAAGAGTATTACCGGAACTTTTAAGCACTCAGCAGCTTGATAAAATTTACCACGATTACAGCAACATACCGCAGTGGCAACACAAATCAGAAACAGCAAAACTTTTACATCAAAGAAACATTGTTATACTTGGATTATTGATTTATCAGGGCTTAGACAGCGGAGAAGTAACAAAACTTGAAACCAATCATGTAAATCTGAATGAAGGGAAAATATATGTTCCATCAGGCAGGAAAAGTAATGCAAGAACATTAAAATTACAGGCAAATCAGATACTGCCATTTAAAACATACATAGAAGAAATCAAACCAAAACTTTTAGAGAAACGCCAAATACAAAGCTCTTACCTGTTTCCTTCAAAGAAATCCAGCGATATGATTTGTAAAATAATAGAACAGGTAAAAAAAATACATCCTGAAATAAAGGACAGCCGGCAAATCAAAGCAAGTGTAATCATGAACTGGCTGAAACAATATAATATCCGGCAGGTTCAATACATGGCAGGGCATAAAAGTATAAGAAGCACCGAACAATACCGGAATCAGGATTTAACAGACCTTAGTAAACAGTTGGACTTGTTCCATCCCTTAAAATGAAAACTTTTAAGGTCGCAAATTGCGACCTTAAAGAAATGAATAGTAAATTTGCAAATTGAAAATATAATTTATGGAAAAGAAAAACAAAACAAATGCAATTGCAATTCCTGACGAAGTTGTAATGAGCAAAATATATGTAATAAGAGGTCAAAAAGTGATGTTGGATAAAGACTTAGCGGAACTTTACGATGTTGAAACAAAACGGTTAAAAGAGCAGGTAAGGCGTAATATTGATAGGTTTCCGGAAGATTTTATGTTTGAACTTACACAGGAGGAATATCAGCAACTTAAAGAACAGCTTGGACAATTAGGACGTGGAGAACATTCCAAATATCCGCCTTTTGCTTTTACCGAACATGGCGTTTTGATGTTATCTAGCGTTTTAAACTCAGAGAGAGCAATAAAAGTAAACATACAGGTCATGCGTGTTTATGTTCGTATCCGTGAAATGATAATGTTCAATAAAGATATATTACAGCGTTTAGAAGGCATTGAAAGAAAATTATCTGACCATGATAATCAAAATATGCTGATTTTTGAATACCTGAAGCAATTTGAAGAAGCAAAACAACAGCAATTAGAACAAGCAAACCGGAAAAGAATCGGATTTAAAACAGATAAAGAATAAAGACACACAGCCATCTCACCCCGTCCCTTCTGCTTAAATTTTTTGTCATGCTTTTTGCAAATCCATCGCTCCCACAGGCAAAAAATCACGCCAAAAAATTTAAGCCCCAAGCTATTTTACATAATGTGGCATTATAGGAGCAGCCCCGACCCACGATAACGGCAGCTAAGTGACGCTAAAACGCAATTAAAACTGGCGTTTAGCTGCATCTTAGCTGCCATTGCCGACCCTGAGCTGTCCTATAATAACATTATGTATAAAGGCTAAAGCCAAATAGCCCCGCCCCATCACACGCCTACGCAGACAAACAGCACATTGCTTTTAGCTTTTAAATTGTTTTATTTTTTCAGTTGTAAAAGCTAAAATCAAAGAGCTGTTTGCCGCCCTGAAAGCGGTAGCAATCAAAGCAAAAAAATATACCTGCCCTGCTTGCTTGTCCAACAATATAAGCAAACACCCGACCCCGAAATATTTTTTTGCTTTCATTGCTGTATTATTTAATCCACCGACAAACCCCGACCACCACCCCAAAAGACAAAAAAGGAAAAGCGGAAAATCATTTAAAACCGCTTATGCAAAGTTAAGCCACCGCCTGCACACAGTCAAGGTCAAGCCCTTCGGGTTTTGCAATATTTTTTTTGTTATTATCAATTGATTTTTAAAGGTCAAAAATAATATTGCAAAAACCTTGACACTTCCCGACCCGCTTGCTTTTTTGTTGCCTAAGCGGTTTAAATGATTTATTGTGTTTTATGTATCAGGTTCTTTCTTTTTCAATTGAACTTAGCGAAGCGATATCACGAACACCTTGAAAATAAATATAATAATGTGAGTAAATTTTGTTCAGTTGAAAAAGAAAAAACATGTATCTTTGTGTATTGAGTTTTTAACAAAAAATATGCTTTACAGAGAAGTTGAAAATAATACCGGAATGCTTTTGTATTACAGTTTACCTGTTATACAGAAACCTATTTTTGAGCCACAGAAACTGGTTATATACGCTTCTTTCACGTACACGAAAAACACCGTCATATATCATGCGACAGCAACTCAAGAGGGGGTTTACTGTTACACCTACGTGCTCAATAACCCTCTTATCTATACCGACCCAACAGGAGAGTTTATCTGGATGCCCATAATTATCGGTGCAGTCATTGGAACGTACATGGGTGGTACACTTGCAAATAATGATTATAACCCTGCAAATTGGGATTATAGTTCTGGGAAAACATGGGGATATATGGCAGGAGGGCTTGTAGTGGGAGGATTAAGTGGTTATGTTGGAGGGGCAATTGCTGCCTCGGAAATCCCAATGGCAAATACACTTGGAATTGCAGGAGCTTCTTTGACAAACTCAATAGGGACAAACATGTACACGGGTGGACAAACAGATGTAAGTGTTAGTTTGGGCGTTGCATCTTATAATTTTTCTTCTGGAGACTGGGGTTATCTTGGAAAACAGGGAAACTCAACTCTCGAAAATATAGGTTATGGTTTTGGAGCTTTAGCAAATTTATCTGATGTTGTTTCTCTTTTCGGTGGTGGAACTAATATTGACGTAAATTCAGCAGATGTAAAAGACGAATGGTGGGGTCATTCTTCTGGGACAAATGAAAGCGGAACAATTGATATTTCAGTTGGTCCTGCAAAACAAGGATGGAATAATCCCCCAACATTATCGGACTATATGGACCCTTATAGCGGTGGTAAACTTTGGCCAAGTCATGCAGGTGAAAGCGGATCATGGTCTATAAGATTAAATAATGTAAATACAAAAATTTTAGAAGGTATGACACGCAATATCACAAGTGGTAAAGGACTTTATGGTATAGGTCAACTCAAATGGAATATTGCGGGTTTTAGCTGTGTAAATCATGTTTCAAGAGCACTTTGGGCAGTTGGTGTTCCAACATTGCCTATAAATTTACATCCTTTAATGTTAAATGCTCAATTATTCATTAGGCAAATGGGTATTTATTCAAGTCCTTATCTTTACAATTACTAATATATGAAAAGTGTGATTATGAATATTTTATTAATCAATATAATGTGTATGTTTCTTTCTTGTAATGGTGATAAAATTGGAAACACAGATTTAAAAGATGGTTTTTACTATGGACAAAATAAAGGATTTTTCCCTCAAATAATTGTCTATATAAAAATAAATAAAGATACTGCCTTTGTTGAATGTTACTTGCCTTTAAAATGTGAATATTTTCATACATTCAGTGATACATTAATTTTGAAAAAGATGGAAACTATCCTATATTCAAGCGAAAAGAGTTGTATTTATTCAAAGAAAGGGAAATTATTTTTTAAAACGATTAAAGGTAAAAGTGAATGTAATGTAGAAGAAACGCGAATTACGTACCAACCTGATAAAGAAAATGAATTTAAAGACATACGCAACAAAGCAAAACCCTTTAAGGAATGATGTAAAAAATTTTACGAAGCCCGACAATGTTCGGGCTTTTTATTTATAGTGCAGCAATATTTTTAAGTTTAACTGATTTAATAAAACCGTCCAGTACTTTAAGAATACTACCTTTATCCTCGTTGTCCATTTTCTCAATTTCATTGAGGCGTTTAAGCATATCAGGGTCTTTGAACAAATTTTCCTGTTCCGTTTCGCTTAACAGATAGCCAACTGTTGTCCCGAGGATTTTAGCGATTTTTTTAGCAGCTTCCACCGAAGGTGTCATTTCATCACGTTCATACCTTCCGATAACCGAAGTAGAAGTATTAATCAATTTTGCCAGTTCACCCTGTGATATTTTTTTATCCTTCCTTAAAGCAGCCATTTTTTTCCCGAAAGTATCCATAAATTAAACTCTTAAAAGGGTTATTAAAACCTTGTTTTGCTATTATTCTGCAAATATATAAACCTTTTAGGGAATAAAAAAGTTTAAAAAAGTTTTGCTGTTTAACTTTTATTCGGTACTTTTGACCCGAAAAAGAGTTACCGAATTTTTTAAAAATATTTTTCAACATGGAAATAACCGAAATAAAACAACGGCTGTCAATAGAAAAAGTAATGCAGCATTACGGCTTAAAGCCGGACAAGAACAACCGCTTGTGCTGTCCTTTTCATAAAGACAAAACGCCAAGTATGCAAGTTTACCCGAAAACAAATACATGGACATGCTTTAGCAGTAATTGTAAAGCAGGGAGCGGAGACCAGATAGATTTTATAATGAGGAAAGAAAGCATTACAAAACACGAGGCAATTTTAAAAGCACAGGATTTATTAGGATTGCCAAGCGAAACAAAGCCAAAAACAAAACCAACAAAACCGGAAATAATGAAGCAACGGCAAACTGAAATATTAACAGAAGCGTTTCAGCACTTTGCAAGAAGCATGAACGCTAAGCCGGATAAAGCCATAAAATATTTAGAGAGCCGCAAGCTTGATTACAAAAAGCTGGATATTGGTTATGATGCAGGAACACTGCATAAAATAAAGGACACCACAGCAGAACAGAAACAACAATATTTACAAGCCGGATTAATAAAACCCGATAAATTTAACCGACCCGATTGTTATTACACACGTTTTAACGGTTGTATTGTTTTCCCATTGTTAGACAAGGCAAACAACATCGTAAGTTTTTATGGCAGGCATACAGAGAGCGGACACCATTATTTAGAAGGTGACCACAAAGGATTATATCCTGGTTATCCCAAAGCTGAAACGGCAAAATTAATTTTAACAGAGGCAATCATAGACGCTGCCACACTTTTACAGATACCGGAAATAACCAAAGACTTTTCACTACTTGCACTGTATGGCACAAATGGTTTTACAGAAGAACACCGAACAACCATTACAGAACTGAAAGAACTAAAAGAAATAGTTTTGTTTTTTGATGGAGACGAAGCCGGGAAAGAAGGAATTGAAAATATAAAATTGATAATTGAAAACATAAGAACAGATATAAAAATAACTTATGTAGAAACACCGGAAAGCGAAGACGTGAACAGCTTGTCAATCGGGCATGAGAGCGAAATATTTACCCACCTGTTGGAGAATAGAAAACCTTTTCTTTTTTCAAATGAGAACAAATCAATTGAAAAAGAAAAAACCACAGAAGCCACACAAATAGTGAATAAACTGCCAATAGGAAACCAGTTAAAAGTAAGCCCTGATTATCTGCTATACGAAACTGATC
>CAZQZN010000019.1:0-15068 GCA_964597815.1 uncultured bacterium | reverse complement strand
AGACGAATATTGATACTCATTCATATATTCAAAAACAGGCAGATTTTATTAAAAGCGGAGCAGTTTTAAATGAAACAATAAAGGAAATTGATCTCAGAGATTCCAGCGGAGCATTGACTACTCCTGATAAGTTAAATGAGAGGATAACTATTAAACCAATTTGGGATGCGGATATGATTGAGATTTCTGCGAATTCCACGAAAAAGGGTGAAGCTGAATTAATTGCCAACTCAATTGCAAGACAGTATATAAAGCTTGCAAAGAAAAATAAAATAGAACAAGCCAGCAATTTAAAAAAATATCTTGCTGAAGAAATTAACAAAGCCGATAAAATGCAAAAAACTTTAGATAAAAATATTGCTGTCTTTAGAAAACTTCATCCAAAATTTAATCTTCCCAAAGACATTCGTGAAAAAGCAGAAAAAAATGCTTTGGCCTTGGTGGACAAATTTAAACTTGAATTTGAGATAAAAAAAATTTCAACAGAAGGGCTTTTTGGTGTTGATGAAGGCAAAATCTCTTCATTATACAATCAACTAAACTTAACCAACAGTGCTTTAAAAAAATTTGATGAAGAAATTAAGGATTTGCCAAATGAAACGAAAATTTTTTACACCTATTTAAGGGATAAAAAAACGCTTATTTTACTCAAACCACTGTTAGAATCCAAATTAAATGATATAAAGATTTCTTTGTCATTAAGCACTTCTCCCGCCCAACTTGTTTCTTTGGCCAATTCTGCACGAAAGCCAATCCGTTCAAAGGGGCCAATTGGTATTGTTCTTATTCTTTTAATTTCTGTTTTTTCTGGTTTTATATCTGTTTTTGTTGCGGATTATCTTGATCAGTCCATCAAACATATAGAAGATATTTTAGATGTTTTTAAGTATGTTTTTCAAACTCCAAAATTAGAGTTCATTTTCAATCCAAACAAAAGGCAAATTGTTGTTGGAGAAGAAAAAAATCCACTTTTAAAAAATTCCAAAAACCTTTACCCGTTTTTTGAGAAATTTGCTCAACATCTTCCAAAAGGCAGGAGCTTAAGTGTTGGTTTTGTCTCTATGCTAAATAGTTTTGAGAAATCATTTATAGTTTCTTCGTTTGCCGGTTTTTTGGCGGCAAAAGGGGAAAATGTTTTATTGATTGATGCTGATCCAAAATCACAAAATCTCAATTATATTTATGACAAAAAAGATTTAGATGGTTTAGTTGATGTTTTATCCGATGAAAAGGAATTACAAAATGTTATTGTAAGAATTGGTCAAAATATGGAAAATGTTTTGTTTTTCGGAAATTTTCTAAATTATGATAAAAACCCTCTAATCATTAACAGCAATTCTTTAAGCAAATTATTTGAAGGCCTTTTGCACAAGTTTTCTTTTGTTTTAATTGATTGTCCATGTGTTGATTCAAAACAGGCGGAATTGTTTGAGGTTTTATCAAGTTGTGATGTAATAATTTTTATTATTCCTCATGCTGTAATAACGAAAAAATCCCTCATGGAATCACTTTTGCTTCTAGACAAATATAAAAACAAAATAACAACTGCGATATTATCAAATATAAATGTCAAATTAGAGGGTGTTTTATGGCAGAAAAGTTAAGAGCCGGAGTCATTGGCGTTGGATTTATGGGGGCTTTGCATTGCAAAGCTTATTCTTTATTAAACGATATAGATTTTGTTGGGGTTTTTGATGCCGATCAAAATAAAGCAAAAGAAATTGCTGTAAAATTCAACACAAATTCATTTGTTGATTTAGAAAGTTTATTAAACAATGTTGATATTGTCAGTGTTGCAACTCCAACTACTTTGCACTATGAAATTTGTTTAAAATGCATTGATCACAAAAAACATATGCTTATAGAAAAGCCAATAGCAGCGACTTTGAGTCAGGCAAAGGATTTAGTTGATAGAATTGAAAAATCCTCATTGCTTTCTGCTGTTGGCTACATTGAAAGATTTAATCCCGCTGTTATTGAACTTTTTAAGTTGTTGGACGGCAAGGAGATTAAGACAATTGAAGCAATTCGTGTTGCCCCCAGAGTCAACAGAGCTAACGATGTGAGTGCTATTTTTGATTTGATGATACATGATATAGATATAGTTATGGCTTTGACCAAATCAATTCCAAAGTATTTTGAATCTGTTGGGGAAAAAATTGATTCTGATGTTTACAACAGAGTTTCAGCTCAAATAATTTTTAACAATGGAGTCAAAGCTCTTTTATTTGCCGATAAAAATGCCAATAAAAAAGAGAGAAAAATTAAAATTAAATGTGAAGATTTTTCCTTAGAAGCCGATTTGATTAATAAAAAAATTTACCACAACAAAAAAGGTGAATATTTTGTTGAAACTCAAGAAGAACCGATTGTTATGGAAGTTAAAAATTTTGTTGAATCAGTAAAGACATCACAAAAACCTGTTGTGTCTGCAAAAGACAGTTTTAAATCTTTTCAAGTCGCTTGGGATTTTGAAGAGAAAATTAAACAATAGAGATTTACTTCAAGATTATAATTTTTCCGTTAGCAGATGAGATATTTTGACTGTTGTCTTTTGCTATTAGTTTTACAATATAAATACCATTAGCTGCCAGTTGGTTTTGGCTGTCTTTTCCATCCCAAGACAAATTATTGTTAAAACCAGTTGTTGCACTGCAATTTTGCTTATAGACGATTTGTCCGTTTATATCAAAAATGTAAAGGTTTATATCACAATCTTTTGAGACATTATATGTTATTTGGGCTTTTCCTTCTAATGGATTAAAAGGATTGGGGCATGCCAAAATATTGTTTATTTTAAGAGAATCATCAACGAAAAAGGTTGTCTGAAAATTTTCGTCTTCTGCTGTTAATCTGATAGTATGTTTTCCTTTTGCCAACGTTCCGATTTCAACAGTGCCTGTTGAAGTATCATAAGAGATTGGTAAATCGTCCAAAACAACAGTAGCCCCCGAAATTCCATTTCCTTGATCATCAACTATTTTTGCATCTGATATGTTGTTTCTGACAAAATCGCCGTTTTGCAATGGGATCCCGTCAAACAAAAACACAACTTTTTCTGGTGGAGAGAAAAGAAATATTTTTTGTTGAGCTGTTGAGATGTTTCCAGCTGGATCTTGTACTGTGATACTTATGCTGTTTTCTCCTCTTTGAAGGTCTAAGTTTGCCCAGAACTTGTTGTTTTTAAACACAACTTTTTTGGCGCTGCCGTTTTGGTTTTTTATTTCAATAGTTTTGATATTTTTCTTATTTATTTCTCCTTCAATGTTTATATTTTTCTGTGTGGTTTCGTTTGTAGTGGGTGAAAGAGTAATCTTAATAGGGGTGTCATCAATGATGCATGGTATTTTGTCATAAATTGTATTGTTGTTTGCTTTGTCAAAGATTTTGGCGGTTATATTGTAAGAATCTTTAGAAAGTTTTTGTTTTGGAATAAATGTTATTGAAGAGGATGTTAGATCAAATAATAGATTTCCTTCAATTGTTGTATAATTGTCGAGCACTTTGATATCTGACTTTGACAAATCTGCACCTGAACCCTCATCGATTAACTTTAATGTGATTTTATCTCTTGAATTTGTGTATAGGCATCTTGTTAAATTTTCAAGTTCTATTTCCGGGGCTTTGGCATCAATATTTATTTTAGATTCAAAGGTAGCGATTTCTATTTCATTTTTTATCAGTGTTAATTTTAGCTGATTTTCTCCATGAGATATATTTTGTGGTATTAGTGCGACGCCTTTAATAGATTTTTGCGATGGACCAAATTCCAGAGAAGATTCCAAAAGTATATTGTTTAAGTACAAACCAACTTCCACAATGTCTTCCTTAAATGGGGGATTTTCAAAAGAAAATTCAAAGGCGGCCGTTGACATAGGTTTAATCCAGTCAGTTATATTTGGCTTGATAATATTACATATGTTTTTTTGGTCTATATTTCCAAAGTATTTCAATGTTTTTGTCTTTGAGAAAGAACTTTTAAGCCCATTCCAAGCCATAATTCTTGCATAATAATTTCCAAATTTCAGATCACTTGGTATGTTAATCTTCGAATTTTCTTCAATAGTTATATCTATGGGGTTTTTAAACTCTTTATCAGAAGAAATTTGGAAAATATATGCAGTTGCAAGATCGTTTGTTTTTAATGATTTGTAGTTTTTGACATCGTAAAAATTATCAGATAATGTGATTGTGGGATTTTCATTAGAAAAATATGGCGGGTCAGGGTCGTTTATGATGATTGTCTCATTCGAACCAGACGCTGTTTTAACAATAAAGGAGTTTTTTTCTATAAGACATTCAAATGTTGTTTCTAAAATATTTGTAAAAAAAGATTGTGGCTTGCTCCAAGTATTACCGCCATCAACGGAATTTACCAAGCGCAAATATTGGCCGCTTTTATAAATAATGAAGGGCGAATTGAAATTTGGTTCTAAAAGGCAAATAGAATCAATTTTATCGAAAGAGTTTATGACTTCTTTTGGAATAAAATCTTTTTTGAACGAGTAGTAATATATTTTCTCTGAGAAATTTTCGTCTTCTATCCACGCGATTGATGGATATAGTTCTTTTGTTGAAACAGAAAAAGATTTTATTTTTTCCGCATTGTTGCTTAATTTGACAGGAGCAAGCCATGATTTGCCATTGTCAATTGATATTGAGACAGCAAAATATTTGTCTTTTGTGATGGTTTCTGAGCTGATTAAAATCTGGCCAAAAGCGGTTTTGTGGAGGTTGGCCACAGAAAACAACACAAAAGCCAGAATAATAGCCTTAAATCTATCTTGCATAAATGTTTATCATCGCAATTTTACCACTTAACTCTTCTCTTAACAACAATTTTTTAAATTTTTGCTCATATTATTGTATAATAAACTTTATGCAGATTGGTAAAAACAATAAATTAGTAAAACTTGTAAAATCTCTCCAGTTAAAAAAGTATAGGGACAAAACAAATCTTTTCTTTTTTGAAGGACCTCATCTAATAGAAGAAGCCATTAAACATAATTATCCAATTGAGTTTGTTATGTTTTCAAAAAAAATTCAACCAGAATTTATTTCAAAAATTAGTGAAAGATCAATTCCTTCATACCTTATTGCTGAAAATGTTATGAATTATATTTCTTCAACTGAAAACAACCAAGGAATAATTGCTGTTGCTAAGCAAGAAAAAAGATCCATAAATGATATTGCTATAAACAACGATTCTGTTTTTGTTATATGTGATGGTATTCAAGATCCGGGAAATTTGGGTTCTATTGTCAGGATTTGTGCTGCTGTTGGCGTTGATGGTGTTTTTGTTTCTGATGATTGTGTTGATATTTATAATCCAAAAACAATAAGAGCTACAAGCGGGGCATTTTTCATGGAGCCAACGATTGTTTGTGAGGATTTGGTTTTTGTCATCGAAAAACTAAAAAACTCTGGTATTAAAGTATATTGTTCAGATTCTATTGGTGGGCAGAATTTATTCTCCGTCTGGCTTAAAGGAGGTTTTGCAATAGTTATTGGTTCAGAAGGAAAAGGAGTCAGCACAAAAATAAAAAATGCTTGTCAAAATACCATTACAATTCCTATTAATCAAAATGTTGAATCACTTAATGCAGCGATTTCCTGCGCTGTCATTTTATTTGAGCATTTTAGACAAAGAACACAATAAAGTTGCTTGGTTCTTGTACAAATACAAGGTTTTTAATTCATCTGATATAATGTATTCATAAATGGAAGATATTAAGAAGATTGAACAAGACGCTCTAAATGAAATAAACTTAATCAAAGATACAAAATCTGCTGAAGTTTTTAAAAATAAGTATCTTGGCAGAAAAGGGTTGATTGCTTCTTTGTTTTCAGGTCTTGCCAAATTGCCGCAGGAAGAAAAAAAATCTTTTGGTTATCAAGTAAACCAATTAAAAAACTTAATAGAAAAATCTTTCAAGGATAAAATTGGATCTTTGGAAAGTTCTTCCTCAAAGAATGCCCAGAAATTTTTTGATGTGACAATTCCCGGAAAAGGGATAAGAATAGGAACAACTCATATCATATCCCAAGTAATGGACGAATTCATTGATATTTTTTTGTCGATGGGATTTGTTTTAGCAGAAGGCCCGGAGATTGAAACCGACTATTACAACTTTGAAGCGCTGAATATTCCCTCACATCATCCTTCAAAAGACATGTGGAGCACTTTTTATTTGGAAGACGGAAGATTGTTGCGTACTCATACATCTCCGGTTCAGATAAGATTTATGGAGAAAAACAAACCACCTTTTGCTGTGATTGCACCGGGGAAAGTTTTCAGAAAAGATGCTCCGGATATTACCCATCTTCCTGTTTTTCACCAAGTTGAAGGGCTTGTTGTTGGAGAAGATATAACAATGTCTGATCTAAAAGGTACTCTTACTATTTTTCTAAAAAAAATGTTTGGTAAAGAAAGAAAGGTTAGGTTTAGGCCAAGTTATTTTCCTTTTACAGAGCCATCTGCTGAAGTTGATGTTGAGTGCTTTATTTGCAATGGCAAGGGTTGCAGAAGCTGCAAAAATACTGGCTGGCTTGAGATTCTTGGTTCTGGTATGGTTGACCCAAATGTTTTTAGTGCAGTGGGTTATGATGCGGAAAAAATAACTGGCTTTGCTTTTGGTGCAGGCATTGAGCGTATTGCGATGCTTAAATATGGAATAAGCGATATCAGGATGTTTTTTGAAAACGATATCAGATTTTTAAGGCAGTTTTAATAACTATGAAATTACCAATTGATTGGCTAAAAGAATTTGTAGATTTTGATGAACCAATAAAGGATGTTTCTGATTCTTTGTTGATGTCAGGAACAGAAGTAGTGTCATTTGATGACAAAGTAATAGAAGTTGATATTTTACCAAACAGAGGGGATTGCCTGTCTGTTAGAGGAATTGCAAGAGAAATTTCTGCGATTTTGGATAAGAAGTTTAAAGAGCAAAAAATAAATTTAGTTGAAGTTGACGAGGAAATTTCTGGAAGTGTCTCGGTCGAAGTACAAGATTTTGGACTTTGTCCGCGTTATATGGCAAGAGTTATTAAAGATGTAAAAATTGGCGAATCTCCTTCATGGCTTCAACAGAGATTGCTTAGTAGCGGAATAAGACCAATAAATAATGTTGTTGACATAACAAATTATTGCATGTTGGAATTTGGACAGCCATTGCACGCTTTTGACCTAGATTTAATTGATGGCAAAAAAATTATTGTGTCAAAAGCAAAAAATGGTGAAAAAGTTGTGACTTTGGACGGAATTGAAAGAATTTTATCAAATGAAGATCTTATTATATCTGATGCAAAAAAAACTGTTGCTATAGCTGGAGTTATGGGTTGCTTAAATAGCGAGATAAATCCTTCAACAAAAAATATATTGATTGAAAGTGCGTTTTTCTCTCCTGTTTCGATAAATAAGACATCAAAAAATTTAAAGTTAAGAACTGAAGCGTCAATTAGGTTTGAAAGGGGAGTTGATTTTGAAGCTGTAAAAACCGCGTTGGACAAAGCATCTTCTTTGATTTCTCAGCTTTCAGGTGGAAAATGTCTTAAAGGAAGTATTGATGTTAAAAAAACCGATTTCAAAAGGGGAAAAATAATTTTGAGAATAGATAGAATCAAAAAAATATTGGGTATTGAAGTGCCAAAATTAAAAATTGTTAAAATCCTTGAAAATCTTGGGTTTAGCGTAAAATCAAACTCAGATAAATTTGAAGTAGAAGTACCGTCTTGGAGAAGCGGAGATATTGAAAGAGAAATTGATGTAATTGAAGAAATTGCCAGAGTGAATGGTTATGACGTCTTAAATGACACTTTTACTTTTATTAAATCTGAAGATTTGGATGACAAGGATTCTATCAATCGCCTCAAAAAAGAAAGACAATTAAGGCATCTTATGGCCAGTTGCGGCTTTTATGAGGCAAAAACGTTTTCTATGGTTGGTTCTTCTTTGATGGCAAAAGGTCACATTGATGAAAACTCAGCGATAAAAATTTCAAATCCCTTGATAGAAGAGATGACTCATTTAAGAACCACGCTTATTTTAGGCCTTTTAGAATCAGCAAAATACAACTTTGACAGAGGAATAAATGACATCGCTATTTTTGAGATAGGCAAGGTTTTTACGAAAAGTGGAGCAAAAGAAAAAAATGTTATTGCCGGTTTGTTGCATGGTTCAGTCCAAAGAGGGATTATTGAAAAAGACAAGATCAATGAAGATTTTTACTTTATAAAGGGAATAATTGAAAACATTTTTAGTATATTTAGCATTTGTTGTGTTGATTTTTATCAATCCTCTGATTCAAAAATAGAAAATGGATTAGGTGCTGAAATTTTCTTATCTGGCGAAAAAGTTGGTTTTTTTGGCATGGTGAACAAAGAAATTTCTTCCCATTTCGATTTCATTAAACCCGTTTATATTTTTGAAATAGATTTTGACAAATTGCTTGATTTGTCCACATCAAAAGAGATAAATACTGATCTTCCAAAATATCCAGCAGTAAAAAGAGATGTTGCTATGTTTATTCCTTTTGGAGTTTCTCACAGAGAAATAACAGAAACAATTTTTTCTGAAGGCGGTGCACTTGTTGAAGACGTTCTGCTTTTTGACAGATATGAGGGGAAAGGCAAAACAAGCTTGGCTTACACTATAACTTATCGTTCAAAAGAAAAAACTTTGACTGACGAAGAAGTAAATTTTGTTCATGAAAAAGTTTTGTCAGCCCTTCAGAATAATTTAAATGTTGAGATAAGGAAATAATTTTTCTTTTTTCGGGAGTTGTCATGGATCAAGATTTAACACCTATGATGAAACAATACAGAAAGTTAAAACAGCAGACTCCTGATGCGCTTTTATTCTTTCGTTTGGGAGATTTCTATGAAATGTTTGAAGAAGATGCTTTAATTGCTTCAAAAGAATTGCAGATAACTTTGACTGGTAGGGGGCAGGGGGAAAAGAGGGCTCCGATGTGCGGAGTGCCTTATCACAGCGTCAATTCTTATCTTTCAAAGCTTTTGTCAAAAGGATATAAGGTAGCAATTTGTGAACAAGTTGAAGACCCATCTCTTGCAAAAGGAATTGTAGAAAGAGATATCGTAAAAATAATTACACCCGGCACTATTTTGGAAGATTTTATGCTAAACCAAAAAGCAAGCAATTATCTTATGGCTGTCAGTTTTGCAAACGAAAAAATTTCTTTAGCTTATGCTGATGTTTCTACCGGAGAATTCAAAACTTTGGATATTGAAGATGATGACAAAGAAAAAATTCTTTTTGATGAAATTGAAAGAATATCTCCTTCCGAGATTTTAATTGCTTTTGAAGTAATAGAAAAAAAGCCAAATTTAATAAATTTTTTGCAAAGCAAAAACATCGTCTTTACTCCTTATCACCTTAGAGATATATTTGATGTTGATGTTGCAAGAGAAAAATTATTGAGGCATTTTAAGGTTGGCTCTTTGGAAGGATTTGGTTTTTCTGGTAATGAACTTTCTCTTTGTGCAGCATCGGCTATAATTGACTATTTAAAATCCACGCAAAAAAATAATTTATCCCATATCAATCTTATAAAAAAGCATCAGATCAATTCATATATGCATATAGATGCTTCAACAAAAAGAAATTTGGAGCTTTTGCAAACTATCAAGGATAGAAATTATCAGGGAAGTCTACTTTGGATACTTGATAACACTTTAACTCCAATGGGCGGCCGACTTTTAAGAAATTGGCTGGTTTTTCCATTAAAAGATGTTAATGAGATAAATCTTCGTCTTGATGCTGTTGATGAGCTTGTAAAAAAATCACAATTAAGGCATGATTTGGAAAATGCTTTGTCAAAAGTTTACGATATAGAGAGAATCGTTGGAAAGCTTTCAAGTTCTTCCGGAAATGCAAGAGATTTGATTTCATTAAAGGATTCAATATCAGAGCTTCCTGTCATTAAGGAAATTCTTTTAAAATGCGAATCAAAACTTTTTAGATCACTTTCAGATTTTTCAGATTTTAAAGATATTTTTTTGTTGATTGATTCTGCAATAGTAAATGATCCGCCGTCCACATTAAAAGAAGGTGGAATTATTAAAAAGGGTTATAATGAGGAACTTGATTCAATAAAAGAGGATTCATTAAATGCAAAAAAATGGATTTCTAATTTAGAGGAAGAAGAGAAGACAAGAACAGGGATAAAATCGTTAAAAGTTGGATTTACAAAAGTTTTTGGTTACTATATCGAGGTTACTACTCCAAACTTGAAATATGTACCTCCCGAATATATTAGAAAACAAACATTAGTAAATTGTGAGCGCTTCATCACCCCAGAATTAAAAGAGAAAGAATCGTTAATATTAAACGCAGATTCAAGAGCGATGGAACTAGAATACTCTCTTTTTTGTGAAATAAGAGATAAAGTTGCATCTCATTCCAAAGAATTGCAACATGCTTCTCATTGTATAGCTGTCATTGATGCACTTTTGTCGTTAGCCAATGTTGCTGTAAAGGAAAATTATACTAAACCAGAAGTTGTTCAATCAGATTCGGATTTGATAATAAAAGATGGCAGGCATCCAGTTGCCGAAAAAACGCTTGGCAAACATTTTTTTGTTCCGAATGACACTTTTATGAATGAATCAAGCAGATTTCTTCTTATCACAGGCCCAAATATGGCTGGCAAATCAACCTATATGAGACAAGTTGCTTTGATTGTATTGCTTTCTCAAATTGGCTCTTTCGTTCCAGCTGCTTATGCAAAAATTCCCGTATGCGACAGAATTTTTACACGTGTTGGATCTTTTGATGATTTATATATGGGGCAGTCAACTTTTATGGTTGAAATGCTTGAAACCGCAAACATAATAAACAACGCCACAAAAGACAGCCTCATTATAATAGATGAGATTGGTAGGGGAACAGCCACTTTTGATGGAATGAGCATTGCAAAAGCCATTGCCGAATATATATGCGAAAATATCGGTGCAAAGACATTATTTGCCACTCATTATCATGAACTAACATCCCTTTCTCAGAAGTTCGCATCAATAAAAAATTTAAATGTTGCTGTTAAAGAAGAAGGAGATAATGTAATTTTCCTCCATAAGATTTTAGATGGACCTGCAGATAAAAGTTATGGAATACATGTTGCAAAAATTGCAGGTCTTCCTGAAAAAATAATTCAAAGAGCAAAAGAAATTTACAATTCTTTGGAAATGGTTGAAAATAATTTAGAATAGTTTTGCTATAATGAATGTAAAGCTTCTTCTAATTACTTGGGCTCATAGCTCAGTTGGTTAGAGCACGCGACTGATAATCGCGAGGTCGGTGGTTCGAGTCCACCTGGGCCCATTTTCTTTGGGGGCATAGTTCAGTTGGTAGAACGTCTGCTTTGCAAGCAGAAGGTCCGCGGTTCGAGTCCGCGTGCCTCCATTTTTAGAAATTCAAATTGAGGTTTATTTCCCAAAAAACAAATAATGAGATTGACAACAAAACTTTTTTGTGATTAAATACTACTAAAATGATAGGATTTATGGAAAAATGAAAATATCAACAAAAGGAAGATATGGATTGCGTCTGATATTAGATATTGCCCAAAATCAAATCAATGGGCCTGTTATGTTGAAAGATGTAGCTAAAAGGCAAAAAATTTCATTAAAGTATCTTGGCAACATAGTGCCTTTGCTAAAAAATGCAAACCTAATAGCTTCAAAAAAAGGATTTAGAGGAGGTTTTGTGTTGCTTAAAAACACGGACAAGATAACGCTATTAGAAATAATAACTGCACTTGAAGGCAACGTATTTTTTGCTGAATGTGTTGATTCTCCAAAAAAATGTGATCGTTGGCAAAATTGCATTGCCAGAAACTTATGGAGTTCTATGGCAAGTAAAGCAAAGAATATGATGAGATCTATAACTTTGCAGGATATACTTGAAAAATATTCAACAAAAAATTTCGGCTTATATTACACAATATAAGATAAAAAAGGAGAGACTTATATGGAAAGTAAAAAAAACTATAAACCTGAAACAATACTATTACATGGCGGGCAGACCCCAGATCCTTTTACTGGTTCGAGAGCGGTGCCAATATATCAAACAACTTCTTACAATTTTAAGGACACTAAACATGCCGCAAATCTTTTTGAATTAAAAGAATTTGGAAATATTTATACTCGTCTTATGAATCCCACAACAGATGTTTTGGAAAAACGCATTAGTCTTCTTGATGGCGGAGTTGGCGCACTTGCGCTTGCAAGCGGTCAATCAGCAATTTTATTAGCGATGCTAAATATAGCGCAAAGCGGAGATGAAATAGTTTCAGCTGACAATCTATACGGCGGCACATATAATCTTTTTCATCATACTTTTCCACGTTTTGGCATAAAAGTGAATTTTGTCAAATCAAACGATTTTTCTGCTTTTGAAAAAGCGATAAATGATAAAACAAAAGCAATTTATGCAGAATCAGTTGGGAATCCAAAACTTGATGTTTGTGATATCGAAAAATTATCTGATATTGCACACAAAAATGGCATTCCGCTGGTGATTGATAACACTTTATGCCCATATCTTTTAAAACCTATAGATTTTGGTGCAGATATAGTTGTTTATTCAGCCACAAAATTTATCGGCGGTCATGGGACATCTCTTGGAGGAATAATTGTTGACTCAGGTAAATTTGATTGGGGTAATGGAAAATTTCCTTTGATCTCTGATCCTGATAAGAGTTATCACGGTCTTAATTTTTTAAAATCATTTGGTAATCTTGCTTATATTATCAAAGCGAGAGTGACACTGCTTAGAGATTTGGGGCCTGCAATATCTCCGTTTAATTCCTTTTTGCTTTTACAAGGTCTTGAAACTCTTCATTTAAGGATGATTGCTCACAGCACAAACGCATTAAAAATTGCGCAATATCTTCAAAAGAACGATAAAATTTCTTGGGTCAATTACCCAAATTTAAAATCAAGTGTTGATTATGAAAGATGTAAAAAATATCTTCCAAATGGCGCTGGTGCATTAATTGGTTTTGGAATTAAGGGAGGTTTGGAAGCAGGTAAAAAATTTATCGATTCGCTAAAATTAATATCTCATCTAGCAAATGTCGGAGATGCAAAAACATTGGCTATTCATCCTGCAACCACAACCCATCAGCAGTTAACAAAGGAGGAACAATTATCAACTGGCGTTACAGAAGATTTTATTAGATTGTCAGTTGGCATTGAAAATGTTGAGGATATAATTGAGGATATCGAACAAGCACTTTCAAAAAATTAAAAAGGAGAAAAATTATGGGCAGAATTTATAAAAACATTACAGAAACAATCGGTAATACGCCATTGGTTTATCTTAAAAATATTTCTTCTCAACTTAATGCGGAAATAATAGCAAAAATTGAATCTTTTAATCCTCTTTCAAGCGTAAAAGACAGAATTGGACTTGCAATGATTGAAGATGCTGAAAAAAAAGGGCTCTTAAAAAAAGATACAGTCATTGTTGAACCCACAAGCGGAAATACAGGCATTGCGCTTGCTTTTGTTGCTGCATCAAAGGGATATAAATTGATACTTACAATGCCTGAAACAATGAGTGTTGAGCGAAGAAAACTTTTGCAGATATTTGGTGCGGAAGTTGTTTTAACAGAAGGCACAAAGGGAATGAAGGGCGCTGTTGAAAAGGCTGAGGAGATCTGCAAAAATACTCCAAACAGCTTTATGCCACAACAATTTAAAAATCCTGCTAATCCGATGATTCACAAAAAAACAACAGCTAAGGAAATTTTAAGAGATACAAATGGGGAAATAGATTATTTTGTTGCGGGCGTTGGCACAGGCGGTACCATTACAGGAGTTGGAGAAGTATTAAAATCGAAAATCAAAAAAGTTAAAATTATAGCTGTTGAGCCAAAAGATTCGCCAGTTTTATCAAAAGGTATTGCTGGTCCGCACAAGATTCAAGGGATAGGAGCAGGTTTTGTACCAGAGGTATTAAATACAAAAATCATAGATGAAATTATTGAGGTTTCAAGCGAAGATGCTGGACAAATCGCGCGCCTTGCGGCGAGAAAAGAAGGATTGCTTATAGGCATATCAAGTGGTGCGGCTCTTTGGGCTGCAATTGAAATTGCAAAACGAGATGAGGCAAAAGGCAAAAAAATTGTTGTTATTTTGCCGGATACTGGAGAGAGATATTTATCCACATGGTTGTTTGAGGAGGAATGATGATAACCAAAGAAGGAAAAATTGTTTTAGCATCAAAAGACGATCCAATTGTTCTCGAGAGTGGAGAAAAAATCGGACCAGTTGAAGTTGCTTATGAAACCTATGGGCAATTGAATGAAAAAAAATCTAATGCCATTTTGATCTGTCACGCTTTTAGCGGCAGCGCTCATGCTGCTGGTAAAAAAAGCCAAAAAGAAAAACCGGGTTGGTGGGACTATATGATAGGCCCCAAAAAACCATTTGATACCGACAAATATTTTGTGATCTGTTCCAATGTTTTAGGCGGTTGCTCTGGTACAACCGGTCCATCTTCAATAAATCCTGAAACAAATAAACCTTACGCTCTTGATTTTCCTTTAATATCAATTGGTGATATGGTAAAAGTTCAAAAAATGTTAATAGATCATTTTGGGATAGAAAAACTATTTTGTGTTGCCGGCGGATCAATGGGAGGAATGCAATCACTTTCGTGGATGATAAATTATCCAGATAATATCCAAAATGCTATTCTAATCGCGACAGCGGTTAGGCATAGTCCAATGCAAATTGCTTTTCATGAAGTTGGAAGACAGGCGATAATGGCAGATCCATCTTGGCAAGGTGGAAATTATTATGGTGTTTCAATTCCAGCAAAGGGGCTTGCTATAGCCAGAATGCTTGGACATATCACATATATGAGCGAAGAATCTATGGAAGAAAAATTTGGCAGACAAAGAAAAGATTTGAAATCAACTTTTAAGTATAATGCTGATTTTGAGGTTGAGCATTATTTAAGATATAGGGGAGACACATTTGTAAAGAGGTTTGATGCTAATACTTATCTTTATCTTACGAAAGCGATGGATAATTTTGAT
>CAZQZN010000018.1:0-16031 GCA_964597815.1 uncultured bacterium | reverse complement strand
GGAAATTCTTTCTAAAGAATATAGAGACGCTACATTAAAACTCTGGCAGGATTATAAATTATTTCCTACTACAAAAACATACGGTTTTAGTCGTCCAGATTTTTCAATGCTTTTTGTTTATGCTTCTGCTGATTATTACTTAAAAGACGGAGCAAAATTAGGATTTTTAATAACTCAAGAAGTTTTTAAATCAAAAGGCGCAGGCGAAGGATTTAGAAGATTTCAATTAGGGGACAAAAAATATCTCAAAGTATTGAAAGCACATGATTTAGTTTCTATCCAACCATTTGAAGGAGCGGCAAATAAAACAGCGGCAATTATTCTCAGAAAAGGGAAGAAAACAGAATATCCCTTGCCATATTTTATTTGGACCAAGAAAAAAGGTGTGGGCAAAATTGCCACAGATAAATTATTAGACGAAGTTTCGTCGCTTTTACAAAAGAAAAAATATTTTGCTAAACCTATTGACTCAATTGTTGGAGGATGGCAACATTATTCCACTGAAGGCAAAAGTTTAGAAAAAATACAGGGTAGAAATAATTATAAAGCTCAATATGGAGTAGAAACAAAGCCCTACGGTGTTTTTTGGATTAAAATCAATAAAGTTCTTTCAGATAAGACAGTTATCGTTTCTAATATACCTGAAAAAGGCAAATTAAAAATAAACAAGACAGAAGAAAGAATTGAATCTGCTCTGATTTATCCGGCATTACGAGGGGCAGATATTAAAAGATGGGGAGTGAAAAACGAAATTCTTATTCTTCTGACACATAACAAAAGCGGTAAACCAATAGAAGAAATTAGTTTCAAAACTAATTTTCCGCGGACATACAGTTATTTAACAAAATTTAAGATCGACTTACTAAATATAAACGCAAAATCCACAAAAAGAATACGTGAACAAAAAGCGTTTTATGCAATGTTTGGAGTAAATGAAAATACTTTTTCTAATTACAAAGTAGTTTGGGGATATATGGGCAATGACATTATAGCATGTGTAATATCCGAAATAAAAACGCCAATAAATTACAAAAAAATAATACCATTATATACTACTTGCTTTTTCCCCAGTAACTCCGAACCCGAAGCCCACTATCTCTGCGCGATTATCAATTCAAAACCGGTTCGCTATTTTATTAAGTCATTTTCTTCCGCCGGCCGAGGTTTCGGCACGCCTTCGGTGATGGAGCATGTTGGCATTCCAAAATTTGATCCTAAAAATCCGCTCCACCAAAAACTTGCCGAAATTTCTAAAAAATGTCATCAATTAAAAGCCGAAGGCAAAGAAAAAGAAATTGAAAAATTAGAAAAAGAAAATGATGAACTTGTGAAAAAATTGTTTCACATAACATGACCTGAAATTTATGGATAGAACAGAGGAATAAATCAAAAAATATTTTGAAGAATATATCTTTGGTTTTATCTTTAGCGATATAGAAAATTGTATTAGAGCAAAAGCTAATTACACCGTTGCTTTAGCCCTACTTTCTTATACCGAGTTTCTTAGCGGTCTTATAAATGGCACTTTAGTTTACAAGGCAAAAGCCACAAACAGTTTAATAAAGCTCTTGAATTTTTTGAATGGAACGGAGATAAAAATTACTACAAAAATTTTAGAATCAGATTTTGGGACATAGATTTTGTTGAGAAAGAGGGTGATACCTATACCTTGTTTAAGTGTGGTGTAGCCCACGAATATTTTGTTAAGGGCGATTCGTTGGTCCATAACAACCCAGAGGGCTACAAATATTCCGAAGGAATAAATCATTGCGAGGGATGCATAGATTCTGATGCCGGCGTACAAGTTATTAACGATAATGGTGCAAAAAGATTAAGGTTTCACAATAATGCTTATTTTCGTGATTTTAAGAAAGCCTGTACTATAAAAAATTAGTTAATGAAAAAGATCGAGAATTAATAAGGAATTTTAATAATGCGTTGGATCGAATAGGAGTACGAAAAATAAGATTTGATAATAGCTAAGCGGCGCGCCAGCGAAGCGGGCAGGCGGAAAAGCGAGGGCGGGGCGGGAATTCCTTTTTCCCAAACCCCTTTTTCTTCCCGCCCCGCCCGAGCGTAAATTATCAAAAGTCCGCGTCCGGATTTTCGTAGAAATAGGTTCGGATTTTGTCCAAAAGACACAGTTATTTTTCTAAATCATAAGATTTGCCTAAATAAAATATATTTGTTAAGCAGGGTAAAATAAGGTATAATTTTTTTGAGAGTAAAAGATGCTAACAAAATTTGAATTAAACAAAACTTATCGTTTGCTAAACTTTAGCCCCGTGTTATTGATTACTTCCAAATACAAAAATTTTGCGAATGTTATGCCAATAGCATGGAGCATGCCGCTTAATATGGATCCTCCAATTATTGCAGTTTGTATTGGAGACCATTCTTATACATTTGAAATTGTCAAAAAAACAAATGAATTTGTAATAAACATACCGTCAACTCAAATGCTTGATTTGGTTTATAAAACAGGCAATTGTTCTGGCAAAAATACAGACAAATTCAAAAAATTTAAAATAGAAACTCTCCCTTCAAAACTTGTTAAAGCTCCATCTATTAAAGGGGCATTAGCTGTACTTGAATGCAAAGTGATAAATAAAAAACTTGTAGAATCATACAACTTATTTATTGCTAAAATTGTGAATGCTTCAGTTGAAAAAAAAGCATTAACGAATAAAATTTTTTATTCACAAAATAAAAAATACAAGCCCATAATGCATTTGGGCTCAAACATTTTTACAGCTACAGGCGCATTATTAAAAGCATAAAAAATCTTAAATCGGATAAATGGTAAAATTATCCTATGATTATTGACAAAACTCTTAGAATAATTGATGCTAATTTTAATCGTTTAATAGAAGCCATAAGAGTTCTCGAAGAAATATCTCGTTTTATCTTGAACGATAAACTATTAAGTGCAAAACTGAAAAATATCCGCTCTTCAATAAAAGACGAGATCTTAAAAATTTATAAAGGTGATGATTTGGTTTCATCAAGGGATTCAAAAAATGACGTTGGAAGAACCTTTTACACTAAATCCGAATCCAACAGAGAATCTATTTATTCAATCATCACCTCAAACTTAAAAAGAGGGCAGGAGGCATCAAGGGTACTTGAAGAATTCACAAAATTAACCAGCAAATCGACTGGAAAATTTTTCAAAAACATCAGATTTAAACTATATGAACTTGAAAAAACTTTTGCTAAAACTGAATTAATATCAAATAAAAAAGAAAAGCTGGATTTTGACTTATATGTAGTCACAGACCCCGATGTTTTATCCAAAAAACCAATTATAAAAGCTGTCCAAGACGCTATAGAAGGCGGCGCAAAGATAGTGCAATTTAGGGATAAAAAATGCTCGATGAAAGAATACTATCAAACCGCAAAAAAACTCTCAATTCTTTGTAAAAAATTGGGGGCTGTTTTTATCGTAAACGATCACATCGATATCTGCTTGGCAGTTGATGCGGATGGAATACATTTGGGACAAGACGATATTCCTATAAAAGTAGCTAGAAAAATATTAGGTGATGATAAAATAATTGGGCTCTCAACACATAGTTTTGAACAAGCAATGAATGGGTTAAAAAGCGGAGCTGATTACATAAGCATCGGACCGATTTTTCAAACACCAAGCAAACCCAACTCAAAAAATCTTGGAATTCCTTTACTTAAAAAAATCGCAAATAATATAAAAAAATCAAATAAACCTTTGCCATTTGCTGCAATAGGCGGAATTAACGAAACGAATATCAATTCAGTTGCAAAAATCACAAAAAAAATAGCAGTAATTAGAGCTGTTTTTGGAAAAAACAACATAAAAAAAGCGGTAAAAACATTAAGAAGATCTATTTTTAAGCGTTAGGGATAATATAATTTGTTGCTCTTCCGGCACCACGACAAGTCAATATCTTCTTCTCACATAGCATTGTAAGTTCTAAATGAGCTGTTTTGTGGGATATATTAAACATTTCTCTATACTCTTTGTTAGTTATGCTTCCATGTTCTCTGATATAATCAAGAACTCTTTTTTGCCTTTTATTCAAACCATGACCAGACCAAGGGCTTGTAATCTCTTGCTCTTCATTTTCTTTTGCTGGCCTTGATACCGAGCCATCTCTGATATAACAAATATCATCAGTTTTGTATGGTTTTTCATCACCTTCATTTATTGTTATAATAGCAATTTTTTTGGGTTCTCTTGTAAAGATCTCAACGCTAGCAAGTTTTATGGGCGGAACACATTTGTTCTGACCAATTTCGTTTAGCCATTGGACAAAATTGTCATTTACCTCAATGCCCAAAAGATGTTTGTTTTTGTCATCAAGCCCAAGGATCAATTTGCCACCGTCAGAATTTGAGAATGCGACAAATTCCCTCGCAAGATCATCTTGAGAAGGGATGCTCTTTTCAAATTCCAAAGATTGACCTTCACCTTGTTCTAATAATTCAAGAATTTCTTCCCAAGTTGTCATTTCATAAAAGATATTATCACAACAAAAACTTATACGCAAGATTTTTATTGAAACTGGCAGCAAGATTGCTTCCCAAAAATATGTGCATAATGTCTATTATATATTAGAAATTTTTATCAATTCAATACTGGCATCATTTTTTCCAGCCAAATGTTATATTTGCAGAAATCCATCAGAAAAAATAGTATGCAAAAACTGCGAAAAAAATATTGTTTTTATTGACAAAAGAGTAGGTGATGATTTTTTTATTTGCGAATATAGCGGTGTAATAGAAAAAGCAATAAAGTTGTTAAAATTTCACAAAAGAATAAAACTCGGGTTATTCTTGGCTGATATTGTAAACAATCATAACCCATATAATAACTTTGATTTTATAGTGCCAGTGCCTCTCCATAAAAATAGATTTAGAGAAAGAGGATTTAATCAATCAGAAATCATATCTTATAAGTTGTCAAAATCAACACAAAAGGCAATTCTTAACAGCGTTCTTTTCAGAACAAAAGACACAAAACATCAATTTGAATTAAACAAAAAAGAAAGAAAAATAAATGTTCAAGGGGCCTTTGAGACAAATAAGCCGACAAACTCAATAATAAAAGATTCAACAATTTTGATTGTAGATGATATATACACAACAGGATCAACAATTTCAGAATGTAAAAAAGAACTTATAAAAAATGGGGCCAAAAAAGTATTATCTCTTATCCTCTCAAAAGCAACCAGCTGTGATATAATTCAAAATGATGGAGGACAAGAATGAAAATAAACATTAGAGGAAGAGGCATTGAATTAACAGAAGCATTAAAAGAATATGCACAAAAGAAAATACAAAAAGCAGAACATTTTTTTCAAAACATACAACAAATTGACATCGAACTTGAAGTTGACAAAATCAAAGAACAAATAAATAGTCAGGTAGCAAAAGCAACCGTTTGGCTCTCAGGAAAAGTACTTCACGCTTCCGAAGCAACAGAAAACATGTATTCATCAATTGATTTGTTGATAGAGAAAATTGACAAACAGATAAAAAAATTTAAAGAAAAAATTACAGAAGAAAAAAGAAGAGAATTTGTCAAAGAAAAGAATTTATTGCACAAGTTAAACGAAGAAGAAAATAAATAAACTTCACAAGAGAAATAAATGTTTCTAAAATTAATCGCAAAGCTATTGGGGATATCCTCAGAAGCAAAACTGAAAAAATTATACTCCACACTAAACCATATTAATTCTTTAGAAGAAGAAATAAAGAAACTCTCAGATGACGAACTTGCAGGCAAAACTGCTCACTTCAAAAACATGCTAGAAAGAGGCGCGTCATTAGATGAAATTTTGCCGGAAGCTTATGCCTGCATAAGAGAGGCAGCTTCAAGAACCATTGGGCTTAGGCATTTCGATGTTCAAATTTTGGGTGGCATTGTTTTGCATCAAGGCAAAATTGCTGAAATGAAAACAGGAGAAGGCAAAACTTTAGTTGCCACTCTTCCAATTTACTTAAATGCATTGCTCGGTAAGGGCTGTCATTTGGTAACAGTAAATGATTATTTGGCAAGAAGGGATAGTGCCTGGATGGGACCTGTTTATAAATTTATGGGATTATCTGTTGGAACTATTCAAAATGAGATGGGCCCCATTGAGCGAAAAAAACAATATGATTGTGATATCACCTATGGCACAAACAACGAATTCGGTTTTGATTATCTGAGAGATAATATGGCTATTTCTGCTGATCACTGCGTTCAAAGAGAGCTCCATTTTGCAATAGTTGATGAAGTCGACAACATTCTTATTGATGAAGCCAGAACTCCACTTATAATTTCGGGCATGGTCGAAGAAAATACTGAAGTTTACTACAAAGCCAACCAAATTGCAAAAAAACTTCAAAAGGGTTTTGACTTTACCATAGATGAAAAGCACAAAAACGCGGTTTTAACAGAAAACGGCGTCAAAAAAATCGAAAAAATTCTTGGCCTTAAATATCTCTATGACATGGAAAATATAGATCTTGCCCACAGCATTGTAGAATCACTAAAAGCCCATCATGTTTTTAAGAAAGATATTGATTACATTGTCAAAGACGGCGAAATAATCATAGTTGACGAATTTACGGGAAGATTAATGATAGGAAGACGTTACAGCGACGGTTTGCACCAAGCAATCGAGGCAAAAGAGGGCGTTCAAATCCAATCAGAAAGCCAGACTTTGGCAACAATAACTTTTCAAAACTATTTTCGCTTGTATAAAAAACTTGCAGGGATGACAGGAACAGCAATGACCGAAGAATCTGAATTCGGGAAAATATACAATCTTGAAGTTGTTGAAATACCTACACACAGAAAGATGATAAGGATTGACTATCCTGATGTTATATACAAAACAAAAAAAGAGAAATTTACCGCAATCGCAAATGAGGTCGAACAGCTTTACAAAATAGCCAGACCGGTACTTGTTGGAACTATATCAATAGAAAACTCTGAACTTTTGTCAACGATGTTAAAACGAAGGGGAATTCAACATCATGTTTTAAATGCAAAACAACATGAAAAAGAGGCGGAAATAGTCGCAAAAGCAGGACAAAAATACGCTGTTACAATAGCAACAAACATGGCAGGAAGAGGAACTGATATTGTGCTTGGCGAAGGAGTTGTGGACCTTGGAGGTTTGCATATAATCGGTTCAGAAAGACATGAAAGCAGAAGAATTGACAACCAATTAAGGGGAAGATCCGGAAGACAGGGAGACCCCGGCTCATCCAGATTTTACGTATCCTTGGAAGACGATTTGATGAGATTGTTTGGTTCAGACAGAATCAAATCAATTATGGAAAGACTAGGGATGGAAGAAGGAACGCCTATAGAACATTCTCTTATTTCAAGAGCACTTGAAAATGCACAAAGGAAAGTTGAACAATACCACTTTTCAATCAGAAAGCAGATTCTAGAATATGACGATGTTATGAACAAACAACGAGAAGCGATATATGGCTTAAGAAAAAGAATTCTGCTTGGAGAAAATATCGAGGGCAAATTATATGAAATGATGGAACAAATAGCGCAAGAACTTGTTGATTCATACATTCCAGAAAAAAGCCGTTATGATGAATGGAACATAGATTCGTTAAAAAATGAAATGGCTGAAATGTCTTGCCCAAATTTTGTTGTACCAGAAAATGCCAAAAGAAACGAAATAAAAGAATTAATTATTAACAGCCTTAAAACTGCTTATCAAGAAAGAAAAACCCAAATCGGCGAAAACGCTTTCGATGAACTTCAACGTTTTGTAATGCTCAAAGTGATCGACGATGCTTGGATTGAACAACTGCACAATATGGACGCTTTAAGAGAGGGGATAGGGTTAAGAGCATGGGGTGAAAGAGATCCATTGATTGAATACAAAATGGAAGCATTCGGAATGTTTAACGAAATGATGTCTTCTGTGAGAAAACAGATATTCACGTTGTTGTTTAAAGTTCAAATAATCACAGAGAAAGAACCTGCAATTAAAAAGGCACGCAATATAACTTATGGCGCTCCAGAAAAATCTGAAGCAAAAAGGCAACCAGTCATAACCTCTCAAAAAATTGGAAGAAATGACCCTTGCCCTTGTGGCAGTGGGAAAAAATATAAAAAGTGCTGTGGAAAATAAAATTATGCTGTCAGATTTGAAAACCGAATCAGAAAAATTATTAACAAAAATATCGGAATTAGAAAAACTATTAAAAATAGAGGATTTAACAAAAAAACATAATTTACTTGAGCAAAAAACTTTTCTGCCGGATTTTTGGACTGATAAAGAAAATGCTCAAAAAATAATGCAGGAGATAAAAGGATTAAAATCAATTATTTCAACTTTTCAAAACATAAAATCTAAAACAAATGAGATAAATGATTTGATAATCTTAGCACTCCAAGAAAATGATACGCTAAACGAAAAAGAACTGTCAGAAGAAATAAAGTCGTTGCAATCGCAAATTGAAAAGTTAGAATTAACCACATTGCTTGGAGGCGAACACGATAGCTCTAACGCAATATTATCAATAAACGCAGGCGCAGGAGGCACTGACGCTCAAGATTGGGCAGAAATTTTGCTTAGAATGTATTCCAGATGGGCAGAAAAGAAAGATTTTGAGGTTGAAGTAGTTGATATCTCTTATGGCGAACAGGCAGGAATAAAAAGTGCTGTGCTATTTATAAGAGGCCCTTACGCTTATGGATATCTAAAATCTGAAAATGGCATTCATAGATTGGTAAGGATGTCTCCATTTAACGCAGATGGGAAAAGGCACACATCTTTTGCAGCTGTTGAAGTAATCCCTGAAACAGGTGAAGAATTATCTGTTGAAATCAAACAAGAGGATTTGAAAATTGAAACTTTTAGAGCTAGCGGGCCAGGCGGACAAAATGTTAACAAAACCAGCTCGGCTGTTAGAATAACTCATCTTCCAACTGGTATCATAGCTCAATCTCAAAACAGCCCTTCTCAGCACAGAAACAGGGAAATTGCTATGAAACTCCTGACAGCAAGATTAAAAGACAGATTAGAACAAGAGCAAAAATCAAAAATCGAAGAGCTTAAAGGCGAACAAAAACAAATTGCATGGGGCTCGCAGATAAGATCTTATGTTTTCGCCCCATATCAACTCGTCAAAGACCACAGAACGCAAGTTGAAACTGGAAATGTACAAAATGTTATAGATGGCAATATCGATGTCTTTATCGAAGGCTTTTTAAAAAACGTTAATAAATAGTATAATATCAAAAAAGGAGGGGGAATAATGAAAGAAACAAAAATTTTGCTAAGAACTAACGAAATGCCTCAAAAATGGTACAACATTTTATCCGATTTCCCGGGGCAAATTCCTCCACCAATAAATCCTGCAACAAAAAAGCCGCTAGCACCTGAAGACTTAAAAGCGATATTCCCAATGGGACTTATAATGCAAGAGGCATCTAACGAAAAATGGATTGACATACCAAATGAAATAACCGAAGTTTTAAAAATTTGGAGGCCCACTCCATTAATTAGAGCGATACATCTTGAAAAAGCATTAAAAACCAATGCTAGAATTTATTACAAAAATGAAAGTGTTAGTCCTGCTGGCAGCCACAAATTAAACACCGCAATCGCTCAAGCTTATTTCAACAAAATCGAGGGAATAAAAAGGTTGTCAACAGAAACCGGCGCAGGGCAATGGGGATCTTCGCTGGCTTTTGCCTGTCAGCACTTTGGCCTTGATTGCACTGTTTACATGGTCAAAGTCAGCTATAACGCAAAACCTCACAGAAAATCGTTGATGAGAGTATGGGGAGCCGAAGTTTTTGCATCTCCTTCACAATATACTGAATACGGAAAAAAAATACTTTCAATGGATCCAGATAATATGGGCAGTTTAGGAATAGCTATTTCAGAAGCTGTTGAAGATGCTGCTACACATAACGATACAAATTATTCTCTTGGAAGCGTCCTAAATCATGTAATACTTCACCAATCAATCATAGGACTTGAAACAAAAAAACAGCTCGATTTAGCTGGAGAAAATCCTGATATTTTAATTGGCTGCGTAGGAGGAGGCAGTAATTTTGGTGGTTTTATAGCGCCGTTTGTTCAAGATAAAATCAAAGGCAAAAACATTAGAATGATAGCAGTTGAGCCATCTGCCTGCCCAACAATAACAAAAGGATTATATGAATATGATTTCGGAGACACAGCTCAGCTTACACCTCTTCTAAAAATGTATACATTAGGACATGATTTTATGCCACCCGGAATACACGCTGGCGGACTTAGATATCATGGCATGGCACCAATAGTAAGTTTTTTGGTAAAAAAAGGAATTGTTGAAGCTGTATCCACACTCCAAAGAGAAACTTTTGAAGCTGGAATTTTATTTGCAAAAACAGAAGGTATTTTGCCAGCTCCAGAATCCTGCCACGCGATAAAAGCAGCCATTGATGAGGCGAAAAAAAATCAAAACAATTGCATAGTATTTAATTTAAGCGGACATGGACATTTTGATATGTCTTCCTACGAAAATTATTTGGACGGAAAATTGGAAGATTTTGAATATCCTGAAGAACTGGCCAAAAATGCCCTAAAAAATGTGCCAAAAATTGAAGAGTAAAATATTATGGCAAAACTTCTCAAATATATTATTTCAATATTTTTGATTGCAGGCATTGCAATTGGAATTTTTGCTGCTGTACAAAAAAACGCTATTGAAAAAGTAAATAACAAAATTGAAATCGTAATGGATTTTGACGATTTGAGAAAACTATCTTTGATGGAAGGTGTTGATTTCAATGATCTTATTCAAAAGTTTGCCGAAGCAGGAATAACATCTCTTTCTATATCAGAAAAAACACTTGATCAACTACAAGAAACTGGAAAAATTTTTTGGTTGACGGGATATGAAAAATCTTTTCTGGACAAAGTTTCTTCAAGCAAAAATAAAGAAGAAAAAAATTCAAAACCTTCTCTAAAACAAAACATTTCTTTGGGAAAACGACCAAATTCAGCATTGCTAGTTATGTATAAAGATCCTATAATCAAACCGTATTTTTCATATGTTATCTCAAACAATAAAGAATCGCTTTCTGATACAGAAAAACAGCTTCAAAATTATCTTGGCAAAAATAGAGTGGTTAGAATAAAAAATGATACCCTCCAAATTATTGACGACGAGGAAGATCTATCTAATCTTGGCTTGACTATTCCGAAAGAGGATATAATTATTATATCCAAACTTCACCTCAATTTTATCCCAAGAATAAAAAACAATTATCGTCTCAACGGAGAAATCCTGTCAAACAAACTAAAATATCTTTCTGAATATGCAAGTTTTGACAAAGTAATTTTTGATGGGGAAGAAGTTGGTGGATATAAAAACAATATAGAAAGTGTTGCTAATGCTTTGCTCGAAAACAACATCAATTATGGCTATCTCGAAATGACAGGCCAAAAAGGCGATATCGTTTTGCTTAACACAATGAAAAACAGAATAGTTAGAGTACATAGTATCCCCGAAGATGAGATGCAAAAGAAAATGACACTTCAAAACGCAATAGATAGATTTGAAAGGGCTTTTCTTGAAAGGGGTGTAAGAGTACTCTTTATAAGGCCGTTTTCCACTCCTTTCGAAGGAAACAATCTAATCCAAAACAACCTTGATTATGTAAAAGAAATAAAATCAACGGTGGTTTCAAATGGATTTTCCCCAATAAAAACCTCAACTATCAATCAAATATCTTTAAGTCAATTTTTTACCTTTATCTTAGCGCTTTCCATGGCTTCTGCTCTATGCATATTGTTAAACAACTTTTTTGTAAAAAACACAACAACTAATTACGCTATTTTGTTTTTAACCGCAATTTCCTCAATTATATTGCTCAAAACACAGCCAATTTTGTTAAATAAAACTATTGCGCTTTTATCTGCGATAATTTTCCCAACTATTTCAATGACATATTTTGCAAAAATAAATAAAAAGAGAGGGAATATCACTATTTCTTTTGCTATTTTTTCAGTTCTAATTGCATTTTTGATTGCTTTGGTTGGTGCCCTGTTTGTCGTTGCATCATTGCTTGACACTTCATTTATTACTGGAGCAAAACAATTCGTTGGAGTTAAAATTGCTTTTGTTGTACCTATTCTTTTAATCATCTATTTTATATTCAAACAGATCGGGGAAAATAAAAAACTTTTAGATCTTCTAGCAACTCCTCTTACCATCGGAATGTTTTTTGCTGCTTTAATTTTTGGCCTTGCAGCAGCCGTTTATATTTTAAGAAGCGGAAATTTCGGCATTGGAGTTTTGGACATAGAAAGAGTTTTTAGAGATTTTATCCAAAACGCCTTGATTGTTAGGCCCAGAACGAAAGAATTTTTAATTGGTTACCCTGCGCTTTTCTTATCTGCTATGTATTTTCTAAAAAGGACAAATTTTGCTTGGATTTTTTTTGTGATCGGAACAATTGGGCCAATCTCAACAATAAATACTTTCTGCCATGCACATTCTCCCTTTCTTATATCTCTACTCAGATCATTTTATGGCGTAATTTTAGGAATATTTCTGGGGATTATTTATTTCGTAATTATTCAAATTTTTATAAAAACAACAGATAATAGATGGAAATTTTAATTTCTGGATATTTCGGCTTTGAAAACATAGGGGACGAAGCGATATTATCCTCAACGATAAAAAATTTAAAAACGTACTTCCCACGTGCAGAGATTACTGTTTTATCCTCAACGCCAAAAGAAACATCAAGAATCTATCAAGTTAAATCCATCAATAGAATGAATTTTTTCTCAATTATTTCTAACATAATTAAATGCGACATTTTTTTAAGCGGCGGAGGCGGATTGTTACAAGATGTAACAGGCACACTAACACCAATATATTATTTATTATTGGTCGCAATCGCTAAATTATTCGGGAAAAAAGTTGCTGTCATTGGACAAGGCTATGGACCAATCACAAATAATTTCAACAAATTTTTGGTTAAAAGAATTCTGAATAAAGTAAATCTTATAACACTAAGAGACAACCTCTCAAAAGAATCTCTTATTTCTCTTGGAGTAAAAAAGCCACCAATAATTGTCTGCGCTGATATTGCTTTGCTGTTAGAAAAAAAATCATTTATTGAAATTCTCAGGGCCGAAAAAATTTATGAATTTAACAGACCTGCTATTGGGGTTGCGGTAAGATCATTTAAAAAAATGCCTGATGATTTTGTGCCAAGAATTGCAGAGGCTTTAGATGAAATAATTAATAGATATGGTTATGATGTTCTTTTTATTCCTTTCAAACATCCGGAAGATTTAGAATTTTCAGTTAATATTCTCGGGCAGATGAAAAACGGCAGCCGTGTTTTAGAAGGGCATTATTTGCCGGAAGAAATTCTTGGAATAGTTGGTTCTCTTGATTATTTGATCGGTTCAAGGCTGCACAGTTTAATTTTCGGATTAAAAGAAAAAATACCTTCCCTTGGCATAACCTATGATCCAAAAGTTAGAATTTTTTGTGATGAAGCACAAATTTTATACATTGATCCAGATTTCTCCAAAAAAACTATGCTTGATTGCTTCGAAAGATTAATTAATGAAAAAGAAAAGATAAAATCAAACTATGAGGAAAAATTTAAGGCTTTACAAGAAAAGGCAAAACTAAATTTCATTTCTTTAAGCAAATATCTTAATATTGTCGATTCAGTGAACATTTTAGGCGTAAGAGTTGACAATATTGAATTAAACCAAGCAATAGAAAAATGCGAGGAATTTATCAGTTCAAAAAATCCACATCTGATTTTTACTCCAAATCCAGAAATAATTATGCAAAGCCAAAAAGACAACAATTTGAAGGAAATCCTAAATATGGCAGATATCAACCTGCCTGATGGGATTGGAATTTTATTTGCTTCCAAATACCTTAACAGACCAATCAAAAAAAGAATAACCGGTATTGATTTTATGATGCAACTTCTTATAATTGCAAAGCAAAAGGATTACAAGGTTTTCCTTTTAGGTGGAAATCCCGGTGTAGCAGAAGCGGCAGCAAAAAATCTCAAAGGAGTAAATATAGTTGGTGTACATCATGGATATTTTAATGAAAACAAAGACAACGAAATTGTTGAGATGATAAAGAAAACTTCTCCTGATATACTCTTTGTTGGTCTTGGAAGCCCAAAACAAGAGAAGTGGCTGGCAAAATATTACAAGATAATTGGCGCGCCTGTAAATATGGTTGTCGGTGGAAGTTTTGACGTTTTATCAGGCAAAACAAAACGGGCTCCTGTTTTTATTCAAAGAATTGGATTAGAATGGTTGTATAGATTGACAAAAGAGCCAACAAGATGGAAAAGGCAATTAAAGCTTGCCAATTTTGTTTTTCAAATTTTAATAAAGGGCAAAAACTATGATAAAGAGAAATAAAACCAAAGAAATTTCAATAGGCAAAATAAAAATTGGCGGGAAAAATCCTATCGCTGTTCAATCGATGACAAAAACAAAAACATCCGATATTAAATCAACTGTCGAACAGATTAAAAAGCTTGAAGAGGCAAATTGCAAAATTATAAGAGTTGCTGTAAAAAACGAAGAAGACGCAAAAGCAATAAAACAGATCAAAAAAGAAATAAGCATTCCAATCGTTGCTGATATACATTTTGACCACAAACTTGCTCTTTTGGCAATTAAAAATGGAGTTGACAAATTAAGGATAAATCCCGGAAATATCGGAAGTGAAGAAAAAATAAAAATTTTGGTTGAAAAAGCAAAAGAAAAAAATATACCAATCAGGATTGGCGTAAACAGCGGCTCATTGCAAAAAGACATTCTTAAAAAATACGGCCATCCAAATGCAAAAGCTTTGGTTGAAAGCGCTCTCTACAATGTAAAGCTTTTAGAAAAGAACAATTTTTTCGATATAGTTATATCCATAAAATCAACAAGTGTGACAGAAACTATTGAGGCATACAAACTTCTTTCAAAAAAAACGGATTACCCGCTTCATGTTGGAATTACTGAGGCTGGAATACCCGGAACGGGAAGCATAAAGAGTGCTGTTGGAATTGGCGCAATTTTAGCCAATGGGATTGGAGACACAATAAGAGTATCTCTAACCGCTGATCCTCTTGAAGAAGTTTATGTTGCATATGAAATACTAAAATCTTTGGATCTTTACAAAAAAGGAGTTGAAATAATATCATGTCCAACTTGTGGAAGGTTAGAATTTGATTTACAAAGCTTAGTCAAAGAAATTTCTGAAAAAACCAAAAATATTGATAAAAATATCAAAATTGCAATAATGGGCTGTGTTGTAAACGGGCCCGGCGAAGCACAAGAAGCGGATATTGCACTTGCTGGTGGAAAAGGGCAGGGCCTAATTTTCAAAAAAGGCATTCAGATTAAAAAAGTTCCTGAAAACAAAATGGCCGAAGAACTACTCAAAGAAATACTAAATTTCTGAAAATTCCACGCAACTTTTATCTGTTTTGGTTCGATTAATTAATGAGGTTAATTTCTACAAAAAGGAGATAATAACATTATGGATATGAGCGTTAAAAGCGGGTCTGCTACTATTGAACCCCTAAATAACGATGTGATGTGCGAAGATGAAAACTATGTTTCTAATTATGATGATGACTATGACATGCCTCAAAAGAGCAGCAATACTACTAAACCATCAACTAATAATGATTCATGGGCTAAATATCTCAAAAAAGAAGAATTCCTTATTTTAAGATTCATAAAAGATGCAGAAGACTTATTGGAATACTTAATGGAAAAGTTAAGGACTTTTAAAGAAAGAGCTAGTACCCCAGCCAAGAGCATACATGAGTTTGCCAAAACTTTGACTCAAGAACAAATAGATTCTATCATGAACGCTCTAATAGATAAATGGATGAAAGGTGGATTAAATGATAATGCAATTAAAAAATCGGATTTCAAAAAACTTCTCCAAGATATTGATTCAACTTTTAACTTAGGCTTGTCAGATGATCAAATTAATTCCCTAACAAATAACTTCATTAAAAATGGGTGGCT
>CAZQZN010000017.1:1843-23463 GCA_964597815.1 uncultured bacterium | reverse complement strand
GGTCCCAAGGGTTGGGCTGTTCGCCCATTAAAGCGGTACGTGAGCTGGGTTCAGACCGTCGTGAGACAGGTCGGTCCATATCCGATGCAGGCGCAGGAAACTTGAGTGGAGCCGTTTCTAGTACGAGAGGACCGAAACGGACAGACCTCTAGTGTACCAGTTGTCGTGCCAACGGCAAATGCTGGGTAGCTATGTCTGGAAGGGATAAACGCTGAAGGCATCTAAGCGTCAAGCCCACCACAAGATAAGGTTTCCCAAACTTTATGTTTGTAAGGACACTTGTAGATTACGAGTTTGATAGGCTGGAGGTGTAAGTGCAGTGATGCATTTAGCTGACCAGTACTAATCGTCCGAGAGTCTTGCTCACTTTCACTTTTTGACATTTGCGGTTGGATTGCCTTATTTAGTTTGCAAAGGTTTTTACTTAACAATTTTTGTTAAGTAAAAAAAAATCCCGGTGTCGAATACTGGAGGGGAAACACCTGTTCCCATTCCGAACACAGAAGTTAAGCCCTCCGAGGCCGATGGTACTTAGACTTTACGTCTTGGGAGAGTAGGAAGATGCCGGGATTTTTTTATTGTAAAAACTCAAAACTTTTAATTCTGCTATAATACTTTTAAGGTTATGTTTTAGCCCATCTTTTTTGATTGGCATCCCAACCTCTCTTTTATGGAAATTCAATTCCTATTTGAAAAAAAGCCATTATTTTTTGAAAATCCATTAAGAATTATTTCGTGCTTTGACGAAAGCTCGGTGGAGAAATGTTTTTCAGAAATTGAAGATGAGATAAAAAAAGGAGTGTATTTGGCTGGATTTTTTTCGTATGAAATGGGGAACGCTTTTGAGAAGAAAATTCAAAAACATAAAGGTTATGATTTCCCACTTATTTATTTAGGTGTTTATGATAAAATTCAATTCAAAAATATTTTGTCTGAAAGCAAAAATAATTTTTCTTTGAATGAACTTGAAATCATCACCTTCAACACCAGCAAAAAAGTTTATTTCAATAACATAGAAAAAATCAAACGATTTATAGAGCGTGGAGATGTTTATCAGATTACTTACTGCATAAAACTCTTTATCAAGCATATAGGTGATAAAAGATCTCTTTTTAATGCTCTGTTTTCTTTTCAGCCTGTTCCTTATGCTGCGATGATACTGGATAAAAATTTCACAATATTATCTTTTTCCCCGGAGATGTTTATTAAAAAAATTGGAACAAAAATCATCACCAAGCCAATGAAAGGCACGTGGTTTAGAGAGGGTATTGTAAACAACATTCTTGGTGGATTGTTATTGAAGTTTGATCAAAAAAACAGGGCAGAAAATGTTATGATTGCTGATCTTTTAAGAAACGATCTTGGAAAAATAGCAAAAAATATTTCTGTGCCAAAACTTTTTGAGGTAACCAGATATAAGACGCTTTTTCAGATGACGTCTACTGTTGTTGGTGATATAGAAAAAGATATCAGCATTTATAAAATTTTTAAGGCTTTACATCCATCTGGTTCAGTTTCAGGCGCACCAAAAATAAGAGCAATGCAAATAATTGACGAAATAGAAAAGGAGGAAAGGAAAATATATACTGGCGCAATAGGATATATTTTGCCAAATAGAGATATATTTTTTAATGTTCCTATACGCACTATGTTGTTTAACGGTTTTAGTGGTGAAATGGGGATTGGTGGGGGGATAGTTTGGGATTCCACACCAGAAGGGGAGTGGAATGAATGTATGATAAAATCAAAGTTTATTTTGCTTGACAAACAGATTAATTTTGGCTAATTGGCGTTTTCCATTATTATGACGGGAGTTCCTAGTCCGCTTTCCAGCCCTTCATATCTAATGAATTCGTGCGGTGCGGAAACTGTGTACCAAAAATAAGTTTTTGGGACAAACGCCCCGACAAATCCCAAGGCACCTAAATCCGGTATCAATTCTAATTTGTAGCACTCAATATTGTTTCCTTTGTATGTGATGGTTTCTTTTCCATGATTTTTCATCGTTATTAAATACAATGTTGGTTCGTGAGTCACGAAAAAAAACTTTACATCTTCACCACTTTCAAAAGGAAAGTTTGATAATACTCTGCCAATTATATCCCTATCGATGGTGTTTTGATGAAAATCCAGAATTTTTGTTTTGCCGTTTATCTTGCAAACAATTTTTTTGGCTTCTAAATTGTAGGATTTTACTAGGTCAAAGACGATTTTTCCTGATTTGTCTTTTATTTCTGTCTTAACCTCATAGGGAATTAATTCCCCATTTTTTATTTCATAGTATCCACGTGTTATCCAACTTTTATAAGTGTTGTCTTTGCCAAATATCCCTTTGCCTTTTTCTTCCGTATATATAAAAGGTTTTTTGTTAAAAACAGCTTTTGCTGTTGAAATTTCACTTTCCCACCTGACTTTTTCAGGAGATTTTTCATAAGATTTAATTTTTCCGCTTCCTATTGTGATTGGCATTGTTTTTAATGTTGCTGACAGAAGTGGTTTTGATGTTAGTGCAAGCAAAGAAATAGCGACAAAAAAAGAAATAATTTTTTTCATATCAATATCTCCCTTTGTTGATAATAGCATATTTTTCCAATTTTTAACATATGATATAATATTCCTGATGAAAAATGTCAACATTGCATTTTTTGATGCAAAAAAATATGATATAGATTTTTTTGAGCAAGCCAACAAAAAATTCGGTTTTAGAATAAAGTATTTTTCTGAAAAATTATCTTCAGAAAACGTTTTTCTCACAAAGGATTTTGATGCTGTTTGTGTTTTTGTTAATGATAAGATTGATAAAGATGTAATAGGCATATTGCAAAAATTCAAAATTAAATTGATTGCTTTAAGGTGCGCGGGATACAACAATGTTGACCTAAAGTACGCTTTTAAAAGAATTCATGTTGTCAGGGTCCCAGAATATTCTCCAAATGCTGTTGCTGAACATGCAGTTGCCTTGATGCTTGCTTTAAACAGGAAAACACACAAATCTTATCTTAGAACCAGAGAAAATAATTTTAGCATAGAAGGTTTATTAGGTTTTGATATGTTTGGCAAAACTGCCGGGATAATTGGTACTGGCAAAATAGGCAAATCTCTTATTAAAATCCTAAAAGGATTTGGCATGAAGATTTTGGCCTATGATCTCTATCCTGATGCAGACTTTGCAAAAGAAATGGGGATAGAGTATTGTTCACTTCCTAAAATATATAGAGAAAGCGATATTATTTCTTTACATTGTCCTCTTACTGACAAAACCTTTCATTTAATAAATGAGAAAAGCATTGCTATGATGAAAAAATCCGTTATGATAATAAACACTGGAAGAGGTAAATTAATTGATACAAAAGCCTTAATTAAAGCACTCAAAAAAAGTCGAATTGGTTGTGCAGGGCTGGATGTATATGAGGAGGAAAGCGAATATTTTTTCCGGGATTATTCCTCTTCATTTATTGATGATGATACTTTAGCCCGATTATTAACTTTTGGCAATGTTCTGATCACGTCTCATCAAGGATTTTTTACGAAAGAAGCCCTGACAAACATCGCATTTACAACTTTGGAGAACATAAGTAATTATTTTTTTAAGGATTTTCTGCCTAATGAAATTTGTTATAAGTGCAATAGAGCAAAATGTCTGAAAAAAAGTTTAGGCAAATGTTTCTAACGCAGAATAATTTTATTTTTCTAAAAATATAAAGTTAGAAACTTGGTATTCTTTTAATCAACTGTTATACAAATTTCTCTAATTATGTTAACTCAACAGATTTTGGTATTACCAATACCTGCCAATTGATTTATTGCTTATTATTCGTTAATACCTGTTATTATAGGATCTGCAAGATAACTATAACCATTTCGCCATATTTCGTATGCTGCTGTTTTGTCCCCATTGATAAGTTTTTGAATAAGTGTTGGCTGAGAATTAGCTAGATATTTTACAAGTTTTTCATAAGACCAATTTGAAAATCTATGATTTGGGAAATCTTTTATTTCAGGCGGAATATTATCTGAATGGGTATGTTCAAGTGTTTTTATTCCCAAGAAAAAGCCAGCTCTTGGAGCCATTACAAAAGCACAGTTAAGATTGTTTGTAAATTCAGTTCCTGCCCATGTTTCAAGACAGCCTACTTGTTCGTTTCTTCCTCTTTCATTACTTGTTTTGATGTCAAGTCCCGGTGCTAAATTCAAAAATTGTGCGGCGTTGCTTGCCAAGGCCTCTAAACTTAAAATATAGAACGTAGTATTTATTGCAGATGGATTTGTTTTGCCATCTGAAAGATCAGATGGCAAACATGGAGATTCACAAAGTTTAAATGAAGTAGTTGGTTTAAGCAAATCTCTTACAACTCCCCCGCCGGGTTGATTATTTGAATTTGGTACAACAAAAACAACGCCATTGTATCCTTTTCCTTTAATTAATTTGTCTGCAAGACCAATCATTGTTGGATCTGATCCCCACAAAAACTCGTCTGCATTTCCAAATATCAAATATTTAATTCCCATTTCTTTCATAACTTGGAACATATTTGTTTTAGCTAATGTGTATGGTACTTCTCCATGTCCAGTTGCATAAGTATTTTTGGTCGTTTCCATATCAGAAACAAAGATTCTCGGAGCAGTAGATTGCACTGAACCTAGTAAAAGATCAAGTTGTTCTTCGGGCAAATCCCCAAATCCTTCATTTTTTAAACTTTCTATTACTAAATTGCTACTTTTGTGATTAAAAATGCTTATGACCAAACTCATTAGATTAAGAGACTCAGAAGTATTTAGAATATTCCTGAGCATCAATCCATAAAGCGTTTTATTCCCTTTTAAAGTCGAAATTGGATATAAAAATCTCGGTGGAAGACTGTCTTTCTCCATTTGACTTAGATTTTGTAATTTGGAGATTTTATCTACAAGTTCAGGATGTTCAGCCGCAAATTTTTGGGCTCTAGAAGCTTCTCCAGCAACTGGGAAAACGTATGCGACTGTAGAAATAGAATTGTCTATGGAGTTGCTTTGCATTACTTCAATTCCATGTTTTGTTGTTTTTAATAGTTCCTCTGGAGAATGTAAAAGCACTTGAACTTTTTTCCAGTTTTCTCCGCCTACTTTGGTTGTATTAGGTGTTAAGGCAAAGTAATCCTCTGCCTTTGCAAAAGCCATTGATCCCGGTTCAGGCCTATTTATTTGCAGGAGCGAAGCAGCTATGTTTTTATGTAAAGTATAAAGTTTGTGTTCATCATTTTGTGGGTCAGCATGTTGTTTTGGAATAATTCCTTTTATTTCTAATTCAGCCGCAAGTGAAATCTCTTCTTTGTTTGCTAATTTTTTAGCATTTTCTAAAAGGCTTCTCAGAACAGGCATCTTTGTTTCTGTTGAATATACTGGATTTGCCAGAATCCCAGGTTTTCCTGTTTTTAGTGGAGCTTTTAATGTGGTAAATTGTGTTGGCATTTTTGTTTTTAAAATCATTCTTCCAGCAGTTACCATTAAATTCGTTCCTTTCACAAAAAATTTTTTCTGTTTATATATCGTCAATAAATTTTATAAATTTCATTTTTTGTGAAAAAATCTTTTACATATTGTACTTTGGTTTTTCTATGAAAAATTGGAAAACTTTTGTCATTACTTTAAAATGGGCTTATTTTCGTCTTTATAAAGTATAATGAGATATTAGTTTGATTTTTTGCGAATAAAAATTCCAAAGAAATGCCTAAAAAATGTAAAAAAATCGACAGATACTTTCAACTTTGCCTAATTTGTTATAAAATGATACTGATGGAAAAGATTTTTATTGACTTGTCTTCTATTGATTCAACTAATAAGGAGTATTATCAAAAGGACATAACCAACACACATTTTTATGGGTTTCCTATTGAACCGATAATTTCAGCAGAACAACGCTTAAAAGATAAAAGTATTCCTTCTATTGCGTATTTTTCTATGGAATATGGGCTTGCTCCCAGTGTTTATCATACTTTTGAATCTCAAAATGAAATAGATGAATCCAACGTTTCTCAAAGTAGCGAAGTTTTTTCAAATCTTAAACAAATGGATTATTTTCACACAATTTCAATGCTGAGATTGTTGGATTTGCCTATTTATAGCGGCGGGCTTGGAGTTTTGGCAGGAGACACATTAAAATCTTCTGCTGATCTTGGAATTTCTTTGGTTGGCATTGGAATTTTATGGCACAAGGGATATTTTCAACAGAAGTTTTGGTTCAGAGGAGGTGGGCAATTTCCAGAAGAATTATCTTGGGATCCGGAAACTTATCCGGGGCTGTTTCCAACAAATAAAATTGTAGAGATAGATTTGAGTGGCCACAAACTCAAATTAAAAATTTGGAAATACTATGTTTATTCTTATGATTTAAAAAATGTTATTCCTTTGGTATTGCTTGATGCGACTCATGATGACAATCCAGAATACCTTCACAATTTAACTGATCAGCTTTATCGCAGTACAAATGCTTGGATAAAAATAACTCAAAGGATGATACTTGGTATTGGAGGTATTAAAGCGCTTGAAACTCTTGGATATAATGTTCATAGATATCATCTAAATGAAGGGCATGCTGCATTTGCTTTTGTTGAAAAGGCATTATCTTGTAATGATAATTTGGATTCCTTAAAGTCAAAATTTGCTTATACTTGCCATACTCCTGTAGAAGCAGGCCATGATCGCTTTAATTTTTTGGAGATTGAAGCTGCTGCCGGAAGAGAAAGGACCGAAATTATAAGGCGCTTTGGAACGGACTCTCACGATCCAAATCTTGCAAATTTAACTTTATTGTGTCTAAATGCTTGTGGGTTTGTAAATGGCGTATCAAAACGCCATGGGGAAGTTATGAGGATACAATTTCCTTCTTACAAAGAAAAAATAAAAACTATTACAAATGGAGTTCATTCTTATACTTGGATTTCAGAACCAATAAAAGAGATTTTAAAAAAATATAAGTCAATTATTGGAGATTTTGAATCAGACCCAACAAATCTTAGAAATGTAGAAAAATTAAAAAATGACATTAGTTTTAGGAATGATATTTGGCAAGCTCATTTTGAAAACAAGAAACAATTGGCTGATATTTTAAAACATTGGTTTTTTAAGCCAGAAGTTTTTACGATAGTGTGGGCAAGACGTTTTGCAAATTACAAAAGACCAACATTGTTGTTTGTTGACACAAACAAATTAGTGGATTTTTCGAGAAACATTGGTGAATTGCAGATAATAATAGCGGGCAAAGCTCATCCAGCTGATATAGGAGCCGCTGGCTTTATGGATCAAATAATGGAAAAAATAAATCAATTAGGCGGCCAAAGAAAAACTCTTAGGATAATGTTTCTTGAAAATTATGACACTTATTTTGCGAAAATATTAACATCCTCGGCTGATGTTTGGCTTAATAATCCTCTTCCGCCTTTTGAAGCCTCCGGCACAAGCGGTATGAAAGCTATAATCAACGGCGTGGTTCAGCTAAGTACATTAGACGGATGGGTTGTAGAAGCGCAAGATAAAAATATAGGGAAAATATTTGGTTATATACCAAAAAATGGTGAGATTGGTTCAGAATCAGATCTTAAAATCTCTCAGGATTCTATTGAACTTTATTCTGCTTTGAGTGATTTAATGAAACAGTATTACAACACACAAAATAAAAAGGAAGATATATCAAATTCAAAATGGATTGATATGATGATAAATTGTATTACGGAAGCATCCTATTTTTCAACGCATAGGATGGTCAAGGAATATAAATCGCAGATATGGGATAAATAATTCCTTATTTTTAATATTTCTTTTTCTAGATTATAAGCATTAAAACTTACATGTTTGAAAAATTCTATGTTTTGTAGTAGTATTATTATGTTATTTATAAATAGGTTAGGGGGTGTAATTGATGGTAGCCGAAAGATCTGAATATCAAGGAAAGCCAATGATAGTTTTGAAAAGAAACGAAAATGACAGATATCCATTTATGTTTGGATTGTCAAAGGCAAGGCTAATCCTTGATAATGTTGAAGAAATAAAAAAATTTGTCGAAGAAAACGAAAAATCCGAATAAATCCCTGATAGTTTTCTCTCTTTAAATGGAGGATTTTGTGTTTGTTGGATCTTTTTATGATCTCCCAAGCAAATCTTTGGAGGATCTTTTCTTTTTAGCGGACAAAACCAGAAGCAGATTTTGTGATAAATATGTCGATTTATGTACTATTTCAAATGCGAAAAGTGGTTTGTGCCCAGAGGATTGCAGATTCTGCGCACAATCTGTTTACCATAAAACAGATATAAATGTTTATCCTTTGAAGCAAAAAAATGTTTTAATTGAAGAGGCCAAAACCGCAAAAAAAAATGGTGCCAAAAGATTTTCAATAGTTACAAGCGGTAATAGTTTAGATAAAAAAGAAATTTATCAAATTGCTGAAGCAATAAATGATATAGTAGAAAAAGTTGGCATAATTGTTGATGCTTCGCTTGGATCTATTTCTCTTGATGATTTAAGATTATTGAAAAATGCTGGACTTAAAAGATACCATCACAATATTGAAACTTCAAAAGATTTTTATCCCAAAATAGTATCAACTCATTCTTTTGAACAAAGAATAAATACAATAAAAAATGCAAAACTTTCTGGCCTTGAAGTTTGCAGTGGCGGAATAATTGGACTTGGAGAAACTTGGAAAGACAGGATAGATATGGCTTTAACATTGAAATCGCTTGATGTTGATTCAGTCCCTATAAATATCTTAAATCCGATAAAAGGAACTCCTTTAGAAGGGCAGGATCTCATATCAGTTGAAGATGCACTTAAAACGATTGCGATATTTAGAATTATTTTACAGGATAAAATGATAAAAGTTGCTGCTGGTAGGGAACAAAAATTAAAAGATCGGCAGAGAGATATTTTTGAGGCGGGTGCAAATGGCATTTTAATTGGCGGTTATTTAACTGTAAGTGGAAGGCCTGTTGAAGAAGACTTAAAACTTGTCAAAGAAGTTGAAGAAAAATGGCAAAAACAGTTGATGATGGAATCGATAAATTCACAAGAAAATTAAATCCAATCGCAAAAACCAAAAATGTTCTTATTGAAATAAATGGCAGAAAATTTATTAATTTTTGTTCAAATGATTATCTTTCTGTTTCCAATCACCCGAAGATAATAGATGCCTGTGCAAGGTCAGCAAAAAAATATGGCGTTGGTTCTGGTGGTTCCAGATTGTTGAGTGGTGATAGGGAGATATTTCACGAACTTGAAAAAAAAGTCGCTGATTTTAAGAAAAAAGAATCTGCTTTGGTTTTTAACAGCGGTTATCAGGCAAATATTGGAATAATCAATGCTTTATCCAAATCATTCTATAAAACAATTTTTATTGATCAATTGGCGCATGCTTCTCTCATTGATGGAGTATTGCTTTCGAAAATCGTTTTTCATAGATTCAGGCATAATGATATAGAGCATTTGGCAGAACTATTAAAAAAATTTCAAAAAGGCAAATCATTGGTTATAACGGAATCTGTTTTCAGTATGGACGGAGATTTTGCGCCGCTTAATGATATTGTTTCATTAAAGGAGAAATATGATTTTGATATTTATGTTGATGAAGCACATGCAACGGGTATATTTGGGGAAAAGGGGGAAGGTAAAGTTGAAGAAAACAATTTGAGCCCAAAAATAGAATATATTATGGGTACTTTCAGCAAAGCGCTTGGTAGTTTTGGCGCTTATTTTGCATGCAGTGAGGAGATAAAAAAATTTTTGATAAATAAATGTCGTAGTTTTATTTATTCTACTTCTTTACCTTTGCCCATTGTTGAAGCAAATATAAAAAGCATAGATATTGTGCAAAAAGAAACTTTTAGGAGAGACAAACTGTTATATCTTGCGGGGAAATTTAGAAATCTTTTGGCTGAAAGTGGATTTAAAACACCATCTATGTCGCAGATTGTTCCAATAATTATTGGTGATGAAAAAGAGACAATAAAAATTTCACAAATTTTAAGAGAAAAAGGTTTTTGGGTTTTGCCGATTAGATATCCAACTGTTCCCAAAAAACAATCACGATTAAGATTTTCATTAAATTATTCTCATGAAGAAGATCAATTAGATCTTTTGATAAAAGTTCTTTCAGAGGCAAAAAATGGGGAAAAATACTTTTAAATATATTAACAGGCATAGGAAAAAAGATGCTGTTTTATTGCATGGATGGGCTTCTGACTCAAAAATTTTTGATTTGCTCAACATAAACTATAACTATATTATTGTTGAAGATTTTGATCCTTTTACTTTTCAGAAAAATTTAGTCAATTTTCTGCAAAACAATAATTTTAGAAAAATCTCGATTTTTGGTTGGTCAATGGGTGGATTTGCTGGTGCTGATTTTGCGACAAAGTATGACTATTTAATAGACGACTTGATCCTTTGCAGTGTAAAGGAAAAGTATGAGAAAAAAACAATTCAACAGATAAAATCTTTGATTAGAGAGAATAAATCAGCATTCTTATATAAATTTTTTAGAGATTGCTTTTCTGAATTTGAGAAAAAATTAGGATATTATGATTGGTTTAGGAAAAATCTTCAGTCGTCATATTTGCATTTTGATGTTGAAAGTTTGTTGATAGGTCTTGATTATTTGGAAAACACTTGCTTAGAGACAAAGAAAATTGAAAGTTTTAGGTTAAAATTGATTTTTGGTTTGGCGGATAAAATAATAAATGCAAAGGAAGCGCTTTCTTTGAAAAATGAACTTAAAAATGCTGATTTTTTGGTTATGGAAAATAGAGGTCATATTCCGTTTATTGAGTTGCAAGGAAACCTGGTTGACGAGGGCATAAATTTTTTGAGATAATATGATATAACGATGCCAAATTGGTCAAAAACAAAAGAGTTTATCAGAAAAAAATTTTCACAATATGCCAAAACTTATGATAGATATGCCGCTATTCAGAAAAAACTTGCACAAAAACTGATTAGTTTATTGCCTGAAAAAGATGTAAAATCTGCTCTTGATATTGGCTGTGGCACAGGCAATTTTACTAAATTGCTTAGGGAAAAATTTAAAAACTGCCACATCACTGCTGTTGATATATCACCGCAAATGATTGAAGTGGCAAAAAACAAACTTGGCAACGAAAATGTTGAATATTTAATAGCTGATGCTGAAGAACTTGAACCAGAAAAAAAGTTTGATTTAATCGCAAGCAATGCTTCGATGCAATGGTTTGCAAATCTGGATAAGACTTTGGGGAAATATAAAAAAATGTTGAAAGACAATGGTGCAATTGCTTTTACAATATTTGGGCCGCTTACATATAATGAGCTTGCTTATGTTATGGAAGATGTTACAAACAAAAAAATGATAATCAATTCAAAAAAATTTTTAAGTAAGGTTGAGATTGAACAATTATTAAAAAAACATTTTAGCAAGTGTGAAGTAAAAGAAGAATTGATAAAGGAGCAAAACAAATCTTTGAAGAATCTTCTTATGAAGATAAAATATACAGGCACTCAAGGGTATTCAATGGCTGGCAAAGGACTTTTGGGAAAAGACGTTTTAAAAAAAGCTGAAATAAAATATAGGCAAAAATATAAAAATATTGAAGCAACGCATCAATTGTTTTTTTGTTGGGCTGTGAAATGACTTCTTTTTTTGTTTGTGGGACAGACACTGGAGTTGGCAAAACATTTTTCACCGGTTTCCTTGCTAATTACTTTCTAAATAATGGATTTTCCGTGGTAACTCAAAAATGGGTGCAAACTGGATCAAAAGGGTTTTCGCAGGATATTTTGGCTCACCTAAAAATAATGGGAAAATCAAGGCGATATGTAAAAGGGATAGAAGATTTGGTTTGCCCTTTCAGCTTTCATTATCCATCTTCTCCCCATTTTGCAGCAGAGCTTGATAAAAGAAAAATTAACATTGATAAAATAAAAAACTCTTATAGGTTGTTGTCAAAGATGTTTGATGTTGTGGTCGTGGAAGGAGTTGGTGGTGCGCTTGTGCCTTTAACCAAAAAATTTTTATTGCTTGATCTTGTAAAAGAATTAAGAATTCCTGTGATTTTAGTGATTGCAAACAAGCTGGGAGCAATTAATCACACAATTTTAACATTTGAAGCTATTCGAAGCAGAAAACTTGATTTATGCGCTTTGATTTTTAATAGTTTCGGCTCTAACTCTCCTAAAAAAATTCAAGAGAACAACATAACCACTTTAATTAGATTTGCCAATTTATACTTTAGCAAGGAAATACCACACGCTACGATTTAACAAACGAAAATTTTTAATGCAAGTTTACCTGATCATTTTCCGAATAGAGACTAAAATGTGTTTATGAGTGAATTCAAAACAATAAATAATAATACAAATATTTGTTTATAACAGGCTTTAAGCAACTCAGAAGTGCAAAGTCGAGATGTTGCTTTATTGCCAAAACCATCAGAGAGGCCAACAGTTTTAGAAAATTCAAATAAACCAACTTTAGATACATCGAATAATTTAGAAAACAAAGATTTAATAAGATCATGCATACAATTTTCTAACGAAGTTATTAGTAGCTTCAATGAATACATATTAAATCAAAGATTGTCAAATCCTGATTTGCATGATAAAGATAAACTTTTGTTAAACAAATATAAAGGATTGTCTGAAAAAGAGGGCACTACTGCTAAAGAAATCGAAAAAATCAAAGATAAAATTGAATCTCGTTATTTGGAACTTTATATTAATTCTCTTAAAAATTTTTCCGGGAATGAAAATTTTGTTGAATTACAAAAAAGTTTTTATGCTTTTCAACATGCTATCGAAGCATTGCAAGTTTTTGATGAAAATGAAATCAAACTTAATACAAATCTTTTGTATGATCGGGTGAAAAAATATTATAAAGAGTTGTATTCAATACGTGAAGATGGGAAAGATGAGAATTTAAAAATCATAAATGCTTTTATTGAAGGAGAAGTATCAGAGAAAGAGGAAGATTTTTTAGGCAAGCTTAAAGAATCTTTTGAAAAACTTTTTAGTTCTGTTGTTGGGACGAACGAAAGAAAAAGATATTTGATAACTTGTGAACTTTTTAAATTAGCAGCAGAAATAAAGGAAATTGAACCAAATAAATTTTATTCAGCTTTATATGGAGATCTTTATGATGAATTATCATCTTTTATTAGTGATATAGAAAGTACTCCCGAGAAATATGATGATTATTTGCTATTACTGCTTTTGCTGCCAACCTATTCAATAAATGTTGAGGATTATTATAAAGCTGTTTATGAAGAAAAGCCAAACTTAATAAAAATAAATGAACTGGTTTTGTCTATAAAAAATTTGAGGAGTTTTTTTGAACTTTGTGGAATAAATCCAGCAAAATTGGATTCTTTTGAAGAGAAGATATCTAGCAAATATATGCTTGATAACCCTTTTGTTTTGACACCAGAAGAATTGCCTGATGAAATAAAGCATAAATTAGCAAATATAAAAATAAATGATATTGTTAAAGATCAATATAATAAAGCAGAAATTAGTTCAAATATCCCTAAAAATATTAAAACAAAAATCAAAGAGAAACTAGGAAATAATTCTGAAAAAACTGCTTTTGATTTTGTTAAAGAGAATGTCAAAGCTATTATATTTACTGATAAAATGCCAGGAGAAAGAGAAACCCAGATTTTTACTGGTGGATCTTCTGACGGGGTAACTATTCATGGAGGTATCATTTTTGTAAGAAAACAAGAAACCAATAATAATACAGCGGATGATAAAGATAAGGAAAAAGATAAAGAATTAGAAAATCTAATTCAAGCTAGTGTGATTTTGCATGAGGCCGCTCATTGTTTTTGGAATAAAAATTATGATTTACCGCAAAAAATTAGAGAAAAGAGCACTTTAAATGAACATTTTGCATATTCATTCTCTAATTACCTTATTAAAGATAATTATTTCCCAGAGGTTATAAATTCTTTCATAGGTGAAAATTTAGCTAAAAACCAAAATTTTGATAAACTTGAATTGGAAGCATATCCAACTAAATATAAATTATCAGTTGTTTTTAATTTGGCGAATAGCCTTATTGATGTATCTAACATTAAAGCTTTTTTCATGTTATCAAATATTTTTAATACATTAGTAAATTCTATTCCTGATCATGATAAATTAGAAAAAGAAGTTAACTTGAAAATAGAAAATTTGAAAAATCGTTTGGACAGAGATACCTTGCAACTTTTGAATACAATAGAATTGATTAGTGGTGATTATTCCCATTTAGTAAAAATGTTGCTTTTAATTATAAATCCCGAATTTAATACAAAAATAGACGAATTTCAATCTATACCGGGAAAAGTGAAAGAGACGTTGTTCCCTGAACAACAAAGCAATTCAGCCAATACTAAAAAAGACAACAAAACCCAATAAATTCATTTGAAAAATAAAATCAAAAAATTAATCAACTTGTAGTATAATATTTTTGAAATGCCGTTCCTTTTTTTTAATAAAGAGAATAACAAAGATTTTATTACCAACAAATCCACTTTGGTAAAGAAAAAAAGTTTAAATTCCCAAATGGCAAGGCCTAAAATTTCATCGCTCATAAACTTTTTGAGGTTTTCTCTAGATAAAAAAATTGATGTTTTTAAGCCAGATAAATCAAGAGTAATTACAAAATTTTACCGTCAAGAATCAGAAGAAAAAGCAAGATCAATAATAGAAAGAATTTTGGCATTGACAGAGGATGAGGTGCAAAATGTTTTGGCAGAGGTTTACAGGGATTTTTCGAAGCGCCACAGAAATGTTAATGACATTTTTCGCAGGAATTTTATGGAGGTTTCTCATCTTATTGGCCAAAATTTCACTATTTCGGATGAAAGAAAACTTTTAATTGGTTCATATTTTACTATGGAGTACTCAATTGAATCAACTGCCTTATTCAATCCTTCATTGGTCATTTATCCAAAACAAAATGATTTAAGACCCGGGCAAACCAGAGTACTCATAAGTTTCAGGGCCACAGGCGAAGGGCATTTATCTTCAATTGTTTTTAGAAGTTTGGTAATTGATAAACTCAATAATATATTTGTTGAACCAATAAGCAAATATGTTGGAACACCAGAAATGATTCTAAATGCAAAATATAATAAAAGACTCATTGCGAAAAAAATGGAAGATATCGGCCATTCAAACGAAATTTTATTAGGGATATTGTCAAGATTAAATGAAGAATTTACTATGGAAGAAGCTTTGTCTTCGATCAAACTTGAATGTGAAAACAAAGTTTATCACGAGAATGATATCAAGTTAGTGGCTTCAAAATTGGTATGGCTTTTAAAATCAAATTATGAAATTATTTTTTCTCCATTGCATTTGATAAGCGAACGTGTAATTTTCCCTATTTCTCCAACAGAAATCAATGGAGTAGAGGATGCAAGGTTCGTCAGATTTGTTGATGACGATGGCCAAGTCACATATTATGCAACTTATACAGCTTATGATGGTTTATCCATAATGCCTCAACTTATAGAGACAAAGGATTTTCATCACTTCAAAATGAGAACCTTAAATGGTCCTTATGCTAAAAACAAAGGCATGGCTCTCTTTCCAAGAAAGATTAATGGCCGTTATGCGATGATTGGCAGAAGTGACGGCGAAAATTTGTTTTTACTTTATTCTGACAATCTTGATTTTTGGTATGAAGGCAAGAAGATAATTACTCCAACTTTTGATTGGGAATTAGTTCAAATAGGAAATTGCGGAAGTCCGATTGAAACTGAAAAAGGTTGGATTCTTTTGACTCATGGGGTCGGGCCAATGAGAAGATATTGCATAGGAGCGATTTTGCTGGATTTAGAAGACCCATCAAAAATTATTGGCAGATTGAAAACTCCTCTTATTACTCCCGATGAAAAGGAACGCGATGGTTATGTGCCAAATGTGGTTTATTCATGCGGATCAATAATTTTAAATGATCAATTAATTATTCCTTATGCAACTAGTGATTCAATTTCGCATATTGCAATAATTTCGGCAAAAGAATTACTAAACAAATTATTAGGAAATTAGCCAATACTTTCAATCTCATATTCTTCAATCATTGCAAGGAGTGCAAGCAGAAAAGAGATTGTGCTTTCCGCTCCCTGATTCATGCTTATCCCATTTTGGTGCAATCCGTCTGAACAGCCTTTTGTTTCTAAATCATAGAGTGAAAGTCCGAGATCGTTTTCACCTAAAAACCAATCAAAAGCATCTTTCATTTTTGTCAGATATTCTTTGTTGTGAGTTGATCTATACGCTGATTGAAATGCTAGGACAAAAGCTGTTGCGTCGATTGGCTGTTGGTCAAATTGGGCTCTTGTTTGGCCTTTTTTGTACCAGCCATTGTTGCCGATCAGAGAAAGCTTGCCATTTTTAAAAGAGTTTTTTTCTAAAAATGAAAGTGTTTCCTGTGCAACTATTAAGATCTGTTCGTCTTTAAGATGTTGATATGCATTAAATAAAGCCATAGGCATTATTGCGTTATCATAACAGAGTATATTTTCAAACCACAGCCAATCTTTGTCTTTTTGGGCTTTATATTCTTCCATAAGGGAATTGACACAATCTTTTAAGATGATGAATACTTTTTCATCATTTTGGAAAGCCCTCAAATAGCAGCTGATTCCAAGTATTGCAAACGCTTTGCCTCTCAGATTTAATTTTGGAATTATTGGGAGGGTTTTTCTGAAGCATTCATAAGTCATTGATCGGTAGAAATCATTGGGTGCTTTCCATATTGTATATCCACAAGCCCAGATTGCTCTTCCATTTGAATCATCTGACCCCTCGTTGTCAAGATAATTTCTTCTGTAATCCAAAAAATTTCTGAATTTGCCATCTTCTCTTTGCATATAGTTTAAAAAACTGCAATAAATTGGTATCAAATTTAAAGCATCTTCATTTTTTAAGAGTGAATATGCCCAAGAAACAAGCATTAGAGCGCGTGCGTTATCATCAAGACAATATCCTGTGCTTCTGTCTGGCACAATATATTTTGCATGTTGAATTATTCCAGTGTCATCTGTTAATCTCTTTATGTGTGATAAATCAAATTCAGGAACTCGAAGAATTGTTGATGTTTTTGCCAAAATTGCTTGGTTTGAAACACTTTTTTGCGCGGCTGAATACAAAACATCTATATACTTTTTGGCTATTTTATTCCAAGTTGTTTGCTTTCCAAATTCAGACGCCTTTTTTTGCATCTGTTTTAGTTTATTTTCATCTGAAAGCAGATCTATTAAAGTTTTTGAAAGTGTTTTGTGGTCGTTAAAATCAAAAAGTATTCCAAGCCCATTGGACAAAATTTCTTTAGCATACCAATAGGGGGTGGAAATGACTGCATTGCCAGCACTAATTGCATAGGATAGAGTTCCGCTTACAATCTGAGCTTTGTTCATATATGGAGTTATGTATATATCAGAAGCAGAAAGCCATCCTTTCAGCTCTTCCAAAGATACAAATCTATTGTCAAAAATGACATTTGATTTTAATCCGAGTTTATCAACAAGCTTCATCAAGTATAATCTGTATTTTTCTCCTTGCTCTTTCAAAATGTTTGGGTGCGTTTTGCCCAAAACGACGTATGTTATATCAGGAAATTTTTCAATTACTTCCGGAAGAGCATTTAAAACTGTTTCGATGCCTTTGTTAGGTGATAACAAACCAAATGTTAAAATCATTTTTTTCCCTTCAAGCTCAAATCTTTTTTTAAAGTGAGAAGCATCTATTGTAGAAAAATCTGGAGTGCCATGCAGTATTAGTTGTATTTTATCCTTGTTTATTCCATATATTTCAGTTAACAAATCTATCGCTTTTTGGCTCATAACAATCAGTTTTTCAGATCTTGAAGCAATTTCACAGAGAATTTTTTTCTGGTTTGGGGAAGGGGATTGCAAAACTGTATGTAGGGTGGTTATTAGCGGGATGTTGAGTCGTGATAACAGAGAGATTATGTATGCTCCATCCCATCCACCAAATATTCCGTATTCATGTTGTAAGCAAACCACCTGTGCATCAGAAGTGTTTATCAAGTTGGAAGCACTTATGTAATCTTTTTGTGTGTTTTGATTTATGGTGCCAAGGACTGTTTTTGGGTAATCGTACATTTTGTCGTCGTTTATAGCGATAGCAAAGACATTTGAGCTGGGTGATAAATTTTTTATTACTGATTCGCAAAGATCAGTTGTAAAAGTAGCAATCCCACATATGCGGGGGAGATAATTTCCTATAAATGCAACATTTAATCTCTTTTTGCCAAACACATCAAAACTCCTTTAATCAAATAATTTTGCTGTTTCATAAATTGCTTCTGGCAATGTTGGATGAGAGTGAATTGTTTTTGAGATGTCTTTTATTGTCAAGTTATGTTTTATTGCTATTGCTATCTCTTCTATTATATCACTTGCATTGCTCCCAAGAATATGGCACCCAAGTATTTTTTTAGTTTGGTTATCAACCAGCATTTTTACAAATCCTTCTATTTCTCCATCGCAGTTGCTTTTGCCAAGTGCAGCGAAGTTGTATTTTTTTGCTGAGAAATCTATCTTTTGTTCTTCACATTCCTGCTGTGTCATTCCAACAGAAGCAATTTCAGGATTTATAAATACGCAGGAAGGAATTGCAGAATAATCAATCAAAGAATCAAAGCCTAGAATATTTTCTGCTGCTATGGTTGATTGCATAAAAGCTACATGCGCATAATTTGCAATCCCAGTTATATCACCAGCAGCATAAATCCCATTTGTATTTGTTTGCATTTTTCTGTTTGTTTCAATTTGTTCAAAATACCGTCCGGTTGTTAAAATGATTTCTGATTTTATTTCATTTGCTGAAACTTTTAAGCCGCTAATTATTTTTATGTTTTTTCTCTGAAAAATGTTTGTGACTGCTTTAGAAATATCTTTGTCTGCATTTGGTAGTATCGTTGGCATAATTTCATAAATAGTTACATCTACCCCAAATGTTGAAAATATATTTGCAAATTCGATGCCAACGGCGCCCGCGCCGATTATTGAAATAGATCTTGGGAGTTTTTCTAGATTTAATATGTCATCACTTGTTAGCACATTTTTAAACTCGTTTAGCTTTTTTGGTGTTGTGCCAGTTGCGATTAAAATATTTTTTGTGTTTAATATCGTTGATCCGTTATCATTTTGAACTAAAACTCTATTTGGATCTTCGATTTTGCCATAACCATTAAAAATATCAACATTTGCTTTTTTAAGAGAGAATTCAAGTGCCTTTCTGATTTTTGAAACAATCCAATTTTTCCGCTCTAAAATTTTCCCCCAGTTAAAAGTGATATTTTCAGCAAAGATTCCAAAATCAGCTGCTTTTTGCAATTTTGCTAATAAATTTGCACTTGCAATTAAGGATTTTGTTGGAATGCAACCTCTGTTAAGACAAACTCCGCCAATTTCATCTTTTTCGATTATTGCCACTTTTTTCCCTTTTGATCCTATCTTTAACGCAGCTGGATATCCCCCGGGACCAGAACCAATAACGACTAGATCATAGTCCTTCATTTTTTAGCTCCTTGAAAAAAATAAGAGACGCGAATATTGCAGTCATATATATGAATCTCAATATAAGACTCAAAATTGCTTCGATTGAGTATTTTGGCAGGATTCCAATATTGATTGTTTTTGTGATTTGTTCAACCGAGACAACATATATTCCAACAAAAAAAGCACTTATAAAATATGAGATAAGAACTATTGCAAAATATGTATTTATAAATACAGCTATCTTCCAAAAATTTTTTTTACCAAGCGCAAAGCTCTCTTTTAATGAATTTAGCAATGATTCTTTTTTGATTAAAAGTTCAAACGGAGAGAAATAAAAAAATATTGACACACTGATCATAATAAAAAAAGCAATGATATAAGAAAAGTTTATTGCAGCATCAAAATGAAATTTGAAAACAGCAAGCGATAATATCAGAAAAATAAGTGCTGGAATTATTATTGCAATTAGTGTGATGATGAAAATTATAAGCAAAGATATGTAATTTCTAATCCCGGTTTTTATTGGGTTTTCAATTGAAGTTTCGTTTTGTTTTGATAAAACATTGTTTGCGGATAGAATTGCAAATGCCATAATAAAAATTTCCAAAGCTGGTTTAATTATATTCGGCAGGGTTTTCAATATTTTGTAATAGTTATAATGAAGAATAATAGTTTTTGATGCAATATTTTGTGGAAACCAGTCAAGGGTAAAAATTCCTGCAAGTGCAAGGACAAAAAAATCTATGAAAAATAGCGTTAGTACAATATCAAAGTTTTTTCTTGCAAGACGAGCTCCGATTTCAAAATATCGCAACATTATAAGGTAATTATAATTCATTTTGAGTAGAGAAAGTCAATTAGGTTTTTGTGCTAAAATTTTTGTTATGAATAATGATGATATTCAAAAAATGATTCGAGATGATCTGAGCTTTAATTGGCATCCTTATACTCAAATGAAGGATCATGAGACAAATCCCCCGATTTATATAAAATACGCTAAAGGCATAAAATTGTATGATGCATTTGGCAATTGGTACTATGACACAATTTCAAGTTGGTGGTGTAATTTGCATGGTCACAGACATCCAAAAATCATTGAAGCTATAAAAAATCAATTAAAAAAAATCGATCATATAATGTTTGCAGGATTTACTCATTGTTCTGCCATAGAGCTTTCGAAAAAGCTTGTTGAAATTGCACCAAAAGGAATAAAAAGGGTTTTTTATTCGGATAATGGTTCAACAGCCGTTGAAACCGCTATAAAAATGTCTGTTCAATATTGGGCAAACAAAGGTTATAAAAACAAAAACAAAAACAAAATTATTTCATTAGATATGGCTTATCATGGTGACACTGTGGGAGCGATGAGTTTAAGCGGAGTTGATTTGTTTAATAAAGTTTTTTCACCATTATTCTTCAAAACATACAAAATTCCAACTCCTTATTGTTATCGATGCCCTTTCGGTAAGGAAAGGGAAAGTTGTTCAATAGATTGTATTGAACCGCTCAAAAAACTTCTAAAAAAAAGATCAGAAGAAATTTGCGCTATTATTCTTGAACCGCTTTTGTTAGGCGCTGCAGGAATGATTATTTATCCCAAAGAGTATCTCAAAAAAGTGTATCAGCTGGCAAAAAAATATAATGTTCATCTTATTGCTGATGAAGTTGCCACTGGTTTTGGCAGAACAGGGAAGATGTTTGCAGTTGAACACGCAAAAATTTCACCTGATTTTATTTGTTTATCAAAAGGCCTCACAAATGGCACGATGGCTTTTGCGGCAACATTGACTACCGAAGAAATATTTATGGCTTTTTTTGATGATTATGAAAAAAAGAAGACGTTTTATCATGGTCATACTTTTACAGCCAACCCTATAGCTTGTTCTGTTGCCTTGGCAAATTTGGAAATATTTAAGAGTGAGGATTCTCTAAATAACGCTCTAAAAATTTCTTTGCTATTGAGAAAAGAACTTTCACGTTTTAAAAATCTTCCAAATGTTGGAGATGTTAGATTCATCGGGACTGTTGGAGCGATTGAACTTGTAAAAGACAAAAAGACAAAGGAACAATTTGGTTTTAAGGAAAGAATTGGATATAAAATA
>CAZQZN010000017.1:0-1826 GCA_964597815.1 uncultured bacterium | reverse complement strand
ATATAGGGAAGGGTTAAAAAAACATCTTATATTAAGACCAATAGGCAATGTTGTCTATTTCTATCTGCCGCTATGCACAAAAGAAAAACAATTAAACGAAATTCTTTCAGATGCCTATGAAATAATTTCTTTAGTTATGAAATCATACGCAAGTAAATGAGAAAAAATTTGTATCTAAAACAGGTGATAGTTTATTAAATACATTGGATTAATTCTTGTGTCGTGAATACTAATTCCCCAATGAAGATGAGGGCCAGTCGATAAACCTGTTGAGCCTACTTTTCCTATTATTTGTCCTTTTTTGACAAAATCTCCCATTGAGACAAGGATTTTGCTCATATGCATATAAAGTGAATGTATTCCTTGGCCATGATCAATTATTATTGCTGAACCAAGGGTCGGCAATTTTTTTGCAAAAATAACTTTTCCGGAATTAGAAGCTTTTATTGGTGTGCCAATTGGATTGCCGCCAATATCAACTCCTCTATGGTCTCCTAGTTTCTTGCCATTGTATAATCTGTAAGAGCCGAATGCTGATGTGATTTTCCCTTCCAAAGGTTTTATGAATTTGCCTGAAAACAACTTTTCTTTACTCCAATTTTTGAAAGCTGTTTCCAATTGTGCTTGATCATCTTGTATTTTTGAAGATACAAGTTTTGAATTTTTTGCAGGTGGAAAGAATAGTCTTTCACAAGGGAAATTATTTTTTAATATATCTACGTAAAGAATTTGTTCATTTGTCTTTCCGGTTTCATTTGTTGAAACTACTGTTAACTTTTGTTTGCCAATTGGTGCATTTGCCGGAACACCGATAGAAGTGAAAATTATATCCCCATTTTCATAAAATGGGATTGTTTTTTCTAAAAATATAACTTTTGTTGAGTTGGTTTCTGTTAAACTTTTATTTTCTGCTGTAATTATAAAAAAATTACCTTGAAGGACTTTTTGTGGTGAGATGTAGAATTGGTTAATATTTTGAGCGTTTGATACAGTGCTGAAAACAAAGAAGATTAGCGCAATAGTTAACGGCTTTTTTTTCATAATCAATTTTAGAAACATTATACTATTTTCGAAAAAATTTAGGACTATTAAAATAGAATTTTTGCATGGATTTTATCGATAATAATATGTCAAAAATACTATTTTTTGTGTTGAGCTTTATAAAAGCAATTTTTTAAAAAAAGTGAATAACACTTGACACGCCACAGATAGTTATGTAAAATGATATTGCGTGTGAAGAAAGGAGGCACGAAGCAGAGCCCGTTACCTTCTGTGATTCCTTCCACGTAGTTGTTTTTTCTGGCTGATAATTTATGCTTTTTGGCCAGATATTGAACTTGTTCCTTGAAAACTAAACAGGATGGAAAAGTCAATTAGGGCATTTTGCCTTTTAATTTGACTTTGGCGTGATGTGGACCCTTTGTTTATTCTTATTTAGAGTCATTTCAAATTCTGTGTAAATTTTTTTACTGAGAGTTTGATCTTGGCTCAGGACGAACGTTGGCGGCGCGCCTAACACATGCAAGTCGAGCGTGATTGCAGCTGTAGCAATACAGTTGCATGAAAGCGGCGGACGGGTGAGTAACACGTGGGTAATCTACCCATCAGACCGGGATAACCTGCCGAAAGGCGGGCTAATACTGGATACGTCCCAAGTTTCTTTAGAAATTTGGGGGAAAGATTTTTCGCTGATGGATGAGCCTGCGGCCTATCAGCTAGTTGGTAGGGTAATGGCCTACCAAGGCTATGACGGGTAGCTGGTCTGAGAGGACGATCAGCCACACTGGAACTGAGACACGGTCCAGACTCCTACGGGAGGCAGCAGT
>CAZQZN010000016.1:13618-25650 GCA_964597815.1 uncultured bacterium | reverse complement strand
GCCCGTCCGCCGAAAAAATTTCAGGGCGAAGCCCAAGCAGGCGGGCAAAAAAGAAGGGGGTCTGGGGGAAGGAATTTTTGCCCGCCTGCTGTCCCGCTTTGCGGGACTGGGGTGGGAGAGCGTTTCCGCAATTCCTGCGTTAGCAGGAAGGCAAAACAGAAAAATTTTCGTTTCCTTAATTGCAAAAATTTTTGTGAGGTGTCGATTAAAAAATAATAAGAAAATTTTTCTGTTTTGCTTGCCGTCAGGCGAGCGGAAACGCTGGGCGGGATTGTCGCCCACAGGGCGACAATTAAAAGTCAATGTCCGGATTTTGTTCAAAAAAGGTTCGGATTTTGTCCAAAAGGTACCGATTTTTAGAAGTAAAAATAGGAGCCCTTTTGCGAACGCAAAAGGTTTTGCAACTGCAAAAAAAGGGGTGGGATGAGAAAGGCATTTTTCCGCCGAAGGCGGACGCACAGGTCAGATTTCGGCGTCGGGATTTTGTTCAAAATAGGTTCGGATTTTGTCCAAAAGACACCGATTTTTAGAAGTAAAAATAGGAGCCCTTTTGCGAACGCAAAAGGTTTTGCAACTGCAAAAAAAGGGGTGGGATGAGAAAGGCATTTTTCCGCCGAGCAAGTGCGAGGATTAGCATCCGACACTCACCGCCCAAGCGGGGATGAGGATGCGGCAGGAAAAATGCCATGGCCCTTTGCCCTTCCGCCCAAAGCGGAGCAAAGGCCGAATCCCACCCCTTCCGATTTTTACGAAGTAAAAATCGGAGCCCTTTTGCAAACGCAAAAGGTTTTGCAACTGCAAAAAATGGGATTTTTGATAAAGATAATTAAAAAACAGCAGAGATAAACTTTTCAAAAAATTATTTTGTCATACTTTTTTATGCCAATTCTTTTTGAAGTGCCACCCTTTAATTCCAACACATATTTTATAGGCTGGTCAGGAAAATAAAGAACAATTTTATTTTTCTTCATCAATGGAGCTTTATTAACGATGCCTGCCACAACACCTTTTTCGTCAATCCAGATAATATCTAATGGTTCTAGGCAACCATTCATCCAAAAATAAGGGCGGCTGACTTCATCTAAAACAAAAAGCATTCCTTCATCGGGCTTTATTATCCTGCCTGAAAGCCCCTGCTCTCTTTTTTGAAAATCATCAGCAATTTCGACTAAAAACTTAAATCCTTTTATCGTTATATTTTTAGTTTTTACAACCGAAAAAGAAACGGACGAAAAAATCACTATAAAAAAAACGGAAAAAAGTGGTGTGTAAAATTTTTTCATTTTTTTAGACGCTGATAAATTATCAAAAGAACATGTAAACAAGCAAAAAAGATCGCAGTAAATGCTAAACTTTTGTGCAAATTAATCCCTAAATCATTGATTCCAACATATAATGTGGCCAATATAAAAACAACAGTCAAAGCACCAAATAAAATTATCGCGTCATAAATAGTTTTTCTCATAAATTCTCCTTTCTTTTAAAAAATTCCCAAAATATTATTGTAAGGCTCGCCATGCTAAAACCAAACAAAAAATCTTCTAATGGAATGGTCCAAATTCTTATCCCAAGAAAATAATTCGGATTGTATTGAACAATAAAATGTGAAGTAAGAAAACCGTTTACAATAAATTTGAAGATCGCAATTATCCCCAAAAATAAATAAATTTCTTTCTTTTTAAAGAGATTGGTTTTAAGGAAATTATCCATAAAAAAAGTTATAAAAACAGACAAAACAGCAATTATTGTATATTCTTTCATTTTTTTTCAAAAGTTCCTTTAATATATTTTATTGTCTCCCAAGTAAATATACAACAAAATGGGATTAAAATAAAAAATAAAATCTCTTCAAAAGGCAAATTAAATATCCTTATTGGGAAAACTTTGTTTTCATTAAAATACCAATGTCCTCTCAAAGTTGCAAAAACATCCCACATGCCAAAAATAACTAAAATCAAAATAATTGTGTTTATTAAAGCAAAAATATTAACTCTTCTGTAAAACCTCAAAGGAGGATAAAAGCTGAGAACCAGCGGAAATATCAAAGTCAAAATTAAAACAATTAAATATTCCGACATGTGTTTATATTATAGACTTTTTACCATGTTTTTGTAAATGGATCTCTGCTTTGAAATGCCTAATTAATTTGATATCATATTTCTGTGCAAATAAACCTTAATTTTAAAAAAAACAGAAATATTTTCAAAAAAATTCAAAAGCATTTTGGAAAAAGTTATTACTTTGCAACATTTTTTCTTCCAAAAGAGAAAAAAGAAGCCACACAAATACTTTATGCTTTTTTTAGAATACCAGATGAAATTGTTGATAACCCAAATTTTGAAGACTCAAAAACGATTAGAGAAAAATTGCTAATATGGAAAGAAAAATGGCATAAAGCATACCAAAGCAACAAAAGTGATGAAATTGTACTTGAAGCAACCTCTAACGTGTTCAGAAAATTTTCTATTCCTTTTGAATTAAGCATCTCGTTTTTAGACGCTATGATAACCGATTTGGAGAAAAAAAGATATCAAAATTTTGAAGAATTAAAAAAATATATGTTTGGTTCCGCAGCAGCAGTTGGTCTAATGATGTGCTATATCATTGGATTCAAAGAAGATAAAGCTCTTGAATATGCCCAAAATCTCGGATATGCCATGCAGCTCACAAATTTTTTAAGAGATATAAAAGAAGATTTTGAAATTAGAGGCAGAATTTACATTCCACTTGAAGAATTAACGCAGTTCAATATAACTGAAAATGACATAAAAAATCATAACTTATCTAATGATTTTATTTCCTTGATGAAATTTCAAATTCAACGGGCAAGATCCCTTTACAAAAATGCCAATGAAGGAATAAAATTGCTAAACAAAGATGGCCAATTTGCGGTTAAAATGGCTTCAGTTTTGTATGAAAAAATTTTAGACAAAATCGAAGAGCAAAAATATGATATTTTCTCTAAAAGAGCACACACCAGTTTTTTTGAGAAAGTTTATATTTTAATTAAGGAGATAATAATAAATGGAAAATAAAAATGTTGCAATTATTGGAGCAGGAATCGGCGGGCTGTCTTTGGCTTGTCTTTTAGGCAAAAAAGGTTTTAATGTAAACATATTTGAAAAAAACGAACAAGTCGGCGGAAGATGCAGCATTTTTGAAAAAAATGGTTTTGTGTTTGATATGGGCCCTTCTTGGTATCTTATGCCAGATGTGTTTGAGCAATTTTACCAATTGTTGGGCGAAGATATTAATAACCACTTGGATTTGAAGCGACTAAATCCATCTTACAGAGTGTTTTTTAAGGATGAAGATATAAAAATAGATATTTCTTCAAATATTGAAGAAAACTTTCCTGTTTTTGAAAGACTAGAAAATGGAAGCTCAAAAAAAATACAAAAATACCTCGAAAAATCAAAAGAACATTACGAAATAGCAATGAAAAATTTTATTTTCAAAAATTACGATTCGATATTCGATTTTTTTAGTTTGCGTTTGATATTAGAAGGTTTAAGACTAAATATCTTTTCAAATATGCAAAGCTATGTACAAAAATACATAAAAGAACCAAAAATTCAAAAACTTCTGCAGTATCAACTGGTTTTTTTAGGAAATTCTCCTTATAACGCACCGGCATTTTATAACCTGATGAGTCATATAGATTTCGATATGGGTGTATTCTATCCCTATGGTGGCCTTTACAAAATACCGTTATCCCTGTCAAAAATAGCAGAAAAACATGGTGTAAAAATTTATTTAAATTCTCCGGTAAAAAAAATAATAACCTTGTCAGGCAAAGTAAAAGGGATAGAATTAGAAAATGGCGAAAAATATAATTTCGACATAGTAATTTCCAATGCGGATCTACACCATACAGAAACAAAACTTTTAGAAGAACATGACAGGATATATGATGAACAATTTTGGGCAAAAAAAGTAATGGCACCCTCTGGCTTGATTTTATATCTGGGCATTGAAGAAAAAATAGAAAATGCTCTTCACCATAATTTAATATTTTCAAAAGATTGGAAGAAAAACTTTTCTCAAATATTTACAAATCCTTCCCTTCCAAGCGATCCGTCATTTTATATTTGTGCGCCCAGCAAAACTGATGACACAGTCGCACTAAGAGGCAAAGAAAATATTTTTGTGTTTGCGCCAATTGCAAGCGGTTTAAATTGCAGAGAATTAGATTTAGAAGAACTTGCTGATAAAATTTTGGAAACAATGCAAAATGAAATGAAAATTCCAAACTTCAAAAACAAAATTTCCTTTAAAAGAATTTTTTCATTAAAGGATTTTGCAGAAAGATATAACAGTTACAAAGGAACTGCACTGGGCTTGGCTCATACTCTTTTCCAAACAGCAGTGTTTAGACCAAAAAATTATAGCAGTAAAGTCAAAGGATTGTTTTATACAGGAGCAAACACTATTCCCGGAATTGGCATTCCTATGTGTTTGATCAGTGCAGAACTTGTTTACAAAAGAATCTTAGGGCTGAAAATTCCGTCGCATTTAGAGAATTTATAATAAGATTTAAAATTAGGATATAGCACAAGCATTATCAATGTAGCCGGTGATATCTTGAATTTTATCAACAATAATATCAGCACCTTCTAAATACTCTTTTGGCAAAGATGTTGTAATTGCAAAACAAAACATACCAGCTGATTTTGCAGCCTTAATACCGTTTGGAGAATTTTCAACAACTGCACATTTTTTTGAAGGAACTTTTAAGAGTTTTGCTGCTCTTATGTATGGATCTGGAAAGGGTTTACCTCGTTTTAAATGGTCTCCTGCAATGATAACATCAAATTTTTCTCTAATATTTTTAGGAAGAATTTTTTTTATCTCGTCTTCTGGAGTGCCCGAAACCAAAGCGGTCAAATAGCCCTTTGATTTGATACAGCGCAAAAACTCTTCAACACCGTAAAAAATGCGCCTTTTGAAAAATTTTTTAAAAATTTTGCCGCGTTCTTTAAATATTTTTCTGCCGATTTTATCATTATATTTTAAACCTTCCCTTTCAAACAATTCTTTTAATGTTTTATGCCATTTTTCTCCTTCTCTAATATAAGCATCAAAAGCAGTTGCTCTGATCCCATAAGGAAGCAGAGCTTCATACCACGCAATATAATGATATGGCATCGAATCAACAATGACTCCATCCATATCGAATAAAATAGCTGAAAAACTTCTTTTTGACATCTCAATTTAATTATACCAACACATTTGTTTTATATTATTGTTTAATTTTTCAAATTTCTCGGGACTTAATCAAAATTCATACACAATCAGATTCTTTTTAGAAAAACCATCTTGACACTGGCGTAAGTATATTATTAGAATCAAAAAATTATTGCCTTATAGATCTTTACATTGGCAGGGGGTGATTTTTTTTCCCAAGGTCTTACATAAACAAAAGTAATTTTTGCCGTTCCTTTTTTCTTCGGCATAAAAGAAAAAACTTGAATTCCACCTGCACCTATTAATTCAGATTTTGGTTTTAAATAATAACTCCCCTTTGAGGAAAGCAATGTATTTGGTTTTATTGACTTTATCTGCCATTGAAATCCAGTAGAAAAATTGGCTTCAAGCGATATTAAAAATGGTTTGCCAATTTGTTTTTTAATAAAAACTGTTTCAAAGGTTTCAGAAAAAACTGTTGATTGCACAAAACAAAAAACTATCAAAAAAATTAAACGCAACTTTTTCATAATGTTATCATTTTAACAAATCGTGTTATAATTGCAAGAAGAAAAGTTTATGAAAAAGGTCAACGGAAAAGAAAACCATAAAATCAAGTTATTTGCCTTAAGCACTTGTATCTGGTGTAAAAAAACCAAAGAACTATTGAACAATTTAGGATTTGCTTATGAGTATGAAGATGTTGATTTGTTGAACTTAAGCGAACGGAAAAAAGCTTTAAACGAAATGAAAAAATGGGAAGAAGAATCAAGTTTTCCTTTGATAATAATCGATAATAAAAGCATTCAAGGATTTAACGAAATAGAAATAAAGAAATTATTAAATGAATAATGCAATTGATTTGTTTAAAAAACTTGAGGATGAAGCAAAACAAAGTGGATATTTTTTAAACCCTGATAAAGACTTTGTTCTTGGGCTTTGTGAAGGATTGCTTACAAATCTAAAAAGGTTTGGATATCAATCCTGTCCCTGCCGTCTGGCTGAAGGAATCAAAGAAAAGGACATTGATATAATTTGCCCTTGTGATTACAGAGACAGCGATATAGAAAAATATGGAGCTTGTTATTGCGGTCTTTATGTTTCAAAAGAAGTAGCTCTTAAAAAGAAACCTCTTTCTCCTATACCTGAAAGCAGGTTTCCGCTTGAAAAAAGGCAACAACGCCAACAAATATCAGTCAAAAATACCACTTCAAAAATACCCGTTTGGCGTTGCAGAGTTTGTGGATATTTGTGCGCAAGAGAAAATCCTCCATCTATATGCCCTATTTGCAAAGCTGAAAAAGATCGATTCGAAACATTTATGTTGTGATCAATTTTTTTTGTAAGCAGATTGATAATAATCAACAAGCAGCGCTATAAAAACTCCTCCAAAAGCGCCAAATAGAAAACCAACAACTAAATTAAGTTTCTTTTTTGGGTAGGCCGGTGTAAATGAAACCTTGGCTGGATAAACATCGCTAAAAGGAGAAACTTCTTTTGCAACTTGGATTTTTGTGTTTGCATACTCAGTTTTTATCATCTGATATATTGATGATTGTATTTCATACTCTTTTTCAAGGCGCATAACATCAATAGTTTTGGCGTTTTGACCAGAAATCAAATTTTGTGAAGTTGAAATTAAATAAGTCAAATTTTTCAATCTATTCTGTGCGGCATTTAAATCCCTTTCAGCAATCGGCAGTTGGTTTTCCAAATATTGCAATTTTTTCCTTGCTTCGCTGATATTTAATTTGTTCCAATAATAATCAACCGCTTTGGCATAAGCATTTGCTATATCAGCCGCTAATACAGGATTCTTATGTAAAACTGAAATTGTCAAAATACTACCTTTTGTTTTGGTTTTTAGTTTGCCCAAATCAATATCATCAATATTTTTTGCTTCAATGCTTGGATGCCCTAACATCATTTCTCTTACTTTTTTTTCAACCTGAGGAGTTTGTAATAATTCGTCAATTTCGGAAATGCTTGATTGACTCTGCCCAATATTTAATCCAATTAGCGAAGAAATAGCTGGTATTTGCTGAGGTTGAGAAGTTCTTATCAAAATTTGAGTATTGCCTTCATATTTTGGAGGGAGAATAAAGGAAACAATAACCGAAACTAAAACACAAAACAAAGTAAAGTAAAAGATGACTTTCCATTGTCTTATTAAAATGTCAGTAACATCCTTTAAAGTTATATCATCTTCCATAAAACAAATTTCCCCTTTATTTCAAATAATTGCTCACAGTTGCATAAAATGTAAGTGAAAGCAAAACTAAATTTGCAAAAGATGCAAAATCAGAAAAGTAAAACCAGTTTTTTGGAACTGAAATAATATCGCCTTCTTTAATTTCTATATCATGAGTTTTATCCGCATTGAACAATATCTTATCAGCATTTACAACAAATTTTTCGGTTTTGCCGTTTTCATTTCTTGTGATTGTCACATAATATAAATTTGCCGGAGCAGTTGGACCGCCCGCTAAATTTATATAATCTGATAATTTTTTCCCAGTAAAATAAGTGTATCTCCCGGGCCTTGCCACTTCCCCATAAATAAAAACGTATTTTTCTATATTGGCAAGCGATTGAATATAATCATCCTTGCTAAGATAAACTCTTGTCAACCTGGGCTTTTTAAGAACCAATGTGAGTCGAAATGGTTCATGGTATTTTTTAGCAATTTCTGATTTTAGTTTTTTTTGCGCCTCTTCAATTTTGAGCCCAGACAATTTTATTTCTCCAATATTTGGGAAAAATATAGCACCATTGCTTGCTATTTCAAAGGTGTAATCAAGAGATAAAGCATTATTTCCTACAATCAGATGTACATCAATAACATCACCCATTCCAAGAAAATAATTTGAATATGCTTTTTCAGAAGAAAGTATTGCATCAGTTGTGTCGTTTTGAAGAAAATATGAAGGAGAAATATCTTGTGCAAAAACCGCTATCGGATTGAAAATAAATGACAAAACTAAAACCAAGCTAATATATTTAATTATTTTTTTCTTTTGCATATTATTCATTCTAAAATTATACCAATAAATTCATTCCTTATACCACTTTTGATGAAATTCTTTAAACTCCTTCTGTTTTTCTTTAATATCTTTCCACCATTTCTGATTTTCTTTGTACCATAAAATTGTTTCTTTTATTCCATCTTGAAATTTAATTTTTGATTTCCACCCAAGAAGTTTTTCTATTTTTTCGGGATCAACTGCATGTCTTAGAACATGCCCCGGCCTGTCATCAATATGTTTTATTAATGTTTTTGGCTTTTTTAAAGCGTTAAGAATAAAATCTGCAATTTCTAATATGCTGTATTCTTCTCTTGAACTTATATTAAAAGCTTCGCCATGATATTTTTTATCGCAATGCAAAAGAAAATCTACAGCTTCGCAGTGGTCAAGAACATGAATCCAAGTTCTTGTGTTTTTGCCGCTGCCATATACAGGCAATTGTTTGTCCTCAAGAGCATTTGAAACAAAAAGCGGTATTAGTTTTTCAGGATATTGATAAGGGCCATAATTATTTGTACAGCGAGATATTACCACAGGAACATTATAAGTTGTAAAATATGAATAAGCTAATCTGTCAGCGCCGGCTTTGCTTGCCGCATAAGGGCTTTTTGGATATAAAGGATCATTCTCTTTTGATGGAGCACCAACTGCTTCACCATATACTTCATCAGTGGATATATGAACAAATTTTTCAACGCCATATTTTTTTGCCGCTTCCAAAAGAACATAAGTGCCATAAACATCTGTTGTAATAAAAGAATCTGCGTCAACGATGGATCTATCAACATGTGTTTCAGCGGCAAAGTGAATGATTGCATCAATTTTTTCTTTAACAATCAAGGAATCAACAAGTTCTTTATCCCTTACATCACCTTTAACAAATTTGAAATTTGACTTGCCATTTAAATCGGAAATATTCTCAAGGTTGCCTGCATAAGTTAAAGCGTCTAAAACTATTGAGTTATAATTAGGATATTTATTTACCAAATATCTTGCAAAATTGCTGCCGATAAATCCAGCACCGCCAGTTATTAAAATGTTTTTCATTTGCACTGCTCCTTTAAGCAAGATTTATTTGGCTTCTGTCGCCAATGACAAAACTATGAAAATTTTTGCTTCCAAAAATTCTTACAGATTTTCCCAAAATGCTGTTAGATATTTTTTTTCTGACATTTTCTAAAACACATTCTTCCATAATTATGCTGTTGTCAATCCTGCAATTTTCTAAAATGCATGCATCACCTATTGAAACATTTGGGCCGATTTCGCAATTCGAAATTACACAGTTTTCTGCTATTGACACAGGACCTTTAATTATAGAGGAAACAATTCTAACTCCTTTGCCCATCTCTATTTTGCCATATAATTTAGATTTTTTGTCAATATCTCCTTTGATGCTGCTTTTTGAAATCATCTCTAAAACTAATTTGTTGGCTTCAACAAGATCTTCCGGCTTGCCAGTATCCTTCCACCAGCCGGAAACCATATGAGATTCAACCTTATAACCATTATTCAACAGCCATTGAATTGCATCGGTAATTTCTAGTTCGCCTCTTTTTGAAGGTTTTATTGAATTGACAGCTTTAAAAATATTTTTGTCGAACAGATAAACTCCGACCAAAGCAAGATTGCTTTTCGGATTCTTAGGTTTTTCAATCAATTTTAAAACTTCTCCTGCCTTTGAAAGTTCGGCAACGCCAAATTGTGAAGGATTTGGCACAGGAGTTAATAAAATCAATGCATTTGGTTTGTTTTTTTTGAATTTTGATACAAATTCAGGAATTCCTTCTTTCAAAAGGTTGTCTCCCAAAAACATAATAAAAGAATCGTCTTTGATAAAATCCTTTGAAATCTTAACAGCATGGGCTAAACCAAGAGGTGCTTCTTGCCTTATATAAGTGATTTTTATTCCCCACTTTGCGCCATTACCAATTTCATTTATTACATCCTGCGCAGTATCTCCAACAATTATCCCAAAATCTTTTATGCCACAACTGGAAATAGCCTCTATACCATAATAAATTATCGGCTTATTTGCAACTGGCAACAATTGCTTTGCGCTCGTATGAGTTAAAGGCCTTAATCTTGTGCCTGATCCCCCAGATAAAATAAGCGCTTTCAAAGAAGTATCTCCTTTTGAAGATTAATTATCTTTAAAATTCCATCTGAGGCAACAGAGATCATTTTGTCCAAAACTTCTTTTGAAAAAGGATTGCCTTCCGCAGTTCCTTGTAATTCTACAAATTTTCCAGATTCAGTCATAACTAAATTCATATCTATTTCGGCGCAAGAATCTTCTTCATAAGCAAGATCCAATAGGATATCTCCTTTTACAACTCCAACGCTTATTGCTCCAAGAAATTCTTTAATTGGATTTATCGAAATTTTCTGCTCCCCCAATAGTTTTTTTATCGCATCACACATTGCAACAAAACAACCATTGATTGCCGCGGTTCTTGTGCCCCCATCAGCCTGAATAACATCAGCATCAAGAATAATACTCCTTTCCCCAAGAAGGTCCATCGCAACAACACTTCTTAAGGATCGGCCAATTAGGCGTTGAATTTCCTGCGTTCTGCCTTGAAGTCGTCCCAAGGAGGATTCCCGCTTCATTCTCACATTTGTTGATGCAGGAAGCATGCTGTATTCAGCAGTTATCCAACCAAGCCCGGTATTTTTTCTGTGAGGGGGAACATTTTCTTCTATCGACGCGGTGCAGATTACTTTTGTATCACCCATTTCAATATAAGCAGATCCAGCAGGATATTTTAGATAGTTTCGCACTATTTTTATTGGCCTTAGTTGATTGTTTTGTCTTCCGTCTGTTCTCATAAATAAATACTATTGTGAAGAATTATCATTTTGAACCAAAGAAGATTGAGATTCTTTCGCACTTTCAGTAATTGATTTAGAAAGTTTTATTCTGCCATTTTTTATTGTACGCAAGATATGAGTTGCTGTTGCTTCAAGATTAGCCAAAACTTCATCAGCATATTTTTCTGCACCAACACGTATTTCTTTTGAAATTTGATACGCTTGCTGAATCAGCTGAATTGCTTTTGCTTCGTGATTCTCATCAGAAGGAGGAAGTTGGCTAAGATCAATCGTTTCAGCGCTTTTTACAATCTGCTGGCTAGATTCACCCTTTGGCTGTTTAACAAAACTTTTGTCTTCACTCTGAGCAACCAACCTTATCTTGTCGATCAATTGCAAAATAGAACTTTCATTTATCAATGTCTTGCCAATAAAAGGAAGTTTTGGACTATCACAAATCATCGATTCAAGCGTATCAAGCAATCCTAAAATTCTCTCCATATTATCTTATTCTCCCCATTATTTTTTTGTTCACAACACTTGGTACAAATTGTGATACATCTCCTCCCAACGAAGCAATCTGCAAAACCAAACTTGAACTCAAATAAGAATATTTATAACTAGTCATAAAAAATATAGTTTCAATACTTTTATTCATTTGTGCGTTGGTAAGAGCCATTTGAAATTCATAATCAAAATCAGATATTGCTCTCAACCCTCTTATTATAGCATGGCATCCTTTTTGAGCAGCATAATCAACCAAAAGCCCATCAAAGCAATCGACAACTACATGTTTTCTGTTTTTTAGCGATTGTTTAAGCATATATAGCCTGTCTTCTAACGAAAAATGACAATTTTTTGAGGTGTTTTTCAAAACGGCAACATATATTTTTGAAAAAATTTTTGACGCCCTGTCTATAATGTCTAAATGTCCATTTGTAACAGGATCAAAACTACCCGGATACACCGCTATTTTCATCAAATTCCCCCCTTAAATAAAATGAA
>CAZQZN010000016.1:0-13602 GCA_964597815.1 uncultured bacterium | reverse complement strand
AATGTGTCGCCATATGAAACTTCCCTGCTTTTTCCAAAAGCGCAATATTGTTCTTTTAACTTTGTTTTCTTGTGGTGTTCAGCAATCACAACTCCCCTATCATTTAATATATCACTTCTTGAGATTTTTTCCAAAACTTTTTCTAATATTGGAACTGTGTAAGGAGCCCCAATAAAAATCAAATCAAACTTCACGTTTTTTTTGCTCAACAGATTTATTGCCTGCAAAACATCAAGCAAATATACTTCTGCCCTGTCAGTAAAATTTGTGATGGAGAGATTTTCCCAAATAGTTGAAACCGCTTTTTTATCAGAATCGACAAAAATTGAAAGGTTTGCACCACGGCTAAGCGCTTCAATTCCAACTTGACCTGTACCAGCAAATAAATCTAAAAAAACACAGCCTGATAGTTTTGCGGATAAAATATTAAAAAGACCTTCTTTTGCATAGTCAGACAACGGCCTTATTCTTGAACTAGACTTTGGAAACTTTAAAATTTTTCCTTTTGCCGAACCTGAAATTACTCTCATTTAATTGAAACTTCCCTCTCCCAAAAAAGAAGAAAACCTTTTTTGTATTTCTGTTTTTAACAAAGCATGTTCAATATGATTTAAATCGGGATCAATGGAAACAAGCTCAAAAGCTGCCTGTCGAGCAGTTTTTAAAATGTCCTCATCACGAGACAAATCCGCAATTTTAAATTCGGGAATTCCTGATTGCCTAACTCCCAATACTTCACCGGGACCTCTTAATTTCAAATCCGCTTCAGCTATTTTGAATCCATCAGTTGTTGATAACATTGCCTTAATTCTCTCTTTGCTTTCAATAGTTATGGGATTGCCAAGCAAAAAACAATAGGATTGCTCACTTCCTCTGCCAATTCTTCCGCGAAGCTGGTGAAGTTGCGAAAGCCCGAATCTCTCAACATGTTCAATGATCATAATTACAGCATTGGGCACATCAATTCCAACTTCTATCACTGTCGTGGAAACTAAGATATTTATCTTGCCATCCTTAAATTGAGACATTACTTCATCTTTTTCTGCAGACTTCATTTTTCCATGAACCAATTTCACATTAAACTCAGAGAAAATTTTAGATAGATTTTCAGCTGTTTCCTTTGCAGCAGCTAAATCAATTTTTTCCGATTCTTCTATTAGAGGACAAACAACATAAACTTGACGGCCTTCTTTTACTTTTTGCCTTATAAATTCGTACATATTTTTTCTTTTGCTTTCGCTCACATATTTTGTAATAACTTGACCTCTGCCGGGCGGAAGTTCATCAATTATTGATTTATCTAAATCACCATAAAGTGTCAAAGACAAAGTTCTCGGTATTGGAGTTGCAGTCATTACCAAAAGATCAGGATTAAAACCCTTCTGCTTTAAAGCGATTCTTTGAGCAACACCAAATCTATGTTGTTCATCAATCACAACAAGCCCTAAATTAGAAAAAACAACATTTTCGCTTATTAAAGCGTGCGTGCCGACAAAAATTCCCGGCTCGTTTGTCATCAATTCCTTTTTAATGATTTTCTTTTTTGATATCTTTTCACTGCCTGTTAACAAATGAACTTTTATGTTTAATGGGGCAAGCAAATTTTTTATTTTTTCAAAGTGCTGTTTTGCAAGGATTTCAGTTGGAACCATTATTGCGCTTTGATACCCACAGGCAGCTGAAATGAGCGCGGCGCCGACAGCAACAACAGTTTTGCCGGAACCAACATCACCTTGAATAAGGCGGTTCATCGGCTTTTCATCAGCCATATCTTTCTCTATTTCAGACAAAACCCTTTTTTGAGCATTTGTCAACTTAAAAGGCAAAATCTTCTCAAATTCAGAAAGTATATGTGGCGCTTTTTTAGAAGTGCCTTTGCCATCCAATCTAGCCCTTTTTCTGCGAATCGCCAGAGCAAGTTGAAGCATAAAAAAATCATCAAAGGCAAGACGTTTGCGGTTTAATTCGATTTGAGAAATTTGATCTGGAAAATGCATTTTTATAATAGAATTGCGCAAAGGAGGCAAAGAGTATTTGTGAAGCAAAAATTTTGGCAATGGATCCATTATTTTATGTGCGCTTTCATCAAACACTCTTCTGATCACTTCCCTTATTTTTTTTTGATAAAGACCTTCTGTTAACGGATATTTTGGCGCAATTCTTAAAAAAGTATTATTTTGGTCGATAAATTCGTAATCCCTAACAGAAATCTCTAAAACTTTGGAGTATTGATTGAAATCCGCCTTTCCTGAAATTAAGATCTCTTTATGCAAATTTTTTTCTAAATTTTTTTTTACAAACATTTGATTGAACCAAGAAACAACAACAGAGCCTGTTTCATCACATACAAGAGCTTTTATTATGTTATATCCACTATTAGTTTTTTGGTGAATTACTTTTTTTATCGTTGCCCTTATCAAAACATCACTGTTTGGAATAAGACTTGAAATTTTGGTAATATTGGTTCTGTCTTCCCAGTTCCTTGGAAAATAATAAATCAAATCCCTTACTGTAAAAATGCCCATCTTGGCAAAAAGTTTTGCCATAACAGGCCCAACGCCTTTGATATACTGAACATTTTTATCCAAATCAAAAACCACTCTTTAGAGTATTTTATCACAATTAAAACAAATGTTTGCAAAAGCGCACTAGTCCACTTGCTCAGTTTATGAGTAATGTGATATATTTAATAATGGAGTTAAAAAAATATGTCAAGAAGATGTTTTATCTGCAACAAAGGTTCTATTTCAGGACATAGAGTTTCACATTCAAACATAAAAACCAAAAGACGTTGGAAACCCAACCTTCAAAACATAAGAATTCTTTACAAAGGCAAAGTTCTAAAAAAATATGTCTGCGTAAAATGTTTAAAAGCAGGAAAAGTTCAAAAAGCCCTATAAATCATTTAAATTACTTTTTCCTGTCCTTTATCCCGGCTGAATCTTAATGTAGCTATTTCGTCCAAAAACTTTATTTCATATTGTTTCATCACTTCGTCATATTGTTTTTTCTTATTCTCTTTATCTTTGTCAATTATTTTTCTCTCTTTCATTGCTTCAAGCAATTTCTCTCTTTGTTTTTCCATTTTTTGGCTAGCCTCAATGACTTTTTCAATTTGCTGGTCAAGTTCATCTTTGAGAACAATCAAATGCTGTCTTCTGGTGAGCACACTATTAAAATCGGGAATGGTTCCTTTTGAAACCAATTTTTTAAACTCTTCAGCTTGAGCTTTTTTTGTATCTTGAATGCGCTGCTCCTTCATTTTTTCTTCATAATATTCTTTTTGCCTAAGCGCAAATTTTTCCTGCTCTTTTTTTTCACGTATTTGTTTAACCTTTAATACACTTTCAAGAGCATACTGAAACTTTTTCCCCGGTTTAATTTCTTTTGCCATATTAATTCTCTATTATTATAGCCACAAGCTCATCACTTCTCCAATTATAAATTTCAGTATTTACAAATGCAATTGCCTGTTCTTTATTGAATACTCCACTTAAATCTATAATTTTTGTGTTTGTTACTATATATGTTTTTGGAATCTTTGGTCCTGCATCGCCATAAGTTGTATAATCATCAAAAATTTTTTTTAGATCATCTAACAGCGATGAGATTTTTGATAAAAAAACTTTTCCATTAGAAAAAGAAAAACGTATTATCCCCTCTCTATCCATAATTGCAATCAATTTACGCCTTTTATTTAGAAACCCAAATAAGCCCTTAATAATTTTTTCACCAACCCATACTTTATAAATATCGCCGTCATAAACCTGCTTAACAAAATCTTTATTTAACTCCATATTGGCAGCAGCCAAATTTAATTTTTCTTCAAAAGTTGTTTCTTTTACAGCAAGATCTTTTTTTCTAAATTCTGTCGTGCCGCAAGCAGTTGCTCTTAAAATATTTTTTTGCCTATCAATTTCAACTCTAGTTTCAATAGTTTCTTTGACCGCTCCCATTTTTAAGACAGAATCCTCAGCAATTTTTTTAATGAAAACGATATCCTCTTCTTTTGGATTGGGGCAGTTTTTTTCAATAGTATCACTTACCATAGCCAAAGCGGCGCCAATCGCCGAAATTACAGCATGATTCTCTGCAATTTTATAAGGCAGTCCCATTTCATTTGCCACAAAAGGCACAAGAGCCGCTGCTCCGCCCCCTCCACCGATCAGTGTTGATTTTGCTTTTTCAAGAGAATATTCTTTTATGAGCTGGCTGATAACTTTTTGTAATTTAGCCGAAGCAATTTTCAAAATATCATTTGATATCGTTTTTGGATCGCCTATTTTTCTCATAAAAAACTCAGCAATTTTTTTATTGCCGAACGCCCAATCAGTTGGTTTTACCAAATCAAGAAAATTAGCCGCACAGGTAGTTGTAATCGCAATCCCTTTTGGATCATCATCTTCGCTGGCAAAACAGGAATACTTCAATCCCAAAATATGCGCACTTCTTGGCCCAACATCAATAACTTTGCCGTCGGAAAACTTTGGGATTGATCCTCCAGCAATTCCAACAGTTCTTGAATCAAGAGTCCTTAAAAACAAAGTGTGATCTCCAATTCGGGCTGTTCTTACAGCAGCTTTGCCGTTTCTAATAACAGTAATATCAGTGCTTGTTCCTCCAACCTCAACAAAAATGCCATCTGAAATTTTTACATACAAAAGAGCAGAAGCAATTCCAGCTGCAGGTCCAGATAAAATTGTCAATATAGGCCTTTTTTTCATCTCTTCTATACTCATCACTCCGCCATCGCTGCGCATAACCATCAAAGGAGATTTTATTCCAAGAGATCTTACGCTCTTTTCTGTGGAGAAAGCTGTGTCAATCATTCTTGGCATCAAACTTGCATTTACAACTGCTGTCTGCACACGAATTTTTAGCCCATAAAGCCCTGAAATTTCATGTGTCCCTATTGAAGGCATTTCCAATTCCAAAGCAAGTGATTTTATTTTTTCTTCTTTTTCAGGATTATCAACTGAAAATGCTTCGGCAGCAACGATAGCTTCAGCCCCTTTTTGTTTTAATGACAAAATTTGTTCTCTGATAAAATCTTCATTAAAATCTTTTAAATCAATATATGAATAAAAACAACGAATAAACTTGCCATTCTTTAAATCAATGCTATCTATTGCAGTCTGTTTTTTTACATTAATTCCTTCGATGCCAGAACCAATTGCAATTATGCCAACATTTGAAACATCTCCTTCCAAAAGGGCATTCGTCGCTTGTGTTGTGCTGTGTGCAACAAAAACAATGTCTTCCGGAGAAATAGAATGAGCATTTAACAACATTAAAAGGGAATCTCTTATTCCTTTTGCGACACCTTCTCTGTGAGTTGTTGGAACTTTTGTCTGACCTACCAAACTATAATTTTCATTATTTACTGCAACACAATGAGTAAATGTTCCGCCGACATCTATTCCAATCCTAAGTTTTGACATAGTTTAGAAATATATTAACAAAGTTTTTGAAATATAGAAAGAATAATTTTTTGGTTTAAACCTGATTTATTATGGATATTACAACGGGCATTCTTTCAGTTTTTTTGTAAATCAATCGTTGTAGTTCTCTTTCAATCTCATTGTTGACGTGTTGTAGATTTTTTACTCTTTGACGATAATATCTTAAAATAACGTTTTTTACCAAATCATTCGATTTTTTTAATAAATTTTCATCAGCAACGGCAAATACAAATCCGTGAGTTCTAAATTCCGGATTGCTTATTATTCTAAAATCAGATTTTGAAACCAAAGTATTTACTACAATCAGGCCGTTTTCACCAATTTTTCTCCTTTCATTTAAGACCTCTTCGGTTATATCCCCTATTCCAGAGCCATCAACATAAACATTTGAAATTGAAATTTTAGCGCCTTTAACAATTCTCTCTTTTGTTATTATCAGCCTATCCCCATTTTCATTTAAAAAAATATGATCTCCTCTGATGCCGCATTGTTTTGCAATGTCAACATGCGCCAACAATTGCTTATACTCACCGTGAGTAGGCACAAAAAATTTTGGTTTTATTATTTTTATGATTAATCTCAAATCTTCACTAGCAGCATGGCCTGAAACATGTAATCCATGTTTTTCTTCATAAATAACCTGAGCGCCAAGTTTTGCCAAATTATTTATGGTTTTGTTTATTGCAACTTCATTACCGGGTATAGGAGAAGCAGAAATTATCACTCTGTCGGTTGGCTGAATATTTATTTGTTTGTGCTCTTTTTTTGCCATTCGACTTAAAGCTGCCATTGGCTCGCCTTGACTGCCAGTAGTTATGATAACTAATTTGTTTGGAGAAATTTTTGATACATCATTTAATTTAACAAGTATAGAATTGTCAAAATGAAGATATCCAAGATCTTTTGCTTTGCGAACTACATTTTCCATGCTCATTCCAGAAATTGCAACTTTCTTACCATATTTTAAAGAAAAGTCAAAAATCTGCTGGATCCTATGTATATTTGAAGCAAAAGAAGCGATTATTATTCTGCCCTCTTTATAATTTAAAAACTTTTCAAAAAATCTTGCAACAGTGCTTTCAGAAGGCGTATGCCCTTCTTCTTCAGCATTAGTAGAGTCAGAAATCAAAAGAAGGACTCCTTCCCTGCCAAGCTCACTAAATCTTGCGAGATCTATTGGCAGATTGTCTATAGGTGAATAATCAATTTTTATGTCCCCTGTATGAACAATTTGTCCAACAGGGGTTTTTATAACATATGAAACAGCATCAGGAATGCTATGACAAACCCTTATCGGCTCAACAACAAAAGGGCCAATGGATATTCTTGACTTTGGAGCAACAACATTTAACTTTGGTTGTTTGTGCAAATTAAATTCTTTTATTCTCTTTTCCAAAAGACCGAGAGTAAGTTTTGTGCCATATACTGGCAAATTTATTTTGCTAAGCAGATATGGAACAGCACCAATATGATCCTCATGCCCATGCGTTAAAATAACGCCTCTTACCTGATCTTTGTGAGATAAAACATAACTGATATCAGGATATATTTTATCTACCCCGGGAGCATTTTCATCAGGAAACTTTAAACCACAGTCAATTATCAAAATATTTCCGCCGAATTTTAGCAAGGTCATATTCTTGCCAATTTCATCCTGCCCACCAATATGGATAAGTTCTAAACTGCGGTTTTTTTGTTTTCGTCTAAATAAGTGAAAAGGCATTTTATTATACTAAATTTAGATCTTTTAATACAGAGATTATAGACTCTTTTTCTTTTTCAAGCGGTTCGACAAGAGGAAGCCTTGGACTACCACAATCTAATCCTATTTTTTTCAGAGCGAATTTTAACGGAGAAGGATTGCTGGTAATAAAAAGAACCTTAAATATTGGCATAAGTTTTATGTGAATCTCCTGCGCTGTTTTTATATCACCGCCGATAAAAGCCTCAATCATTCTTTTTATTTGATTGCCCACAATGTGAGAAGCAACTGAAATCACACCATATCCTCCAACAGAAAGCATCGGCAAAGTCAAACTATCATCACCACTCCAAATCAAAAAATCTTTCCTGCAAAGCATTCTGATCATTGAAGTTTGATTAACATCGCCAGCAGCATCTTTTACTCCAATAAAATTTTTTATTTGAGAAAGGCGCGCTATTGTCTCTGGAAGCATATTGATTCCTGTCCTGCCGGGAATGTTATACAAAATCAACGGGATACTTGAATTATCTGCAACTGCTTTAAAATGCTGATAAAGACCTTCCTGAGACGGTTTGTTGTAATATGGCACAACCAGCAAAGCTGCATCACAACCAATTTCTTCGGCTTTTTGTGTGGATTTAATAGTAGTTTTGGTTGAATTTGAGCCGGTTCCCGCTATTACTGAAATTCTGCCGTTTGAAACATTTTTTGCCACGCGGTACAACTCATATTCTTCCTCGTGCGTTAAAGTGGGGGATTCTCCTGTTGTTCCATGAACAACTACTGCCTCTGAACCATTTTTAATTAAATGGTCAATAAGTTTTTCGACCATTTGATAGTCAATATTGCCTTCTTTATCAAAAGGTGTTGCCATTGCTGTAACCAATCTACCTATTTGTTTTTCCATAGTTTTTTTAACTCCTTTATTTTGTCTCTTATTTTTGCGGCCTCTTCAAATTCCAGTTCCACAGCCGCTCTTCTCATATCCTCTTCAAGTTTTGCAATTAAAAAAGGCAATTCTTCTTTTGATATCAAATCTTTAAAAGATTTCCAATCTTCTTTCGCCGCTGTTTTTATCTGTTGCCCAATATCATTTATTTCCTTGACAACAGTTTTTGGCGTTATACCCTTTTCTTTATTATAACTCATTTGAACAGCTCTTCTGCGCTTTGTTTCCTTTAATGCTCTTTCCATTGAAGATGTTATATTTTCGGCATAAAGAATTACTTTGCCATTTACATTTCTTGCGGCTCTTCCTATAGTTTGAATTAGCGCCGTTTCCCCTCTCAAAAATCCTTCTTTGTCAGCATCTAAAATCGCAACCAATGATACTTCTGGAAGATCCAACCCTTCTCTTAAAAGATTAATTCCAACCAAAACATCAAATTCTCTAAGCCGCAAACCTCTTAAAATTTCTATCCTATCAAGCGTATCAATATCAGAATGCAAATATTTGACTTTTATTCCTTCATCTAAAAGATATTGAGCAAGATCTTCGGCCATACGTTTTGTCAAAGTTGTAACAAGAACCCGTTCATTTTTTTCGCATCTATCCTTGATTTCTTTTATCAAGTCTTTTATCTGATTTTTTTTCTTTTTCACAACTACTTCTGGATCAACAAGCCCTGTTGGCCTTATTAGCTGTTCAACAACAACTTTTGAATGGTCTATCTCAAATTTACCGGGCGTTGCAGAAACAAAAATCGCTTGGTTGATTTTAGATATAAATTCTTTAAAATTTAATGGCCTATTGTCAGCGGCAGATGGAAGCCTAAAACCATAATCGATTAATACTTTTTTCCTTGAACGGTCTCCGGCATACATACCCCTTATTTGTGGAACTGTAACATGGCTTTCATCAATAAAAATCAAATAATCCTTTGGAAAATAATCAAGCAAAGTCGCAGGCGGTTCACCCGGCTTTCTGCCATCTAAATGACAGCTATAATTTTCTATCCCGTGGCAATAGCCCATTTCCTGAATCATCTCCAAATCGAAATTTGTCCTCTGTTCCAATCTTTGAGCTTCCAAAAGTTTGTTCTGCGATTTCAACTGTTCCAATCTAATTTGCAATTCATCTCTTATGCCTTTGATCGCTTTTTCAAGCCGGTCTTTAAAGGTAACATAATGAGTTGCCGGAAAAATGTGCAAATGATCCCGTTTAGAAATTATTTCTCCTGATACGGGATCAATTTCAAGAATTTTTATTATTTTGTCGTCATCAAATTCAATCCTAAAAACATTGTTTTCATAGATCGGTATCAGTTCTACCGATTCGCCTCTGGCTCTAAATTTGCCTCTTTCAAGCGCCATTTCGTTTCTCTCATATTTTATTCCAACCAACTGATATAAAAAATTATCTCTGTCCAATTGCTGATTTAATTCAATTTTTATTGATCCTTCCAGATAATTTTCCGGGGTTCCTAGTCCGTAAATACAGGATACGGATGCAACAACAATCACATCTCTTCTCTCAAACAATGACATAGTCGCCCTATGTCGCAATCTGTCTATCTCTTGATTTATTGCTGCATCTTTTTCAATATATGTGTCTGTTGTTGGTATATATGCTTCAGGCTGATAATAATCATAATAACTCACAAAATATTCAACGGAGTTTTCAGGGAAAAAAGTTCTAAACTCTTGACAAAGTTGAGCCGCTAATGTTTTGTTTGGAGATATTACAAGCGCGGGCCTGTTTAACCGCTGAATAACATTCGCCATCGTAAAAGTTTTGCCTGATCCGGTAACGCCTAACAGAGTAGTATATTTGTCTCCTCTTTCAATTGCCCTAACCAAACCCTCGATGGCTTTTGGCTGATCACCAGTTGGTGAAAAAGGGGCTTTTAATTTAAACGAATTCACAACTAAATTATAACAAGCTTAAAATAGAACCACAAACAATTTAGAAAAAGCTAACTTTTGCTTAAAATCATTAAAAGGCGGGTTCTTAATTGCTTAATTGTTGAGTTGTTATAAATCACATAATCAGATAATTTTTTATATGTTTTATCATTGTCCTGCATTTTGAATATAGAAAGAATCGTTTTTTTGTCAATACTTTTTTTCTTTAATAACCGCTGAATTCTTATTCTTTTATTGGAAATAACAGAAATCACCATAGCTTTTTTAGCAGCACTTTTTAACTGTTTGTATAATGCCGCATTAATAGCAATGTTTTTATGTTGATTTGAGCTAATAATCTTTTTAATTTCTGTAATTAGCTGAGGGTGAATAATTTGGTTTAATTTTTTTAATAATTTTTTGTCTGAAAAAACTATTTCTGACAATTTTTTTCTAGCAATTTTATTGCGAGTTAATATTTTTGTACCAAAAGTTTTTAACAAAGTTTTTTTGTTTTTTTCAAGCAGTTTATGCCCTATTTTGTCAGCATCAATTATTAGATATCCTTTTGATCTGAGTATCTTGCAAACCTCATCTTTGCCGGAAGCTATTGGGCCTGTGATCCAAATTAAATTGATTCTTTTCATTAGAAATTATTTTCTTCTACTATTTCAATTATTTTTTTGGGCGTGTACTTTTATATTTTCCCCATCACTAATAACCTTGACTGAACCATTCAAATCTGTGCGATAAATTTTAATATTTTTGGATTCAAGAAGATCTATCACTCTCTTTGAAGGATGGCCGTATCTGTTATGAGCACCTACCGAAATTATCGCAATTTTTGGAGCCACTTTATCCAAAAAATCTACACCAGTGCTATATCGGCTACCATGATGCCCGACTTTGAGAACATCGCTTTTTAGTGGATAATTATGTAAAATAATTTGATTTTCTACCATTGTTGGCGCATCACCCATAAGCAAAAAAGAAGTATTCCCATAAACAAAACGAGTTACTATCGAACTGTTATTCAAATCGCCAGTGTCAATTGGATCGTAAGGAGCCAAAATATACATTTTTGTTTTGCCAAAATCTACAAATTCCCCTCCGCGTGGATTGTAATACTTTATATTTTTATCCTTAACAAGTTTCAAGAAATTAATATACCAGCTTGAAGTATGCGGGACTCCAGGGTCAAAAACTTTTTCAACCTTTATATTTTTTAAAACGAAAGGATACCCTCCAACATGATCGTCATGAGCATGGGTTAAAATTGCCAAATCTAATTTGTTTATTCCATTTTTTCTCAAAAAAGGAATTACAACATTTTTCCCCGCTTTAGGAGGACCAGCATCTATTAAAACATTTTGGCCATCAGGCAAACTCAAAAAAATGGAATCTCCCTGTCCAACGTCTAAAACTGTCATCTCAAGATTTTTTTGCGCAAATGATGAGGCTAATCCAAAAAACAAAAAGACGAGGAAGAATACAAAAGAAAATCTTAAAAAGTTTTTCTTTCTGAAACAAAACTTGTCCATTTTTATCTTTTCAACATTATAAACCAAAATCGCATAATAGCCAAGCACAAAAAATATGTTAAAAGAGCCAAAAGATCCGAAAGAAAAAGGAAGATTTGCAAAAATTCCAACGAGAAAATCCATAATTAGAAGCATTGCAGAAAGCATATAAGAAAATACTTGTGCAATAGGTTTTAAAAACAAGAGCATAACCGAAAAAATAAAACCCATTGTTGTAATAATTTCGGCAAGTGGCACAATAACCATATTCGCAAAAATTCCAACGAAAGAAAGTGTAGAAAAATAAAACAAATTTAGTGGTAAAGTCGCTAAGTATGGCGAAAAAGCAATCGAAAATGAATCAGCCCAAAATTTTGGAATTTTGTCTTCTAACAACTTTGATATAACAGGAGCAATATAAACAAATGACCAAGTTGCTGCAAAAGAAAGTTGAAAGCCAACATCAAACAATAACTTTGGCACAAAAGTTAAAATAATAAAAGCTGAAGCGCAAAGAGTATTGTAAAAATCTTTGTCTTTGTCAAAAATACCGCCTAAAATTGAAATCTGCCCCATTACTGTCGCCCTTAAAATCGAAGGGCCCCAACCAGCCATAAAAGTAAAAAGCCAAATTAACGCAGTAGCAAAAACTGATGTTGAAAAACCTGATAAATTAAAAAATTTCTGTAAGAAAAAACAAATTCCTAGCAAGATCGATATTCGATTGCCTGATGCAACCAGTAAATGCACTACACCGCTTTTCCTGTAATTTTCAACCGTTTCTTGAGAAACAGGAGAAGCCTTTGAGCCAAACAAAATACTCCCTAAAAGATTTGCTTGGTCATTTGGCAATGTTAGCCTGAATAAATCCAATATATGATTTTTTACATCAATCGCAGTTTTGATAATTCCACGATCTTTAGATAATATTTTTATATCTGACGATTTGTTAACATATAAAATCCCTGCAATGTTTTTAAGAGAATAATAAGACTCTGCATCAAATTGGCCAAGATTTGTGGCTTTTTTAGGAAGAACAAAATCGCCTCTTGCCAAAATCTTATCTTTATATGAGGCATTTAGCCTGCCATTTATAACAACCTTTACTTTTTCTTTTGCCAAATATCTTTTTCCATAAACTTCCTTATATTTCAATTGCATCAGAAAAATAGTTTTACCATCTGAAAAAGATGGTTCCTCAATTACATCCCCGCAAGCTAAAATCTCAGATTCAACAAATTCATTTTTTTGTGTAAAAGAGAAAAATATTACTATTAGAATGATTTGAATAAAAAGCAAAAAGACAAACGGCCGGATTTTTATTAAATCAATCAACATCAATGTAATCTTTTATTTTTTCAAACTTTGACTTGCCAATTCCAGAAACTTTTTTTAGCTGTTCAACAGTGGAATACCTGCCAATTTGCAAGCGGTAATCAATAATCCTCTGAGCCAAGCCCGGCCCAATACCCGGTATTGAATCTAACTCTTTAATATCAGCAGAATTTATTTTTACTTTTATTTGCGGTTTTTCATTAGAAGAAAGATAAGATTTTGGCTTTAAATAAGAAATGCTGATCTTATCCCCATCTTTGAGCGGTTGTGCTAAATTTATTTGTTCCGTTGAAGCGTTCCGTTTTAGCCCTTTACAGGCAATTATCAAATCAATAAGCCTCGCACCAGATCTTAATCTATAAACACCGGGTTCATTGACCGCTCCAGATATGTCAACTAAAATATAATCATAAGTTCCCTGATTATTATCCAAGGAAGTTGATTGTAAAAAGTCTTCTTCTTTCGAGCTATTCGGCAAAAGAACAGATTTTTGGTAAAAGAGCCCAAAAACAAAGAGGATTATAGCAACTACTGAAATTAATATTATCTTGTTTTTTTCTAAATTTTCGGGCATGCTGTACAGAATACAGCAACATCCCCGCCATTAATTGAAATAATTGTCATCAAATAATGGATCTCTGCTAAAACCATACCCTGAATCATAATCATTTTTCAAATCTTCATCATAAAAAGTATAATTTTCTTCATCCTCTAAATCATAATCATTTGTTTTAGA
>CAZQZN010000015.1:0-32690 GCA_964597815.1 uncultured bacterium | reverse complement strand
CCCATCTTTAACAAATATCTTCGCTTGAAATTCTGGGGCAGGTGCTTCCGAACTCCCGCTTTGTAAAAAAAGTTTTTCAAAGTTCCAACGGCCGTCTTTTTCATGTGAGACAAAAATATCGGGACCTATTAACCTTATAGAAGTAATTGCTGACAAAATGTCTTTTCTTTTCAAAAGCCTTACCAGATTATAGTTTACTTTTGCTTCTCGCACAAAAATGATTTTTCCATTTGATATTTCTTTTTCTTTTGCAACTTCCAAATTTTTTAGAGTTATATGTGTTATAAGATTACCGCTTATGCTTCCAATTCTTACTTCGCGATTTAATAAAAACGAAGCCTGTGTTTCTATTTGATCTTTAATAAAACCGTAAACAGAATTTTTTAATGGCTTTCTAAAAGCAAAGATTAAAATAACTAGTAGCGTAAACAAGGAAATTATGTAAAACGCTCTGCGCATATAAAATAAACTTTTCTAAATGAATTATATCACTGCAACAAATAAATAATAGGTTTTTTGAGGTGGCTTATTGCAAAGGAAGGTTTTTTTGAGAAATTTGCCTTTTTAATTCGTTTATTTCTTGCTTTAATGACTTAATAGAAAAATGATCCTTGATTTTGAAATAAGACATTATCAAAAAACCAAAAACAAATCCAGCAACAAAAACAGTTAAGATAACTATTGACAAAGAAATATTTTCGATTCTCCAAAAAAGGATATTTAACGCAATTGCTTGAGAGTTTTGCAAAAAGAGCAAAAATCCAACAGCAGAAAGCAGAATAAAGATTATAAAGTAAAACATCAAAACAAACCGCCCTGTTGAAAATTTTTTGACTTATCCAATAGTTTTTCAGGAATTTTTATGCCTAAATGTTCGCATGCTGATTTTGTAATCAACCTTCCTTTTGGCGTTCTTTCCAAAAATCCTATTTGCATAAGATATGGCTCATAAACATCTTCAATTGTGCCGGAATCTTCACTGATTGATGCTGCTATTGTATCAATTCCAACAGGCCCTCCATTAAATTTCTCAGCAATAGTGATTATTATTCTGCGGTCTATGTTATCTAATCCTTTCTCATCAATATCCAGATGATTCAATGCACTTTCAGCAACATCTTTTGTAATTTTTCCACCCGACTTTACTTGACACCAATCTCTAACTCTTCTAAGCAATCTGTTAGCAATCCTTGGAGTGCCTCTGGCACGCCTTGCAATACTTTTAGCACCATCTTTGTCAATTTCCACTCCTAAAACTTTTGCCGCAGAATTAATTATCTCAATAAGCTCCTCTACTTCATAAAATTCTAATCTGCTAATCAAACCAAATCTATCCCTTAACGGGCCAGTTAAAAGCCCCGCACGGGTAGTGGCTCCAATCAAAGTAAATTTTGGCAAGTCAATTCTTATAGATCTTGCGCTCGGCCCTTTGCCTATTATTATGTCTAAACCAAAATCTTCCATTGCTGGGTACAAAACTTCCTCTACAACTCTATTTAGTCTGTGTATCTCATCTATAAAAAGTATTTCGTTTTCCTTGAGATTTGTTAATATTGCAGCCAAATCTCCCGGCCTTTCAATTGAGGGCCCTGAGGTGGCTTTTATTCCTGCACCCATTTCATTTGCGATTATGTATGAAAGTGTTGTTTTGCCTAGCCCCGGAGGGCCATACAAAAGTATGTGCTCAAGTGGTTCGTTTCTTTTTTTTGCCGCATCAATAAGGATTTTTATACTCTCTTTTAGTTTTGTTTGTCCAACATAATTGCTGATCCATTTTGGCCTCAGTCCATTAAAAGAAAAATCCTCTTCCTCCCTATCAAAACTAATTATCCTGTCTTCTTCTGACATTTTTCTTTTTCCTCAAAAACATTTTTTTGTGTTTCGTACAACCTCTTATATTGCCAATAACTTTCCAAAACTTTCTTTACATATCCTCTTGTTTCCCTAAAAGGAATATCTTCAACAAATTCATCAATATCTTCCAGTCCATTTTCTCTTTTCCATTTTCTGACTCTTCCTGAACCGCCATTATAAGCCGCAAGTGCTAAATGTTTATTGCCATTGTACTTTTTTAAAAGCTGTGAAATATAATAAGTTCCCATTCTGATGTTAAGTTCCGGATCAAACAATTTGCTTGTGCTGTAATTTTTTATGCCCATTTTTTTAGCTAAGGCTTTGCCGGTCGAAGGCATTATCTGCGTTAAACCACAAGCCATGGCTCTTGATAAGGCATAGGTATTAAATCTGCTTTCTTCTCGAATAATTGCATAAACTAAACTTGGTTCAACACCAAATTTTGAAGCATACTTTTCTATAAACTCGCTGTACCATCTTGGATACAAAATAGCAAGTTGATTTTCCCTATTAATATCAATATCTTCTTTTGACATATTGTCAAATTCAAAATTTCTTTCAACAAATCTAATTGCCTTTTGGTATTCATTCATAGAAGCTAAAACTGTAGCCAAAGCCGCTCTTGCTTTTTCTTTTTCCTGAGGTGTTTTGCAAATAGAGTAATAATACTGCACTTCCTCAAAAGCCAGATCATATAATCGCGCATTAAATAACTCACAAAATTTAATCCAGTGGATATTGTCTGATAAATTATACTCAAAATTTGCGACGTAAAAATTGCCCCTCCCTAATGGAGGCAAATCCATGTTTAATATCTGTGCTGACCTAAAACCATAGTAGGAATTTGGATATTCTTTTGCAACCTTTTCAAACAACTGATTTGCAACTTCTTTCATTCCCATTTTTTGAGCACACTTTGCCTGCCAAAATAGGCATGAAGCTGTTTTTTTAGATGATTTCATGACTTCGGATGCTTGGCTAAAAATATTATATGCCTCATCAAAAGACTCTTTTTTATATTTTGAAAATCCTTTTCGCCAATACGTGTCTATTGCAGCGGAACTTTTCGGATAATTTTGAATTATTGAAGAATACAATTTTTCGGCAACATCTTCATAACCGCTTTTGTTGTAATAATCAGCAATTTTTAGTTGGACCTCTGCAGCAAATTCACTATCAGGAAAAAATTCAGAAACTCTTGAAAATTGTAAAATTGCTTCCTTTATGTTTCCGCCCTGTAAAAGTGCCTGCCCTTGATAATATAGTGCTTCTGGGAAAATGATCTTTGCGGAATCAAATAATTTTGCAGCGCTTGAAGAAAATCCGCTTTTATAATAGCAAATACCAAGCTTTAAAAGCGACTTTGTTGCAAATTGGCTGTTTTTATATTTGTCCAAAATCATCTTATAATTAACTGCTGCAGAAGAATAGTCTCCATTTTCAAAAAATTTTTCTGCGCGCTCAAAAATTTCGGCTGAGGTTGGTTCTCTTTGTTTTAGGCCTAACAGTTTTAATCTTCGCTTTGCTTTGATTACATTTTCACTAAAAGGATGGCAAATAATAAGCTGAGAGTATGTTTCTCGTGCCAAATCAATATCTCCAAGTTTTTCATAACATATTCCCGCTTTATATCGGCTATATTCTTTCTGTGCATCAACCAAAGATTTTTTTATCGCTTCATCAAAGTAATATGCAGCATCTTTAATATCGTTTTGCATAAGTTTTATCTCAGCTATTTTTATTAACGCTTTTCCTACTAAAATGCTATCTTTGGTAGAATTGACAACATTTAGATATTCTTCTTCTGCATTTTTTAGAAGTCCTTTTTCTTGGTAAAGCTGAGCAAGCTTATATGCTGCATAATCATTTAGTGGATAAGAAGAATCCATAGAAAGCTTTTTGAGCATTAATGCGCCATCTTTAAGATAGCCAATTTTTAAAATATGCAAAGCATTAGAATAATTTTCAACTGAAAAAGCAAACGGCTCTATTGAGATCAAAAAAACAACAAACAAAAAGAATATTTTTTTCATTTTCATTAAATTCTATCATTTTTAGTTATGTTTTTGAATATCAAAAGTTTTCTAACTTTATTGGAGCATATTTTGCAGATAAGATTTTTGTAGAACCGTTTTCAAAAAAAACTTTTAATTGTGCGTCATCACCGCAATCTTCAACATCAATTATTCTGCCCTTCCCAAATTTCAAATGTATTATGCAATCTCCAGCAGAAAAATATTTAGAGGAACTTTCTTTACTAAATAATGCTTCAGCTTTGTTCTTTGATACTATTTCTTCTGGTATTTCATTTAAGAACCTTGAGGGTCCATTTGCCCAATATTCACCAAAAAGCGTTCTTTGTTCAGCATGCAAAATATAAAGCTTTTGCTTTGCTCTGGTTATGGCTACATAACACAACCTCCGTTCTTCCTCAAGCTGTGAAGAATCCATAAGCGATTTGTAATGCGGGAAAATTCCTTCTTCAAATCCAACAATAAAAACTACAGGAAATTCCAAGCCCTTGACAGAGTGAAAAGTCATCAAATTAACAAATTGTTTTTCTTGCCCAACAGAATCTTGATCTGTCATCAAAGATATTTGGTTCAAAAACGCATTTAAATCGTTTTCTTCGTTTGCCTTTTCAAACTCTTGTGCTACATACAAAAATTCTTTTATATTCTCAGCTCTTGAAGTGGATTCTTCAGTTGACTGAAGAATATAGTTTTTCAAAATTTTGGATAAATCAATCGCTCTTTCAACAACATTTGAAACTGAAGAATTTTTTGCAATTTCTTTTAATTCTTCAATATCTGTTACGAACTTTAATATGGATTTTTCTTGATTTGGCGAAAGTTTCAATAATTTCATTTCCTTTAATGCTTCAAAAATGGGCAAATTTTTTGATTTGGCAAGATCATCAATTTTATTTTGTGTTGATTTGCCAATACCATCTGTCATAAAACTCAGCGCTCTAAATAAACTGATTTTGTCGCTTGGATTTGCAACAATTCGTAATAAAGATAAAAGATCTTTTATTTCTTTTCTTTCATAAAACCTTACTCCACTAAAGATTTTGTAAGGAATGCCTCTTTCCAAAAGTTTTTCTTCGATTATTCGGCTTTGTGCATTTGTGCGATACAAAACTGCAATATCATTGAGCGAAAAATTCTCTGATAACTTGCTTATTTCATCAGCAATATAATTAGCTTCATCTTCTTCGTCAAAGGCCTGATAAGAAATTATCTTTTCGCCTTTTTGATTTTTTGTCCACAATTTTTTTCTCTTTCGGCCGATGTTATTTGCTATGACATTATTAGCCGCATCTAATATGATTTGCGTGGAACGATAGTTTTCCTCCAGTTTAAAAATTTTTGCATCGGGAAAATCCTTTTCAAACTCCAGAATATTTCTTATATCTGCTCCTCTAAAGCCGTAAATGCTTTGATCATCATCTCCCACAACACAAATGTTTCCATGATATTGGGATAACAAATTTGCAAGTACATATTGAGCATGATTTGTGTCCTGATATTCATCAATGTTTATGTATTCAAACTTTTTCTGATATTTTTGCAAAACAGAAGGGTTTTTCTTAAAAAGCTCAATTGTCAGAAAAATCATATCGTCAAAGTCCATTGCATTGTTTTCTCTGAGCATTTTCTGGTATGAAGAATAGCATTTACTAACATTTTTTGAAAAATATTCATGCGCGTCTTGCTCATATTCTTGTGGTGAAATAAGTTTATTTTTTGCATCACTTATTGCATTTAGTACTGCTGATGGATTAAAATCAAGATTTATTTCTTTCAGGACTTGTTTTATCAAGGACTTTTGATCATCAGTGTCATAAATAACAAAATTTTTTGACCAGCCTAATTTGTCTATGTCTGACCGCAAAATTCTTCCACAGATTGAGTGGAAAGTTCCAACCCACATATCTTTTGCGGATATTCCTATAAGCTTTTTTATCCTATGTTTAAGCTCGTTAGCGGCTTTGTTTGTGAAAGTAAAAGCCAATATTTTTTGTGGGGAAATATTTTTTTCCTTGATCAGATACGCTATTCTATGAGTTAACACTCTTGTTTTGCCAGAACCAGCCCCGGCAATAATTAGTACAGGGCCTTCTGAACATAAAACGGCCTGTTTTTGGCTTTCATTGAGAGTTTTTAGAATTGCCATGAGGAATTAAATTATAGCATAAAGAAATCAAACGATATATTCTTCGCTTACAAGCATCTCATTTTTTGATAAAATTTGAAAAACAAAGCATGAAAAAAAGATTGGATCAATATCTAGTTGAAATAGGCTTGTTTGAGTCAAGATCAAAAGCACAATCTGCAATAATGGCGGGTAAAATTCTAGTCAACGAGCATAAAATCGAAAAGTGCGGGGCTCTTGTTGACGACAAATCCATAATAAGAATTTTGGGTAAAAAAGAAAAATTTGTCAGTAGAGGCGGATTAAAACTTGAAAAAGCTCTTACTGAATTCAAAATCAATCCTAAAAACAAGATCTGCGCAGATATTGGAGCATCAACCGGCGGATTTACTGACTGTCTTCTTCAATATGGAGCGGAAAAAATTTATGCAGTTGATGTCGGATATGGGCAATTGGATTACAAAATAAGAACTGATAAAAAAGTTGTCGTGAAGGAAAAAACCAATGCCAGATATCTCACAGAAGAGGATATTCCAGAAAAATTAGATTTGGTTGTTATTGATGTCTCATTTATATCTTTAACAAAGATACTCCCTGCTGTCATACAAATTTTGAAAGAAACCGGAGAAATTGTTGCTCTTATCAAGCCACAGTTTGAAGCAGGAAAGGAATTCGTCGAAAAAGGCGGAATTGTAAAAGATGAAAAAGTAAGACAACAGGTTTTGCAAAAAATAATCAAAGAATCAGAAAATATTGGATTTAAGCCGATCGCATTTTGTGACTCTCCAATTTTGGGAGCGGATGGAAATAAAGAATTCCTTTTGTACTTGAAAAAACAATAAATTGCAAAAATTTTTTGCGTCAGCAATAAGTTGTATAATTATTCTATGAACGAATTCATAATTTTTGTTAAAGACAACGATGAAAAGGTTGAAAAGGCAGCAAAATCTATAATTAACGGTATCGACAAAAAGAAATATAAAGTTTCCCTTACAAAAAGACATGCAAAAGCATTAAAACTGCCTTCATTAGCTGGGAATGAACACTCTTTCAAAAACGCCTCATTTGTTGTTGCAGTCGGAGGAGACGGCACAATGTTGCGCTGTGCCAGAACATTTGCAAGCTATGAAATTCCAATTATTGGGATAAATCTCGGCAGAAGAGGATTCCTAACAGAAATTAAAATTTCTCAGTTTAACAAAATTCTAAATGATCTTTTTAAAGGAAAGTACAAAATCGATGAGCGAATGATGCTTGATGTAGAAATAATAAGGAATAACAAAACAATTGCCAAACTTTCAGCATTAAATGACGCAGTGATTGGCAAAAACGGCATCGCAAGAATTATAAGAATGAGCGCATATGTAAGCGGAAAAATAATGACATCATACGCAGGCGATGGGTTAATTATTGCAACTCCAACTGGATCAACAGGCCATAATCTCGCCGCAAACGGCCCAATTTTAGATCCGTCTGTATCAGCGTTTATTCTCACCCCAATATGTCCACTATCAATAACAAATAAACCAGTTGTTATAAGTTCAAAAGAAAAGATAGAAATAACGATAGATGATACACCAAAAGGAATTGAAGCTATATTAACAGTTGATGGACAAAGCACAATAAAACTAGAAAAAAATGACAAAATAATCATAAAGTCTTATGAACATAGGACAAAATTTATTCGAATGGCAAAATACAACTTTTTTTCCGTGTTAAAGGAAAAACTTAATTGGGGACAATAAAAAACCTTCCGCAACAGGCCCGGAAGGTTTAAAAAAATCAACAAAAAACTAATTTAAATTTTCGGTCATTTGCCTAAGTTGGCACCATTTATCCAAATTGCCTATCAAAATTAAATCTATTTTTTCTTCAAAAATTTCTTGATCATCAAAATAAACTTTTTTAGAAAATTCAGCTTTATAAGGTTTTGCTTCACTTATATCACTTAGATAATTTTTGAAAAGTACATTTTTCAACATTCGAGTTATTTTCTGATCGTTCATTTTTTTACCTCCAAGAGGAAATCATTCTACCCGGAGCTTGATCAAAAGAAATTCTGTTTGCCAAAACATTTATAAAACTGCCTGCACAGTTGTAATCTTTCAAGGTTTTTGTATCTATAACAGACTTTATATATGATTTCCCGTTTATTTGGATTCTTTCGTATTGTTCATTTAGGTTTGTCATCTTCTCTATCCCTCTCAACTATATATCGCTAATTTTCAGCTTAAATTTCATTTGCGATGATATAATTGTATTAATATGAACGCGATTTTGATGCTTGAAGATGGCACCTATTTTGAAGGCAAAAATTTTGGCGCTAAAGGAGAAACCTTTGGAGAAATAGTTTTTAATACCGGTATGACCGGCTATCAGGAAATTATTACAGATCCTTCCTACAAAAGCCAGATAATAACTATGACTTACCCGCAAATCGGCAACTACGGCACAAACAAAGATGATGTTGAATCATTTAAATCCCATTGCGCTGGATTCGTCGTAAAGGAAAAGAGCAGGGTTTATTGCAACTGGAGAGGCGAAGAACCTTTGGAAGAATTTTTGAAAAAACAAAATATTATCGGGATCTGCGATGTTGATACAAGGGCCATCACAAAACATATTAGAACGAAAGGGGCTATGAGGGCCGCAATATCAACAATAACATTGAGCCCAAAAGAGCTTTTAGAAAAAGTGCTAAAATCTCCTTCTATTGTTGGAAGGGACTTAGTTAAAGAAGTGTCCTGCCAAAGTTCATATTCTTGGGAAGAACCAACAAAAACTCTAATGGAAAAAAATAAATATAACAGCAAAACATCTAAATCAAAAGTAGTTGTTTATGATTTTGGGGTAAAATACAATATTTTAAGAATTTTATTTTCGCTTGGATGCGAGGTTACGGTTGTGCCGGGCGATACAACAGCAGAAGAAGTACTGAAACTAAAACCTGATGGTATAATGCTTTCAAATGGGCCGGGAGATCCTTCAGCTGTTGATTATGCAATTGAAAATGTTCAGAAGCTGATTGGCAAACTTCCAATATTTGGGATCTGCCTTGGGCATCAGATATTAGCGCTTGCATTTGGAGCAAAAACATTTAAATTAAAATTTGGCCACAGAGGTTCAAATCATCCAGTTAAAAATCTAAAAACAGGATCAGTTGAGATAACATCACAAAACCATGGATTTGCAGTTGATCTCGATTCAATTAAGAACAAAAATTTAGAATTAACGCACATAAATTTAAATGATGGAACTTGCGAAGGTTTAGCGCACAAACATCTTCCTGTTTTTAGCGTTCAATATCATCCTGAAGCTTCTCCCGGACCTCACGACAGCTTATATTTGTTTGAAAATTTTATCAGACAAATGAAAAAAGGCAACCCAAAACAAAAATGAACCGAATCCTAAAAAGCAAATACAAAGTTGAAGAAAAAATCGCAGACACTTCATCGCATGTAACCTACAAAGGGTCAATGGTAGATTCAACAAAAGAGATAGCCATCAAGATTTATAAGAAAGATTATCTGAACACCTTTTTAGTGAAAACACTAAAAAAACAAGTGGACTACCTGTCAAAACTTGAAAGTCCGATGATAGCAAAACTTATTGATGGAGATTACGGTTGGCAGGGTTTTTACTTTATCAGAGAATATATTGATGGAGAAGTATTAAGCAACATAAAAACTCCCGTTCCAGTTGAAAAAGCAGTTGAAATAATAATCAGTGTCTGTGATGCAGTAAAAAACGCTCATGAAAAAGGATTTGTACATGGATCAATAACACCAAACAACATTTTTGTGCTCACAAATAATTGGAAAGTAAAAGTTGCAGATTTTGGTATAAGAAAAGCTGTTTCAGAACCAGTTGAACAAAGAGCAAAATGGCTTTTTGATCCATCATCAATCTTTTCCGCTCCAGAAGTATTGCTTGGCGAAGATTCGACAATTAAATCTGATATTTATCAAATTGGATTGGTTTTAGCATATCTTCTCTCTGACGGAAAAAATATACCTTCTGATCCTTTCAAATTTGTTGAAGATATATTAACAAACAACAACAAACAACACCCATTTGCTTTGACTAAAATTCCAAAACACATTGAAGACATAATAAATTTGTGTTTAGAAAAAGATCCTTTGCTTAGGTTTGCATCTGTTCAGGAAATAGCAGAACATTTATCGTCAAAATCCTCTCCAAGAAAAAAGCAAAACTTTTTGGATATTATGCAAATCGATCTGGCTTTGGAAAGCTCAGACGAGATATCAAAAGAGCAAGAAAATGAAATTGAAAAACCCAAGGTCCCCCCTGAGGAAAGCATAGACAAAAATTCAGATATCGGACTCTTTAAAAAGGATATAGAAAACGAAGAAAGAAATGCTAAAATAAACTTTATAAATTGGCCTATTATACTTATTTTGATAGCGGTTTTGGCGGGGATACTATATTCATTTGTTGTTATATTCTTTTTGGGGGAATAAATGGGAATTGATCTTTTTTTGCTACTATTCATTTTGCTTGCACTGATATTTGTTTACCTTGTCGTTATAGGAAAACTATCTATTAAACCATTTTCTATCTTGCTTGTCCTTATTGCATCTGCAATTCTCATTCCTATTGCTTTAAATGCTTTTATATGGCTTTATGTAAGCTCCTCTCCAGAAACCGTTATTCCAAATGTGATGGGAATGTCAAAAGAGGAAGCTATAAATCTTTTACAGAAAAACAATCTTAAAGGTGAAGTTATTGGAGTTGCATTTTCAAATTCTCCAAGTGGAACAGTCGTTTCACAAAGGCCAGAAGCAGGAAAAAGAGTAAAAGAAGGCAGAGTTATCAGCCTGATACTCAGCATTTCAGAAAATACTGTCAAAGTGCCTGATCTGCTTGGCAAGGCAACCGATGAAGCGTATTATTTAATTAAAAATTCCGGCCTTGTCCCGGGGAAAATTTCATATGTTTATTCAGACAATGGACAAGGACTAATCATTGAACAAAATCCTTCTCCTGACACCAATGTTCAAAAAGGAACAGAAGTTTCTGTAAAGGTTCTTACAAAACAAAACGATGGAGAAGAAACCGATGAACAAAACGATTAAAGTTGCTGCATCGATTTTATCAGCAGATTTTTCCGCTCTTGGAAATGAAGTGAAAAAAGCAGAAAAATCAGGGGCAGACATGATCCATGTTGATGTTATGGATGGGCATTTTGTGCCAAACATCACAATGGGCCCTCTTGTAATAAAAGCTTTAAAAAAATCCACAAAACTTCCTCTTGATGTTCATCTTATGATAACTGATCCCGAAAAATACGCGCCTAGATTCATAGAAGCCGGCAGTGACATAATTTCCTTTCACATTGAGACAACAAAACATCCGGCAAAACTAATAAAGACAATAAAAAACCTAAAAGCAAAACCAGCAATAGCTGTAAATCCAAATTCACACCTAAAAATTTCGGATAATCTGCTAAAAGACATCAAAATGGTTCTTTTTATGACTGTTTATCCGGGTTTTGAAGGACAAAAATTTATGCCGGAAGTTTTGCCAAAAATAAAAGCATTCAGAGAGTATATCAACAAAAAAAAGATGAATATAGACATTGAAGTCGATGGCGGGATAAACGGTTCTACAGCCAAGTATGTCATTGACGCTGGGGCAAACATTTTAGTTGCCGGATCAGCAATTTTTTACTCAAAAAACTACAAAACCGCTATTAGATCCATAAAATATGCAAAATAGAAAATCAAAAATTTTAGATGATAAATTCATGAAAAGGGTTATTCAAATCGCTTCCCGCTACAAAGGGCAAGCATCTCCAGATCCAACTGTTGCTGCAATTATTGTAAAAAACGGGAAAATAATCAGCGAGGGCTTTCACAATAAACACAAAAGCCCACATGCCGAATCATACGCAATAGCAAAAGCAAAAGATAAAGCTAAAGGCGCAACTCTTTATGTGAATTTAGAGCCGTGTTGCCATTGGGGCAATACACCGCCTTGCACTGAAAATATCATCAAAAGCGGAATTAAAAGAGTTGTAGCCGCAATGAAAGATCCTAATCCGCTTGTAAATGGAAAAGGATTTAAAGAATTGCTAAAAGCCGGAATAGAAGTTAAAGTTGGCGTCAGAGAAAAAGAAGCAAAAGACCTAAACGAAAATTTTATAAAACACATTTCTCAAAAATTGCCCTTTGTGATTTTAAAAATAGCAATGTCTCTTGACGGTAAAATAGCAACAAGAACCAAACAAAGCAAATGGATAAGCCATGAAGAATCTCAAAAGTATGTCCACAAGCTCAGATCAGAAAATGACGCGGTTTTAATTGGAAAAAACACTGCTATTATCGACAATCCATTGCTAACTGCGAGAAAAGTTAAAACACAGAAACAACCAGTAAAAGTTATAGTTGACAGCAAATTGTCAATGCCAATTGATAGAAAGTTTATTAATGACAAATCCAGCCAAACAATAATTGCAACAACAAATCTTGCAAAAAAAGAAAAAATTTATCAATTTGAAAAAAAAGGATGTAAAATCATTATCGTCCCCAGAAAAAAAAATAAAGTCAACCTAAAAAAACTCTTATTTATTCTTGCCAAAATGAATATAACAAGCATTTTAGTAGAAGGTGGTTCTCAAATTGCAGGATCGTTGATTGATGAAAATCTAGTTGATAAAATTGTATTTATAATTTCTCCAAAAATTATAGGCGGTAAAAATGCTATACCAAGTATAGCTGGAAACGGAGCCAAAAGTTTGAAAGAAGCAACTAAAGTTAAAAATTGGCGCGTGAAAAAATCAGGAGAAGATATTATTATTGAAGGATGTGTTGACAAAGGAGATAAAAAATGAAAGTTTTAGAAATGCTTTTTATTTCAATGAGGCCACACAAATGGTCAAGGTCCATTATTGTTTTCCTGCCATTGCTTTTTTCAGGGGATCCATTAAATTGGGTTTATCTAATAAAAATATTTGTAGCGTTTTTGATATTTTCTTTTTTGACAGGCACAGTTTATATCATAGAAGATTTGACCAGAATAAACATTGATAAAACTGACTCAACAAAAAAATTTATGCCAATTGCAAGCGGAGAACTAAGCTCAAACAAAGCTGAATTTGCCGTTGCATTTGTTTTAATTGGATCTTTTGTAGCCGCGTTTTTCCTAAACACTTGGTTTGGGCTTTTATCTATCTTGTATTTTTTGTTGAAGCTTGCAAATTTTCTATTTGCAGAAAAAACTCCTTTATTCTCAAAAAATGTGATTTCAGGAATAGCCTCTTTAATAGTTATAACCGCTGGAACAGTGGCGATTTCAAAGCCAATATCAAACTGGCTGATTTTCTATATTTTTACCACATCAGTTTTGATATCACTATGTTGTGATATTAAACTTTTACAGAACAAAAATCAAAACACAAAAGATAGTGAATCCTTTTTAAATCAGATAATAAACATAACTTCATCAACGGCATTAGCAATATATTGTATGTTCTGCCTGTCAACTCTCGAAGGCATATCGCATAATTTGATATTTACATTTCCCTTGGTTCTGTTTGGAACATACAGATTGTTATATTTAACCTTTACAAACAGCGAAGAAAAATTTTTAGAAAAGATTTTACTAAAAGATTGGCCGTTTTTGGCAAATATTTTTTTGTGGGTGATTTTAACTTCTGCTTTGGTCAAATTTATTTAATCAATTTTTCCCTCGACCACCAAGCAATAAAAACAAGATAGCCATTCTAACAGCCACGCCATTTGACACTTGATCTAAAATAACACTTTTGTTACTATCAGCAACATCGCTTGATAATTCAACCCCACGGTTTATTGGCCCTGGATGCATTATTACAACATCGTTTTTTGCTTTCGCCAATCTTTTCATAGTAATACCATATAATTCATGATATTCAAGGATTGATGGAAATAATCCCTTTTGCTGGCGCTCAAGTTGGATTCGCAAAACATTTATGAAATCCGCATCTCTTATCGCCTCATCAAGATTATATGAAACCTTTGCTCCAGTTGCTTCTATTCCTTTTGGAATAAGAGTCGGTGGCCCAACCAAAGTTACAGAAGCGCCAAGTTTTAAAAGCCCCCAAGTATTGCTTCTCGCAACTCTGCTGTGTAAAATATCTCCTACAATCACGACTTTCTTCCCTTTTAACGATCCTTTTTTTTGGCGCATTGTAAAGATATCAAGTAATGCTTGTGTCGGATGTTCATTATAACCATCACCAGCATTGATTACACTGCAAGAGGTGTTTTTTGCAATAAGATGAGGCGCTCCAGCCATAGAATGCCTAATTATTATGGCGTTTGTGCCTATTGCTTCTAAATTTTTTGCTGTATCAACTATTGTTTCGCCTTTTATTACGCTGCTTACTGCAACACTTATTGAATTTACTGACGCAGAGAGTAATTTTGCCGCTGTTTCAAATGATGTTCTTGTGCGTGTACTTGGTTCATAAAAGAGACTAGTTACAATTTTGCCCGACAGCGCAGGAACATTTCTCATAGGGCGTGACAAAACCTCTTTCATTGATTCAGCGGTGTCAAGTATTTGATTTATTTCTTGGAGAGAAAGTTCTTTAAGCCCCAGAAGGTCTTTGGACTTTAAACCCATGTTGATTTTTACCTTGCGTTATTATATCATAATCAAGGATATCATGAAAATATTTGCTCTCAATTGTGGCAGCTCCTCAATAAAATATCAACTTTTTGACTGGTCAGGCAAAAAAATAATTTGTAAAGGCATCGCAGACAGGATTGGTTCAAACCATAGTGAAATCTCTCATATTGTGTGCGGCAAAGAAGAAAAAAAAATTCTAGAAAATCTTCCTGATCACAATTTAGCACTTTCAAAAATAATTTCGCTTTTAACAGATAAAGATTATGGCGCAATTGATTCACTTTCGGAGATTTCAGCAGTTGGCCACAGAGTTGTACATGGCGGTGCAGTTTTTAACAAGTCCTGCTTAATAAATGATGAAGTGCTTTCAAAAATAAAAGATTTGAAAGATTTGGCGCCATTGCATATGCCATGGAATATCGCTGGAATTGAAGCTGCAAGAAAAGAACTGCCAAACACTCCCAATGTTGCCGTTTTTGATACAGCGTTTCATCAGACAATCCCCCAAAAATCTTATCTTTATGCTGTGCCTTATGAGTGGTATAAAATGTACGGCGTAAGAAAATATGGTTTCCATGGATCTTCGCATTTATATGTTTCAAAAAGAGTTTCAATACTTTTAGACAAAAAAAACTCAGAAACAAATGCAATAACTATGCATATAGGTAATGGAGTCAGCGTAGCGGCAATTAAAAACGGAATTTGCATTGACACATCAATGGGACTTACACCGCTTGCTGGAGCTGTCATGGGAACAAGATGCGGAGATATAGACCCGGGAATAATACTTTTCATGATAGAAAAGGAGGGATTCACAGCAAACGAATTGGACAAAATATTAAATTACAAAAGCGGCCTTTTGGGAATAACCGGCAAATACTCCGACAGAAGAGATATTGATTTAGCCGCTGCACAAGGAAATGAAAGAAGCATTTTAGCCCAAGAGATTGAAGCTTATAACCTAAAAAAATTTATTGGTGCCTATATTGCCGCAATCGGCTGTTTAGACGCCATCGTTTTCACCGGAGGAGCTGGAGAATTAAACCCAGGGCTTAGAGAAAGAGTTTTGGAAGGGCTTGAATGTCTTGGAATTATTGTTGACAAAGAGAAAAATCTCTCAACAAGAACCCGTGACAAAGAAACAGAAATTTCAACTCCAAACTCAACGATAAAAATTTTTGTGATTCCAACAAACGAAGAAATTGTTTTCATAGAAGATGTTGTTGCAATATTGGAAGGAAGATACGATATCCATACAAATTTTAAGTATTCATTTGAGGATAAAAATTACGAAATTTCAGTAAAGTAAAAATTTAATGATGGAAATATTTTTCTTTGACGATAAAAACAATAGTGAGATTTTTAAGCTTGTTTTTTTAAACGAACCACAATATTTAAGGTGTGGAATTTTAACTTTAAAAGAAAAAGTTGAGCACATAACAAAAAAATTCATTAAGGGTAATTTGCAAATTTTTGTCAATTCCAAACTTTTGATTAATAAAGAAATAATTTCATTCTTGAAAAAGAAAAAGTTCCCAATTGTTTTTTCGCACAGCGGGAAAATCGCAATCGCAATTTTTGACAAGAAAGAAAGTGTCTCTGAAATCGAAAAACTAAACAATTTCCCAAACAAAACAGAATTGAAAAATAATTGCTTTATCGAGTACCCATGGGATTTGATTTATAAAAACCCAAAAGAAATTGAAAACGATCTGAAAATCCTGCAAAGTCTAAAAAAATATAAAACTCTAAGAAAAAATGTATTCGTCGGAAAAAATGTAAAAATTGAACAAAATGTAGTAATGGATAGCTCATCTGGCCCAATAATTATAGACGACGATGCAATAATCATGGCAAATTCAGTAATATATGGTCCTGCTTATATAGGGAAAAAAACAATAATAAAAGCGCTTTCAAAAATTTATGGTGGCACAACAATTGGTCCCTTTTGCAAAGTCGGTGGTGAGATTGAAGAAACTATCTTCCAGGGATATTCAAACAAACAGCATGAAGGTTTTCTTGGCCACTCATTCGTTGGAGAATGGGTAAATATTGGAGCTGGAACAAACAATTCCGATCTAAAAAACAACTATTCAAACGTGAAAATGCAAATAAAAGAAAAAAATATAGATACTGGCAAACTCTTTATGGGTGCAATCATAGGAGATCATACTAAAATTGGAATCAATACTATGTTAAACACAGGAACATTTATAGGTATAGGTTGTAATGTACTTGGAGGCGGATATATGCCAAAATACATTCCTCCATTTTCCTGGGGAGTTGGAGAAAACTCAAAAAAATACAATTTAGAAAAAGCTGTTTCAACCGCAAAAATATGCATGGCTAGAAGAAAATTGGAAATGAATAAAGATTACGAAACATTATTTAGGCAAGCATATAACCTATCGTAGTTTTCTATTCTGTTTTACCAATGTTGTTTTGCTATAATAAGTTTATCTAAACTTTGGGGGATCGTCTAATGGTAGGACACCGCCCTTTGGAGGCGAGAATCGGGGTTCAAGTCCCTGTCCCCCAGCTTTAATCCTTTAAATTTTAAAACAATAGATAAAACTTTTCATTATTAAAAGCAACCTACTTTTTAATGGTGTATACTATTTATTAGCAAATTCATTTATGGCTAGTAAGAATAAATTGTTTCTTCTATCATTAATATTTACCATTTTGTTAACTTCTCTTGGCATCTCAGCTGAAGAAACCAATTTTGCTCCCCCAGTATTTTCATACGAAAAGGCCGTTGTGTTAAAAGTTTCTGAAGGAAATGACGACCTGTTAGATTCAAAATCTGTTTTAGTCAAAGTAAAGAGCGGCAAATACAAAAACAAAATCGTAAAAATTCAACATATGGAATCATCAGGAATTATGGGAGCAAAAATGACTCTACAACCAAAAGATAAAGTCATTCTTTACGTAGAGGAAAATCCAACAAAAGCTGAAAGCCCAAATGGAGAGCCATTATTTAATATCGCCGATTACGACAGAAGTGATACATTATTCATCTTGATGTTTTCCTTTTGTGCTCTTCTTTTAATAATTGGAGGCAAAAAAGGATTTAAATCATTGATAAGTCTTTTGCTTACTATTGGATTAATATTTTTTGTCGTAATTCCGCTTTCTGTCAGAGGGTTTAACCCTGTCATAACCTCTACTGTTACGAGCGGTGCAATAGTATTGATTGTTTTTAGATTGGTTTCAGGAAAAACTATCAAGAGCGTTAGCGCAGCTCTGGGAACAATAATTGGAATTGTCATTGCCGGAATCATAGCAGTATTGGTTGGAAATATAATAAAACTTTCCGGGTTAAGCACTGAAGAATCAAAAATGCTGTTTTATTCTATGGAACTCCCTCTCGATTACAAAGGACTATTATTTGCTGGGATATTGATTGGTGCCCTTGGGGCTGTAATGGACGTTGCCATGTCTATAGCTTCATCTATATATGAAATAAAAAATGTTCATCCGGAATTGGATTTTCGTTCTCTATTTAAATCCGGGATAAATGTTGGACAAGACATAATGGGAACAATGTCAAACACTTTGATTTTGGCATATACAGGATCATCTCTTCCTCTTTTGCTTCTTTTGTCATACGGTAACATGCCCTTTTTAAAAGCTATGAATCTGGAAATAATCAGCGAAGAAATTTTGCGAGCTTTCGCCGGCAGCATAGGTTTGATTTTGAGCATTCCAGCAACAGCTTTTATTTCAGCGCTTCTTTTATCCAACAAAAAAAATAGATAAATCTAAGTTAACGCCTAAAACCCTTTCCGCGCTTGATACCAACCCCAAAATTGTTTTGTAATGAATCAAATTTCTGTCTTTGTTCAGCGTTCAATTGGGATTTAAGCCATAAAATCAAATCTGCTCTTTTTTTATAAATTGTGGCATTGTTTTTTTCTATTTTATCAATTAAACTATCCAATTTTGCCTTTTCAGGCTTGTCTTTTTTTAACTCTTGAAACATTTCATATCTTAATTTTTCATTGTCCTGCCTTAAATTGAAAATTTCTCTGTTAATTTCCTGTTCTTTATTTAAAAAATTTTTCATCTGTTCTTGAGACAATCCCAGATCTTCAATGAATCTATGTCTAAATTGCGGCCCTCTGTCCAAAAAAGCTGTCGCCTGCGAAGATATAAGTGACAAAGCTAAAATCACTGCAAACAAAAAATAAGTCGTTTTTTTCATATTTTTTTAACCTCCAATTCTATTAGATTATTTTTTCCAAAAAAAAGTTCCTTCACTCTTCAAAAATATATGAAATAAGTTTGTTGCCATTATAATTTTCTCTTTCAAAAATAAAATCATTTGCGGTGTAAAATCCAGTTTGCTGGAAATAATAAAAATATACAGCAAAAAAGAAAAAAATAGCCGCCAAAAAAGCAAATGATATTTTATGGAAAAACAAAACATCTTTTTTTGCTGATTTGGAAATAATGCCATCTAACATTGCATCAAAATCCGGTTGAAAAGAAACTACTTTTAATCTTGATAAATATTTCTTTACTTCATCCATTTGTATTTCTCCTTTCCTAATTCTTTTTTTAGTAGTTCTTTGGCTCTAAAAAGATTTGATTTAACAGTTCCAACAGAGATATTTAAAATCTTTGCGATATCAAAAAGATTAATCTCTTCAACTTCGGCCATAATCAAAATAATTTTTTGTTTTTCATTAAGAACTTTAAGCGGTTCCCAAAGTTTTATATCTTCTTCTACATGCTTTTCTTCCTCATGCGATCTAAAAATACCAGCACCTTTTAACAAATTTTCTAGAAATAACTGTCTTTTTTTCTTTTTACTAAAATTTATTGATTCGTTTACCGCAATTTTAAAAATCCATGTGCTTAAATTGCTTTCTCCTCTAAATTTCTTCAGGTTCTTAAAAATTTTAACAAAGATCTCTTGAAATAGATCTTGTCTATCCTCAAATTTATAAATATATTTCGAAATCAAATTCCAAACTTTTTGCTGGTAATCTTTGTATACTTCTGAAAAATCGATATTCATAATATCTTTAATATTATTTGACAAACAAAAATGATTCTTTGTTCCAATTTTTTTAAAGGGTTTTTATATCAATTACTTTATTCCTGTTTCTTTCGCCAAAAACTATTTTTATATCTTTCTTTTTTACAGAGAAATATTCAGACAAAATTTCCAACAGCCGCAAATTGGCTTTGCCATCAACAGCAGGCGAAGAAACATAAACTTTTAATTTGTCGTTTTCTTTTATAATTTTTTCTTTCTTTGCGTTACAAATAACTTTGATATTTATTTTCATTTGTGGTTATATTAACATATAGATTGAAGTTATGCGAATCTTTATCGCTATCAAGGCATCAGAAAACATAATAAATTTTGTACAAAAAGTAAAAAACAAAATAGGTTTAGATGTGAGATGGCTGCCTCCGGAAAATTTGCATCTTACAATAATTCCTCCATGGGAAGAAAAAAAAGAAGCTATTGAAAAACTGATTTGCAAATTGTCCGAAATCAATGTCCCAAAAACTAAAATTACATTTGAAAAAGTTTCCTTTGGACCGGACGAAAAATTCCCCCGATTGATATGGATGACAGCAAAGCCATCAAAAGAACTTGGCTTGTTAAAAATTGATTTAGAAAAAAAACTTGGAATCAGAACAGAAAAACGTGATTTTATTCCTCACATCACAATCGCGCGGTTCAATGAAAAAAACTTCCACAGCTTTGAACAAAAAAAATTGATTTTAGCTATTGAAGAAAAAATGGATATATCTAATTTTTCTCTTATCCAGTCAACTCTAACAAATAAAGGAGCATTTTATTCAACTCTTAGCGATTTTATTTGATTTTGGCTTTCAAAACAACACCTGCAAAATAAAGTATTATTCTGAAATTAAAGTCAATACAATTTCTCTTGATTTTCTGGGCCCATCAAATTCGCAAAGGAAAACATTTTGCCATGTTGAAAGCCCAAGTTTTCCGTCGATTATTGGAATTGTCTGACTTGGTCCTATTATGCCGGCTTTTAAATGAGCATCTCCATTCCCATCCTGTCTGTCATGTTTCCAAACTCCAGCTGGAATGATTTTTCTCAAAAGATCAACAACATCCTCCTGCACACTCTGGTCCCAATTTTCCTGAATCATTATCGCAGCTGTTGCTCCTCTTACATAAACATTTAATATCCCGGTTTTTATTCCACTTTCATCTACAAAATTTTTAATTTTTTGTGTAATATCGTATAGAGCTTCTCTTTTTGTCGTAGAAACAGAAATTATTTTTTGCATAGAACTATAAATGTTTTAACAAGATTTCAGATAGTTTTTTCCCGGATAAAAGCATCCCGCCAAAAATTGGACCCATTCTGTGCCCGCCAAAAATCGCAATTGCAGACATTCCGCAAGCAAACGCTCCAGGATAAAATTCTTTTGTGTTGTTTATAACGCTTTTTTCAGCTGAATCTGCGTCCATACTCTTCTCGCCTACCATTTTGCCAGTTTTTGTTTTCAACTTTTTCCCAAGTTTATTTTGAATTATAGAGGCAATTTCAGCCGGATGTCCAGTAGCATCAACTACATACTTCGCCCTAATTGTCAATGGATCCACATGAAGATTGTTCAACTCAACTGGCGTCCAGTTAAGCACCAATCCAGAAACTCTTTCTTTTTCAGTCAAAACATCTTCAGCACTCATCAAATTAAATATCTTTGTTCCATTTCTCACAGAAAAATATGAAAGGGCAGAAACAGCTTCAATAGAATCCGCAACATAATAACCTTTTTCGCTTTCAAAATATCTAATCCCAAACTCCTCAAGAAGTGGCAAAGCTTCTTTTTGGACAACAATTTTATTAAACATCATTCCTCCGCCCCACATTCCCCCGCCAACAGCAAGTTTTCTTTCAAAAATTGCAACTTTTTTCCCTGCTTTTGCAAGGAAATATGACGCGACAAGTCCAGACGGCCCGGCGCCAACAATCGCACAGTCAATCTCAAGATTTGAAAACAAATCGTCAAAAAAACTTTTAACTATTGATCTAGTTATTTTTATATCATCAAGTTTCATTTTTAAAATTATACCACACATTTCATGTCAACGTATATTGACATAATAGTTTTAATCTGATATATTATTGTTGGGATGATGAATAAACATCAGTGTCTTAAATACTCAATGAAAGAAGCATCCAAACGCTTAAAAACAATTTCCGAGCCCAATCGCCTTAAAATATTGTGTTTATTAAAAAACTCCAGCATGTGTGTCTGCGAACTTCAAAAATCAATTGGTGCTCCTCATAATCTAATACTTCACCATTTAAAAAGTCTGAAAAAGCTTGGGATAATAAAATCAAAGAATGTGGGAAGATTCACGTTTTACATACTGGATAAAAAGGAATGGAATAAGTTCGCAAAAAGCATAGATTTCCTATTCAGGTTAAATAAATAATGAGAATAAAAATGAAGGATTTAGAAAAATTGAAAAAGATCAATGTTTTTGAACAATACCTGACTGTTTGGGTGTTACTGTGCATGGTAGCAGGTGTGCTCATAAAGAAAAATATTTCCGCAGGCAGTGAACCATATACGTGACCTTGAATTCGGTGGCGGATCACAGATAAACATCCACATTGCGGTATTGATTTGGCTGATGATTTATCCGATGATGCTAAAGATTGATTTTTCCTCGCTGCTTGGAGTAAGAAAAAACCTAAAGGTCTTGCGGTAACATTATTAGTGAAGTGGATAGTCAAGCCATTCAGCATAGCACTACTAAGCTAGATATTCTTTAAATGGCTTTTTCTTCGGTTGATAGAAGGAGCAAACCAACACATTGCTGGCACGATTATTTTAACCGCAGCTCCCTAAGTATTCATCAAATATCGATTGACCGCTTCAGCCACTCTTCTGCCTTCATCAATCGCCCAAACGATGAGCGATTGACCTCTCCTGCAATCGCCTGCAGCAAAGATACCTTTTGAGGACGTCATGAAGTTTTCATCCGTTTTGATATTTCCTCTCTGGTCAAGCTCGATCTTTGAACCGTTGAGAAGCCCTGCAGTGTCCGGATGGAGAAATCCAAGCGCGAGGATCACTATATCCGCGCTTATTTCGAAATCGGTATCTTTTATTTCTTTCATAGAAGAGTCTGTTCTCGCGGCCAAGAGTTTTGTCACATGACCTTTTGAGCCGATGAATTTCTTCGTGGTCACCGACCAGTCCCTCTCGCAGCCTTCTTCATGGCTGGATGAGGTCCTTAATATTTTTGGGTACATCGGCCATGGCTGGTCAGCAGGCCTGCAATTAGGCGGTTTTTGAAGTATTTCGATCTGTGTTACCTTTTTGGCTCCCATCCTGTTGGCAACCCCGACACAATCCGCTCCAGTGTCCCCACCGCCTATGACAACAACTTTTTTCTCTTTTACATCGATAAACTCTTTTGCAGGGATTTTTTTGGCCGCGACATACCTGTTGAACTGCTTGAGAAAGTCCATAGCGAAGTGAATGCCTTCCAGCTCCCTTCCTTCGATCCTGAGGTCGCGCGGAACTCGGCTGCCCACCGCGATGACAACGGCATCAAACTCTTTTTTCATTTTTGCAATTGTTGTGTCCCTGCCCACTTCGACAGATGTATAGAACTTTATACCTTCGTGCTTGAAAATCCTGACCCTTCTGTCGATAATACTCTTTTCAAGCTTGAAATCAGGGATGCCATAGGTCATCAGGCCACCAATCCTGTCATCTTTCTCGAACACAGCCACCTCATGCCCAATCCTGTTGAGGAACACCGCGGCGGAAAGCCCCGCCGGGCCGGACCCTATGACCGCTATAGTCTTGCCCGTTCTTTTCGGTGGGATATAAGCTTTGACGAGTTTTGCTTCAAAAGCCGTCTCGATTATGGCAAGCTCGTTTTCCCTGATAGTCACAGCCTCGTCATTTATACTTAAAACGCAGGAATATTCGCAGAGCGCAGGGCATACCCTTCCAGTTATTTCGGGAAGAGGATTGGACCTGTTGAGCAGTTTGAAGGCCTTTTCCCAGTTGCCGCTGTAGACAAGGTCGTTCCATTCGGGGATGTAGTTCCCGATAGGACAGGCCCAGTGACAGAATGAGGTCGAGCAGTCCATGCAGCGCGACGCCTGTTCCTTGGAAACCCGTGGAGGTCGAAGCTCGAAAACCTGAGCAAAATCCTTCACGCGCTCAGGCACCGGCCTGTACGCAGCAGTCGTCCTTTTGAACTTTAAAAATCCTTTTGGATCGCCCATTTTACATCTCCGTTTCCTCAAGCTGCTTTTTGCTGAATTTCTTGTTAAGGAGCACGCGCTTGTATTCCGTCGGGATCACCTTGACGAACTTCCTTATCTCTTTATTGAAACTATCCAGTATCTTTTTGGCGGCTGGGCTTCCCGTGTACGCATGATGTTTTTCGAGCATCGATTTCACGGCCGCCATATCTTCTTTGTTCAGCTCTTCGAGCTCTATCATACCGTGATTACATTTGTCCTCAAACTCTCTATCCTTGTCATAAACGTATGCAATGCCGCCCGACATTCCGGCGCCAAAGTTACGCCCAGTTTTACCTATCACGACAACAGTCCCACCCGTCATATATTCGCAACCGTGATCTCCCACTCCTTCAACAACTGCTTTTATTCCTGAATTCCTGATACAAAAACGCTCACCCGCGATACCATTTATATAAGCCTCTCCACTTATGGCGCCGTAAAAAGTTGTGTTACCGATGATGATGTTCTGCCCAAAGTTGTAAGTTGATTCCTTATCCGGATAGATAATGAGTTTTCCTCCTGAAAGACCTTTGCCAACATAATCGTTTGCCATTCCTTCGAGTTCAAACGTAATGCCTTTGGCAAGGAATGCCCCAAAACTCTGTCCAGCTGTACCCTTGAACTTGATTTGAATGGAATCGTCAGCTAACCCAGCTTCTCCTTTTCTCTTTACCAGTTCTCCGCTGAGCATCGCGCCAGTAGCTCTGTCCGTATTTGATATTCTAATCTCCACTTTTACTCTGCCTTCCCCTTTTAGCGCTGGTTCAGATAGATTTATCAGTTTTCTGTCTAGAACCTTATCTATTCCATGATCCTGCGATATGGAACAAATCACCCTTCCGTCAGGTCTGTATAATATCTTTGAGAGGTCAAGTTTCTTCGCCTTTTCCGGAACAAGTGAAAGATCAGTCTCGATTTTGTCAGTCCTGCCAACCATCTCATCAACAGTTCGAAAGCCGAGCTGTGCCATGATCTCCCGAAGCTCCTCTACAACAAATCTGAGGTAAGTGACCACATATTCGGGCTTTCCGGAGAAGCGTTTTGAAAGCAAATCATTCTGCGTCGCAACCCCTACAGAACAGTTGTTCAAATGGCAGTGACGAAGCATCACACAGCCAAGAACTACAAGCACGGCCGAGCAAAAGCCGAACTCTTCCGCTCCAAGCAGCGCCGCGACTGCTACATCCTTTCCCGTCCTCATCTGCCCGTCGGTTTGCAGCCTTACTCTGCTGCGGAGGTCGTTCAATACGAGCGTCTGGTGGGTTTCAGACAATCCAAGTTCCCAGGGAAGACCGGCATATTTTATAGAGCTAAGAGGTGAAGCTCCCGTGCCGCCGTCACCACCAGAGATCAATATCATGTCCGCATGACCTTTTGCGACTCCCGCAGCAACGGTCCCTACTCCAACCTCTGAAACTAATTTGACGGAGATCCTCGCTGCGGGATTTACGTTCTTAAGATCAAATATTAACTGCGCCAGGTCTTCTATAGAATAGATATCATGGTGCGGGGGCGGGGAGATAAGAGTCACGCCCGGCGTCGTATATCTTGTCTTCGCGATCATCTCGCTTACTTTGTGTCCAGGCAGCTGGCCTCCCTCTCCGGGCTTGGCACCCTGCGCTATCTTAATCTGTATCTCATCAGCGTTTATAAGATAATTCGCGGTGACACCAAACCTGCCGGATGCAACCTGCTTTATGGCCGACCTTTTCAGGTCACCGTTAGGGAGTGGCTTGAACCTTTTCGGGTCTTCTCCTCCTTCTCCCGTATTGGACTTGGCTCCAAGCCTGTTCATTGCAATGGCTATCTTTTCGTGGGCCTCTTTACTGATGGAGCCGAAGCTCATAGCCCCTGTCGCGAATCTTTTCAATATCTTTTCCGCGCTCTCCACTTCATTTATGTTTACAGGTTTACCCTTCTTGAAACGGAAAAGGGAACGTAGCGTCACAGGGCTGTCCTTCTGCTCGTTGATAAAGTAAGAAAATTCTTTGAACTTGGAGAAATCCTCTTTTCTGACGGAATCTTGGAGCAAAGCGATAGTATCTGGATTCCAGAGGTGCTTTTCGCCATCTTTTTTCCACTGGTACACACCGCCACTTGGTAAAATGTCCGGGTATGGCGTCAGTGAATGCGCGACCTCATGGACCCGGAGGTAGTCTCTTTCAATATCTTCTATCTCCGCGCCGCCTATCCTTGTGGTGGTGCCAAAGAAATAATCGTTGATAAACTTTTCACCAAGTCCAAGCGCTTCAAATGTCTGCGCACCCCTATAACTTCTGAGTGTTGAAATCCCCATTTTAGAAAGGATCTTAAGCAATCCTGCATTTATAGCATGAATATAATTCTCGACCCCAGTCCTTGAATCGATAAATATCTCACCCTCGGTTTCGAGGAGATCTATTGCCTCAAATGCTAGGTAAGGATGTACAAGATCTGCGCCGAACGAAAAAAGAAGGGCAAAGTGGTTCACTTCTCTAGGCTCGCCGCTGTCAACTATGATGGAACACTGGGTCCGGAGTCCCTTCTTCACAAGGTACTGGTGGACCGCACTCACAGCAAGTAGGCTTGGTAGCGGACATTTGTCAGGACCAAATCCCCTGTCGCTAAGGATAAGGTTGACATAGCCTTTATTTATCGCATCTTCAGTTTCTTTTTGCAGCCTTTTTACTGCGGACTTAAAGTTTTCCTTTTTCTTAAGGTCCGCAAGGGTAGAAAATACTTTTGCCTTGAATTCTTTTTTGTTTAAAGTTCGCAACTTTTCATAATCTTGGCTTCTTAAGACCGGTTCCTTGACCCTTATTTTTTTGCTGTGTTTAGGATCCTGTTCCAGCAAATTTCCCTGCGCTCCTATGTAACTCTCAAGGCTCATCACTATTTCTTCCCTTATAGGGTCAATGGCAGGATTTGTCACCTGTGCAAACAGCTGACGGAAGTAATTGAAGAGTCTTTGCGGCTGTTTTGACAGCACTGCATGTGGGGTATCGTCGCCCATGGAACCGATAGGCTCCTTACCCTTTTCGGCCATCGGTTTTATGATCGTTCTCATGTCCTCGCGGCTGTAGCCAAACTGCTTCAAAGCCCTGTAAATGTCTTCGTGTTCTCCTTCCTGAGCAGACGTCTTTGGCAGGTCATCAAGTTCAATGATATTTGCCTTCAGCCATTCGCCGTAAGGATTCTTTGCGGAAACGTGGTCTTTGATATCTTCATCGCTCATAATCCTGCCTTTTTCCGTGTCAATAAACATCATCTTACCGGGTTCAATCCTGCCAGAGATGGAAATATCAGCCGGTTCGATATCTATGACACCCATTTCGGAGGCCATGACTACCAGCCCGTCCTTAGTTACGATGTACCTAGCCGGACGCAAGCCGTTCCTATCAAGCACGGCCCCGATCCTTTTCCCGTCGGTAAAAGCTATCGCGGCAGGCCCGTCCCAAGGTTCCATGATGCATGCATGGTACTGGAAGAAATCTTTGAGCTGCTTTCTAGCATACTTGTCATTTTCCCAGGCCTGTGGGATAAGCATCAGCATCGAATGCGGCATTGACATGCCATTAAGGAAAAGTAGCTCGAAAACATTATCCAGAGCAGCGGAATCGCTGCCACCGGGCCTAATGATCGGCTTGAGCTTTTCAAAGTCTTCTCCGAAATATTCGCTCTTGAGGTTGCCCTCCCTTGCCGTCATCCAGTTAATATTCCCGCGCAGGGTATTGATCTCGCCGTTGTGGGCAAGGAACCGGAACGGTTGGGCAAGGTCCCAAGTCGGGAAAGTGTTGGTGCTGTACCTTGAATGTATGAGCGCTATCGCACTTTTAATTAGGGGATCGTTTATTTCAGGATAAAAAGTCCCAACCTGCTTCGGCATTAAGAGCCCCTTGTAAATGACAGTCCTCGGAGAAATGTCAGTGATATAAAAATAACCTTTTTGTTTTAGCACAGAGGAGGCAACAGCATTCTCCACCTGCTTCCTTAACAGGTAAAGCTTTCTCCTAAAAGAAAAGATGTCTTTTATATCATTGGGCTTGCCTATGAATACCTGTTCAATCAAGGGCTGGGTCTTTTTTGCCGTGATGCCTATATCGCTGTCATCTATTTGGACTTTCCTCCAGCCCAGTATTTCAAGATCTTCTTGTTTGGCAAATTTCTTGAAGTAATTTTTGCATTCCGCAGATTCCTTTTCATTCTGCGGTAGAAAAATAATTCCTGTCGCGTAGTTTTCTCTTTCGGGAAGATCTATCCCCTCTTTTTCGCATTCTTTTTTGTAGAACTCGTGGGGAATCTGTATGAGAATGCCGGCACCGTCACCTGTATTCGGATCCGCACCTACTGCACCTCGATGAGAAAGTCGGTTGAGCACGCCGAGTGCCATCTCTACGATACTATGCGAGCGCTCCCCTTTAATATTGGCTACGAATCCAACCCCGCAGCTGTCGTGCTCAAAAGAGCTGTCATATAATCCTTTAGTAAAGTGCTCCATAACTCTTCTCCGCTAATCTATTATGATACAAACTTCCGCAACCAAAAGCTTGGCGCGGAAGTTTGTACGGGACGACATTGTCCCGCTCTTGTACATTGTTTTTAAAGTATTGGAAGATACTTTTTTATTTCATATTCCGTTACCTGAATCCTGAATTCGTCCCATTCTTTTTTCTTTAAGGCTAGGAATCTTTCAAATGTATGCTGCCCCAGTGTCTCCCTGATAAGGTCACTTTTCTCGGTTATCTTGATCGCCTCTCCTAGGCTTGCTGGAAGTGATTTTATACCCCTTTCATCCCTCTCTTCGTCGGTAAGATGGTAGAGGTTCAATTCCATGGGATCCGGGAGCTTGTAACCTTCCTCAATGCCCTTGAGACCTGCCGCAAGCATAACAGCGAACTGGAGGTATGGATTTCCCGACGGGTCAGGGCAACGCAGCTCCATTCTTGTCGCGACTTCCTTGCCTGGCTGGTACATCGGAACCCTGACAAGAGCAGACCTGTTCCTTCTTGACCAAGCGATATAAACAGGGGCCTCAAATCCAGGGATCAGCCTTTTATATGAATTGACCCATGGGGCCAGTATCGCGATCATTTCCGGGGCGTGCTTCAAGATACCAGCGATATATGACTTGGCGATCTCCGAAAGATTGTATTTATCCTTTTCATCATAGAAAGCATTGCTCTTTCCTTTGAAAAGAGACTGGTGGACATGCATGCCCGATCCGTTCTGTCCGAAGATTGGTTTCGGCATGAAGGTCGCGTAAACGCCGTTCATAGAGGCGATCTCCTTTACTGTCAGCTTGTACGTGATCGTGTTGTCAGCCATGCGCAGGGCATCGTCATAGCGCATGTCAATCTCATGCTGGGAAGGGGCCACTTCGTGGTGAGAATATTCCACCTTGATCCCGAGCTTTCTAAGGGCAAGAATCGTATCCCGCCGGAGATTGGAAGCCATATCAAGCGGCGTGATATCAAAATATCCACCCTCGTCTATGATCTCAGTTCCCTGCGAGTTCTTTAAATAGAAGTATTCAAGCTCCGGACCGACGTAAAAATGGTCAAATCCCATCTTTTTCATCTTTTCAAGCTGTCTCTTTAATATATACCTTGGATCTCCCTCATAGGGTTTGTGTTTGCCTGCCGAAGGTTGCAGGATGTCACATATCATCCTGGCAACGGACTTTTCCTCAGGCCTCCACGGAAGGATCGCGAAAGTGTCTGGGTCGGGCATCGCTATCATGTCGGACTCTTCGATGTCTTGGAACCCCGTTATTGACGACCCGTCAAACCCCATGCCCTGAGTGAGTGCACCGTCAAGTTCTTCCGGCCCAATGGCGAAGCTCTTGAGCATGCCGTTGATGTCTGTGAACCATAAGCGTATGAACTCGATGTTGTTGTCCTTTACCTGTTTTAGGATCTCTTCTTTACTGACCATAGTAGTTACCCCCTTTTTGTTTTACCTATGTTTATAGCAATTTTTGCGCCATTATCTTTTTTGGCTCTGCAACAATAAATATTATTTTATCCGCCTTATATAAACTACAATTTTGTAGATTAATCGATGTAAATATACATTTTTGTATTATAGAGCGTTATTAGCCCTTTCTCCTGTGCTAACCCAGATTACATTGCGCACGGGCGACGTAAAGATCTTACCGTATCCAGTTTTACCGATGCAGGCAAAATATTCTATGGCTTTTATTGCCTCTGGACATCAAAGTCATCGACCAGCAGCTTCACCTTTATCTTTGGCAGCAGGAACTAAACACAATAATCCACCACCCTCCATTCAAGCAAGAAGTACTCCTTTCTAAGTAACGCATCCCTTTACCTCGATAACTGTAATTTCGATGAATTCTTCTTTTTCCAAAAGGCGCTCCTTACTTCTTCCAGCTTCTCGGACCCGATTACATCCTAAATCTTTTTAGCTGAATGCCGCTTCGCCGTGCAGCGTTATACCGATCCCAATCTCTTCTTCCTCGTCCGTTGCGCGGAGCCCGAAAACCGCGTCAAGCAACATTTGCGATAACAAATCTGGTGATTAATGAAAATGCCACTACCACCAGCACTGCAAATACTTGAACGCCAAGCAATCACGTATTTCCAAACAGAGGTCCGTCGGTGACTGCATAATTTATAGCTTTTCGTGCAAAGACGCCTGTAAGAATGGCTCCGGTTATTCCTCACTCCGTGGAACGTAGGATTTGCCCAACAAATAACTACAGAAACGTAGCCTTACCCGATCGCGCTGCTTCCAGATTCACCTGTCCTTATTCTCACACACTCCTCAAGAGGAACGACGAATATTTTCCCGTCTCCTATGTTCCCGGTACGGGCACCTTCCACGATAGCTTTGATAGTGGGCTTTACAAAATCGTCATTCACGGCTATGTCCAATCTGACCTTTTTAAGAAGGTTGACCTCGTACACAACCCCCCTATAGGATTCGCTGTAGCCTTTTTGCTGCCCGCACCCCAATGAATTCGTAACGGACATCTTGAATATTTCGGCATCATACAAAGCCTTTTTAACATCTGGAAGCTTTTCTGGCTGTATGAAGGCAATTATAAGTTTCATGAATATATCCCTCCTTTCTTTTTCTGTACATTCATTGGACCGTGAATATCTGGAACCCGGAATAGGCTTCCATACCGTGTTCGCCAATATCCAACCCTTTTATTTCTTCTTCCCTAGAAACCCTAAGACCCATTACGGCTTTAATAGCAAGCCATATAGCCAGAGCTGACAGGAATGTGAACAATCCAACAGAAACAACCCCTGTCAATTGGGTCTTTAAAAGGCCTATACCTCCTCCAAAGAAAAGCCCATTTCCCGTGGTCCCGGGCATAAACACGTCCTGTGCAAACAAGCCAACAGCTAGAGTGCCGAAAACCCCGTTCACAAGGTGTACGGAAAGAGCCCCAACAGGATCATCTATCCTTAAACGATCGAACATCAAAACAGCAAGCACTACCAACACTCCGGCTACCGCGCCGATCACTATGGAACTTATCGGGGACACATAAGCACAAGGCGCCGTGATAGCTACCAATCCGGCAAGGCATCCGTTTATGGTCATGCCAAGATCGGGTTTTCCAATTAAAAGCCATGACATCAAAGTAGATGTGAGTATTCCAGCAGCAGCAGCCATGTTAGTTGTTAACACTATCCTTGATATCGCATTTATATCTGCAGCCATGGTAGATCCCGGATTAAACCCGAACCATCCAAGCCACAAAACAAAAGCGCCTATCGTTGCAAGCCCCATATTATGTCCGGGGATCGCGTTAGGGGTCCCGTCAGGTTTGAACTTCCCTATTCTCGAACCAAGCACAAGAACTCCGGCAAGAGCAGCCCATCCACCGACCGAATGCACGACTGTGGATCCAGCAAAATCCCAAAAGCCCGAAGAAGCAAGCCATCCACCGCCCCATATCCAATGTCCTACTATAGGATAAATAAGACCTACTATAAGGAAAGAAAAAACTATGAAAGATGAGTACTTTATTCTTTCAGCCACGGCCCCGGAAACTATAGTAGCGGCTGTTCCGGCAAATACAAGCTGGAAAAAAAACTTGGCAAGCAAAGGTACTGTTGCCCATGATATCGCTGAATAAGCACCTTGGTACAGTGATCCGGCAGCAGGACTATTGTCCGCACCTGATAACATGAACAATCCCTGGAGACCTATAAGAGGATTGCCGTTCCCGAACATAAGTCCCCAGCCGCAAATAAAGAAAGCCAGAGATGATACAGCAAAAACGATGAAATTCTTGGAAAGAATATTCACAGCGTTCTTTGCTCTCGTAAAACCTGTTTCAACAGCAGCAAACCCAAGGTTCATAAAGAAAACAAGCATTGCCGTTATCAGGACCCACATGGTATCAGCAACTATTTTCATATCCATCTCAACCACTCTCCTTTCCCTGTTAATTCAACTATATTTTTATGACGCCATACAACGAAAAAGCAGAGAACATTGTTGTCGTGGTCGGTGATGCTGTGTTCACGTTCACAATAGGCACTCCTATACCAAGCGTTATCTTATCGTTCACCGGTTGTTCAGCAGCAAATTGAAGGCTGATATCATACACCGTGCCCCCAGCACTCGGTATCGTCGCTTGGACGCCAAGCCCCCAATAACCCTTGAATATATCCGCATATAGCACCGAACTGGTCCCGCCTGAATTTGAGGTCAACGATCCGGCAATATCTACGACTGTTCCTTCCGCAACATCAAATCTCAAACCTCCAGAAGTATTCGCAGCATTTGCGTATAGAT
>CAZQZN010000014.1:23180-33163 GCA_964597815.1 uncultured bacterium | reverse complement strand
AAAGAACCTGAAAAAATGTCGGCTCGAACTTTATTTTGGCCAAAAGCGGGCTTTTGTTTTTCTTGTTATTTCTACTTTTATTTGTTATCATATACTTGTATAGAATTATAGCAAAACAATTTAATGTTAGCAAATTATGGAAAATAATCAAGGAAATAAATTAGGCAGGAAAATAAAGGCATTACGCCTTAAACTTGAGCTTTCTCAAGATGAATTCGCCAGAAAGGCTGATATTCCTTATACTACCCTTACAAAAATTGAAACCGGCGTTATCAAAAAGCCATCGGTATTTGTGATGGCAAAGATTTCCAAAGCGCTAGGGGTTAATATTGAAGAGTTAATAAAATAATTATGGTAAACACAAAAAAGTTAAAACTACTAGACAATATCCAATTTATTTATGAGCTTGCTTTGGCAAGGTTAGAATTACATTCTTTCAACCCCGATTTAAAAGTTACGAATGATTTTAGGGAGTTCGAGTTAAAAGATGATGGAAATTTTGAGACGCTTAAAAGAAGGCTCGCATATTTTAAAACGATAAATGGCGATTACACCGATTATTATTATTTACAAAAATATAATCAAACAAAGTCAGTTAATCAATATTTGACACACTGGATCTATCCATATAAGGGCAAGTTCCATCCCCAAATGATTAGGGCATTAATGAATATTATAAAAATCCAAAACGGTGAAACGCTGTTCGACCCCTTTGTTGGAAGTGGCACCGCTGTTTTAGAGGCCCAGATTTTAGGAGTGAATGCAATAGGATTAGATATAAGTCCGCTATGCGTTCTTATCTCAAAAGTGAAAACAGAATCTGTTGATGTCCTTGATGAAATTAAAAAGTATAAAGATTTTTATCTATTCAAAAAAAGTGGGAAAGAACCAGGTGATGAGAGAGTAAGAAATTTTTACAAAGTTGCCGAGATGATGGCACATAGTGATCAATCAAGAAGGGGTAAAAATTTTGAATCCTCATTTGTTAGCGACGCCCTAAAAATGATTGCGTCCGTTGAGGATTATAGCAACGCGATAAAAAAACATAATTTAAAAATTGGTAAGACGAAAATTTTAGAGGGTGATGCTAGGAAAATAAATTTAAAAGACGAATCGGTGGATGGAATTATTACATCTCCGCCATATTCTATTGCTTTAAATTATGTTGCTAACGATGCTCATTCATTGAAGGCTCTGGGTTACGATTTAGATAAAATAAAAGAGGATTTTATCGGTGTTCGTGGGACCGGATTAAATAAATTCGAGCTGTATGACAATGATATGAAAAAAGCGTACAGTGAGATGTATAGGGTTTTAAAAAAGGATAAATTTTGCGTTGTAGTTATAGGAAACGTTACTTTCCAAGGGCAAGAAATAAATACTACTCAAAATGTAATTGATTACTGCGAAAAAATAGGTTTTAAAACTATCAAGAAAATGGAAAAAATAATCTATGGTTTATATAATGTTATGCAAAAAGAATATATTTTAATTTTTCAAAAATAATATGGACAAAAACAACTACATAAAACAATTAGAGGAAACGATTTCAAAATTTTTAAAGCCGTTAAAGGATATTCCTTTTCCTATTGCCATAAAAGCCATTTCAGGACACGATGTTTTAGCTTTTGATAAAAATAGTCGAGAGGATAAAGAGTTGTTAAGTCGTCTGACAAAAGCAATGGACATCGCTGTTAAAAATGCTTACAAAACTGGAATTTCAACGGCAAGACCAAATGAAGTTGGTAATCACATAGAGCCTTTTGTAAAAGACGCACTCAATAGCATAGGAATGAAAGCGGAAATCCCATTAACTTCAAACGGCAAACATCAAAGCGCTGGTTACCCCGATGTTTTCATCAGAGACATCGATAACAGAATAACCTATTTGGAATGTAAAACTTACAATCCAAAAAGTATCGGCTCGTCTTTTCGGGCTTTTTATTTTCAACCTTCTGAAAGTTCTAAAATTACTCGCGATGCACGGCATTTAATGGTTGGTTTTGAAATAGTCAGAGAAAAACGGAATGGGAAATCAGTTTTTGTTCCGATTCATTGGAAACTTTATACGCTTGAAAAAATGTTGGTACAAGTTAAACACGAATTTAATGCAAGCAATAAAGGAATGTATAAGCCCGAAGCACTATTAGCTGAGGGTGGCATTAAATAAAATAATCTCCCGCAAAAGAAAAACTTGAAATCGTCCTTTTAGTATTTATGTAAAATTTACCCCTTAATAACAGAAACAGTTGAAAACCGGGCAACTTTTTTTGCAATTCCAAGCCCTTCAATCACTTCAACCACCTGATCAACATCTTTATATGCTTCCGGTGCTTCCTCTGTTAATCCAGAATAAGAACCAAAATTCAAAGCCACATTCTTCTCTTTCATTCTTTTTATTAAATCATTTGCCTTAAAAATCTTTTTTGCTTTAGATCTTGACAAAACTCTTCCAGCACCGTGAGAAGCAGAACCAAAAGTTTTTTTCATGGCTTCTTCTGCACCAATTAAAAGATATGCTCCTGTCCCCATGCTACCCGGTATAATCAAAGGCAAATTTGGGAAAGCTCTTGTTGCCCCTTTTCTATGTATTAAAAGTTTTCGGCTTTCCCCCTTAAATTTATATTCTTCTATTTTTGCTATATTATGTGCAATGTCATACACAACTCTTAAACTGCCAAATTTATCTCCAAAAATTTTTTGCCAAATTTCTCTTATAAAATGAGTTATAACCTGCCTGTTTGCCCATGCAAAATTTGCCGCACAAGACATAGCGGAAAAATATTCTCTTCCTATAGAGGAATTAAACGGAGCGCAAGAAAGCTCTCTATCAGGCAAATCAATTAAGCGCGTCTCTTTTGAAGAAAGCATCAATTTTATGTAATCATCAGCAATTTGATGCCCAAGCCCCCTTGAACCGGTATGAATCAATATTACTGCTTGCCCCAAAAAAATCCCAAATCGTGAAGCGGCTTCTTCATCAAAAATTTTTTCCACTTTTTCAATCTCAATGAAATGATTGCCTGCCCCCAAAGTTCCCAACTGATCCTGCCCTCTTTTTTTTGCATCTTCAAAAACATATCTAGAATCAGCATCATTCATAACTCCATTTGACTCAATATTTGACAAGTCCTCGATACTGCCAAAGCCAATATCAACAGCACGTTTTGCACCCTGCTCCAAAATTTTGTCCAAATCTTTTCCTTTAATTTTCAAATTTCCACAAGATCCAACGCCAACTGGAATTTTATTAAAAATCGCGTTATTTATAATTTCAATTTCGTTTTTGATATCATCAACCAAAACATTTGTTGCTAAAAGTCGAACACCACAATTTATGTCATAACCAATTCCTCCCGGAGAAATTACACCCTCATCCAAATCAAAAGCCGCAACGCCTCCTATTGGAAAACCAAAACCCTCATGGACATCCGGCATCGCAAGCGCATTTGAGACGATACCGGGCAAAGATGCTACATTTGTAATTTGTTCTATTGATTTGTCTTCTTTTATTTGATCAAGCATTGATTTTGAACAAAATATCTTAGCCGGAACACGCATTGATTTTTTGTATGAAGTATCAATTTCAAATGAAAAATTGCCAGTCTGTTTAATAAATCTGTTTTCCATGGCTATAAGAGTTTAAAGAACATAAAAACTGAAAAGATAATAGAAATAATTATCCGGTATATCCCAAACGGGATAAAATTTTGTTTTTTCACAAAGTTAATCAAAAATTTTATGCTAAGCAATGCAACGACAAAAGAGACAACAAAACCAACAGTAAGAACACCAAATTGATCGGCAGAAAAAGATGGCGCGCTCTTTAAAATATCCAGAACAGAAGCAGCAAGCATTGTTGGAACTGCCAAAAGAAAAGAAAACTCAACAATAGCAGTTCTTTTGATATTTAATGAAAGGCCACCGATTATTGTTGCGGCAGATCTTGATACACCGGGTATCACTGCAAGCGATTGAAAAACACCTATCATAAAACACTTTGAATAAGGAAGTTTTGCTATTGAATCATTTGCATCAATTTTTTGGCTGAAAAATTTTTCAAAAAGAATTATTATTATACCGCCGATAAATAAAGCAAATAAAATCGTTGTCAAACTTTCAAAGAAAATAGTTTTTATGATTTTATAAAGAAGAAAGCCAATAACTGCTGTGGGAATAAAAGCAACAAAAATCCTCTTTTGAATTTCAAAACTTACCAAGAACTCTTTGTAATAAAGAACCAAAACAGATAAGATGGCTCCAAATTGTATTATTATCTCAAAGCTTTTGACAAAATCCGATTGATTTATATTCAGCAGTTTAGAAAAAATTATCAGATGTGCAGTAGAAGAAATCGGCAAAAACTCAGTAGCCCCTTCAACTATTCCTAACACTATCGATTGAAGAATACTCATTAAAAATGATTATATCATCAAAATTTAAATTATTGAGAAATTGGCTTTGCAAAAAATTACAAACTCAGCAAATTAAGCATTAATAAAACTCCAATAAAAACCATCAAAATTCCTGTAATTTTTGAAATTATAGGAGTGATCGATGATATTTTTTTGATGTTTGAAATAAAAACATCTATAAATAAGGCAGCAAAAATAAACGGCAGAGCAAAACCAATGGAATATGATGTTAAAAGAAATAAAGCAGATAAAAAAGTCTGTCTTGAAGCTGCCATAACTAAAATAGAGCCCAATATCGGCCCAACACAAGGAATCCAACCAGCCGCAAATCCCGCTCCAATAATAAACGATCCTATCAGACCAAATGGCTTTTTGTCAAAGATAAACCTTCTTTCCTTTTCCAAAAACTTTATATTCAAAAATCCGGAAACAATAAGCCCAAACAAAATAACTGCTATGCCGCCAATAATACGAATGTACACTTTATAATCAATGAGAGTTCGACCCAAATATCCAGCAAATAAACCTAAAAAAATGAAAATCGTTGAAAAGCCAATAATAAAAAAGATTGTATTTAAAAGCACAATAGCCCTGATTGATTTTTGAGAATCAGATAATTCCTGAAAAGATATGCCAGTTATAAAAGTTAGGTAAGATGGTATAAGCGGAACAACACAAGGCGAAAAAAAAGAAGCAATTCCAGCAAGAAAAGATGTTAGCAGAGAAACTCCGCTCATTTTAATAACCTCAATATATAATCAATAACCTCTTTATCTGCCCAATCTCTATAACCGAGTTCATATTTCACAATAATTCCTTCTTTGTTTATTATAAATGTTGCAGGAATGCTGTAAACGCCGTATTCATTGGCAACAGCACCCGTTTTGTCATGCAAAATCAAAAAGTTAATGCCGTTTTGCTTTGAAAAATCAACTAGATTTTGGGTATCTGTTCTATCAATAGAAATTGCAATAACCACAAAATTATTTTTGTTTTTCAAGATGTTTCTCATTTTAATTATTGAAGGAATTTCAGCTCTGCACGGCGGACACCATGTTGCAAAAAAATTCAGAAAAACAACTTTGCCCTTAAAATCAGACAATTTATATACTCTACCATTCAAGTCCTTTAGGGTAAAGTTTTTGGATTTATCTCCTATTGCGCCAAAAGATATTTGAGACAAAAACAAAAAGAACAATAAAATTACAACAAAAACTTTTCTCACAAAGTATCTCCTTTAAATATTTTTAAAAAACCAATCCAACAAAGCCCAAATAAATTGTTGAGAGCCAAAGGATTCCTGATAGCAGACAATCCCCAGTAGACCAACCGATCAATACACATTTAAAATATACAAAAAACACTGCTAAAAAACAAAAACCAAAATTTTTATCATTGTTTGCTAATTTTGAAAATATCATTTATCAACTCAACAAAAACTTGCTTTGGAAGAGCCCCCTGTGTCATCTGTGGTTTTTCGCCCAAAGGAATGAATAATATTGAGGGAATGCTCATTATCCCAAACATTTGCGCAAGTTCCTGTTGTTCCTCAGTATTAATCTTATAAAAATCTATTTTACCGTCATATTCTTTTGAAAGCTGCTCAAGAACTGGAGCCACCATTCTGCATGGGCCGCACCAATCGGCATAAAAATCTATTATTGCAGGCTTGTCTCCCTTAAATTTCCACTCTTTATTATTTTCGAAATCAAATACCTTCTCTTTAAATGTATTCAAGTCAAGATGTTCCATAAAAAACTCCTTTCAAAAAAGTTTTCTTATTCTATCATATTAGATGCAAAAGAAAGATACAAATGTTATAATTATTTATCAATGAGTGATGAAAATTTAGTCAAATCAATAAAATCTGGCGATAATAAAGCATTTGAAAAAATGTATTCTATTTATGCCCCAAAATTACAAAATTTTTTAACAAGAATGTGCAATAACCCTTTACTTGCCGAGGACATGCTACAAGAAACTTTGTTAAAAGTTCACAAAAACATCAAAAGTTTCAAAGGCAAATCTAAATTTTCAACTTGGCTTTTCCAAATAGCAGCAAACAACTGCAAAATGTTCAAAAGAAAACCTTTCAACAAAGAAGAACCAATTTCAAATCATCACGAAAAAATATTATCTGGAAACATAACAGAAAAAATTGAGAACAAATCTCTTATTCAGGATTATTTAATGAAAATACCGCCAATATACAGAGCAGCAGTTATCTTAAGCGATTTAGAAAATTTTACATCAAAAGAAATTGCAAAAATTTTTAATATCACTCAACAAAATGCTAAGATGAGAATTTTACGGGGAAGAAAAATGCTTTTTGATTTAGCAAAAAATCAAGAAAGCAGACAAAAAAATGTTAAAGCATAAAAAAGAAATTTATAAAGAAGCAATGAAGGTAACTTATGTTGGACTTGTAATAAATATTGTTTTGTCTTCATTCAAAATTTTTGCGGGCTTTTTTGGAAACAGCAACGCAATGGTTGCAGATGGATTCCACTCTTTATCTGATTTGCTTACGGATTTAATAGTAATAACGTTTTTAGGAATATCTGAAAAAGAAAAAGACAAAACTCATAAATATGGGCATGGGAAATTTGAAACTTTTGGAACTATGCTTATCGGCTTTGCACTTTTTGTCGTTGGCATTTCTCTTATGTTTTCTGGAATACTCACTATTAAAGATATCTTGACAGGAATAAGAACTACAAAACCTTTATTAATTGCTTTAATTGCCGCAATAATTTCTGTTATCGTAAAAGAAACATTATTTTGGTATACAGTTAAAATTGGAGAAAAGAACAAAAGCTCTTCGGTTATAGCAAATGCATGGCATCATAGATCCGACGCCTTATCATCAATTGCTACAACAATTGGAATTTTTGGCGCAATAATTTTGGGGCAGAAGTGGATTATCCTAGATCCAATTGCCGGCATTATTGTAAGTCTATTGATAGTAAAAATGTCTATTGATATTACACTGCCATGCTTTAAGGAACTTGTTGAAAATTCTCTTCCTGAAAACATTGAGTCAGATATAATTAACGCAATAAAATCGGTATCCGGTGTAAAAGATCTGCACAACCTAAAAACCAGAAAAATCGGATCAGCATTTGCAATTGAAGTTCATGTCAAGGTAAACAAAGACCTGTCAGTAGAAGAATCACATAATATAGCAACAGATATTGAGAATAAACTGCGGGAAAAGTATGGTGGAGAAACTCACATCGGCATACATATAGAACCATTTTATCAATAATTTGTACTGATGATTGATTGATAATCCAAATTATAATATAATTTATTCAAATGATACTACATATTAGAAAAGCCGTAATTTTCTGCATATTGATATTTCTATCATCTTTTTCCCTTTATGGATGTGGATACGAAGCAATGATAAGAGTAAAAAATGCTCAAAAAAACGATATTGTAGTTATGCTCAAAGATTTTGTAGGGATTAATGGCTACACTCTTTCATATTCAAATGATGAAACAGGGGTTTACAGAGTCGTACTTGGTTCTAGAACAACAAAACAAATAGAAACAAGCGAAACTTTTTCAGCATACAACACTTTTGGAGAAAAAGACAACAAAACCACTCTTGGCCAAACCACAACAGTTAACACAACAAACCCTCCCCTACAACTTGTTGCCGCTCTAGCCATCCGAATTGTTCAAGATGGCCCTGATGTGATAATTAGCGCACAATCAGCAGGCGATTTGGACACTGGAAGAGGTTTTGATGTCTTTATCGACTCATTAAAAAATTCCGGCTATCAAATTGAGTTTTTAAGATAGTTTTTTTCGCTATTTTGAAAATAAACTTTTTCTGCTTGACAAAATGATATATAATTAGTATCATTTTAGTATTACAGCTTTAAGGAGGAATAAAATATGTTTTGTAGACAATGCGAGCAAACCTCAAAAGGAATTGCATGCACAGTAAAGGGTATTTGTGGAAAAACAAACGAAGTGGCAAATCTTCAAGACCTATTGATTGTTTTATTGGAAGAAATTTCATTTATTGTTTTATCTGCCAAAAATACGGATAAAGAATTATTAAAAAAAGCCAATAAAATTGTTAGAGACGGGCTCTTCTCAACGATAACAAATGTTAATTTTGATGAATCAAGGATGATTCAAATTATAAAGGAAGCCGAAGAACTAAAAAAAGAGCTATTAAATGCCACAGAATTAAATTCAAACAAAATAGAATTAATACCTTTTCTTGGAGAAAAATCCAAAGATGAAATCCTAAAATACAGCCAAAATATAAAAAGAATCCCTGATGAAAACGAGGATTTATTTAGCTTAAAAGAAATTTTATTGTTTGGCTTAAAAGGAATGGCGGCATACGCTCATCATGCCGATCTTTTAGGGTTCAATGATGAAAATGTTAACTCTTTCTTTTATAAAGGATTAAATGCTATTTTCTCAAAAGAAAAAACACAAGAAGAGATAATGGAAATAATTCAGGAATTTGGGTTGATAAATCTAAATTGCTTGGAGCTTCTTGACAAAGCTCACACTTTTTCATTTGGGCATCCAGAACCAACAAAAATAAATGTCGGAGTTAAAAAAGGGCCAGCGATAATTGTCTCAGGCCATGATCTGCTCGACTTAAAAAATCTTTTGGAACAAACAAAAAATACAGGCATAAACATATATACACACGGAGAAATGCTTCCTGCCCTTGCCTATCCAAAACTAAAAAGTTATGAACATTTAACAGGCCATTTTGGAACAGCTTGGCAAAATCAAAGAAAAGAATTTGATAATATCCCAAGCGCAATTTTGATGACAACAAATTGCATCCAAGAACCACTTGCAAGTTATGAGGACAGAATTTTTACAACAGGCCTTGTAGCATTCCCGAATGTTTATCATATAGAAGAAAAAAACGGGCAAAAAGATTTTGCTCCGATAATAAAAAAAGCATTGCAGTTAAAAGGATTTGAAAAAAATAATATTCAAAAAACAATAACAATCGGTTTTGGACATAATGCTATTTTATCAAATGCGGCAAAAATACTTGAAAAAATAAAAGAAGGGAAAATTAAACATATATTCTTAATCGGCGGATGCGATGGAGCAAAACCCGGCAGAAACTACTATACAGATCTTGCACAAAAAACTCCAAATAATTCATTAGTTTTAACTCTTGCATGCGGAAAATTTAGAATCAACAATTTAGATTTGGGAAACATTGATGAATTTCCAAGACTGCTTGACTGCGGGCAATGTAACGACGCTTATTCAGCAATAAAAGTTGCAAGCGAACTTTCAAAAGCCCTAAATTGTTCAATAAATGATCTGCCACTAACGCTAATTTTGTCTTGGTATGAACAAAAAGCGGTATGCATTCTTTTGACGCTTCTGTCATTAGGAATTAAAAATATAAAACTGGGACCTTCCCTCCCAGCGTTTGTATCAAAAAATGTCCTAAAAGTATTAAGTGAAAAATTCAATTTAAAACAGATTTCAAACGCAGAGGAAGACATTAAAGAGGCATTAAGCAAATGATTTTGATAAACAGAAAAACAGATTTTGCCATAA
>CAZQZN010000014.1:0-23167 GCA_964597815.1 uncultured bacterium | reverse complement strand
GATTGAAATTTCAAAATCAGAAGGATTCCTTTCAGCAAAATTTTTGTCAAAAAAATTGTCAATACCAAAACCATTTTTAAGAAGCATTCTCCGAATTCTCGCCGTTAAAGGAATATTAAATTCGACAAAAGGGTTAAATGGTGGATTTTCACTTGCAAAAAAACCTGAAAAGATAAAAATTTTTGAAATAATAATAATTTTTAGTAATGGTGTACAGTTTAACAGATGCATTTTTAGAAAGAAAATATGCCCTGATATCAAAACCTGCCCATTAAGAAAGGAGATAAAAAAAATCGAAGATTCCACAATAAAAAAACTTAACAAAATTACAATAAAATCTTTAATAGAAGGAAAGAGAAAAACTATATGAAAAGGAAAATTATTCTAATTGATGAAGTAAAATGCAATGGCTGTGGACTTTGTATTAATGGTTGCCCCGAAGGCGCGATAGAACTTGTAAATGGCAAAGCAAAACTGACTAAGGAATTCTATTGTGATGGCTTGGGAGCATGTATTGGAACATGTCCACAAGGAGCAATAACTATAGAAGAAAGAGAAGCAGCTCCATACAACGAAATCGAGGTAATTGAAAAAATTGCAACAAAAGGCAAAGGAGAAATTGAAAAACACTTAAAACATTTGAAAGAACATGGCGAAACAGAATATCTAAACGAGGCAATAGAGTGGCTAAAAAACAATAAAATTGATTTCAGTTTTGAAATAGAAAAAAATACTTCTAACATTGCTTGTAATTGCCCCGGAACAAAAGTGATGTTTTTTGAAGAAACAGAAAAATATGATGACACAGAAAATACCAAATTAAAATCTAGTTTGAGACAATGGCCAGTTCAGCTCCATCTAGTATCTCCCCAAGCGCCTTATTTCAAAGAGGCAGATCTGCTAATATCAGCCGATTGCACACCTTTTGCAATGGCAAACTTTCATAGTGAATTGTTAAGAAACAAAGTTCTCATAATATTTTGTCCAAAGCTTGATGATTCACACATGCAATATGTCGAAAAACTTTCAGAGATTTTTTCAATTAACAACATAAAATCTATAACAATAGCAAGAATGGAAGTTCCATGCTGTTATGGGATAAATATCATTGTGCAGGAAGCATTAAAACACGCTTACAAACAGATCCCTATAAAAGACATTGTGATTACAATTAAAGGGAAAATCAAACAGATTAATCAGCTCTAACTGTTACAGTAATGCTCTTGGTAGAAGTTATGGATCCGTTGCTTACTGTAACAGTGATTGTGACGTCTTTAGTAGAGGTTACACTTGGAGCATTCCAAGTTACGCTATTTCCGTTTCCAGAAAAAGTGCCAGATGCTCCGCCTCCAGCTGCGCTTGCAGACCAGCTATATGTTAAATCAAGCCCATAAGTATCAGTTGCATAACAAGTTACAGTAATTGAGCCACCGGAATCAACTGAGGAAGCAGATGCTGAAAGGTTTGAAATTTGCGGGGCTTCCGGATTTACTGCTTCAACGCTAATTGTTCCAGATGAATTTGCGTTCTTAGAATTTGTGACTGTAACACTGATTTGATAAGTCCCGGGCAAAGAAGGAGCCTGCCATATTACTTCACTGCTACCAGATAAAATTGTGCCAGACGAAGATGTCCAAGAATAAGCCAATGTCAGGTTATTTGGATCAGTTGCAATGCAAGTAATTTTTGAAGTTTTGCTTATCACAACAGGGTTAGGAACAGCAAACAAAGAGTTTATTTGTGGAGCATCAGGATCAACCACCTCAATTGTTATATTGTCAGAAACAGAATTAGTGCCATCACTTACTGTTAGCGTTATTGTGTAAATTCCTGATGACATAGGAGCTGTCCAAACAACCGCTCTTCCGCTATTGCTTGACAAACTTCCCCCAGAGGCAGACCAAGTGTAATTTAAATTTGCACCAGAGGAAGAAATTGCTTCAACAGAAATATTAACTGTAGATCCAATAATTACCCTGTTTGATGGGGAAACAGATATTTGACTTATTACAGGAGGAAGAACTCCACAGCCATTTGTAAAAAACAAAATAGGCAAAACAAAAGCTACAAATAAAAAGACGCCAAAAAATAAATTGACCAAACAGCTGCGTTTTTCCATTTCCAAAATGTTTGCCCTTTTTAAGAGGATATTATAACATCTTGGGCAAAAAATCAATACCTTAAAAATACTCTTGACAAAATGGCAGCCAAATGATATATAATTAAACAGTGTTCTAGCATAGCAAAGGAGGTGAAACAAGAACCGGTTTATGTTAGGACCGCTTACTCTGAAGTTGAAAAAATGAGGGAACTAGGATACTCATTTGAAACGACAGATGAGTTGGCAAAAATTGAAGAACCGGGGAAAGGCAAATATGAAAAAGGTATTAAGTGTTTTGATAGCATTAACATTTGTTGCGGCATTGGCTGCTGGTTCCTTCGCAAGAACTCTTGAAGAAGAAAAACAAGCAGTCAGAGATTACTTAAAGGTAATCGATGCAAAAATCAACAAATACAGGGCGCAAAAAAATACTGCAAAAGTAAAACAATTGCAGGCAGAAAAGAGAGCAACCCTCAGGCGTTGGGAAGCTTTGAAGGCAAAATTAGAAGCCGAAAAAGCAACAGAAACACCTTGGGTTCCTCCTACGCCAGCCCCTGTAGCACCAGCACCAGCACCAGCTCCAGCTCCAGCTCCAGCTGCTGGAATGGGACTTTCTGTTGGCGGTAAAGTTGGATTGACAGCAGGCATTTTCGCTGTTACAGGTGATCTAAATTATGCACTAGACAGCATTCTTCCAGGCGCAAAAGCAAGGTTGAGTGTTGACTATGTATCTGGAAACAACCCGAACAGCTCTGCTGCTAACGACAATCCAATGAAAGCAGTTGATATAAAGTTGGGCGGAACTTATGCATTAGATATGCTTAAGACAGATGCTCTTCCAATCAACTGGTATGCTGGCGCAGCTTACATTCTTCCTGTTAAAGTCAATGGCGGCAGAACAGGAAATTGGGGTGCAGAAGCATACATTGGCGGAACATACAATGTACCTGATTTTGGCACCATCTATGGTGAACTTGGATATGCAGGCCTCAAATATGATTCAAATACACCTGCTCTCAAAGGTGTAAATGCATCAGTGGGTTACAGCTATTCATTCTAAATCAGGTCGTTGTAAGAAATATAAAGCAGGGTTTTCGATATTTCGAAAGCCCTGTTTTTTTTATGTTTTTTTAAGAGAATCAAAGATCAATGTGTTTTAACATCAAAGGGTATTTATCCAAAATTTCTTTGTATTTTGTTTGTGAGTATAATCCAGATATTGCCCATTTTTTCAGCTTTCCGTTTTCAATTTTGTCAAAATTAAAATAAACAACTGCTTTTATCAAATTGTCGTCAAGTGTACTGTTTTGTTTTGTTATTAGCCATTCATAACCATTATAAAGCCAATCTGGCTTTCTAGTATTTTCATCATAATCATTATTGGAATCACATGCCATTTCAGCTATCATAATATGTTTTTTATAAAACTCAAGTTGAACCAAAGAGGCGCTAAAAATTTGATTTACATCTCTCCAAGATGCGCCATAGTCTTCAGTATTATAACCATCAACTGCAACCCAATCTACATAATCATCTCCGGGATAATACCCGGTAAAATTGCCGCCATCAACATTTGGATTCCACACCCAAGTTATATTGTGGCAGTATTTCTCCATCAGATCGTGGACATGCCTATATGCCTTTATGTACAAATCCATATCCCCACTCCATGGATACCAATTTGCATTCATTTCATGAGCAAAAGAAATAAATAAGGGCTTGCCGTACTTTGCAGCCTCATTGGCAAAAGATGCTATTCTGCCATCGTATTTGCCGGCAATTATATCTGAAAGAGAAAAAGAGTTATCATCTGCTCCAGCACAGCTCCAAGGCTCTAACTTAATAAATAAAACTCCTCCATTGCTTGAAACAATTTCGGCTTCATCTTTTGGGAATCCCCCATCTACGCTCATATTCGAAAAAGCCAAAAACTTAAGAACAATGTCCAATTTTTTGCCAGACATATTCTCAAAGTTCTGTATAGCAGAAAGAGTGATCTTGTCATCACCCAAAAATGCTCCGTGATAAACACATTGTGTTTTTGCAAAAATTTTAATCGGAGTCGGAGAAATTTTCTCTTCCGGCGGAGGCGGAGCTAACGGCTCTTCAGAAACTACTGTTTTAGGCTCATCCACACCGCCACCGGTTCTTCCACATCCTAAAAGCAACAACGGCAAAATTAACAAAAAGGCAAAAATCAACAAAATGCTTCTTATTCTCATATATCTTTTACATCGTTAAAAAACTGCAAAATATTGCACTTTGCAAAAACAACATTATCAATTATAATATGATAAAAGATAAAAGGAGGCAAGTTATGGCAAAAATTAATATCAGTGATGTAGTTGACTGTTTGGAAATATCTTTTGATATCCGCAAAATACTCTTAGAGGCAATTGGACTAATACTTTCCATTTTGATTTTGTTAGCTTTCTTTTTCATTGGTAATATTGCCAATAACGGCTTTATCTCATTTGTAAGTTATTTGATCGGCTTTATTTTGTCAATATTTTCCTTTGGAATAACATCGGTTGCAATTTCCAAAATGGCTTATAGTGAACTTAGTATTGGAGAAAAATTAAACTGGAAAGAAGCTATTTCTTTCTCATTCAAAAATTGGACAAAAATTTTGCTTTCTCCAATAATAGTTTTACTTATAGTAGCAATTTTTTATTTTGTCCAAAAATTGTTTTTTTTACTTGGAAATATCCCGGCGCTTGCTGTAATAATTTCTATTTTTACTGTACCCATAGTAATTCTAAACGCATTATTAATCTTGTTTTTGGCTCTTTCTACCACTTTTATTCCAGCAATAATTTCTGTTGATAATTTGTCTCCAATAAAAATTATCACAAGAATTTACGAAATACTAAAAACTTCAACAATTAAAACTTATTCTTATATTGCATTATTGTCTCTTATAGGAGGACAAGTATTACTTTCAGGTGCAATAATCCTTTATTTAGCAACTTTCATACCTTTTTTGATTTTTTCAAGTTCAACCGGAATATTTTCAGCCATTTATGCCACCGAACTTGAAACATTCCCTGTTTCCATATCGTTTGCCTGGGTAATATTTGTGCTTTCCATCTTAATAATTTTGCTTGCATTTATTTCATATTCAATAGTCTTTTTAAAAACTTCACTAGTAAATTTCTACCATAGCATAAAAGGTAATTTAAAATAAAGAGCGCGCCCATAGCTCAGTTGGATAGAGCGACTGTCTACGAAACAGTAGGCCACAGGTTCGAATCCTGTTGGGCGCAGTTTAATAATTGTTTTAAAAATTTTTGATTGTTGATTGAGGTTCAATGATTTTATATCTCAAACTTCAAAGAGAAAAAATGAGTTTTGTTTTCAGAATTTCCAGAGTAATAAGCGTAGTCAAATTGAAACTGATGAATATCTATACCTATCCCATAAGTTAAATTGTTTTGTAAAACCACCCCACTTGTTTGAGCCGTTTTTTGCTGGTCTATGCCAAATCTTAGGTAAAGATTATTTGTTGCTTTCCATTCAATACCTGAATGAAATAATAAACCGCTAAAATTGCTGTCAATTTCTTTTTCTAAATCCAAAAGGTAAACCAACTCACTTGAAGAAGATTTACTGAGAGCGTTTTCTCCAAAAATTCTAACAGCAGATCCAATTTTTATGCTTGCAGGAATATTCTCTGTTACAGAATTTTTTTTCCAAACAAAAGCGCCGCCTGTGTTTTCTGGAAGAATATTTGAAAAAACAACACCGATATCCATCCAGCGAAATGCTTTAAATTTTAACCCTAAATCAAGATCTGCCCCACTTCCAGAAGCTCCTTCCAAAGATGTTGTAGTTTCAGAAAAATTTTGAGAATAATATTTTATGTTTGTCCCAAAAGATATGTTGTTTGCTTTTTCACTTAAAGGAATAAATTTTTTGAGCGAAGCACCATAAGACACAACAAAAACATTTGAATTATAATCTGTGTAGCCATCAATCTGTGGCCTTGCAACGCCAGAAATATATGTCCAGCTTGTGACTGGAATTGAAGGAACAGAAGAATTAGCCAAACCAAAACCAAAATTATTATCTTCATAAGGGTAAATGATTGTTAAAACCGTGTAATTAATTTCATCAACAAGATTTGCTCTCAAAGAACCAACTTCGATTTTATTAACACCTGCTAAGCCAGCGGGATTTAAAAAAACCGAGCTAGAATTGTCAGCTAAACCAACAAAAGCCTTGCCAAGCGCTATTGATCTTGCACATACACCAGTTTTCGATTGATCAGCAATTGAAGATGCAAAAAGGTGTTGTGTAAAGAAAAAAACAAATGCAAAAAACGCAAAAAATGAAAAGATATTTTTTCTATCCATTATGAACATTGTAAACTTTTAATTTATAAGCGTCAAGACGACAGAATATCTGTAAATGAAAACGAACAAAGGATAAAAGATCATTAATACTCTAGTCAAATTTATTGGTTTTGGGTGAAATTTTTCCTCATACTAGTTTTATCATCGTTAAAATAATAACGGTAATCGGCACTAAGTAGGTCTTTTATATAAAGCATAGGACCAACTCAACGAATATAAATTGCCATTACTAATATTTACAACAATATGAACAAATTTCAAAACCAATTAATAAGGTAGTGGTCATAATCGATGTTGCAAACCAAAACTCCCCTTTTATCGATATTGCCATAATACCGTATATCCATAAAGCAAATTAACTACAGCAACTTCTCATTGGTACAGTTTCCCAGACTGCTAATCAATTCCAGCCGCTATTTCAAACCTGTTAAAAGTGTGCATAAGCCAAGTCAAAATACAACAAAAACCAATTATATAAAAAACAAACAGACAACAATATTTTTTACTCTGGATATGCCTTTTTGAAAAAAAGCTAGCAAAAAGAAAATAATAAACAAACGCATAAATATTTGCATTTTCCTTCTCCTGAAATATTGCTCATTTAAAGAATAAACTTTGAGAAAATTGGGATTTTATTTTTTAGTTGACAGTAAAATATAAGGAAAAATTTATCGATAAATAATATAGGAGGGCTTATGGGGCCATTAAAAGTTTGCCAACCATTAAACCAAAATATTATCCCTTATGGTCACTCTTTTTTTACAAAAAATGCAATCAATTTAGCCAATAAATTATACGGAACACAAAAGTTTAACAGCAGAGAGCCCATCACCTACCATCTAAAACAAACCGCTGATATGCTTCACAAATGGAAAATGGACGACATTACAATTTCTGCCGGCATTTTGCATAGGTTCAAACCCGAAGAATTGTCTAAACATTTTTCTACTCAAGAACAAATGGAACAACCAATAAGAATCGTATCTGCATTTAGAACAATGAGAGATGTTCAACCAATAGAAACTCAAAATAAGTTGACAAATCAAAAACTAGTTGAATCAAATTATTGCAAAATGTTGTTGAAAACAATCTATGATCAAAAAAAATATACACCAGAAGAAATATTTAAAGCATTAATGGTGATGGCCGCCGACCAATTATCAACACTTAAAAGTGCAGGCTTTGGATATTGGGATATTCCAATTAATATTGATTCATATTCAAGCATTGCAATCTCAACTGCAAAGACGCTGTTCGATTTGGGATTGGAAACTATCGCTGGAGAAATTTTTGACGCCGCTATGCAGGCAAAAAATCCAAGAGAGAAAAAAGAGTTTGAGCAGACATTCTATAAGTTTTTTGGTTCAAAAACGCCAACTTATGAAAACCTGTTAAAAATAAGAAGAGAGTTGGCTTCTGGACTAGCACAAGCCTCTCAACAAACAAACACAATTTTTTCACTTTATGGCAGAATAAAATCTCTAACAAGCGCAAAACAAAAAGTAGACAAAAAGGGCATGGAAAGATTGAGTGATATGCTTGGTTTTAGAATCATCATTGACACAAACCAAACAATAGATTCTATCGCAAAATTTAATGAATTGCTTGAACAAAGAAAGAAAAATTCTATTAGTGAGGAAGAAATTGAAAAAGGCTTCAAATCTTATACTGAAGCAAAAAAAGTCCTTTATACCTATAATAATTTTTTGAGTGGATTAACTGAAAAAAACAACTGGCAGGAAATCAGCGAAAATTATGACGACTATGTTGAAAAGCCAAAAGAAAACGGCTATCAGGCAATTCAAAGAACATTTTGCTTTCTGAGTGGCAATAGCATCAAACAATTTGAAGTGCAATTGCAAACAAGGGGAATGTTTGAATGGGCAACTTGGGGTGGAGCAAGTCATCTTAAATATAAAGGCAAAGATATTACCACAGGAGAAAATCTGGGTTTGAATGAAAAATTTTCAAAATATCTCGAAACAATAAGTAAAAATTCTTATGGTTTCAAAAATAGCAAAAATATTGAAGGGCCTTATGAAATTAAGCCGATTGAGGGAAAAATGCAAAAAGTTATTGATTTGGCTTATGTAATTGATCCAAAGTGGGCTGAATTTGGAGCACAATTTTTTATAACCTCAAAATATGGTGAAAGAGAAAAAGAATGCACTGCTGGAACGAATTTAAAAAACGGAGAGCTTCTAAGAGTTTCAACAAGCCCAAATGTTGTTGTAACAGAAGAAAGAATAAACCTTTGCGGCAGTCTATCTTCAAGAAAATTTTTGCGTGAAAAATATATTGAAAAGAAAAAATTAGACCCAAAAAAAGTTAGGGATGAAGGCAAAAATCTCTTTAATGCCAAACTTGAAGAAGCCAAGAAAAAAGCTTGCAAAAATTTTGGGATAAATGAAAAAGAAACCAATATATTTATAAACACACCACAGTTATTAAAAGACTTAAATCTGGTTGACAATGACGAGCTCTACGAAGAAACTTTTTTTGAAAACAACAAAATTGATACTATGATTGAAAAAAATTTTATAATCCTAAATACTTCAAACAATAAAACTAAAATAATTGCAAAAAACAAAAAATTCATTGAATCCATACTTATTAAACTTAACAAAGTAAAAAAATTCACAGAATTCAGATTAAAAAGCGATGATGATTGCTGCACACTTGAAATATGCGCAGGTAATATGAAGCAAATTGAAAAAGCAATAGAAGACACTTTGAAAGAAAAAAATCCCCATGAAATTGGCTGCAAAGTATCGGGCAAAGAAAATAGATATTCATTATCAACAAATAAAACTATTGATGAAACAATAAATTTGCTTATTAAAGAATTTATTTTCATTCATCAGAAATACATCAAGCAATTAGATGTTAGTTTGACAAAAGATGGCAAAACCAAAGTTGAATTTTCTTTTGCAAGTTCATCTGTAAAAAGCGAATATTTGACAAGCTGCCTGTCAAAACTTTTGCGTTCAAAAGAACCAAAAAATTAACTAGCAAATAATTTTGCATATTTATCAGTATAACTTGTATAATTTTATTATGACCGAAAAAATTAGAAACTTCTCCATAATTGCACATATAGACCATGGAAAATCAACATTAGCTGATAGAATACTGGAATTCACAAATACTTTGGACAAAAGGCAAATGAAAGAACAAGTTTTAGACAGCATGGATTTAGAAAGGGAAAGAGGCGTAACAATAAAAGCAAAAGCGGTAAGGATTGATTATAAAGGTTATGTATTAAATTTGATAGATACTCCCGGACATGTGGATTTCGGATATGAAGTTTCAAGAGCACTTGCATCCTGCGAAGGGGTTTTATTAGTTGTTGATGCAGCTCAAGGAATTGAAGCACAAACTTTGGCAAACGCTTTACTGGCTCAAAAAAACAATTTAAAAATAATTCCTGTAATTAACAAAATTGATTTGCCAAGCGCAGATCCAAAGATGGTATCGCAAGAATTAAAAAATGTTTTTGGAATAGATGAAAAAGAAATAATTTTGACAAGCGCAAAAACAGGACAAGGAATAAAAGAACTTTTGGAAGCAATAATAGAAAGAGTGCCTCATCCAAAGGGAGATAAAAACTCCCCTCTTCAATCTCTTATTTTTGATTCTCATTATGACCCTTATAAAGGCATTGTTGTGTATACAAGAATTTTTAACGGCAGAGTGTCTAGCGGCGATAAAATTTTGATGATGGAAACAGGAACAAATTTTGAAGTGGTTGAAACTGGAGTATTTAAATTAGGACTCTTGCCAAAACCATCTCTTGAAGCCGGAGAAGTAGGATATATCATAGCAAATATAAAAAATGTCAGAGACGCACATGTAGGGGATACAATTACAAGTGAAAAAAATCCAGCCCAAAAACCTCTTCCCGGATATCAAAAGGCAAAACCAATGGTTTTTTGCGGATTATATCCAATCGATGGCGATGATTACCCGCAACTTAAAGATGCTTTGGAAAAACTTTCTTTAAACGATGCTTCCTTGCAATATGAACCTGAAACTTCATCAGCACTAGGTTTTGGATTTAGATGCGGTTTTCTTGGATTGCTTCATTTTGAAATAATTCAGGAACGTCTTGAAAGAGAATATAAAATATCTCTTATTGCAACAGCACCAAATGTTGTTTACAAAATCAACACAACAGACAATAAATCTGTTTTCGTTGAGAACCCTTCAAAACTTCCCGAAATGTCAAAAATCAAATCAATCGAAGAACCATATTACAAAGTTACAATTCTTTGTCCAGAAAAGTATGTTGGAGCAATAATGAAAGTGTCTTCAGAAAAACGCGGTTCTTTTGTAAATATGGAATATCTCGACCAAAAACATGTGATGCTTACATACAATTTCCCACTCTCGGAAATAGTAACAGAATTTTATGACACATTAAAATCAGTTTCGCAAGGATATGCATCAATGGATTATGAATTTTTGGGATATCAAGAAGGCAAACTTGCAAAACTTGATATACTTATAAACAACGAACAAATTGACGCTCTTTCAACTATTGTTCCCAAAGATAAGGCATATTACCAAGGAAGAAAAATAGTTGAAAAACTTAAAGAAGTTATTCCAAAACAAATGTTCGAAGTTCCTATTCAGGCCGCTATTGGCAGTAAAATCATAGCACGTGAAACAATAAAACCATTAAGAAAGAATGTCCTGGCAAAATGCTATGGAGGCGATGTAACAAGAAAAAGAAAGCTTCTGGAAAAACAAAAGGAAGGCAAAAAAAGGATGAAGCGTGTTGGTAAAGTAGATATACCACAGGAAGCTTTTTTGTCAGTATTGAAAATTAAGTGAAATTTTATTATATAATATTCGAAATTAAATTGAGGAGCATAAAATGGCAATGACATTTGGTGACAACTCTCCTCATGATAACAGCAGCTATATACGCGAAATCGCAAGAAGAGCGTTTAGAAATATATCATCATTAGAATCTTCTAGAAGCATCAAGAAAATAGAAAAAAATCTTGATCCTTCACCTATAAAAGTCAAAAGAATTGGATTTCCCGGTTTTGCAGTTGGTACAGCAATTGGCTTGATAATTTGCATATCAGCATATTATTTAAATATTCCGCTCACAAATGCTGAAAATATTTTTATTACAGTTCAATTTGGGCTTCTTGGCATACTGATGAACTACATAAGCTCATGACAGCAGGACTTTATATCCACATTCCTTTTTGCAAAAAAAAGTGTAACTACTGTGCTTTTTGCTCTTTTACCGAAACAAACGAAGAAATCCATAGAAAATATCTAAAATGCATTCAAAAAGAAATTGACTTTTCGCCAAATCTTCCGTTCAAAACAATTTACATTGGAGGCGGGACTCCAACTCTTTTATCCAAAGGGTCTATAATAAAACTTTCCAAAATAATAGAAAATCTCTTTTCAAAAAAAGAATTCTGCCCTATTGAAATTACAATTGAAGCAAATCCTGGCACAATCACATTTTATAAGCTAAAAACATTGAGGGAAAGCGGAATAAACCGCCTGAGCATCGGCGCACAATCTTTTGATGATGAAGAGCTAAAAATTTTAGGTAGAATACATAATTGTGATGAGATATATAAATCGTATGAATCGGCAATTAAAGCAGGATTTGTAAATATTAACTTTGATTTAATTTTTGGCATTCCCGGACAATCTTTAAAAAGTTGGCTAAAAACTCTTGAAAAAGCCGTTAAATTAAAACCCAAACATATTTCAGCATATTGTCTGCAAATTGAAAAAGGAACACCTATTTCAAAGTTGATTTCCCAAAAAAGTCCATTCGATAAAAGCGATGAGGAATACATTCTATATAAAGAAACAATTGACTTTTTAAAATCTAACGGATATGTCCAATATGAAATTTCAAATTTTTCCCTGCCCGGCTATGAATGTTTACATAACATAAACTATTGGGAAAATGGCGATTATATTGGAATAGGAGTTTCCTCTTCTTCTCATTACAATAATGGGAGAAAAAAAAATACCAGTGATTTGGCAGAATATATAAAAAATCCTCTCAATAATTTAAAAATGAAAAAACAACCGGAAAAAAATGAAATATCAGAAACAATAATAATGGGGCTTAGGCTCACAAAAGGGATTGATACATACAAGTTTAAAGATAAATTCAAAAAAAGCATAGAAGATCTTTTCAAAACCGAAATAGAAGAAATGACTAAATTAAATCTTGTAAAATTTGACGGAAACTACTTAAAACTCACCAAAAAGGGCCTCTTTTTAGCCAATGAAGTAATGGAAAAATTTGTTTAACCATTTGCCTTGACAACAAATTTACACCTTGCTATAATTAGCACTTGAGGGGCGTGAGTGCTAAAATGATTCTGGAATATCTTGATGAACGAAAACAAAAAGTTTTACAAATTATTGTTGAGGATTACGTAGAATCAGCTGAACCTGTCGGATCAAAGACGGTTACTGAAAAACATAATTTAAATGCCAGTCCAGCAACAATAAGGTTTGATATGGCGGATTTAGAAAAAAAAGGCTATATTAAAAAACCGCATACATCCGCTGGTAGAATTCCCTCAGACAAAGGATACAGATTTTTTATTGATGAAATAATGGAAATAGAACCTCTAAACAAAAAACAGGAGGAACTTGTAAAAGAAAGATTTCAAAAAGCAAACAGAGATTTTTTGATTGAAGTAATAGGCAACCTTTTATCTGACTTGTCCGGCAATACATCAATTATCATCAATTCAGACAAACATAACAACTTCTATATTACAGGCATATCCAGAATGTTGAAGCAGCCTGAGTTCAACATAAGTGAAAATATTTGTGATGTTGTTGAAACAATAGAACATCCTTCAAAAATATCAAACATTCTTCACGAATATATTGAAGAGAGCAAATCACTTTCAATTCATGTGGGGATTGAAAATCATATAAAACCTTTAAGAAAATGTTCAGTCGCCACCACTCCTTTTAACGAAAGGGGTATAATCAGCATTATTGGCCCAACCAGAATGAACTACAAAAGAGTGGCTTCTGTACTAAATTATTTTGCCAAGCTTTTGGAGGAGATAAATTTATGAAAGTAATTGGCGGAAAACATAAGATAGAAGATGTTGAAAAAATCTTGGAAGCAAATCAAAAGGAAATAGATGAATTGAAAAAGTTGCTTGAAGAAAAAGATCAAAAAATAGAAGAGCAAAAAAATCAGTTGCTCCGGCTTATGGCTGACTTTGACAATTACAAAAAAAGGAGCAACGCTGAAAAAGAAGAAATAATTTGCTTTTCAAACGAAACTTTAATTCTTGCACTTTTGCCTATACTCGACAATTTTGACAGGGCGTTCTCTCATGCCCAAGAAGCAAAGGGAAAAGACATTAGCGACGATTTGTTGAAAGGATTTGCTTTGATAAAGAAACAGCTTGAAGACGTATTAAACAAAATTGGGCTTTCAACAATCGATGCTGTCGGCAAGCAGTTCGATCCAGTCTATCACGAAGCAGTTCTAACTCGTGAGGTTGAAGATCAGCCGGAAAACATTGTTGTTGAAGAAATGCAAAAGGGCTATATGTTAAAAGACAAAGTCATCCGGCCAACTATGGCTATTGTTTCAAAAAAGAAAGGAGGCAGTGAAAATGGGTAAGATAATAGGGATTGATTTAGGTACTACAAACAGTTGTTGCGCGGTTGTTATCGGAGGAGAGCCAACAGTTATCCCAAGCTCCGAAGGAGAAAGAACTATTCCTTCTGTTGTGGCATTCCCAAAACAAGAAGAAAGGATCGTTGGCAGAGTTGCCAAAAGGCAGGCAATCACAAACCCTGAAAACACAATCTATTCCATAAAAAGATTTATGGGAAGAAGGTTTAATGAGGTTTCAGAAGAGATAAAACTTGTACCTTACAAAGTTGTAGAAGATGCAAACGGAGGTGCATCAGTTCAAATAAGAGATAAAAAATATACCCCGCCGGAAATATCAGCAATGATTTTGCAGAAAATAAAGCTCGATGCCGAAGCATATCTTGGAGAAAAAGTTGAAAAAGCCGTTATTACCGTGCCAGCATATTTCAACGATAGCCAAAGGCAGGCAACAAAAGATGCCGGAGCAATAGCTGGCCTTGAAGTTGTAAGAATAATAAACGAACCAACTGCTGCATCTCTTGCTTATGGATTGGATAAGAAAAAATCGGAAAAAATCGCTGTATATGACTTGGGCGGCGGAACTTTTGATATTTCAATTCTAGAAATCGGAGATGGAGTTTTTGAAGTAAAATCCACAAATGGAGACACTCACCTTGGTGGAGATAATTTTGACGAAAGAATAACAAACTGGTTGATCGATGAATTCAGAAAAGAACAAGGGATAGATCTTAGAAATGACAGAATGGCTCTGCAAAGATTAAGAGATGCCGCCGAAAAAGCAAAATGCGAACTTTCAACGGTTTATGAGACGGAAATCAATCTGCCATTTATAACAGCCGATGCATCAGGCCCAAAACATTTTGTCACAAAGCTTACTAGAGCCAAATTGGAACAACTAGTTGCCGATTTGATCGACAAAACATTAGGCCCAGTACATCAAGCGCTTAAAGACGCAGGACTTAAACCCAGCGATATTGATGAAGTAATTTTGGTCGGCGGACAAACAAGAATGCCAAAAGTTCAAGAAGTCGTTAAAAATCTCTTTGGAAAGGATCCAAACAAAAGCGTCAATCCAGACGAAGTTGTTGCAATCGGAGCCGCTATCCAAGGAGGAGTATTGGCTGGTGAAGTAAAAGAGATGGTACTTTTAGATGTTACTCCCCTATCTTTGGGCGTTGAAACTCTTGGAAATGTTATGACTGTTTTGATACCAAGAAACACAACAATACCAACTTCAAAGAGTGAAATCTTTTCAACTGCAGCAGATGGGCAAACAAGTGTTGAAATCCATGTTCTGCAAGGCGAAAGGCCAATGGCTTACGACAACAGAACACTAGGAAGATTTCATCTAACAGATATTCCACCTGCACCAAGAGGTGTTCCGCAGATTGAAGTGACATTTGATATAGATGCTAACGGCATATTGCATGTAAGTGCAAAAGACAAAGGCACTGGCAAACAGCAAAAAATTTCAATTACAGCCTCATCTGGTTTGACAAAAGATGATATAGAAAGAATGAAAAGAGAAGCTTCTGCTCACGAAGCCGAAGATAAGAAGAAAAAAGAAGAAGTAGAATTGCGAAATATGGCAGATAATTTGGCCTACACTTCAGAAAAAACCCTAAAAGATAATGGTGATAAAGTAGATGCTTCTACTAGAGACAAAGTTCTAAAAGCCATTGAAAATGTAAGAGAAGCACTTAAAGGCAATGATGTTTCAAAGATAAAATCTGCAACAGATACCTTGCAAAAAGAAGTTTATGAAATGTCATCACAGATCTATAAAGCACAGGGGCAACAACAAACAACAGAAAATCAACCACAGAACCCTGCAAACGATGACAAAACAATTAATGCTGATTGGAAAGAATCAGACCAAAAGTAGTTTTTATCAACAATGAAAGCCGGCTTCTAAAAAAGAGGTCGGCTTTTAAAATGCTTTTGAGATATAATATTTAATGTATGCCCAAAAAAGACTATTACGAAATCCTTGGTGTTTCAAAAAACGCCTCAACAGAAGAAATAAAATCTGCATTTAGGAAACTTGCCAGACAATATCACCCTGATGTCTGCAAAGAAGCCGGAGCAACAGAAAAATTCAAAGAAATTAATGAAGCGTATCAAGTCCTTTCTGATGAAAGGAAAAGAGCTCAATATGACACTTATGGACATGCGGCTTTTGATAGAAATTCAGTTGACTTTTCAGAAATAAATCTTGAAGATCTATTTGACGGATTCCCAGGTTTTGGTGGATTTCAAGATATTTTTGAAACATTTTTTGGCGGAGGAACATCTTCAAAAAGAAAAGCAGGACCTCAACGCGGTTCTGATTTAAGATATGATATAACAATCTCTCTCGAAGAAGCATTCAGCGGAATAGAAAAAGAAATTGAAATAAAACATCTAAAAAGCTGTTTGAAATGCAATGGTACCGGAATAGAACCCGGATCAAAAGTTATTAAGTGCCCAACCTGTGGCGGCACTGGAAACATTAGACAAAGCCAAAGAACAATTTTTGGAAATTTTGTAAACGTGGCCACATGTCCCAATTGCCAAGGCTTGGGAGAAAAAGCGGAATCACCGTGTTCAAGCTGCAAAGGAACCGGGAGAAATATTGGAACAAGCAAAATAAAAGTTAATATTCCCGCAGGGATTGACAATGGCCATAGGTTAAAAATTCAAGGGGCTGGTGATGCTGGAATTAAGGGTGGGCAAAACGGAGATTTATACATTTTTATTTCAATAAAACCACATGACAAATACAAAAGGCAGGGCGATAATTTATTCACAATAGAAAAAATTGATTTTGTATCAGCGATACTTGGAGATGAAATAACCATTATGGTTTTTGACGAAAAGACGACATTAAAAATACCCCCCGGCACTCAGCCAAACACAGTAATAAAGATCAAAGGCAAAGGGATGCCACGTTTAAATTACGGTGGCAGAGGAGATCTCTTTGTTGAAGTTCAAGTTCAAATTCCAACTCGACTTTCTAAAAACCAAGTAGAGCTGTTGAAAAAGATTAAAGGTATAAAATGAGCCGTTTTTTTGTAAAAGATTTCAGCCAAGACAAAGAAAAAATTTTTATTACGGGACAAGATTATAATCATATAAAAAATGTTTTAAGAAAAAATGTCAATGATAAAATTATTTGTTTTGATACAAAAGGCATTGAATACGAAACTGAAATTTATTCTTTTGAAAAAGACAAAATTATCCTTAAAATAATTAAATCTTGCCAAAAAGATGTTGAATCCCCAATTAAGATAACATTGGCACAATCTCTTCCAAAAGGCACAAAATTCGAGGAAATAATCCAAAAATCGGTAGAGCTGGGCGCTTATGAAATAATCCCTTTTATTTCGGAAAGATCTATCAAAAAAACTGACAAAAACGAAAGATGGAATAAAATTGCAAAAGAAGCTTGCGAACAATGCGGAAGAACTTTTGTGCCAAAAGTTAAACCAACAACTACTTTTGAAGAAATTATCTCACAAAGCAAAGATTACGATATAAAAGCAATTCCTTGGGAAGCAGAAACAAAATATTCGCTGAAAAACTTGCTAAAAGAAAACAAAAACATTTCTTCAATTCTGATTTTAATTGGTCCTGAAGGTGGATTTTCTCAAGAAGAAATAAATGAAGCGACAAAATATGGTTTTATTCCTATCACGCTTGGGAAAAGGATCTTAAGGACCCAAACAGCAGGACCAGCTGTGTTATCCATGTTATTATATGAAATGGAACTGTGATGAATAATCAAACTATTGATATTACTAAACTCCGCAAGAGTTATTACGAAATAAAACCAGATCCCTCAAATAAGGATCAAAGTGTGGCTTTTGGAACTTCAGGCCATAGAGGAAGCTCTCTTTTTGGAACATTTAACCAAATGCACATAGAAGCGATTGTTCAAGCAATCGTTGATTACAGAAAAGAAGCCAACATAAATGGAGAAATTTTTCTTGGGATGGATAGCCATGCTTTATCTCTTCCGGCAATCATATCAACAATAGAAGTTTTGGCAGCAAATGAAGTTTCTTTCTATGTAGACAAAAATTTAAACTTTGATGATAAAGGAGGATTTACCCCTACCCCGGTTGTTTCATTCTCAATTTTAGAAAACAACAAAAAATTTCAAAATAATCTCTCTGACGGTATAATAATCACACCATCGCACAATCCTCCCGAAGACGGCGGAATAAAATATAATCCTCCAACAGGCGGCCCTGCTGAAAGCGCAATAACAAAGTGGATTGAAAAAAAAGCAAATAACTACATTTTAGAAAATAATGACAAGGTAAAAAAGATACCTTTTGAAAAAGCTCTAAAGAGCCATTTTGTAAAAAGATACAACTACATTGATTATTATGTGGACGCTTTATCACAAATAATAAACTTTGACATAATTAAAAGCACTAATCCAAAAATCGGTGTTGACCCAATGGGCGGATCAACAAAAGAAATTATTGAACCTATTGCGCAAAAATACAAAATCAATCTGCAAGTAGCCAATCCAATTATCGATTTGACTTTTTCCTTTATGCCAAAAGACAAGGATGGAAAGATAAGAATGGACTGCTCTTCTCCTTATGCTATGAAAAACCTAATAAAACTTAAAAACGAGTTCGATATAGCTTGGGGTAATGATACCGATGGAGATAGACATGGAATTGTGACAAAAAAAAGTGGACTACTTTCGGCAAATCAATTTTTGGCTGTTGCAATAAACTACTTAATACAAAATAGAAAAAACTGGGCAAATGAATATATGATCGGCAAAACAATTGTTTCATCTTCACTCATAGACAAAATCGCCCATTCATTCAACAAAAAAATATATGAAACTCCTGTTGGTTTTAAACATTTTGTAAAGCCTCTCTTGGAACAAAAAATAGTTTTTGCCGGTGAAGAAAGCGCCGGAGCAACTTTTTTAAGAAAAAACGGTTCTGTTTGGACAACAGACAAAGATGGAATAATAATGGGGCTGTTGGCAGCTGAAATTTTTAGTTATATTGGAAGAGACCTTGGAGATTTATATTTCGACCTTACAAACTCCTTTGGCACTTCCTTTTATACAAGAATTGACACACCTGCCTCCAAACAAACAAAAGAAAAACTAAAAAAAATATCTTCAGCCGATTTGCAGACAAAAGAATTGGCTGGCGAAAAAATTGAAAATATCATAACAGTTGCATCAAACAATGAACCAATTGATGGGATTAAAGTGATAACGAAAAACGGCTGGTTTGCCATAAGACCATCAGGAACTGAAGACATCGCAAAACTTTACGCAGAAAGTTTCATTAGCGAGCAACACCTGCAACAAATCATCTTTGAAGCAAAGTCTCTTATGTCAAAAATTTGACTTTTCAAAGCAAATTTCTAAAAAAATTTACTGAAAACTTACAAATTTTTTTTGAAATAACCTTAGCAAAATGTCGATAATCTAATTGGATTATTATGATTACAAAACAAACATTTCCAAGCCAGCTGACAATATTTAAGAGGCAACATTTTTCCACTTATGGTGAAATGATGCGCAGAACAACTGTTTTTGGCCCTGAGGAATTTTGCGCATCAGCAGCAAAACGTATTGCTGCAAAAATTGTCAGCCTTCAAAAAAATTTGGAAAGGCCTGTGAACATATCAATAGCTCCCGGGCAAACAGCAATACCTATAATGGGTGAATTGGCGTTGATCGGAAGCATAGAAAAATCTATTCTGCTTAATGCTGAACCAAAGGCAAGTTCTTATCTTGATTATTTTTTTAAAAATCCCGAAGAAGAAAATTTATTTTTTAAGGATCATAAAACAGTTTCCGATTTGATGGGCAAAGTCGATCCAAAAATAAGCTCAACACTAAAAGAGTTTTACACAAAAGTATTACCATATTCCGTTGACTGGAAGACTATTAGATATTTGCACATGGTAGAACTTATTGAAGATCCAGTTTTTCAATATGGCGAAATAATGAATAGATGGTTTTTTTCAAAATTTTCACCAAAAAACAGTATTTCAAGTTCAAATATATTCAAAATTGATATAACAAAACCATTTTTATACCCTGAAATAATAAAACAACTTGGCGGAATTGATCTAGGAATAATTGGCATAGGTGAAAACTATCACATCGCATTTAACGAGCCGGGACAATACTTCGATTCGGATATAGCTCTTGTAAATCTTGACAAAGAAACGATAAAACATTTGACTCCAATCATTCCAAATATAGGCCAAAAACCACAAGCATTAACTCTAACAACACACTATATTATCAACCATATTGCCAATATAATATTGCTTGCATCGGGGAAAAACAAAAACCAAGCAATAAAAACCTGCCTTTTTGACGAACACGCAGGACCAACGTCAAAAAGCATAGCTGAATATCCAGCTTTTGCAATAAGATTTCATCCACAAACAGAAATACTTCTTGACACTGATGCAGCAGATGGACTCAAAGAATCTGACAAAAGAGAAATTGAAGAAGTTCAAGGTGACAAAAAAAATGCAAAAATATTGCTTGAAGAACTGGATTTTAGGAAAAAATTTTCTGAATTTGAAATTAGAGAAATGGAAAAATCTCTCGCTCAAAAATATCTTGGTTACACAATTAGTGCAAAAGACATAAAACCCATCTTAAAGGAATTTATTGAATCCGAACTTCAATTTTATGAATTTGAGGACTTTTTAGAAAATAAAATTTTTGACTTTTATAAAGAAAATGCCTTCGAAATTCTTCTTAATGTAGACAAGAAAAAAAAGGGGGAAAAACAAGCAATTCCATATGAAAAGCAAAAACTCGCACATGTATTCAGGCATATTTTGAGAGTGTTCAGATTTCCGCACATTTCAAAAAAAATAACTGAAAGAAAAAAATTGTTGGCAGACATGATATTAAAAGATGTTATCGCAAAAGCTTATTTGCCAACAGCATCAGAAATGCGCAAAAATCTTGCAATAGAAGTTATATTTAAGCATGCAATACAACATCAAAATGAATCAAACCATTTAATCGCACTTGAAACAATTTTTGAACTCATTGCAAAACAACTTAAAGAAGGAGGAAATTCAGTTTTCTTCTCTTTTTTGCCGCTAATTAAGAAAGCAGACGATACTTTAAGAATAGCTCAACTTTTGTTGAATCTTTTAATAAAAGCAAAAAACAAAAAAGTCATTTTGTTCTTAAAAGATAATCTTGGAAACAACCTATCATTAACGAATGAAGAATTTTTCAAAATGTCCTATGAAATAATTTTGATGATTGCGGCAAGCTCAGAAAAATTATCAGATATATTCATTAAATACTTTAAGGCATCAATCCATAATAATCCAGAAGAAGAGGGGTTGTTGAATTCAATCATAAGTGATATTGAGAAAATAAAGAAAATTCATGTCTTTGCTGCTGGGACAAATTTGGATATAAGTGACAGAACAAAAATTATTTTTAGAATGTATAAATTTTTTAAAGAGAAAGATTTATTGGATCTTATTTAGTATGTCTAACTTGCCTTTGAAATTTTTTGATAGTTTTTTCGATAAAGTTATGAAAAATTTTAATAAAGGAGGTAAAAATGCAACAATATATTAGCCCTTTGGCTGGTAAAAAAGCGATGAAAGCGGATCTATTTAGCAGAAATTATATTAGAAGATTGTATTTCGATCCAACAATTAAAATAGATCCAGTTAAAAGTGGAACTTCCGGTCATAGAGGAATAGCAGGAAAGGGTTTTAATTTCAGACATGTTGAAGCTTTAACTCAAGCATGTGTTGACCTTTCAATAAAAAATGGACATTACGGGCCAAAATATGAAGAGATCACGCCCAAACAAAACTTGGGCGGAATTATAATAGGTAGAGATGTAAGATATCTATCTGATTTTGCTCTGAAATCTGCTGTGAAGGTTTTGGCTGGAAATGAAATTCCAACTATTATGCAAAGTGAAACTGGGATAGCTCCAACTCCTGTAATATCTTTAATGATTCACAAACTGAACAGAGAGAATAACGCTAACTATCAAGGAATAATAATTACTGCTTCACACAATCCCCCTGAAGAAGGAGGAATAAAGACAAATGGTTTGGATGGCGGCCCAAATACTCAAACAAAAATAATAGATGAACTAGCAAATGATATTTTAAATAATCAACAAAGAATAAAAAAAACAAACAATCTAAACATCCAAGAAATGGACTTGAGGGACATTTATGTAAAAGAACTTAAAAACGTGGTTGATATGGACGCAATTAAAAGTTCTGGAATCCCTTTTGTGGCCTCACCTCTTGGAGGTTCAGCAGGCGGATACTACAACTATATCAATAGTTTCTATGGGACAAAAATAATTGAAGTGCTTGGCGAGCCCGATCCACAAGGAAAATCAAGAACTTACGACTGGGACGGGAAATTAAGAGGCGATCCATCTTCCAAGTATGTAATGAAAGCCATCGAAGGCATAAAAGAAAAATACCATTCACCTATTGCTTTTGCAAATGACAACGACGCCGACAGATTTGGTGCAGTAGATTCAACCGGCTCTTTAAATCCAAACCATATTCTTTGCGTAATAGCTGATTATCTTTGTAAACACAGAAATTTCGATTTATACAAAGGAATAGGCAGATCAATAGGAACAACTCACATGTTGGATAGCATAGCCCAAAAATATGGTAGACCAATTTATGAAGTTCCTGTTGGCTTCAAATGGTATGTTGATGGTTTACTAAAAGGGAAATATCTAATTGCAGGGGAAGAAAGTGCCGGTTTGATTGTCCCAAGAATTGATGGCTCACTATGGGTTACAGAAAAAGATGGTATAGTAGCAAATTTGTTAATGATGGAAATAATCTCAAAATATGGCAAAGATATAGGAAATTTATATAAGGAATTAGAAAAGGAACATGGGGTTTATCATTATGAAAGAATAGATTATAAAGCAAGCAAAAATGAAAAAGAAAGGTTAAAACAACTATCCAATGATGAAAATGAAGTCAAGAGATTGCTTTCCGGGAAAAAAATTGCCGGTAAAGAAATAATAAATGTCAGGTGTGGAGATGGAA
>CAZQZN010000013.1:0-38301 GCA_964597815.1 uncultured bacterium | reverse complement strand
ATGCTGTGGCCAGTTAAATTCTATTCCTCCAGAAATCCATGGTCCAGCAAGCCCAACCAATGCTGGTTTAATTACATGATTATAATAAACAAAATCATAATCATTTGTTTTAGAAGATAATTTTATCGTCTCAATCATCTCTTCAAGTTCTTCTCTTGTTCGTTTTTTCTTCCTCGGCATAAATTCTTTTCCTCCCAAAATTAATTTTTTCATAAATTATATCGAAACGAGTGTTCTCAAACTTGTATGTTTTTTGATTTACGATTATTTATTCTTTTGTGGATTATATAAAATAGAAGAATCGGAAAACATCGGATGAGTTGACAATTTTGTAGCTTTTATAAATTCAAATATCTTATTCGCTTCTTTAATGAGATTCAATATATTTGCATCTAACCGTCTGTCACTTACAGTATTTGAATTATTTGTTATTTTGTTTACTTTCATAAGCTTACACAAACATTTTTCGAAAATAACAGGATTATTCTTGCAAGTAAGGAACCAGTGCTTTTGGAATTGAGAAAGTCCCATCGGGATTTTGATAGTTTTCAATCAAAGCAGCAAGTGTTCTGCCAACCGCCAAACCAGAACCGTTTAGAGTATGCAAAAACTGCGCTTTTTTGGTATTTTTGGATATGTATTTAATGTTCATTCGTCGAGCTTGAAAATCTTCAAAATTTGAACAAGATGAAACTTCTCTATATTTATTTTCTGATGGAAACCACACTTCAATATCGTAAGTTTTTGCGGACGCAAAACTCAAATCTCCTGTACAAAGCGCAACAACTCTGTATGGCAGTTCCAATAATTTCAAGATATTTTCAGCATCTCTTACAAGCAACTCAAGTTCGTCATAAGAGTTTTGTGGAAGGCAAAATTTCACCAACTCAACCTTATTAAACTGATGTTGCCTTATAATGCCTTTTACATCCTTTCCATAAGATCCTGCCTCTCTCCTAAAACATGCGGAATAACTGACATACTTTATCGGAAGAGATGCTTCATCAAGTATTTCATCTCTATGCAGATTTGTTACAGGTACTTCTGCAGTCGGTATTAGATATAAATTATCCCCAGCATAATATAGCTCATCTTTAAATTTTGGAAGCTGTCCTGTTCCAGTCATTGATTGTTCATTTACCAAAAATGGCGTAAACACCTGCGTATAGACGTGATTTTTTGAATGAACATCAAGCATAAAATTGATTAATGCCATTTCAAGCTTACATCCAAAACCTTTTAAGACTGCAAATCTGGCTCCTGAAATTTTAGAGGCACGCTTAAAATCTATTATTTGCATTTTTTCAGCAATCTCGTCATGACTCTTTGGAACAAAACCAAATTTCCTTGGATCATTCCATCTGCGAACTTCAACATTTTGCGATTCATCAATACCAACCGGAGTTTTATCTGATGGAATATTTGGAATAAAATATGTTTTTTCATCAAGCTGTTTTTCAATTTCTTTTAGTTCAGATGAAACAAGTTTTATTTTTTCAGCTGTATCTTTCATCTGTGATAATAAATCAGAAGCATCAACACCATCTTTTTTCAGTTTTGCTATTTTGCCAGAAACTTGATTTTGAAAACTCTTTAACTTCTCATATTCAAGAAGCTTTTCGCGCCATTTTTCATCTAAAGCCAGAAAATCATCAAGGATTTTTTCATCATAATTCCTATTTTTTAAAGCAATCCTGACTTTTTCTGGATTTTGTCTTATAAATTTTGCATCAAGCATTTTAATTCCTCTTCCCAAATCCAAATGGATCTGATATTTTTGGCATTTCCTGTTTCTTTAATACTTTCTTTTTTACAAAAGAGCCAAAAGGAGTATCTTCTATAATATATCCCATCTCTTCAATCTGCTTTCTTAATTTATCTGCAAGAGCAAAATCTTTGTTTTTGCGAGCTTCGTTTCTTTTCTCCAAAAGTTCTTGTGCTGATTCTTTTATCACAACTTTTGATTCCTTTAATCCAAGCTGCAACACCAGATTAAATTCTTCAAGCATAAGTTTTGCATTTGTTATTTGTTCCGCAGTCAATTTATATTTTTTTTCATGATAGTTTTTGATTAAGTTGAAAATAACTGCAAGAGCGGAAGGAGTATTAAAATCATCGTCCATAGACGAGACAAAATCTTCCTTGTATTTTACAAGAGAAAAATCCACTTCAAGCATATCATTTTTTGTGTTTTGAATCATAAATTGCATATCATCATAAGCATTTTTTATGGTGGATAAAGCTGTTTGTGCATCATCCAAATCTTCAAAACTAAAATTTATCGGAGATCTATAATGCGTCCTTAAAAGGAAATACCTGACAGTCATAGGATCGTATTTTTGTAATAGTTCGGATAAAGAAAAATAATTGCCAAGAGATTTTGACATCTTTTCTTTGTTAATGGTAATAAAACCGTTATGAAGCCAATATTTTACGAAATTTTTTGATGAACAGCATTGTGCTTGGGCAATCTCGTTTTCATGATGAGGAAATATTAAATCTGCTCCGCCTCCATGGATATCAATTGAATCGCCTAACAGTTTTCTTGACATCACAACACATTCTGTATGCCAACCGGGTCTGCCTCTTCCCCATGGGCTATCCCAATACGGTTCTCCCTCTTTTGCTGCTTTCCACAAAACAAAATCAAGCGGATTTTTCTTTTTTTCATTTACTTCTACTCTTGCTCCAGCCAACATTTTATCCAGATCTTTTTTAGAAAGCTGGCCATAATCTTTGTATTTTGAAATATCAAAATATAAATCACCGTCAACAAAATAGGCAAAACCTTTTTCCTCCAAATTCTTCGCAAAACTTACCATATCAGATATATATTCCGTCGCTTTGGGATAATGATCCGCTCTTTTTACCTTGAGCTGATCCATAACTGAGAAAAATCTATCAGTATAATACGAAGCAATTTCATAAATTGATTTATTAGAATCGTTTGCTTTTTTTATTATTTTGTCATCAATATCCGTTATATTTTGCACATAAGTTACTTTATATCCGCTGTATTCTAGATACCTGCGAATAATATCAAAAGCAACATACGCTCTGCCATGGCCTAAATGAGTTTCATCATAAGGGGTTATTCCGCAAACATACATTGAAACTTTATTCTTGGTCAGCGGTTCAAAGTCCTCTTTCTTGTTAGTTAAAGTGTTGTAAACTTTCAATACCATAAAATTTAGCTGTTTAATTTTTTCTCCAACTCTTCAACTCTTTTTTGCAAATCTTCAATAGCTTTTCCAACCGGATCAGGCAAATCTCCATGTTCAAGAGGATTTATTTTTACACCATCTCTGACAACAACGCGGGCTGGATTACCAACAACAGTGCAGTTTGGGCAAACTGATTTTGTTACAAGCGCGCCAGCACCAATTCTTGAATTATCCCCAATTTTGATATTTCCCAAAATCACCGCTTCGGCCCCAATAATCACATTGTTCCCGACGGTTGGATGCCTTTTGCCTTTTTCTTTACCAGTTCCACCAAGTGTAACACCTTGATATATGGTAACGTTGTCCCCAATTTCAGCAGTTTCACCAATTACAACACCTGCACCATGATCAATAAAAAAACCCTTACCAATTTTTGCACCGGGATGAATTTCAATACCTGTCAAAAATCTGCTTATTTGAGAAATAAGCCTTGGAATAAAAGGAACTTTAAGTTTATACAACAAATGAGCTATCCTATGCAAATAGATAGCCCAAACGCCTTGATAAATAAGTACCTCAAAAATATTTTTTGCCGCAGGATCCCTCTCAAATACAGCTTTTATATCCTCAAACATTGGTTTTTCTCCTTCATTTTCTGTCAAAAAAGACATTTTTGCCGCTTACAGATAAAGGTATTCCGATAATTTGCTTTACCTCTTTAGAAAAAACACCCAAATTTTTTGCGGCAATTCCGATCGTCCACATCAGACGGTTATCTATTCTCTTGTCTGAAAGGATTGAAACAGCAGAACCAATTGCTATACCAAGATCCATAATATTAAAAGCGCACATTGCGTTATTTTTTTCATTTTCATCACAATTTTTATATCCGCAAAAAGAACAAGGCTCAAGTCCTGATCTGTTTAATTTTGCACCGAGCAATATTACACAATGACAGTTTTTGAGAGATTCAGCGTTTTTCCTAAACGCTTCTCTTTTTGTGCGCTCAAAAATTCTTTGCATCTCTTCAATTATCTTTAGTATGCTATCCCCGTTTAGTATTGCCGTTTCAATAACATCAACACCCCTTGTTTTTGGAGCAGTTCTTGCCGCAAAACAAACTTCTTTCGCAATATCAAGTAACTTTTCTTTTAAATAAGATTCTTCATTTATTAAATTCATAGGCTACTCTCCAAACACTTTAATTGATCTCCAGTGCCAAGAACAATTAAAATATCACCAGCCTCAATTAAACTTGTTGAGTTTGGTGAAAGCAGAAAAGAACCAGTAGATTTCTTTATTGATAGCACCATTGCGCCTGTGCTTTTCCTAATATTTGCCTGACCAAGAGTTTTGCCAGCTAAAGGCGATTTTTCATCAACCTTAAACTCTCTAACCCACATTTCAACATTATCGCTGCCAGTTGCAATGTCCAAAAACTCAACAGCAACTGGATTTAAAGCCATTGAAGCCATTCTGCTCCCAGCAATAAAATAAGGTGAGATAACTTTATCAGCACCGGCTTTTTTTAATTTGCTTTCGGTTTCCTTATGAGCCGCTCTTGCAACGACAAATATATTTGGATTAACAACTTTGGCCGCCAGTGTAACATAAACATTTTCAACATCACTGTCAGCAGCAGCAAACAGCACTTTTGCTCTTGCAACACCGGCTTTTTCTAGTAAAATATCATCAGAAATATTGCCTATAAAATATGGAACACCTAAAGCCTCTAATTCCTGTGCAGCAGATTCTTTCTGGTCAATAACAACAAAATCCTTATTTTGCTTTAACAATTCTTTTACGATTTGATGCCCTACTCTTCCAAAACTACAAACAATATAATGATTTTTAAGATGCTTGATTTTTTCCTCCATCCTTTTTCTCCTTCTTATACCAAAAATATTTCCTTCAATGATAAAGTCAATTATCGTACCCGCTGTATAAACAACTGTTGCAACTCCAAACACAATAAAGAATATTGTGAAAATTTTTCCTGCTGGGCTCAAAGGCTGAACTTCACGGTATCCAACGGTGGCAATGGTGATAACAGTCATATAAAGGGCGTCCAAAAAACTCATTTTCCCAATTAAAGTGTATCCAATAATACCTGAAAATACCGCTATAACGACCAATAAAACGGGGATAATTATCCTGTCAAAAGGACCGGAATATTTTCTAAAATCTAATGATTTGCTTTCTTTCACAGAAGTTCCTGTTTAATCATTTCCTGAGCAATTTGAACAGCGTTTGTTGCTGCCCCTTTTCTTAAATTGTCAGACACAATCCAAAGATCAATGCCTGACGGCACAGATATATCTTTTCGAATCCTTCCAACAAATGTGTCATTTATTCCAACACAATCAAGCGCAGTCGGATAGATTTTGTTTTGGGGATCATCCATAACTTTCACACCTGGGGCATTAGACAAAATTTGTCTAACTTCATCAATATCAACAGGTTTTTCAGTTTCTATATTTACAGCTTCGCTATGTCCAATAAAAACCGGAACTCTAACAGTTGTAGCAGTTACAGCTATAGAATTGTCTTCCATAATTTTTTTGGTTTCATTCACCATTTTCATTTCTTCTTTTGTATATCCTGTTTCCAAGAATGAATCAATTTGAGGAATAACATTAAAAAGGATTTGTTTGGGCAAAACTTTAACTTCTAAAGGTTTGCCTTCAACATAAGCCTTTGTCTGTTCAATCAATTCATCGACTGCTTCTTTGCCCCAACCAGAAACCGACTGATAGGTTGAAACAACAATTCTTTTGATTCTGTATCTGTCGTGAATTGGTTTTAAGACAACTACCATTTGAGCCGTTGAACAATTCGGATTTGCAATTATCCCCTTGTGATTTTTCAATGCGTGCGGATTAACTTCTGGAACAACCAGTGGAACATTTGGATCCATTCTAAAAAAAGAAGTATTGTCAATTACAACAACTCCTCTTTTAACCGCTTCAGGAGCGAATTTCTCTGAAATTGAAGCTCCAGCAGAAAACAAACCTATATCAATTCCCTCAAATGATTCCGGCTGTGCAAGTTCAACTTTATACTCTTCCCCTTTGAAAATTACTGTTGACCCCGCTGTTCTGCTAGAAGCAAGCGGCAAAAGTTTTGCAACGGGAAAATCTGTTTCTTCAAGAACTTTTAACATTTCTTTTCCAACCATTCCGGTCGCACCCAAAATTGCAACATTATATTTCTTTGCCATAACTAAACTCCTACTAATCTTTTCAAAAATTATAACATGTTAAAAACCTTTCAAACTATCAGAAATTGGCTTGTAAACAAATTGAGAAAGAATTTCAATTCAGCCTTGCTACAAAATAAATGTGTGTGTTATAATCAATTTGTGAAAGAAAAAATTCATCCTGAATATCATACTGTAATTGCAAAATGCGCGTGCGGAGCAGAATTTGAAATTGGCTCAACAAAAAAATCCGTTCGCGTTGACATTTGCAGCAATTGCCACCCATTGTTTACTGGCAAACAAAAACTGATCGATTCCGAAGGAAGAGTCGACAAATTCAAAAAGAAATACGCATCAAAACCAATTTCCCCAAAAAAGAAAAAAGTTAGAGCGGCTAAAAAAGAAAAAGCCAAAAAAACTACTTAACAAAAGATCCTTAGATGAATTACAAAATAAGATTTTCTTTTGTGCTAAAACGCTATCCCATATAAACAATTTATTGGAAAAGAATTATGGATTATATTGAAAAACTGCAAAAATTCGAAGATAGATACAAAGAACTGGAAAATTTACTTTCAGATCCAAATATATTGTCAGACAGGGAAAAAATTCAAAAATACAGCAAAGAACTTTCAGAAATAAAAGAAATAGTTGAAAAATCAAAAGAGTTTAAATCTGTTATAAATGACATAAACGAAATAAAAAACTCAAAAGATCCAGAACTTAAAGAAATGCTTAAAGAACTGGAAAAAAAAGAAGAAGATTTAAAAAAAGAAATAGAAATTCTTTTGCTGCCAAAAGATCCTAATGATGAAAAAAACATATTTCTTGAAATCCGCGCTGGAACAGGCGGTGAAGAAGCAGCATTGTTTGCCGGCGAATTGCTAAGAATGTATATCAGATATGCTGAAAGACAAAACTGGAAGATAGAAATGGTAGACTCAAATCCAACAGGCCTTGGAGGGTATAAAGAGGCAATAGTTTTAATTGAGGGCAAAGGCGCTTACAGCCGGTTAAAATATGAAAGTGGAACTCATAGAGTCCAAAGAGTCCCTTTAACTGAAGCTTCCGGCAGAATTCATACATCTGCCGCAACTGTTGCAGTCATTCCAGAAGTTGAAGATGTGGATGTAAAAATTGATGACAAAGACATAAGAATTGATGTATTCCGATCAGGCGGCGCTGGAGGACAAAATGTAAACAAATTAAGCACAGCAATAAGAATAACACATTTACCAACAGGAATAGTTGTGCAATGCCAAGACGAACGCTCTCAACTTCAAAACAAAACAAAAGCATTCAAACTTTTAAGGGCTCGCCTGTACGAGCTTGAAGAAAGCAAAAGACAAAATGAAATCAGCCAAATGCGAAAAATACAGGTGGGTTCCGGAGACAGAAGTGAAAAAATCAGAACTTACAATTTCCCTCAGCACAGAGTTACAGATCACAGAATTGGCCTTTCAGTGTTCAACATAGACGAGGTTATGGACGGCGCTCTTGATGAGATAATAAACGCACTTGCTAATGCTGACAGAATTGCTAAACTTAAAGAGTCATCTCCAAAACAATGAACTGGACAATAAAATCGTTATTGGATTGGACAACAATTTTTTTTAAAAACCACAAAATCGAAGAACCACATCTCGAAGCAGAGATTCTCTTATCTTTCGCATTAAATATCAAAAGAATTCAAATATACACAATGTTTGAAAAAGTATTAAATCAAGAAGAACTTGCAGCATTTAAAAAACTAATAATCCGCAGAATAAGAAGAGAACCAACATCATATATAATTGGGCGAAAATCTTTTATGTCATTGGATTTTATTGTAGATAAAAATGTGTTAATACCTAGGCCTGAAACAGAAATTTTGGTTGAAAGTGCAATCGATATAATCAAAGAATTAAACAAAGAGAACACAAATGTTTTGGAAATAGGAACTGGATCAGGAGCCATTGCAATAAGCATTGCAAAATACTGCCCAAACACAAAAATAATTGCGACAGATATTTCCCAAAAAGCATTGGAAATTGCCCAAAAAAATTCAGAACATCATAAAACAGATGGAAACGTACAATTTATTGCAGGCAATATATTTGAAAACTTAAATAAAGATTTGAAATTCGATCTAATATTGTCAAATCCACCATACATCAAAACTGCTGAAATCCAAAACCTTCAGCCAGAAATAAAAAATTTTGAACCATTAGTTGCTTTGGATGGGGGCCAAGATGGCCTTGATTTTTACAGAAAAATTAGCAAAGAAGCACATAATTATTTGCAACAAAATGGATATTTAATCCTTGAATGCGGTTATGAACAATCAAAAAAAGTAATTGATCTAATTAAAAACTCATATGAATATTCCAGAATTTACAGTAAAAAAGATTTAAACGGCATAGATCGCGTTGTAATAGCTGAAAAATGAACACAATTTCATTTCATACACTTGGATGCAAAATGAATCAAGCGGAGACCTCTGCTTTGATTGAAGAAGCAAAGGAATTTGGCTTGGATATTGTAGATTTTAATCAGAAATCATATATCGCGGTTTTAAACACTTGTACAGTAACGCAAATCGCTGATAAAAAAACTAGACAAACCGCAAGGAGCGTGCTAAAAAGATGCAAACACCTTATCATAACTGGCTGCTATGTTAACATCAACGGCAATAAACCCGATTTTTTGTTCGACAATCAAAATGTCATAATTTTGAAAAATAAAAAGGATTTCAAAAAAATTTTGCTTAATATAGCTGATAAAAAGCTCCCTAAAACGGATGAAATAATAGATATTAAAGGCAAAAGATTTAGAGCAAATCTCATAATCCAAAACGGATGCAATAATTTTTGTTCATATTGCATAGTTCCTTTTGCAAGAGGAAGAGAAACAAATATTAATACAGAAGAAGTTATTGCAAAGGCAAAAAAACTTGTTGACAACGGAATAAAGGAAATAGTATTAACAGGCATAAATACAGGAGCCAACAACGATCTCATAAAAATAATTGAAGAAATTACAAAATTAGAAAAACTATTTAGAGTGCGCATTAGTTCAATAGAACCTCTTTATATTTCGGATGAATTGATTGAAAAAATCGCAAGCAATAAAAAAGTTTGCAAACATTTACATATCCCTTTGCAAAGCGGGGACGACAAAATTCTTGAAAGAATGAATAGAAAATACAATTCTTCACAATACATAAAAATTATTGAAAGAATAAAAGATAAAATTCCAAAAATTGCAATTTCAACCGATGTAATCGTAGGTTTTCCCGGAGAAACTGAAAAACAATTTGAAAACACAATAAAAATTTGCAGAGAATTAAAATTCAGCCGACTTCATATATTCAGATTTTCTGCAAGGCCCGGCACAAAAGCGTTTTTGATGAAAGATAAAGTCCCTCAGAAAATTATTTCTCAAAGAGCAGAAATATTTAAAAAAACAAAGGACGAACTGATGCTTTCATACCACAAATCATTCATCAATAAAAATGTTGATGTTCTCATTGAATCCCAAGACAAAAAAACCAAGATGCTTGAGGGGCTGACAGACAACTACATAAGAGTCTTTGTGGCTGGAGAAAAAAAATCAATCGGCAATTTCATCACGGCAAAAATTGAAGAAGCATTTCCCGAATTTGTTTTAGGAAAGATTATTTAACGGCTTACAACACATTTACTTCTATTTCAGGCTGGCTTCTTAATGTATTGTGAACTGGACAGTTTTTTACAAATTGAATAAGGGACAGTTTTTTTGCATCGTCCAAAACAGCCCCATCAGTGTCAATCGAAACATTTATTTTTTTAAACTTATAACCTCCCTCCAAAATAAGGTCCGCATCAACTTGAACTTTAAAAATATCAAAAGGAATATTTAAGCTGTTTATAAATTTCCTAATATAAAAACTCATGCAGGCTCCAAGAGAAGCAAGAAAAACCTCCAATGGTGCTGGATATTCTTTTCCATCTAAATCAATGGTAAATTCTCCAGCTTTTGTCTTTACGTTCATAAATGAATCGCCTTTTCTTATCAATTCAACTTTATAATTTGTTGTCATAAATTATCTCCTTTCTGGAAATTATACAAATTGTAATATTTTTAGTAAAAATTGCAATAGTTTTATTACTCAGTGAGTTCATTTGTTTGACTAACTTCAAGCGACACAATTTGAATTCCTTTTTGAACTCTCAAATCTTCTATTTGTTTAAGAGGTCTTTCAAGCTGATTCCGCCTTGTCGTCAACAAATAAGTATATTCTTCTTTAGCGTTATCAAGAAGTTTGCCAAGTTTTTCAAAAGATTTTACAAACATCATCCAGTTTTTATAAAATGCCCCAATAAGGCCGGACATTTCTTTCGCTGTTTTTTCCAATTTGAAATTATCCATTGCCTGTCTTATAACAGCCAAAATAGCATAAAGAGTCAATGGAGAACAAAAAACAACTTTATTTTTTAGCGCTTCATCTAAAATTGTATTGTCAATCTCATTAATAAATGAATAAACCTGTTCGTTTGGGATAAAAAGGATTACATAATCTACGGTGTTATCTTCGGGATTTATGTATTCTCTGGTAGTAACCTCTTTTATCCTGTTCTTCACATCTCTTAAAAACAACTCTTTATAATGTTTTTTGTCGATTTCACTTTGGCTCTCAATATAATTTCGATAATTTTCTAAAGGAAATTTTACATCCATATTGACAATTTGCCCTTGCGGCAAGAAAAAAGAATAATCCGGTTTCTTCCCAGAACCTTCCAAAATTTTTTGCTTTTTGTAGTTAATGCCCTCAATAAAACCTGCAAGCCGTAAAACATCTTCCGCTATTCTCTCACCCCATTGGCCTCTTGCTTTTGTGCTTGCTAAAACGTTTTCCAATTTTTTTGTTGTTTCCTGAAGTTTTGAGGTTTGTTCATAAGTGTAAACCAATTGTTTTGAAATTTCTCCAAACTTATTTTCTCTGTCTTTTTCAAGCGTACGCATAAGATCAGCAATTTTGTTTAGATCGTCTTTGATATTGACAAGTGTCTGATCGATGAGTTGTTTTTTGCTGTCAAGAACTGTCTCTCCTGTTTTTGTATATTTTTCAAGAACCTGATTTGCCATTGAAAGAAAGTCTTGAGCATTTTTAGAAAAAACATCCGAAGAAAGTGCTCTAAAAGAATCCTTCATTTGAGATAAATGATATTTGTTTATAGCCAAAGTCAGCAGAACCCCTAAAATAAAACCAATGATAAATGAAAGAATTCCAATTGTCATGTTCTTATTTTAACCGCCAAAAAAATTTGAGTCAATCCTTAAAAAATTCATCTGCATATTTTGTTGTAAGGACACATTTCGCACAATCTAACATCTTCATCATCAGTTTCAAAATCCACATTTGGATTTAGTATTTCCTCAATTATTTTTCCCAATGAAGCAAGATATATATCAAACAAGGATTTTTTTTCTGACAGAGACATTTCATCTTTCCATAATTTCTCAACCCTTGATTCTTTTAAGTAAATGAGCATTGGCTCAATCTGTCCAAATTTAAAATTATCACTCATTAAAAAGATATAAATCGGTAATTGAAAAGACCTTACATATTTTTTAATATCTGTGCGATCTGTCAGTGTTGACAATTTTTTATCATCTTTTGAAGGAATTTGCTGCAAACCTCCTGTCTTATAATCTATTAAACGGTACGTGCCATCTTCAAGCAAATCGATTCTATCAATTATTCCCTTCATTTTTATGGTTCTACCGTTGACATTAAAATTTTTATCATATTCTTTTTCTAATCTGATCAATTTTCTTATGTTAAAATTTTTTTCTATTTCAATAAATCTTTCAATTGCAAATTTAATGGATTTAAATAATAAAAAATCACCCTCGCCTATTCTGCTGGAAAATTCTCTTTTGAATTTATTTTTTGCACTTTCAAGAAGTTTTTCTAAAAATTTTTCATCGATAATTGGTTTCTTGTCCAAAAATGTTTTATATTGGTCATGTAATAGTTCATGAAAAAAAATTCCTATTTCATTAGCCTCAATATCCACCAAAAGCTGTTCATTTTCTTTCAAGCCCAAAATATATTGATAATAAAATTTTGCCGGACAGGAAAGGTAAGTATTTATTAAAGTCGGCGAAAATTCTCTATTTTCCAAATATTTAATGTGCTCTTTACTTTTTTTAATCTTTTGTTTTGCGGGCAAAGGCAAGATCTGATTTGTAAAAATAATTTGGTTTATATTCTTTTGAGATGAAGATCTTTCATTTATAAGCATTAACTGTTCCAAGAATCTGCTCTTTTCAGCACGTTCATCATCAACATAAATAATATGACTTTTCTTTGAAGAAAAAATCAAACGAAAAAATTGGTATTTTTGAATTTCCTCAAAATATCTTGCTCTCTGAATTCCGGCAATAAATTGGATTTCCTTTGGCAAAAGAGATGTGCTGGACAATGCCTTAGGCAAAAATCCTTCATTCGCATCAAGAACAAATACATTATCAAAATTTATTGAGTGTGATTGAAAAAGGCCCAAAATTTGCAGGCCATTTAACGGAGTCCCAAGAAAACCTATTGATTCTTCAGCCATTATTTCTTCAAAAACCATTTGCATTTCTTCAAATGAATATTCTTCATCTGCAAATGGAGACGATTTTAATTCCTGACATTTTTGGTAAAAAGAATTACAAAGAGCGTAATTTATCGGATGGCTTTTTAGTATACTGAATTTAACAATTACATTGGCTAATTCCAAAATTTTTTCAAAAAGTTGACCAATTGTTTTTATTGACTCCCAAGAAGTAAACAATGTTTTATGAAAATTCTTAATGTGCTTTTGCTCATCATGGTCAAAAAAACTATTCTGCTCTATTGAATTTAAAGCGATGAATATCCTGCCAGAAAGAGAATCCTTAGCATTCACATTTCTGCCGAGCAAAATGTCTTCTATTGAATGCACCAAAATCCTTGAACTTCTCCTGTCATAAAATTGTTCCCAGTTTTTCGCAAGTGGATGAAGTATGACTTTAAGATAGTCAGCCGCATAATATATGCCATTTCCCTTTTTTGATATTTGAGCATTAAGAATTAAACTGATTAACTCATAAAAAGAGGCACGGTTTAAAGGATATTTTAACGACAAATTAAAATTTTCTACATACGGGGAAATTGTTGAAATTGTAGGCAAAAGAGAATCATTATTTAGCAGAACTATTGAAGTGTTTAATCCAATTTGCTGCATTTTTTTTATAAGGTTTTGAACAATAATTGCCTGCGATTCAAAATCAGAAGATTTATATATTTTTATTTCTGGGAAATTATTTTCACTTAGTAATTTTGAAGTTTTTAATTCAACACCAAAAAAATTTGCGTTATCTTTTAAAATTTTCCAATCTCTTTCATCACCTTGAAAAATGAATTCCACCTTATCCATTTTTGCAAGTTTTGAAAATATATTTTTTTCGGTTTTTTGAATATAGAAAAAATTAAATATGTAAATTTTTTCGTAATCTTCAACATCTTTTTCGTCAAATAGACGGCTTGCTTTTAAATACTGATATCCTCTTGAATACCTTTTGGTTTTTTCCATATTCTTATGAATTTCTTCTCTTAAATGAAATATATCTTGTAATAAGCGACTTATCTCTGGCGGAATATCAAAACCAATCTGTGCATTTTGAGACAGATTTTTAAGCGAATCATTGTCAACATCTTCCAAGTCCATTTGCTCTATCAAATTCGTAACTTCTTTTGCCCAAGGCAGAAATTCAGGAAAAGTTTTATCTTTTAATAATCCAGGAGCAATTTTTTTGGAAATCTTATAAATTAAATAGTAATACTCCTGAATTGGAATATCGCTAAAAAAATCATGCTTTAAAAGAATTTCTCTGACAAAGTCATCGTCGATTAATACTTTTGGAGGAAAATAACTTGAGTTTAACTTTTCAGCAAGATTTTTTAAAAGATAAAGAGATGCTCTCCTATTGCTGAAAATGCATAAAACTTTACTTAAATCGTTTTTGACGGTTTGACTATTCAAAACAGATTCAGCCAAATATTCTATAGAATTAGAAGCAATATCAATACAAGTAAATTTAGCCAACTAAACCTCCTCAACTTTCTGTGAATCAAAATAAACCAGATAACCTCTGACTTTTTTTTGAGGAAAAATTAGAGAAACTGCCAATTTATAATTTTTAATTTGTTCAATGTGATCAAAGGAATCCTCTTCACTGCTTTTAAAATCAACGATCCAAACTTCATCATCTTTTATTATCAACCTGTCCAACCGGATAACTCTGCCATTTATGGTTACAATTTCTTTTTCAGTAAAAACATTAAGTCCTTCTTCAAAAAATTTTTTTGTATTTTTATTTTTTATTATGTTTTTTGCCAACTTCAATGGAATAGATATGTCATAAAAAGGGAATTGATTCTTTGCAAGTTCAATAATTTCATCTGTCAATCCGCTCTTGTAATCATTTATTTTTGAAAGAATAAAATGAGTTATTTCTCCAAAAACCATTTTATCCCGATTTACTGCAGACATCTCTGTAAAATCATCACCTCTAATATATTGTGTTGGATCGGATATTTTTTCAAAATTTAGTTCGATTTTATCAAAAAGATCTGACTTTTTTAAGGACTTAGTTTGCGCCAAGAAAGTTCCAATTTGCTGAGCAGGAATTAAATCTTTTGCAATGTTTTTTTTGTTTCCAACTTTATCCGGGATAAAAGCAATCAAATTAAAAATCGGGCGAGTGAGAGCAACATATAAAACATCTAACTCATCGCACAGAGCTTTTGTATATTCTATTTCATAAAGTTTTTTTATTTCATAAACAAAATTTGCATATTTTTTTGTAGCGTCAACTATTTTTATGTGGTCATTTTGTTTATCCAAAAGATAATTTCCACTATTGTTAAGTTTAGATATTTTTACATCAAAGGTTAAAAAAGGAATTATGCAAGAATGAAACTGCAAACCTTTTGCCTTATGTATTGTCATAACGTTCACCGCATCATTATGCACCTGATTTACATATGCATTATCTTTGTTGCCTTCAACTATTTCCATAAAATCGGAAATATTAGTTGTGTTGTAAGCATAAACTAAAACAAAATCCAATAGCTTTGAAATATAAGCGCTTTGACTGGGAAAATTTTCCAAAACTGAGAATCTGCTTAAGATTCTTATTATGAATTCATAAACAGGAACGAACCCGACAGTTCTAGACAAATCTGAAAAATATTCATCCCATATATTTCCATATTTTTCTTTGAAAGTTAAATAGAGCGCTTTTGATTTTTTATCACCATTTAATCTGTATTGAAATAGAAAATTTTCAATTTCTGCTTTTTCTTTTTTTGTTGCAGAAGAAAAAATCTCACCCCTTATAAATGAGGCAAACGATAAATCGTCAACAAGAGAGGAAAAGAACGATAATAGCGATAGTAATTCTTTTATTAAAGGATTTTCAAAGACTGAAAGTGTTATCTGGGAAGAAACTGGTATATTTTCTTCAATAAGCCAAGAAGAAACGTCCTTAACCTGTCCATTTTCTCTACACAAAATACATATGTCTGAATAATTATATTTTGTTTTTAGGAGTTTTACTTTTTCAATAGTTTTTTTCTTTATAATCTCAATCTCTTCATCATTTTCATTAGAAAGCAAATCTCCAACATGTTCAATTGAGACAAAACCTTTATAACTTTCATTAAAACTTTTTTGATAAACATTTTTAAAAACATCTAAAATTTCTTGAACAAAAAAATCTTCATCTATGTTGTTTAAAAAAGATGAAAGGTTTTTATTCCCAAATGTTTCTATATTGAATTTTACAATCTCAGGAGCGCTTCTTCTGTTTTGTTCAAGGTATAATTCTTCAGACTTAAATTTTATAAAATTATTCTTAATGTCTCTTAACAAAAGCGGGTTAGATCCTCGGAATCTATAAATAGATTGCTTTCTGTCACCAACAATAAAAAGGGATCCTCCACTAGAAAGCGCTTCATCAACCATAGGCGAAAAATTCTGCCACTGAAAATCATTACAGTCCTGAAACTCATCAATTAGATAATGTCTGATATTTGCAGACAATTTTAATATCATTTCCTCATAAGGAACTGACTTTTTCTCAAGCAATTCATTTACAGCATCGTTAAAATCCGAAATAAAAAAAACATTTTCTTTCAAGGATAATTCTTTCAACTTTTTATCAATCATCTTAAATATTTTGATATAAGGAGAGTATTTTGAAAATGCTTCATCTTTAAACACCTCTTTCAATAATGCTCTAATCTGGCGCCACTTTTTCTTACAGCTTTCATTAACAAAAGCGCCTTTTTTTACCGGCAATTCATCACGTTCAAAATACGCACCCAAATCTTTCAAGCTGAAATTTTTTGATAAATTTAATATTTTGTAAATGCTATTAACAAACCTGCTGTCAAGCGAAGACAAGCTTTTTTCCGAAGACAATTCTTGCAAAAGTGATATGATTTTTTCCTTTTTGTTTAATATTTTTTCTGTCGGCAAATCCAAAAGATCAAACTCTCCACCATAAGTTTTTTGAATGCTGTACAAAGATTTTAAAATAGAAAAGATTTTGCCTTTCGGATCCCAAGTGATCTTGTTTTCAAGATATAAAACCCTGTCAATAAAACTTTCAAATGCTTCAAGTATTTTTTTGTTTATGCTGCTATCTTCAAGGAGAAAATCAATTGACTTGAGTATATAATCATCTGCATTGTCAATAATCTCAAAGTTTGGCCTCAAATCAAGTTTATGGGAATAAGAAACAACTATGTCATTAAAGAAACTGTCAATAGTTTTAACCAAAAATGAAGAATAATCGTCTAAAATGTTATCAATAAAGTTCCTTGAATGTATTTTTAGCTGTTCTAAATCAGCGCCAAAATTTGAAAGCAAATATGATTTTTCTTCATCATTATCAAACTTGCCAAATTCAATTTTTTTAAGAATTGATAATATCCTCTCTTTCATTTCAATCGCAGCTTTTTTAGCGAAGGTCACAGCTAAAATTGTTCTATATGAGGAATAACCCTCCATTTTTATTTCATCAAAAAGAAGTTTTATATACTGCATTGAAATGCTGTGAGTCTTGCCTGAACCAGCTGACGCTTCAAGAAAAGTTATTTGAGATTTTTCCATATCTTCACGATAAATGAAATTAAAAATGTTTTGCTTCCATAATTATAAACTGCTCGAATAAATTAAGCAAAATAAGAATTATTACCTTAAAAAAACCTTTTTCTCGCGCTCGTTTGAAAGCTGAACAACAACTGAAATATCAGGCGAAACTGAGATTTTTTTTCCGCAATAATCTGGTTGAATAGGCAACTCTCTATAACCTCTGTCGATCAGCACAGCAAGCTGAACTCTTGCGGGTCTGCCGTAATCATTCAAGGCATCAAGCGCAGCTCTTGCAGTTCGGCCATGAAACAAAACATCATCTATAAGAACTACGGTTTTTCCGTCAATTGAAAAATTTATTTCAGACTTTTTAGGAGAAATATTTTTGCCTCTTATTGACAAATCATCGCGATAAAAAGAAATATCTATAGCACCAAGAGGAATTTTCACATTTTCGCTATTTTGAATTATATCCGCAAGTATCCTTGCTATAGGAACTCCCCCCTCCAAAACACCAATAAAAACTAGTTCTTTCGCTCCAGAATTTTTTTCCAAAATCTCCTGAGCCATTCTTTTAAGGGCCCTGTCAATCTCATTTTGATTCATTACTATTTTTTCAGTTGGTTTAGCCATATTAGATACAAATCATTTTATCATATTATAATTTAGGTAGACATGGGAAAATTTTTTTATAAATTAAAGCCAAAACAAAATTTATTATTTATGGAAGAAGCAATAAAAGAAGCAAAAAAATCTCTTAAAACAAATGATATCCCCATTGGCGCAGTCGCAGTGAAAGACAGAAAAATAATAGCAAAAGCCCACAACCAAAAAGAGAAGTTTCATGACGCAACAAATCATGCTGAAATACTTTGCATAAAAAAAGCTTCAAAAAAATTGAAATCCTGGAGATTACACACAGTAGAGATTTATTCAACTCTGGAACCGTGTCCCATGTGTGCAGGTGCACTTATTCAAGCAAGGGTTAAATCAATATATTATCTGCTTGAAGATCCAAAAAGCGGGGCTGCAAAGAGCGTTTTAAAAATAACAAACAATAAAAAACTAAACCATAGAGCAAAAACAGAAAAAATAAGAGACACAAGGCTCAAAGATGAATATCTTGCTATTTTGAAAGGCTTTTTTAAAAAATTGAGAGAACCTAAATAATATGAGGTTGGCCAAATTCTGCATCTTTCAAAGTGTCTAAAAACAAATCAACTTGCATTGAATAATCCCAAAAACGCCCTGTAATTCCAGCAGCGTGTAAAGGAGCATGAATAGAAAAAACAAGAGATTTAACACTATCTAAAAACTTTAATGGATCAGACAAATAAACAACTGGAATTCCTAATTTATGAATTGCACGAAGAACCATATCTGTTTTTGTGCATCTTATGGTTTCACTATTACGGCTTAACAATTTTGGGCTTGATAAATTTTTATCAATAACAAATTCAAAATTGTGGTAAACGCTACGCCCAACATCATAACAACCGTATAAATAATCCTTTTTCCCAGAAAACCAATGGTTGACAGAAGATATAAGCTGTTCAGGAGTCATTTTTATATCTTCACCAGACAAAATATAAAACAACAAACTATATCTTAATTTATCTGTCCAGAGAGATTTTTTTTGTTCCTCTATTTGCCCCATTGAAAATTGTTTTTTCAATGTTTTGTCAATCACACCAAAAAATTCAATAGGATTTTCAGCAATTTTTGATTTAATCAAAATATCATAATTTAGAAAAAAAGCATTCCTTTTAACAGAATCCAAAACATATTTTATTGTTGGATTTAGTTTTTTATATTCTTCAGATTCATATACTGCATCATCAATTATTCCACTATGATGAATAAATCTATTTTTGACAAGATAATCAAAAACTTCTTTTGGATTGGCAAAACCCTTTTCAAAATCTTCAACTGTAACTAATTGTCCTCTAAAAATTGGTCTTTTTACTAAGGCAAAATCTGTTTTTGGCAAAGAAGCAACGTTTTTGCCCAATTCTGCTTCCAAAGAATCATTAATTTTAACAGAAAAATTAATTCTTTGATGAAGCTTTGTCCCTTCAATAACTTTTGATTCGGGAAAACGATTATAAGAAAACCATTTATTGGCATTTATTACTCTTATTTGTCTTGGCGAAAAATTCACTGCTCCCAATTTTGTTCCCATCCTTTTTTAGATATTAATCTATATCTTTATCGGCATATTTAGGAAAAAATTTCAGTTTTTTGTTGTATAAAAGGGGTAAATAGTTATAAAAACCTAAAACTATTTGTCAAGCCCCCAAGTCGGCCCATAGGAGATATTAACTACAAGGGGAACTTTCAAAACAAAAACATTTGTCATTATATTTTTTGCAATTTCAATTAATTCTTTATAATTTTTTTTGTGGCAATCAAAAACCAATTCATCATGTATTTGCAAGATCATATAACAAGGTGGATTAATTTTTTTTATTTCTTCATATATTTTAATCATAGCCATTTTTATAATATCGGCGGCACTTCCCTGCACAGGAGTATTAACAGCAATCCTTTCTTCCTGTTGCCTTAAAGAAAAATTTCTACTGTTTATATCTGGCAAGTACCTTCTTCTGCCCATTATTGTCTGGCAATAACCATTTTCTCTTGCAAAATTAATAGTTTTATCAATGAATCTTTTTACCCCTTTGTATCTGTCAAAATATTTGCTGATGTATTGCTCCGCTTCAGTTTTCTTTATCTTTAAGGCCTTTGACAAACCAAAAGCGCTCATTCCATAAATAATTCCAAAATTTATAGTCTTTGCAAAGTTTCTCATTTGTTTTGAAACCTGATCTATTTCTACACCAAAAATTTCTGAAGCCGTCGCAAGATGTATATCTTTGCCTTCTAGAAACTCTTTAACCATCAGATCATCGCCGCTAAGATGAGCAAGAATTCTAAGCTCAATTTGTGAATAATCAGCTGAAACAATAAATCTTTCACTTTCTCTTGGAATAAAAGCATCTCTGATTCTTTGACCAATTTCAGTTTTAACAGGAATATTTTGTAAATTTGGTTCACTGCTTGAAAGCCGCCCGGTTGCTGTAGAAATCTGATTAAAGGAGGTGTGAATTCTTCCAGTTTTCTCGTTTATTAGTTTTGGTAGAGTATCAACATAAGTTGTTTTTAATTTTATGAGCTGTCTATACTCTAAAAGTTTTCTAGCAATTTCATAATCATTTGCCAAAGCCTCCAAAACATCAGCGTCAGTAGAAGTGCCGGTTTTTGTTTTTTTTAACACAGGAAGATTTAGTTTATCAAATAATATTTTTGAAAGCTGTTTTGTAGAATTAATATTAAAATTTTCACCACAAATTATATAGATTTCTTTTTCAAGCAGCTTTAACTTTTTGTCTATTTCTTCCGAAAGGCATGCCATCTTTTTTGTGTCAATTGAAACGCCATTAAGCTCCATATTGGCCAAAACTTCAATCAATGGCATCTCTATCTCAAAAAAAACTTTTGATAAATTCTTCTCTTTGATTTTTTTGTCTAAAATTTTTCTTAATTGCAAAGCAACATCAGCATCAGCACAAGCATAATTTTTCAATTCATTTATATTCAAGTTTTTAATGTCGTTAGAATCCTGTGCCATTAACAATTCATCAAAACTTGTCATTTTTCTTCCCAAATATTTCTCTCCAAGATATTTCAAGTTGTGTTTTCCAAGCGTTGGCTCCAAAAGATACGAAGCTATCATAGTATCAAAAAGCGGGCCTTCAATTTTAATGCCATATTTGACAAGCACTTTTAAGTCATATTTTAAGTTATGTCCTATTTTAAGCTTTGAATTATCAGTAAAAAGCTCAACTATTCCCTTTTTTACTTTTTCATCAAAAAACAGGTCTTTTGTCAAAAAATAGGCTGAATTGGGAAAAACAGAAAAAGAAATTCCAACAAGTTCTGCATCAATTTCATTCAAAGATGTTGTCTCGGTGTCAAAAGCAAATTCATCACATTTCTTTAATAAATCTATCAGTTCTAAAGCTTTTCCTAATTCATTAGCAAGCAAATAATTTGTTTTATAATTCTGAGAATGGGCCTTTTCCAAAACATCTTTTGCAAAAAGTCCGACAGTTTCAATTCCTCCATACTTTTTCAGCAAACTTTTAAATTCATACTTTTCAAAAATTGGAAGTATTTTTGTCCAATCAGGATTTTTATAACGGATATTTTCAAGATTTAGATCGATTGGAACATCTGTGCGCAACATAACAAGTTTTTTTGAAAGCAATGCATCTTCTTTGCCATTTCGTATTTTTTCACCAACTTTTCCCGCAATTTCATCTGTTTTTTCAAGTATTTTCTCTAGAGTATGATATTTCTGCAATAGACCAACAGCAGTTTTTTCGCCTATTCCTTTTATTCCAGGTATATTATCCGACTGATCCCCAACCAATGATTTATAATCAACAATCTGACTAGGTAAAATACCAAATTTATCCAAAATTGTTTTTGGATTATAAACAAAAGTTTCTGATATCCCTTTAATAAAAGAAACTACATTGATTTTGTCAGAAACTATTTGCAAAATATCTTTATCTCCAGTAAATATCTTGACTTTTATGTCATTTTGCTCTGCCTTAACAGCAAAAGTGGCCAGAATATCATCCGCTTCATATCCATCAACCTCAAAAGTTTTAATATTAAAAGTAGAAATGATTTCTTTTATTTGAGTAAGTTGTTCTGTTAAAGATTCTGGCTGCTTTTGTCTGGTTGCTTTGTAGTGCGGATATTTTTCATGCCGAAAGGTGGGAGTTGGCCTATCAAAGGCAATAGCAATATAATCGGGTTTATCATCAATAATTTTTAGCAGTATGTTGACAAAACCATAAATGGCATTAGTGAAAATCCCGGTAGCAGTTTGCATTGTATCTGGAAGCGCATAAAAAGCGCGATATATGAGGCTATTTCCATCGATCAAATACAGAACAGGGCTGTTATGCTTTTTCGCCGACTTGGTATCTATCAAATCTTTTGACAATAATATTGCCCCCAAGTTTTGAAGAGGCCTCTTTAATCACATCTGAAACCTTTTTTTCTTGATCCCTTATAAATGGCTGATCTAAAAGACATACTTCAGCATAAAATTTTTGCAATCTTCCCTCTACCATTTTTTCTATAATTTTTTCGGGTTTGCCCTCAGCCAAGGCCTGCTCTTTTAATAGATTTTTTTCTCTTTCAAGCATTTCTTGAGGAACTTGCTCCCTGTTTATACAAATCGGTCTTGAAGCGGCAATTTGAAGTGCAATATCTCTCGACAAAGATTTTACCAAAGAATTGTCTAAATTAGTTTCTATCTCAACCAACACCCCTATTTTACCATTTAGATGGATATATGCTTCCAATATGCCTTTGGATTCATATCTGACAAATCTGTTTATAACAGTATTTTCTCCAAATTTGGCAATTGTTTCTTTTAAGATATCATTAACAGTCTTTTCTGGGGATTTTATGTATTTTTGCGATAATAACTCATCAACATTTTTTGGGGCTGATTTTGCAACATGAAAAGCTATATCTGAGACAAAATTTTGAAAATCGGAATTCTTCGCCACAAAATCAGTTTCACAATTTATCTCGATCAATACGCCTATCCCATTTGCTTCGTCTAAATAAGAACGGACGGTACCTTCTGCTGCAACTCTATCAGCCTTTTTTGCGGCTGTCGCAAGCCCCTTTTTACGCAAAACATCAATTGCTTTTTCCATATCTCCAGAAGTTTCTTCAAGCGCTCTTTTACAATCCATCATTCCACAACCGGTTTTTTCGCGTAAAGTTTTTACCATTTCAGATGTTATTGCCATGATTATTTTCCTTTCAGTTGTTAGTCAGTTGCGTCTTCCGTGATGTCTTTAAAATATTCATCAGCGGCTAAATCTTGGAGTTTTTCCTCTGTTTCAAGCTCGTTGACAAGATCCATTTCATCTGGAGTTTCATCAATTTTTATTTCAAGGCCTTCTGTGCCGGGTTCACTTATTTTTCTCCCATCTAAAACAGCGTCTGCAATTATAGAACAGATCAGCTTTACAGCTCTTATAGCATCATCATTTGCCGGAATAGGGTAATCAATCATATCAGGATCACAATTAGTGTCTGCAATGCCAACCACAGGTATGCCAAGCTTTCGCGCCTCTTTTATTGCTATTTCTTCTTTTTTTGCATCAACGACAAATATAGCGGCTGGAAGAGAAACCATATCTCTTATCCCGCCAAGCATCTTTTCTATTTTTGCCTTCTCCTTTTTCAAAGAAGCGACTTCTTTATGCGGTAGTTTTTCAAAAATTCCTGTTTCTTCCATTTTTTCAATTTCTTTAAGACGGGCAATATTTTTTCTCATGGTTTTGAAATTGGTAAGAGTTCCGCCAAGCCATCTTTGGTTGACATAAAACATTCCACATCTCTTGGCTTCGGATTCGATTGACTCTTGAGCCTGTTTCTTTGTCCCAACGAATAAAATCGTACCATTTTTTTCTGCTGTTTCTTTAACAAAGTTATATGCAGCCTCTATCATAGGAATTGATTTATGCAAATCTATTACATGTATTCCATTCTTTGCAGCAAAAATATATTTTTTCATCTTTGGATTCCAGAATCTAGTTTGGTGTCCAAAATGCACTCCGGATTCCAATAATTGACGCATAGTTATAACTGCCAAAACTTAATCCTCCTAATTAGAATTTTTTTGTGATTACAGAAAAATTATAACATGTTTTCTAAATATTTTCGAGCCGAATCAGCTGCAATTGCACCATCTCCAACAGCAGTTGCGATTTGCCTGAAATTTTTGTTGCAAATATCTCCTGCGGCAAAAACGCCATCAATATTTGTGCGCATTCTTTCATCAACTTTAATAAATCCTTCTGGAGTTAAATCAATTTCATCCCTAAATAAAGCTGTATTAGGTGCTTCTCCAATATAGATAAAAACCCCATCACAAATTATTTCTTTGGTTTCGTTAGTTTTTACATTTTTGATGCTGACAGATTCAATTTTTTTCTCACCATTAAAAGAGAGAGGAATAGAGTCCCATACAATCTCAATTTTGGGATCTGTCATAGCTCTATCAGCTAAAATATAATCTGCGCGTAATTTGTCCCTCCTGTGAAGGATATAAACTTTTGAAGCAAATTTTGTCAAAAACAAAGCTTCTTGTATGGCTGAATTTCCCCCGCCCACAACAACAACTTTTTTGTCTTTGTAAAATGCCCCATCGCAAGTGGCGCAATAAGAAACGCCTTTTCCCATAAACTCCGTCTCACCCGGTATGTTAAGTTTTTTCGGCTGAGTTCCAATTGCGATAATAACAGTTTTTGCAGTAAATGAGTTATCAATTAGATTGATTTTTTTAAGTTTTGGCAATAGTTCAACACTCTGAACTTCTCCCCAAATTGTCTCTACACCAAATCGTTTTGCCTGATCCTCAAAACGAGCAGACAATTCTACTCCTGAAATTCCTGATGGGAAACCGGGATAGTTTTCGATCGTTGAACACATTGACATCTGGCCACCTAATATAGCACGCTCAATCAAAAGAGTATTCATTCCTGCTCTTGCGCAGTATATCGCCGCGGTTAATCCTGCTGGCCCGCCTCCAATTATCGCTGTGTCAAAAGAAGAAGGCAATCCATTTATTATCTCTTGCGCTTCTGCAACAACTAATGAATCAGTTGTCATTTTTTAGCTCCATTTCTTCATCTTCAACATAAACTTCTGTTTTCCCTTCCATAATAATCTTATTACTTTTTAGATTGACTTTCAACCTTGCAGCTCTCATTGTATTGCTAGCTCTTGTTGCTAAAACATTTCCTTCCAAAATAACATCAGCTGAACCAAATAAATAAGAAACTTTTTCGCATTTAGCAAAAATATCTTTGTATGAAAAAACAACATTCCCTTGCGCTTTAACAAAATTTGATTTTCTTACAAAAACGAAATTGTCTGCCAAAATTTTTAGTCCGTTCATAGTTATAGAACAATTTTTTTTCGCCAAAATATTGCCGCTGCCACCATCAATTTCAAAAGATTCCGCTTTTAAAGTTATTGTATCTTTCCCTTTCCTAAATTGCGCAATAGGTTTTTCGTTTAGAAAAATACTTTTTTGGCTAAGAAAACCTGTCAATTTATTGCCTGATATCTCAGCGTTTTTTGAAAAAAGCCTGATATCTCCTTCCGAAAAAAACTTGTCTTCTTTCAAATACCATTCGATGAAAGGCATTGAAAATTTATAGTTTTTGTCCGAGCCAGTCGGAGTGTTAATTTTGATCAATTGTTTTTTTAAATTCCAATTAACCAAAGGAGAATCAAAGTTTAAATATGGTTTATTTTGGCTAAATATTATACCCTGCACTTGGCTTAACACTGCAATACCCATATCCTTGTTTATTTGAGAATCAACAGCTCTTATTTGCCATATTTTCCTTTCCCCTATCATCTCTGTTAAAAGAACTCCTTTGACCATGAGATCTATTTTTTTTGTCTGTTTTTGCAGTTCTTTTGAAATTTTTAACGATAAACTTTCTTTAGGAACTAAAAGTGCCCAATAAAATAACCATATTAATGAAATGATTAGAAAGAACGAAAATATCTTCTTGAACATCTCAATACCCGAGTGCTTTGAGGCGAAAAGCTTCAGCTGTCTCCAAAACAGCGCCTAAATTATTTCCAGTTTTTTGATATCCTTGAGCAAGCCCAAGATGGAACGCGGCTACCTTTGAATCTATTGCAATTGCTTTTTTCATGTATTTTATGGCTTCCTGCCATTTTTCATCTTCAGCGGCAATAACAGCCATATATCCGTATGGCCATGGATTTTTGGGCTCCAAATTAGCAATATTTTGAAGTTCAACCATTGCAAGATTTTTATAACCTCCAAAATAATAAGCAAAAGCCAATCTAAACCTTGCTTTCCAATCCCCGGGATTTGCCACTACAATCTTGTAATATTTTTCTATCAAGTAACGCGCGTAGTTTTTTGTATCTTTGGCCAATTCAGCAGTTTTTTTTAATGTATTTAAGCCCTCTTCTATTTTGTTTGTATAGGCATAGGTTATAGCCAAATCAAACATTGCATCAGGAGAAGTTGGATTGTTTTTTACAGCAATTTCTTTCTGTTTTATTTCAGAAAGCAGTTCTTTTGTGTTGACCCATGCGCTTGAAACTTGGATAAAAATCACAACAATTAAAATTAGAAAAAATATTTGTTTTGGTTTAAAGACAATCATCACAAAGATCCTTCAAGTGATTTTTTGATTTCACTTGCTCTTTTTGCCGCAGCAATGACAGCATCAAAAAGCGCCTTTTTAAATTTTCTCTTATCCAAAACTTTTAAGCCTTCAATTGTAGTGCCTTTTGGAGAAGCAACTTGATTAATCAGATCTTGAGCCGACATGTCTGCTTGTTCCATTGTTTTTGCAGCACCTATGAAAGTTTGAATAGTTAACACTTTTGCGTTTTGCCTTGATAATCCCAACTTTTCCCCAGCTGAGAGCATACCATCTATCGCTGAGTAGATAAAAGCAGGGCCAGAACCAGATAATCCAGTTATAGCATCAAGATGTTTTTCATCAATAATCAAAACTTTACCCAATAGCGAAAAAATACTCTTTACAAATTCTTTCTCTTTTTTGCCAGAATTTTTACTTGCACTGACAGCACTAATGCCCTCCCCAATCAAACATGGATTGTTTGGCATAACACGGATAATTTTTGCTTTTGGCATTTTTTTTCTCAGATACTTCAAAGAAACTCCAGCTGCTATAGAAACAACAAGCTTTTTTGAATCAATTGCTTCATAAATAGAGCCAATCACCTCAGAAATGTTTTGTGGCTTTACCGACAAAAAAATCACATCTGAGTTTTTAGCCGCCTCAAAATTGTCTTTTGCAGCAAAAATTTTAAACTTTTGCTTTATGAAACAAGACCTGTTTTTGTCAATATCAGAAATAACAATTTGTTTTGGAGAAAAAATTTTTGATCTTATAATTCCCGAAATTATAGTTTCTGCCATTTTGCCGGCGCCAATAAAAGCAATTTTTGAATTTAAGCGCATCGATTAAAACCTTGGCTTGAACAAATTATCCTTATTCTGCGCCTCACTCTGAGGATCGCTTGTAAAATTCGCAATCGAAACATTTGACGGAGTTAAAAGAAAAATTGTATCGGAAATCTTCATCATATGTCCATCAATAGCAAACGCAGTGCCTGAAATAAAGTCAATCAATCTGGTCCCTTCATTTGTATCTAAGTATTTGATGTTTATTATGACAGGATGCCCGCTTCTGAGTCTCGCAGATATCTCAATTGAGTTTTCATAAGCCTTTGGCTCAAAAATAGAAATCTCTAAATCAGAAGAGCTTTTCTTATCGGTTTTTTTCCTTTGAGAAGAATAATCTAATGAAATTGACTCACTTTTTTGTATGGGCGGCTCAATTGCTTCATCTTCAGGACCAAGACCTATGAACTCTTTTGCTTTATTAAATATATCTATCATGTTTTCTCCCCTTTCCTTTTTGATATTTTATCAAAATCTTTGGCCAAAAATTGCTGTGCCTATTCTTATTATAGTAGCTCCTTCCTCAATTGCAACAGCAAAATCATTAGACATACCCATTGATAGATGCCTAAAATTATATTTTTTTGCCAAGAAAGCCAGTTTCCTAAAATAGGGCCTGCTGTCCTCTGGATTTTGTGAAAAGGGAGCAATAGTCATAAGCCCTTGCATCTGAACATTTTCAAAATTTGTCTGATTTACTTCTTCAATAAAACTCTCAAATTTTTCAAATGGAACGCCAAATTTTGTCTCTTCTCCGGATACATTTACTTCAAGCAAAACAGGAACAATTTTGCCACATTTTTTTGCCTGTTCGTTTAACTTTTTCAAAAGCTTTATAGAATCAACAGAATGGATTTCATCAAAAAACTCTACACAGATTTTTGTCTTGTTCGTTTGGAGATGGCCGATCATATACCACTTTATTTGCGGATATTTGTTAAAAAATTGTATTTTTGGAAGGGCTTCTTGAACTTTATTCTCACCAAAGTTCGTCAGCCCTGCGTCAATTGCCTCTTTTATCTGTTCAATCCCAAAACCTTTTGATACCGCAATTAATTTGATATCTGAAAAAGAACGACCTGCTCTTTGAGCAGTTTCAAAAATAATATCATTTATTTTGCGCACATTATCAGTTATTTGCCCCATTTTTGGATATATTACCAACCTTGACAATACTAAATCAAGAGGTAAAATATATATGATGCCAAAAATTCATAAATCGTTCCTGTTATTTGTTTTTGTTCTTCTTTTTACAGGTGCCAATATCGCTTATTCAATAAATATTGGGATAAAAGCACCAGATTTGCTTTTAACAAAAACAAATGGCGACTCATTCAAAATATCAGATTTGAATGGTTCTCCTGTAATCATTTCTTTTTATACAATTTTTGGTGATTCATCTGTTCAAAATCTAAAATTCCTCGAATCAATATCAAAAACTGAAAAAAATATAAAAGTTATTCCTGTAGCAATCGAATCAAAAATCAACAAAGTCAGCGAATTTCTAAAAAAGAACAATATTTCTTTCCCTTGTATAATCGACAAAAACAAAGACGCCTTAGACCAATACAAAATACTCATATTGCCTCTAACAATTATGGTTGATTCCAGTGGCGTAATAAAAAATATCTATGTGGATTTTGATAACACAACAAAAGAAAAAATAACCAAAGATTTATCAACAATTCAATAATCATTCATATCGCAAAGCTTCAATTGGATCAAGATTAACAGCTCTCATCGCAGGATAAACTCCGGAAATGACTCCTATTAGAATAGAAACCGTAAATGCAAGAATCAGAGCCCACACAACTACTATCATTTTCAACTTTATTACATACATTATTAAAAAAGTCCCAGCCAAACCAAATAAAATGCCAAATATTCCCCCAAAAAAACTGATTACAATCGATTCAACCAAAAATTGAAAAAATATATCGATTTTTTTCGCTCCAACAGCTTTTCTTATACCTATTTCTTTTGTTCTTTCAGTTACTGAAACCAGCATTATATTCATTATTCCTATGCTTCCTACAAGCAAGGAGATCGCCGCAATACCACCTATTACAGAAGTTAGTATTGCTGTTATGTTATTAAGCATCTTCATCATTCCTTCTTGGGTAGTGATCTGATATTCGTCAGATGAGAACCTTTGCCCCAGAACTGATTTTATCTCTTTAACAGCGCTTGGAACTGCCTCTTTGCTTTTAGCAACAACATCAATTTCTATAACTTTGTTTGTATCAAAAAGATTCATTGCGGTTGTAATCGGCATTACAATAACATCGTCCATATCATAAGTAAGCATTTTGCCTTTTTCCTCAAAAACCCCTGCTATTTGGAATTTTTTTCCGGCAATTTTTATCCTCTCTCCTACCGGCAACAATCTACCAAAAAGTTTTTTTGAAACAGTCATCCCAATTAAACAAATTTTTCTTCTCCCGTCAACATCAGCTTTGGTGAAAAATTTCCCTGCAATAATTTTATGAGTAAGGACTTTTGGATAATTTTCCGTTACTCCCCAGATCTGTTTTACGCTGTGTTCTCTTCTGCCATATTTTGCTTTGCCGACTCCCGCAACAATAGGCAAAACCTCTATCAGCGAAGGACATTTTTCTTTTATCATAACCGCATCTTTTAACCGCAACTTACTATTTATTAAGGAAGTGTAATCAGTGCTGTCTTTTCCCGGATTTATTTGAATAACAGTTGGCCCAATTCCCCAAGATTCAACCTGAGAAATAACATAAACTTTTGCCGCTTCACCAATTGCAACAAGCATTATTACTGATCCAATACCTATAACCACACCAAGCATTGTTAACGCTGATCTCAGCCGGTTTGCAAAGATAGATCTGATTGCAATTAATATTGTGTCGTAAAAGCTCATTTTCTTATATAGTAATCCTCAACTATTTTCCCGTCAAAAAGCCTTATCAATCTTCTTCCAAACATAGCGATATTTGTATCGTGAGTAACAAGAATTATTGTTGAACCGGAATTATTTAATCTTTCAAAAATTTTCATCACCTCAATACCGGACTTGCTGTCAAGATTGCCGGTTGGCTCATCCGCCAAAATTATCGAAGGATCGTTGACTATCGCGCGCGCAATTGCAACTCTTTGTCTCTCACCGCCGGACAATTCATTTGGATTATGTTTGGCTCTTTGCGCAATACCCATTGATTCTAATGCAGAATATGATTTATTTTTTCTCTGTGCCCTGCTTATTCCGCTATAAACAAGTGGAACTTCAACATTTTCAATCGCCGAAATTCTAGGCAATAAATTAAAAGTTTGAAAAACAAACCCAATCTCTTTATTCCGTATGCGTGCTAGATCCTCATCCTTCAATGTTGAAACATTAACACCTTTTAAATAAATATCTCCATTAGTTGGTCTGTCCAAACATCCTATCAAATTCATCAATGTCGATTTCCCGCATCCAGAAGGCCCCATGATTGAAACAAATTCTCCTTTATTTACCGAAAAACTTATATTATGCAAAACTGACACAGAAAGTTTTCCCATAAAATAAGATTTACTCAAATTTTTTATTTGCAACAGAGGTTGAGAAAAATCGTTCATATATTTAATTTTACTTTTGAATTGTTCTTGAAATTATCAGGGATTGGGCAAACGACAATATCTCCAACATTTAATCCTTTTAGAACTTCCATATTATTTATGTCATTAAGCCCTAAAACCACTTCTGTCTCTTTAGCTCTGTTGTTTTTCACAAGATAAACAAAGGCTTTGCCGTCTTTTGAAAAAATGCTCTCTCTTGGAACAACCAAAACATTTTCTTTTGTTTGAAGTATAATATCGGCATTTACGCTCATGCCAATTTTTAATTCCGGGTAAAATTTGTCTAATTTAACTTGCGCCCTGAAAACCTTATCTTCTTCATCAATTTTTACTCTATCGGCAACTTTTCTAAGTTCAGCAACTTTTGAAACTTTTTCTATTTTTCCGTAAAACTCTTTATTCGGAAAAGCATCGGAGAAAACTATTGCTTTTTGCCCCGCTTTTACATCAGCAATATCAGATTCATCAATCTGAAGCTCAACATAAGTACTGTTTGGATCAACAACTTTAATAACTGGAGATCCAATTATTGTCGTCTCTCCAACTTTATTGGAAATATACGCAACAATGCCATCAAAGGGACTGATTATCGTTGAATTATCAAGAGCTATCTTGGCTTGTTCAAACTGTGCCCAAGACAACAGCCCTTTCTCATATAACTCTTTTGCAGTTTCATAATCGTTTTTACTAGTTTCAAAATTCTCAAACTCAACTAAAACCTGCCCTTTTTTAACAAAATCCCCTTCTTTAACTTTTATGCTCTTTATCATTAAAGGACTTTTGGAAGAAAGATCTGCAAATCTGCTCTTTACTTCACCATAAGCGCTGACTGTGGGAACAATTTTTGATATTTTTGCCTCACAAACCACAACAGGAATCGATTTATTAAAAAATAAAAAGACAAAAACACCTAGTGCAAAAACACCAAGCACAAAAAAAATAATATTTTTATTTTTCATTTTTCTCCTCCATAACTTTCTTGTGTTGACAAAATCAATTTTGCTCGTACAATAGTATCAAAATATATTTTTTGAGTTTTAGGAATTTCTAGCCTTAAAATTATTTGATCTGATTTTGTTTCTGAAGATATGACATCAGAAATTCTCGCAAAAAATATTTTGCCACTAGAATCCTTTATTTGAATTTTTGCATTACCAGCCTTTTTAAAAATATCAAAATATTTTTTTGATATATTGCCAATTAAAAAAACTTTGTTTGGATTAGAGACAGTTAGAATGTGTTGGCCTTTTGAAACTATTGAATTTTGTTTTGCCCTAATTTCAGAAATAATGAGATCATCTTTTGCAAAAAACTTCTTTTGTTTTAACAATGAAATCAGATAGTTCGTCTTTTGTTTTTTGGAGAGATATTTTTTATATTGGTCATTTACAAACTTATTATATTTATCAAGGGTCGCCTTAGTAATTTCACCTGATTCAAAAAGATTAAAAAGTTTTTTATATTCTTTTGCTGCTTTTTCGGAAGAGTTTTCTGCCAATTCCTCCTCTGATACTGCCCGATTAATCATTTTTTTTAAGAAATTTGTGTCGATAACAAACAAAATATCACCTTTTTTTATCTTCATCCCTTTTTTATTAGGAATATAAAGAATTTTGCCCGCAAATGGCGCATAAATATTTTTATTTTCACTTTCAATTACACCAATACATTCAACATTTTCTATCGATCTTTTGTAAAAATAATAGAAAACCAATAGAAAAAAAAGAATTATGCATAAAACAAAAACTAATTTTCTCTTCATACTATTATATTCCAAACTCTTCTATATTCAGAGTACCAACAGTTTTTTTTAGTTGCAGGTATGAAATGTATAAATTTAATTTGGACAAAATATAATCCTGCTGTGCTTTTGAAAGTTTTGATTGTATATCCATAAAATCAATTATTGACATGGCATTTTTTTTGTATTTGACTTTTGCTATTTCAAAAGATTTTTGTCGTGATGCAAGCACATTTTTTGCTATTTCAGCAGACTTTCTCGCAGATACATGATTAAAATATGACTTCTTTATCTCAAAATCAAGAGTTTTTTTTGCTAAAACCAAATTTGCTTTTGCTGTATCTAATAAATGATTAGCCTCGTTTATTTTTGCCTGAGTATTTAATCCATCAAAAAGATTCCAATTAGCGCTGAGAACAACACTCCAATTTGTTTGATCAAAATTGATTGGATTGGTCTGATAACTGGAATTTGACCACGAATAATTGCCTTGCCCAACTATTGAAGGAAATAAATTTGATTTTGCAAACAAGAGATTATTTTGTGCGATATTCACATTTATTAATGCTTTTTGGTAATCAGGATTATTTTCATAAGCTTCATTAGTTATTTCCTCAAATCTCCTATTTTCAACAAAATTTTCCTCGTCTTTTTCAATAAAATCAAGTGAAGAGAAATCAACTTGATCAATCCCAGTAACGTTTCTAAATGTAAGAAGAGATAACCCCAAAGAATCGTTTGCTTTTTCGATAGACTGCTTGGCAGATAAAAAAGAGGACTCAGCTTCATTTTTATCAAGATCAGAAGCCATTCCGTTTTTATACATAATTTTCGTTTTTTCAAGAGATAATTTTGCGATTTCATAGTTTTGATTTGCATAATCCAAAGATATTTTGTCAGCAACCAGCTGAAAATATGATGAAAGGGAATTAAAAACAATATCTTGTTCAATCTTTTTTATATCCAGTTCAGCATTTTTCATATTTTCAATACTATTTAGAATTAGAGATTCTATTCTTCCAAAAGAAAATATATTTTGGGATAGTGTTACCTGCCAAGATTTTAAATCAGCTTGGGAATTAAATCCAAAATATGTTTCTGTTGTAATGCCTCCAATACTAAATTCACTGATCACTGGAGAATTATAGTTTTTTGCATAACTTGCTTGAAGAGAAAGATTTGGCAGATATTGTGAAAAACATTGAATCATTTTAGATTTTGAAGCATTTAAGTTTTGTTTAGCTATAAACAATTGCTCATTATTTTGTAATGCAGATTTAACAATTTCTTTAATCGGGACGTTTGCAAAAGTTTTAGAACAACAAAACAAAATAAGAAATAAAAGAGAAATCTTACTTTTAAGATAAAAGCGCATACAATTGGCATAATTATACAACAACTAAAAAGATATAGCAATCAGAGTTTTTTTGATTAAAAACCTTAAAAACCAGTTTATTGTTAAAAACTGCTTCCTATATTATCATCTTGTTTAGCAATTCTTTGTCAAAAGTCAGTTGTTTCTCAATTCCATCAAGAAGTTGGTTTAAATTATCAGCAACAGCATTTGCCGCTGCAGTTGTTCCAGATCCTACTCCAAAACCAATCCCAGAAAAATTCTCATAACTGGATTTCCAAGCACTTATACTATTTCGTGAAGAAGAAACAGCGTTCAAAGCAGTTGTTATTGCATCTCTTTCATCTATCATTTTTTGTTTCCACGATTGCGATGGATACCAGTTATACAGGTAAGCGCTCATTGCATCACCATCAGCTCTCATGGCAGAATAAACATTATTCAAAGCACCAGACAAAGAAGTACATTCCTTAGCCGCCTGTTTCGTCATTGGTTTGTCAACAGCATTTATTATAGAATCCCTCAACCCGGGCCCTAACAGATTTGAAGCTGTTGACAGCCAAGAAACACCATTAAGAAGAACTCCATTTACTTCAGCCAGTGCCGAAGTCAAAGCAGCTCCAGAACCAAGCAAATTTATGCTTTCAACACCAATCGAACCAGCTAAATCAGTAACAGATGGCATAACAAAACCTTTGCTAATATCAATGATTTTGTCCATGCCTGCGCTAAAATCACTGCCACCAGGATCGTTTTGCAAATTGGTCCAAACATTAGCCAACTCTTTATAAATTTCAGCCCTGTCATACCTTGATGTCATCCAACGATAATAAGGTGAAGAATCATTTGTGCGGGGAGATGATCTTACAACCCAAATATATTTTGTTTCCGTCTTGGAATCTCCCGATTTGACTTTGGCATCAATTTTGAATTTGACAGCTTTTGAAGAAGATTTCCAACCAACAACAGGAGCAGTCAAAGCTCCGTCATAATCATATCTCCCATAATACGCAGAATCCTTTGAAGTGCCTTTGCCCGCGTCAGCCAACCAATTTCGGCTATTGGGATCCCAACTGTAAGAACTCCAGTTAACCTCTTGTTTTTCTCCTCTGAATCTAGAATCATCTCTTATCTTATAAAGCATAGATAGTTCCAAATTATTGTCGTTTGTTACCAAAGCAACATTTGGAGCAAAGCGCACATACCACTCAATATAGTAATTGTTTGAAGTAACACTATCTAAATTAGCCACTCCCTTAGCAAAAGTTAAAACGACCGCAAAACCTTGCTCAAAAAGAAAAAAAACAATTAAACATAAAGCAATTAAAAAACTTAAACGTCTTTTCATATTCTCCTCCCTGATAAATTTTTTCAAAATTTTACAAAAAGCAGACAAAATTGTCAAGCATCTTTTGCAAAATTTGCACCATAGGATAAATTTAACGCTCTAATTTTCCGCAGATAAATTCAGATATGTCTTCCTATTTACACAAAAACGACAAAATTTGCATCTTAGGTGAAAAAGTATTTTCGGTTATCTTAATTTTTTGATCCTCAGCTTTTGGCTAGGATATATACGATATGGATACTTTATACCATTATCTTTTGCTATCTTAACATAATTTTCAGAACTCCCTGTTAACTTCTTAGATATAGAAATCAATGTATCACCTTTAACAACAATGTATTCTATCTCTTCAACTCCTAGATTGCCTTCTACCTCTGATAATTTCTCTCTACCTTTTGCGCTTTTAGATTCATCTTTAGGCTGTTCTAAAGATTTCTTTAACCCCTCTTTTTTAGTTTCTACTCCCATAACTGTCTTATTTGGCGTTAATACTGATATAGATACAAAATGCCTTGAGTTATCTACAAGCAAACTGTCATTGTAATACGCATAATCTATCCCAAATATCCCCATCTCCAATCCAACACCACATGACCAATTAATGTAGTTCGATCCACCTCCAACTGACTTCTGCTCCCCTCCTAACCTCACTGATAACCTCTCAACAGGCTTTAATTCTATCCCAATTTTTCCCTCAGTTGGAATACCTTTCGCAATTGATACATCTCCATATAAACCTAATTTAGGATTAACTTTATAACCTATCCCTATATCCGCCTCAAATAGCGCCTCTTCTATATCCCCATTCCTAATCTTTATTGCCCCCATATCACCCAACAGTATATTCTTTGCCACTACACCAACTGTCAATCTCTCATTCGCTTCTATTACCATACCTGCATCTGCATTCATTCCACTACCATAATATCCACCAACTATTCCTGCACCCTTGCTGTAATACTTTAGCCTCAACCCTATTGATATTTTCTCCTTTATACTTCTCTCATATCCTATCATAAGCAAATCATTCCTATACTCAAAATCAGATACAATAACTGGCCTCCCTGTTACAGCATCTATTGTTGTTGAACTTAATCCCGTCATCTGATTATTCCCATACCCAACAAAAAAATTACCACACCTCGTTGGCAAAACATATCCCAACATAGTATATGAAATATCTCCTTGCATACGCCCATACATACTTACTACTTCTCCGGTCATCACACCATTTAAACTAGCAGGATTCCCAAATACTCCGTATGAATCCCCTTTTTGACCAGCAAATGTTCTACCAAGCCCTATCGACCTTGCCCCATATCCTATGTCAATAAAATCTGCTCCCCTTGCTACCCCTACTGCTAAAAATAAAATCATAACATTCAAAAAAAACCTACCAATTAATCTAAACTCTATCATCTGCCACCATTCCATATCATTAATTTAGTCCTTGTAATCACTTTACCTGTAGATTGCTCTACTACATTTATCACATATATATCACTACTCAACTTCCCAAATATACCTACACCATCCCACTCTATCTCGTTGTAACCTGCCTTGCCTCCGTTTCTACCTGTCATATAGCTATTCTTCCAAACAAGACGTCCTGTCGTATCAAATACGTATATCACTACTCCTGTATCAACAGATAAGTAATACGTAATCTTTAATTTGCCTCTCTGTGGATCATAAGGATTCGGATATAACAACGTAGGCCCAACTGTTACAACTGGTCCAGATGATACCGTCATACCAACCTTTTCAAGCTTATATTCATTACCATCATCATCATACGCTATTACAACTAGCTTATGTGAACCCACGGATAATAATTCCCTTAACTTTAACATTATCTCTTTATCGGTTTTCAAAACAATATCATAAACAACTTCCACCCCATCAACTTGTACTGATTTTATCCCAGCAATTCTTGTAAACAAATTTATTGACATAACCTTAAAAGTAAGATCACTCGGTATTGAATCCCCATCTAACAATTTTATCCCATCTATGTATCCTTCCAATGTCATATATCCTAAAGTCGTTGCACTACCCAAATACCTCCAATCCGATTCAATTGTCGCTGAAGCTCTCGCCTTCACCCTAAACGAATATTCTTTCATAATCTCTAAACCACTGCTCTCCCAACTTAATTCTCTTATCCACCCACTATTTGTCCCAGCTGTTATATTCTCACAATAATATTCAAAAGTTGATGGATTACCATTTGGCTTCCAATTCGCTGTTATCTTTTTCTGCTTTATCTGTGTAAATTCTGCTGCTTCTGGTGTATTAACAATAACATCAATTGAAGATGCCTCAAATAATGCCTCTATACTATGATTCGACGTAACATTACTAAACGTATATCTCCCTATCGACCCCTGTGATATCCCATCAACTAATACGTCTCTAATACGATAATGACTATCAGGAACTATCACAAATGTTGTATCCGATCCCTCAACAGTCGTTACTAACCCACTCGGCTCTATACTCCCATGTAACCCAGCTGTCGCCTCTATCGTAAATACCGACAACTCTATAAATCTTGCCTCTATGCTATGATTCGACGTAACATTACTAAACGTATATCTCCCTATCGCCCCCTGTGATATCCCATCAACTAATACGTCTCTAATACGATAATGACTATCAGGA
>CAZQZN010000012.1:0-45821 GCA_964597815.1 uncultured bacterium | reverse complement strand
AGTTAATGCTCAGCAGAAACAAGCCAAACGACAAAAAGAAATAGAACAACAAGTTGGCCATACATCCCAAAGGTTAAATAATGAGGAAACCAACGGAATAGCCTCACAAATTCAAAAGTTGATTGACAGCGATGAACAAAAAGCAATAACTGCTGTTAAAGAACTTGGAACACTGCTTGTAAATACACTGCAACAAAACAAAAGCTTAACTATTGAGATTTTTAAAACACTTGGCTTTATCTATAACTATGCACTGCATAAACATAATTATGTAATCTCTAATTTAGCAAAAGAAGAGCTTACAAAAGCACTTTTGTCAAAACAATTTTCTTCGATTGTGATATCAGATAACAATGGATTTTTAGTGGAATTGATGAAACACATACCAAATGAAGTGATGAATGAAGTTAAGTTGCAACTCCCCTCATTTATCTACAATGTATTGCAAAATAAAATTTCTTCACGCCAAGTGAAAGATAAAAGAAAGGAATCAACAAACAACAAAAACGAAACATCATCTAACGAATTAAAAATGCCTTTTGCACAAAATAATACGTTAATACCTTCAGAATCAAATCACTACAATAATGAAGAATTTTCAAATAGTAATGGGCAAACATATTATCAAGACATGTCCGTATACCAAAACAATATCACTACAATTATCCTTGCAATTATAGAAAAAATACAATCATCACAAGAAACCGCATTAAAGCAAATTGATCCAAATAGTATTCATATTCCGAACTTATCTTTGGAAATTCAAAAATTACAAGAAGAAATCAAAAAATTCGATGCTAAATTTAATCTTCAAGAAAAAACAGCGATTGTAAACGAAGTAGAAAAATGTCAAAAATATTTAGATGAATTGCAAGTTTGTTTGAATACAATACAAAGAGTAATGCCGCAAAATGAATTAAAAGATTCTTCAATGGGTTTATTATCACAAGCAATAGGCGAACTGCAAATATTTCAAAATACTATAGAGAGAAAGTCCTTTGCATATAAAATGCTAAATAAAGTTTCATCTGGTAAAAATACTATCGAAGAAATTGCAAAAGAAATTATTAGAAACAAACCCAATGCCCTTTCCCAAATTGTTTCATTGCTCAAAGAGATGAATAAAGAGTTAAAAATAGTACAAAAAGAAAAGTTTGATGATTTTATTAAAATTTTAGAAAGCCAGATTAACAAAACAGTTTTAAAGTCCAAAAACATAAACTTTGTTGATGTTAAACGACCAACAATTGAAAAAAAAGAAATTGATCAAAAACTTATTGATGATATTCTAAATGCCATTTCTGAAAATAAAATGAACGCTGATAGTGCAAGTAATTTCTTAAAAGATTTTGACGAAAATGTCATTGCTCAAGTTATTGAAGAACTACAATATGAAGATGCAGTGATATTACTAGAAAAAATTGCTGAAAAAAAAGGCCATAAGGCAGTAGATAAAATTATTGGATTGATGAAAAACTAATTCAATATTTATCATCTATTCTGATCAATTCTGTGATAAGATTTTTTCTCCAATTTTCCATATCTAGATTTCCATTAATAAAAATTTTATTCCCAACACACACACAAAAACTTTATTCATTGCCATTTTTATCACAAAATGTATATACTTGTTAAAATGAACAAATTGCTTTCTGACACTTTAAAAAATTCTGCTTCTTGTGCAGTAATTTTTGTTTTTTTATGTATTAAAAGAAAAAAGAAGTTTGATAACTACTCTTATAAAGGGAAAAATAAAAATTAAAAATTTATCAATAACTATTAAGACCCTATAAAACAAAATGTTTTGAAACTGCTTGTTTATCATAATTTCTATGTTATAATTTTGCAATAATAAATTTAGCAATATAAAAATGGAAACCTTGGCAATTTGCTCAATAGTCAAAAATGAAAGCAAAAATCTAGCGTTAACACTTCCTAACAACATAAAATACGCTGATGAAGTAATAATTGTTGATACCGGATCCACAGATGACACTATTAAATTAGCAAAAGAAATGGGAGCAAAGGTATTTGAGTTTGAATGGAATGATGATTTCTCCGCTGCAAGAAATTTTTCTATCTCGAAGTCAAATGAAGACTGGATTCTTTGGTTGGACGCAGATGAATATGTTGATGAATCATCTTTTAAAAAAATTCGCGAACTTATAAACACAACATTGGCTGATGTTATTATGCTGCCAATTTATGAAAGCCAATATGGAACAACGATTGAATCTTCATTCTATTTCAGGGAAAAACTTTTTAAAAACAATATCGGCGCAAAGTTCATAAAAAAAATCAACGAACAACTGGTTTTTCCTGAAAATGCAAATATTAAATATGAAAAATATCCTTTCGCAAAAATTTTTCACTGGGGGCTGCATCTGCCTGAAGATGATATGGTAAAAAAAACCAAAGAGAGAATTAAAGTATTAAAAAGTTTTTTCCAAAATAATAAAGATGATTTTGCAGTATTATATCTTATTGCCACTAAGTATTCACACTTAAAAGATTATAATTCTGCACTTAATAGCTTTTTAACTGTTGTAGATATTTGCAAAACTAAAAACAGCCAAATTGCTGTTGATTTTATGCATGCGTCTTTGTCTAATATTGCAAAAATCTTTATGGAACAGGAGAAGTATGTGGATGTTCTCCCTTATGCTGATAAAGCAATAGAAATTAACCCAAAATATGTTGAACCATATATTTATAAGTGTATTGCATTGTTTAATCTTGGCAGAAACGATGAAGCAATGGAAATTTCAAAGAAATTACTTGGATTTGAGAAAATTGTCCATCCAATTTTATTATTTAATGAAGATAATTTTAGTTCTTTGATTCCGCTTTTATATTCAAGAGCTCTAATAAGAAAAGGATTAATTGAAGAGGCAAAAAAATTTATCTCTGAAAAAATAAGCAATGATCCAAAAAATGAGGTTTTAAAAAAAATAAACGGCTTAATAAAACAAGCAGAAAAAGAAAAAAAATGACAGCAAAGATTAAAATTCAATGCCAAAATTGTTTGTCTTTCTGCGAATATCCATTGGAAAATTGCAATTCTTGCGGAAAATCATTTGACTTAATTGACGGAATTATTTCTTATGCTTCAGGGAAAACATTTTGGTCTATTATAAATGAAGAACTAATGGAAGAACTATTAGAGCAGACAAAAAGTGTAGGTTGGCAAGAAGCCCTTTTAACATCCACTAAAACCGAAATAAAAGATTTATATAATTGGACTGAATCTCCTTCTAGAGCAGATCCTTCATTTTATTTGCCTATTACAACGTCCTCAAAGATATTGGATTTGGGCTCAGGTCTTGGCTCTTACACTTTTCCGCTTTCAATAAGAAGCAGTCTTGTTGTCGCTGCTGACAGCAACTTACAAACATTAAAGTTTATCAAGTTAAGAAGCGAACAAGAGTCAATAAAAAACATCATCCCAATACATATATCCCCTATAGATGATTCTATACTTCCATTTGGTTCCAATCAATTTGACTGTGTTATATTAAATGGGGTTTTAGAATGGGTTGGTTCCTATAAACTAGATAAAGATCCCAAACAATTACAATTAAAATGTTTAAAGGAAATAAACAGAATTTTGTCTCACAACGGGAGTTTATTCATTGGCATAGAAAATCGTTTTGGCTTCAACTATTTTTTGGGCGCCCCAGATGATCATCTAATCCATTATTCAAAAACAAAGAAAATTGCCTACACAACACTTATGCCTCGTTTTATAGCAGATATAGTGACAAGAGCTAAACTTAAAATTCCTTATAGAACTTATACACATTCAAAACATGTTTTAAAAAAGATGTTGATTGAATCGGGTTTCAAAACAATTAAATTTTACTATCCCGAACTAGGATATAGAGCTCTGGCTACAAAAGTAATTCCTTTTGAAAGCACTGAGATTGAAAAAATATTGAATAAAAAATATGGCAAGTTTTTGTTGTATAGAATATTATCAAAATTGTTTGGTGCAAATTATTTTTGTGAGTCGTTCTTTTTAATTGCATCAAAGGAGTAGTCATGATTCCATTTATTGAAAAATTTTTACAGGATAAATATTCAATAAACCCATTAAGCATACTTTTGCCAAGCAAACAAATAAAAGATAAAAATGTTCAAATAATAACTATCCTCATTAAAGCAAAAGATAAAAATATTGAAACACCTTTTTTAATTGTAAAATTCCCAAGATATTTTGATAATCAATATGCAAACACTTCACTTGAATTGGAAAAAAGTAATTTACACTATTTAAGAACAATGCCATTTAATGAAATATTTTTAAAAACGATCCCGGAAGTTAAATTTTTTGAGAATATATACGGTTATCTTGTTTTGGGCGAAACCGTTGTCAATGGGAATGATATGTCTCAAAACATTTTTAGCAATAGATTTATTATAGATATTTTTCAAAAGAACTTGCAAATAGCTCTTAACTGGCTCATTTATTTTCAAAAGACAATTGGAGCAAAACCAAATACTTGGAATGCATATTTGGAAAATACTATAAAAAATGTAGCTTGTAAAAACATTGAAATCGAAAATGTGCTAAAAATGCCAAAATTTTTAGATTTAATAAACCAAGTAGGCACAAAAGAAGTAAGAATTTATTCTCAACATGGAGATTTTCATGCATCAAATCTTTTCATAAATAACGAGGAAATAAGCGGAGTAATTGATTGGGAAGATTTTACACTTGATGCTCCTCCTTGTTTTGATTTTATTCACTTTGTATATACCTATTTAGAAGCATTATTTGATGCCCTCGTCGAAATTGAAAACTTTGGAATTATTGATCAATTTCAGAATAATATTACCAAAAGTATAAACAGCGCTTATACTTATTATTGCCAAAATCTTGAAATTGATCCGGATTATTTGCCCCAATACTTGGCTCTGTATTTACTTTACTCATATATATTTGCGATTGATGCAAGAAAACGAGCGGATTTTAGTGCTAAAAAACTTATGGTTATGCTTTTATTTTTGCCAACTAATTTTGAAGAATTTGTCTCATGCATTCCATACAAAAACTATCTGCAAGCTAAAGTTAAATATTCAAGTCAAAACAATAAAGAACTTGTAGCATTTTGCGAGCAAAAAATAATTGAGCTTAAAAAACGTTTTTTTTACAAGTGAAATGATTTTATGCAATGATAGAAAAAATAAAAAAAATCTATCTTTCAAAAAATGAAAGCCTAAATTCTGGAGCTCTTCTCACGTTTAAAAAATTGCCAACATTTATATCACGCGACATATCATTAGCGCCAAAAATTTTTGTCACATTTAATGACGGCAAAGCGGTTGATATTATCAAAACTGCCGATGAAAGCACCTCTGTTTTTGTCCATAAAATAATACGTAAAGAATACGCAACAATTAAATTTTTGTCTAAATTTGAAAGAATTAAGAAAACTATTCCAACAATAAAATATTTTGGCAAAATTGATGATTTATATCCTGTCTTGATTGAAAATTTTATTGACGGCCAATTGTTAAATGGTCTTATACCAGATGCTGATACTGAAAAAACAAGACAATATTTTTGTTCAGCAGTTTCATGGCTGAAAGATTTAGCAAAAGAAACGGTGAATGAAAATTGTTTTATAGACATATTCAACAAGCAGAAAAAAAATCTTGAAGTTTTTGAACAGTATTTTGGCCATCAATTTTCCGATATTATTTCAAACCTAAACATTACTGATCAGATAAACGTGCCGAAAATATGCAGGCATGGCGATTTTTTTATTAGTAATTTATTTGTGGATAAACAAGGACAAATTGTCGGCGTTATTGATTTTGAAGATTTTTCAAAAATCGGAGTGCCTTTAGAGGATTTATTCAACTTTATTGTAACATATTTATTCGCTTTGGAAAGAAATAATAAACTGAATTTTTTTGATAAACGATTTTTTAAACAAATTACACATGAGGTTATTGATGATTATAATATGTTGTTTAAACTATCCGATACACAAATCAGCTCTATTTTCAAATATTATTGGCTGGCTTCAATAAACAGACAAATGAGCAAATACAGGAAAAACATTCAAATAGCCATTTTTAGAATATCCAAATTGGTAAAAAAACCAAAAACGATTTTTGATTTTATTGATATAGTTTTTGAAGAGTAAAAACTAAACTTGACTAATTTTACCTTCGTAAAACGCTTTGCCTACAATGCAACCATCAATGTTTTTGTGTAGATTTGAAAGCTTTTGAATATCTGCTTGGCTACTAACACCTCCAGAAGCAATGATTTTTGCATCTACGCTTTTGGCAAATCTCAAAATAGCATTAAAATTGGGACCTTTCATCATGCCATCTCTTAAAACGTCTGTGTAGATAAATCTTTTTACCCCCATTTCAACCAATTTTTTGGCAGAAGAAATAGCATCTAATTTTGTTATGTTTAACCATCCTTTTGTGAGGATAACATTGTTTTTAGCATCTATCGCAACTGCAATTTTTTCTTGAAAAAGTTCCAATGCACTTTTTAAAATACTCAAGTTTTCAAATGCGATTGTTCCGAGAATAACTCTGTCTATTTTGCTGTCTAAAAACTCTTTTATAATATCCAAAGATCTTATGCCACCACCAACTTGAACAGGAATAGATATTTGTGATGCAATACTTTTTATTATTTTGATATTTTTGGGCGCACCAAATTTTGCTCCGTCAAGATCAATGATGTGAATTCTTTTAAAGTTTTGCTGTTCTAGTTTTTTTGCAATATCAATTGGGTTTTCAGAATATATTTTGACTTTTTTATAATCTCCTTTTTCAAGACGAACACATTTTCCCTCCAAAATATCAATTGCCGGAATAATTTCAAATTTCATTTACAAAGTTCTCCAAAATTTTTTAAAATTTGCAGACCTATATAAGAGCTTTTCTCAGGATGGAATTGTAAGGCAAAAATATTATTTTTTTGGACAGCTGAACAAAAATCAAAGCCGTAATTTGTTTCTGCTAAAATATCTTCATTATTTTCAGGCACACAATAATAGGAATGTACAAAATACACTTTTGAATTCTGTGGTATGTTTTTTAGCAGGGGAGAAGAAACATTCTTTACATTTATATTATTCCAACCCATATGTGGAACTTTTAAGCGTGGCTGCTGTTGATCAAAAACAAATTTTTTAACTTTTCCCTTTATCAGCCCTATACCTTTTTCTTTGCCTTCTTCACTTTCTTCAAACAAAAGCTGCATTCCTAAACACAATCCAAGAAATGGTTTGCCAGTTTGTATTTCGTCAACTATAAGTGAAACCAAATTTAATTTTTTTAGTTGAAGGATAGCGCTGTCAAATGCTCCAACCCCCGGCAAAATCAATCCCGAAGAATTTTTAATAACTTGTTTGTCAGTTGTAATTTGAGAGTTGACATTCAATTTTTCAAGAGCTTTTTCAACACTTCTTAAATTGCCGGCGCCATAATTTATTATTGAGATATACATAGAGAAGCTGCTCCAATAACACCAACATTGTTTTTTAGTTTTGCTTTAATTATTTTTACATCTGCTAATGCATTTTCTTTAACACTCTTTTTTATTGCGGAAAAAAGCGGTGATCCAATATTTGAAACGCCACCGCCAACAATAATAGCTTCCGGATTTAAAAGATTTACCAAATTGGTGAATCCTAATCCAATTAAATGTCCAACCTCGTTAATAATTTTTAGAGAATTTTTGTCTTTCTTCCTTGCATTTTTGCTCAGTTCTATTGGGGATATATTGTAAATTTTACTTATAGCAGTTCCGGATGCTAAACCTTCAAGATGTCCGATTTTCCCACAACCACACTTATATCTGCTGTTAAAGTCAATTATCATATGCCCAACTTCGCCTGCTGAACCATTTGCACCTGAATATAATTTTTTGTCAATGATAATGCCTGCTCCAATTCCTGTGCTTATGGTTACATAAACAAAATTTCTGTATTTTTTGCCAGCACCAAAAAAAAGTTCTGCAAGAGCTGCACAATTTGCATCATTTTCCAACATAATCTTTTTAGAAAGTTTTTTGCCCATTATTTTTTTTAAATTCACTTTTTCCCAGCCAACTAAATTTGGAGGGTTATTAACAAAGCCTGTTTTCGGATCAACAGGTCCGGGTGCACCAATTCCAACACATCTTATATTTGAAAGATCTACCTTTGCTATTTTGCAGGCTTCAAAAAAACAAAGTGCAATACGATCTGTTACAACCTCAACTCCCCGATCCGCAAAAGTAGGTATAGTTCTAATAGACAATATTTTGCCGTCTTTTGTCATAATCCCAGAAGAAATTTTTGTGCCACCCAGATCAATTCCAGCGATTAAATCTTTCATATTGAAAATTATATCACGCAGAAAATTTTTTGGTTGACAAAAAAAATTAGCACTCCACTTGACAGAGTGCTAACAAGTTGTTATACTTAACAATGAAAAACTAAGAAAGGAGGTATAAGAAATGTCCAAAAACCTAAAACCAATAGGCGATAGGGTGGTAGTAAAACAAGAACCATCCGAAGAAAAAACACAAAGCGGTATTGTTTTACCTGATACCGCCAAAGAAAAACCACAGATGGGAACAGTTATCGCAGTAGGTTCTGGCAGAGTTCTTGACAATGGACAAAGAATTCCGCTCGAAGTAAAAGTTGGCGATAAGATAATCTATGCCAAATATGGCGGCACAGAAGTCAAGATTGATGGCGAAGAATATATCATTTTGCAAGAACGCGATATACTCGCTATAAAAAACTAAAAAGAAAGGAGAGTGAATTATAATGAGCGCAAAGGAAATTATGTTCAGCGATGAAGCATGGCGAGCGCTTGAAAGAGGCGTTAACAAAGTTGCAAACGCCGTAAAAGCAACGCTTGGGCCTCGCGGAAGAAATGTTGTTTTGGAAAAAAAGTGGGGTTCTCCTACAATAACAAATGACGGCGTTACAATTGCAAAAGAAATAGATTTGGAAGATCCGTTTGAAAATATGGGTGCGCAACTTCTCAAAGAAGTAGCAAGCAAAACAAACGACATTGCAGGAGATGGCACAACAACGGCAACTGTATTAGGCCAAGCAATTTTTAAAGCGGGCTTAAAGAATGTTGTTTCAGGTGCAAATCCAATGGCAATAAAAAGAGGAATTGACAAGGCTGTACAAGCTACTGTTGCGAAACTCAAAAAAGAGAGCAAAAAAGTTGAAACAAAAGAAGCCATTGCTCAAGTTGCATCTATCTCTGCAAACAACGATCAAGAAATTGGCAATCTGATCGCTGATGCTATGGAAAAAGTTGGCAAAGACGGAGTTATCACCGTTGAAGAAAGTAAAGGAATTGATACTACTTTAGAAGTTGTTGAAGGAATGCAGTTTGACAAAGGTTATGCCTCTCCATACTTAATCACCGACAGAGAAAGAATGGAAGCAGTATTAGAAGATGCCTATATTTTAATAACCGATAAAAAAATTACAGCAATAAAAGATCTGCTTCCCACACTTGAAAAAGTTGTTCAAGCAGGCAAACCATTGCTGATAATTGCCGATGATATTGAGGGCGAAGCACTTGCCACTATCGTAGTCAATAAACTCAGAGGCACAATAAACTGTGTTGCAGTAAAAGCTCCAGGATTTGGAGATAGAAGAAAAGCGATGCTTGAAGATATCGCTATCTTAACCGGTGGATCAGTTATTTCAGAAGATACTGGGGCAACGCTTGAGAAAGTAGAAGAAAGCTTCTTTGGAAAGGCCAAAAAGGTAATTGTTGAAAAAGAAAAAACAACAATCATCACCGAAGAAGGAGGGCAGAAAAAAGCAGTAAAAGACAGAATTGCGCAAATTAAAAAAGAGATTGAACTAAGCGATTCTTCTTATGACAAAGAAAAATTACAAGAAAGATTGGCAAAACTTTCAGGCGGAGTTGCAGTCATTAAAGCAGGTGCTGCCACAGAAACAGAGCTAAAAGAGAAAAAACACAGAATAGAAGATGCTTTGTCTGCCACGAGAGCTGCAGTTGAAGAGGGAATAATTGCTGGTGGTGGCGCAGCATTAGTGCATGCTATTGAAGAAGTGCAAAAGCTTGAAGAAAAAACGGAAGGTGATGAAAAAATAGGTGTTTCAATAGTCAGAAAAGCGCTTGAAGAGCCACTCAAACAAATAGCTGATAATGCTGGCTGGGAAGGTTCTGTTGTAATAGAAAAGATAAAAGCCAGCAAGGATCCAAACTTTGGATTCAACGCACAAACTTTTGAATTCACAGATTTAATAAAAGCTGGCATTGTAGATCCACTTAAAGTGACAAGATCAGCGTTGCAAAATGCTGCAAGTATTGCTGGAATGTTATTAACCACAGAAGCATTGATTGCTGAAAAGCCAGAAAAAGAGAAAACTCCAGCGATGCCATCAGCAGGTATGGGCGGCGGATATGGTGATATGATGTAATTCAGTTTGCTCATCGATTATTTAGGCGGCTTAGAAATAAGCCGCCATTTTTTTTTATATAATCTGGTTATATGCATTCAATTTTTTATATGATGTTGTCTAATTCTAAATAATGTGATATAATAAAATCAATTGAATAGGTTTGGAATAGCGAGGTGGGGAAAAGCCCACTTTTTGTTTTATTAAAGGGGTATTAAAGATATGAAGATAGATGGCTTTAAAAATATGCTAAATATCATACAAAATGAACGCGGAATTCCTAAAGAAAAAATAGTGTCCGCAATAGAAGCGGCATTGCTCTCTGCTACAAGAAAAAAGTACAAAGGAACAGGTGAAAATTTAAGCGTAAAAATAGATGATGATGGTAATGTAAAAGTTTTTGCAGTAAAAAATGTCGTTGAAGAGCCTTTAGATACAGAAAGTGAAATAAGTTTAGATGAAGCTAAAAAAATAGATAAACATGCTGAAATAGGCAGCCAATTAACAATAGAAATCACTCCAAAAGATTTTGGACGTATAGCAGCTCAAACAGCAAAACAAGTAATAATGCAAAGGATAAGAGAAGCTGAAAAAGAAATATCTTTCGAAGAGTTTTCAAAAAAACAGGGGGAAATTATAACTGGAGTCGTACAGCAAAAAGAATATAATGGATATCTAATAAACCTTGGCAAAATTGAAACTATACTGCCATTTTCCGAAGTTGAACCGGGAGAACAATATAGACTGAAAGATAGAATAAAAGTATATGTTGTTGAAGTTACGAAAACTTCAAAAGGGCCTCAAATTGTAATTTCCAGAACAAACCCTGGATTGGTTAAAAAACTTTTTGAATTGGAAGTGCCAGAAATCTCAGAAGGAATACTTGAAATAAAAAATGTTGTAAGGGAGCCCGGTAAAAGAACAAAAATTGCTATTGAATCAAAAGACCCTAATGTTAATGTTGTTGGAACTTGTGTTGGCCATATGGGGGCAAGAATTCAAAATATTGTAAGGGAACTCGGAAATGAAAGAATTGACATAATAGAATGGAAAAACGATCCGAAAGCTTTTATCGCAAACGCGCTGAGTCCAGCAAAACCAATAAAAATCGAATTAAACAATGAAGAAATGACCGCCTTCGTTATAGTACCAGACAATCAACTATCCCTTGCTATTGGCAAAGAAGGTCAAAATGTGCGCTTAGCTTCAAAATTAACCGGTTGGAAAATAGATATCAAGAGCGATGAACAAAGCAAAAATGATGCTAGCACAAAACAAGAGGAACAAAATGAAGAAAACGTCTCCTCAGAAAAAATCAGTAAAGAAAACTAACAAGATAAAAGTTGAAGCTCTAGCAAAAGAATTAAGCAAAGAGCCAAAAGAAGTTATTGCGATTTTAAAAGATCTCGGAATACCAGCAAAAACGAAAGCTTCAACTATAGAAGAAGAATCAGCAAAACTTGTAATTGAAATTATAAAATCTCAAAAAGACAGCAAATCATCTTCTCAACAAAACCTAGAAAGCAAAAAAGAACCTGAAATAAAAACTGAAGACAAAAAATCAGAACAGGAATTAGAACAATTAAAACCAGAGATCAAACAAAAAGAAGATATCCCAAAAATCACTGATAAAGAACCGCAAAAAACACAAATTAAAGAACCTGAAACAGAAAATAAAGAGCAGGAAATTATTATTATTCAAGAAAAGGAAATAACTGTAAAAGATCTTGCTCAAAAAATCAATATTAAAGCGGCTGACTTGATAAAACAACTTTTGATGGATGGGATATTAGCAACTATAAACCAAAGAATATCTTTTGATATTGCTGAAAAAGTATGCGCGAAATTTAATATTGCATTGATTTATGAAGAAAAATCTGCTGAAAAGATAGAATCATCAAAAAATATTGATTCAACAAAGTTAAAACCCAGACCTCCCATCGTAACCGTAATGGGACATGTAGACCATGGCAAAACAAAACTTCTTGACACAATACGGAAAACGAATGTAATTGAAACAGAATCTGGAGGAATAACACAACACATTGGTGCTTATCAGGTAGAGATTAATGGAAGGCAAATAACATTTTTAGACACACCCGGCCATGAGGCGTTTACTGCTTTAAGAGCCAGAGGAGCAAATGTTACAGACATAGTTGTTCTAGTTGTTGCTGCTGATGATGGAATAATGCCACAAACAATCGAAGCAATTGATCACGCTAAAGCATCAAAAGTGCCAATAATTGTGGCAATAAACAAAATAGACAAACCTGATGCTTCACCAGACAGAGTAAAACAGCAACTTACAGAATACGAACTGACACCTGAAGAATGGGGTGGCAATACTGTAACGGTTGGAGTTTCAGCCTTAAAAGGTATTGGAATTGATAATCTGCTTGAAATGATTTTGTTAGTCGCCGATATGCAGGAGCTGAAAGCAGATCCTACAACACCAGCGGCTGGCACAATTATTGAATCCTATATGGATAAATTCATGGGACCTGTTGCCACAGCTATAGTACAAGAAGGTACACTAAAAGTAGGGGATGCTATTTATTCCGGAGCAACCAGCGGTAAAATAAGAGCGCTGATAAATGATAAAGGCAAAAGAATATCAAAAGCTGGGCCATCATGTCCAGTAAAAATTTTAGGGCTTTCTTCTGTGCCACAAGCTGGTGATATTTTTAGAGTTGTTTCAAATGAGAAAGAGGCAAGAGCAATTGCTGAAAAAAACGCACAATCAATTGAACAAAGCAAAATTAGAGGAAAGGTTATTTCATTGGAAGATTTTTCCAAAAAAGTAAAAGAAGGTGAAGAAATAAAAACCTTAAATCTTATTATAAAAGCTGATGTGCACGGTTCACAGGAAGCAATAGTTAAATCCCTAGCAGAAATTTCAGCAGGAAATATAAAGACAAATATCATCAGAAACAACACTGGGAATATTACCCAAGGTGATATTATGCTTGCAAAAGCATCTGATGCAATTATTGTAGGATTTAATGTTAGTTTTGACGGGGATGCTCAATCTCTTGCCGAAACAGAAGGTGTTGATGTGAGAATGTATTCGATAATTTATGAAGTTATTGATGATATAAAAATGGCAGTTGAGGGTATGTTGGAACCAGAATATGAAGAGGTGATAACCGGTCATGCACAAGTAAGGCAAATTTTCAAATATTCAAAAGTCGGCACCATTGCCGGGTGCTATGTGCAAGACGGCAAAATTATAAGAGGATCAAAAGCAAGAGTTTTTAGAAATGGTGAAAAAATAGCTGACAGCACAATAGCAACCCTTAAGAGATTTAAAGAAGATGTAAAAGAAGTATCTAGCGGACTTGAATGTGGATTGACTCTTGCTCGCTTTGACAACTTGAAGGTTGATGACATAATTGAACAATATGAATTGAGGGTAAAAAGAAAAAGTGTCAAGAGCTGAAAGAGTAGCCGAGCAAATAAAAATGATTGTAAGCGGAATTATTTCCAAAGATCTTAAAGATCCCGGAATAGGATTCACAACAATAACTAAAGTTTCAGTCTCAACAGATATCAAAAATGCCTCTCTGTATATCAGTGTTTTAGGAAATGAAAAACAAAAAATTTCAACTATGGAGGCACTTGAAAGAGCAACAGGATTCATAAAAAACATTTTGGGGCAGAAATTAAAACTTCGGCTTGTTCCAAAAATAAATTTTATTTATGATGACTCATTGGAGAAAGCAAGCCGCGTATGGAATTTAATAAATAAAATAAATGAACAAGATAGCAGAAGAAATACTTAAATCAAAAAAATTTTTAATTTGCATGCATGTTGATCCTGATGGTGATACTATTGGATCTGCATGTGGCCTTGCAAGCGCATTAAAAAAATTAAAAAAAGATGTTGAACTCTATTCTTCCAGTAAAATACCGGACGTATATAAATTCCTAAATTATGCAGAAAAAGTCAAACACAAAATAGAAAAAACAAAAAAATATGATGCACTAGTTGCTCTTGATTGCGCCGATTCAAAAAGAATTCCTGATTTTGAACAATTAAAAAAACAATGCAAGATTATAATTAATGTTGATCACCACATAGACAACTCTTTATTTGGTAATATCAATTTTGTCAAAAACGTTTCTTCAACCGGCGAAATAGTTTATGAATTAATCAAAATGTTAAAAGTAGAAATCAACAAGGACATTGCTACTGCTCTGTTTAGTGCGATCATAACAGATACAGGAAATTTCAGATATTCTAATACGAGTGCAAAAGTTTTTAAAATAGCATCTGATTTAGTCGAAAAAGGTGCTAATCCACACTTTATATCCACAAATATTTACGAATCAAAAACAATGGCAGAAATAAATATTTTAGCAACCGCGCTCAATAAAATAAAAATTGTCTTTAACGGAAAAGTTGCCTATTCCGCTCTTACAAAAAGAGAAATTGATAAAGCAAAAGCAATTGAAGAAAATATGAGCAGTATCGCTGATTTTGTAAGAACATTAAAAGGCGTAGAAATTGCAGCATTTTTAAGAGAAACAAATGATGGAAAAATAAAAATTAATCTTAGATCTAAAAATAAAAATGTAAGAATTATTGCAAAAGAATTGGGCGGAGGAGGCCATACAAAATCCGCAGGAGTTATAATAAATTGCAGTTTGAACAAAGCAATAAACACACTTCTCAAAACAATAAAAAACAAATGGAAGCAATTATAATCGTAAACAAGCCAAAAGGCATTTCCTCTTTCAAAACTGTCGAAAAAATTAAAAAAATCACAAAAATTAAAAAAATCGGGCACGCAGGCACTTTAGATCCATCAGCAGAAGGAGTATTGATTGTTTGTCTAGACAAGGGCTGTAAAAAAGCAAAACAATTTTTTGATCTTGACAAAGAATATATTGCTGAAATAACTTTTGGAATTACAACAGATTCAGGTGATAGTGATGGAGTTATAACCTCAAAACAAAAAGTTGAAGTATCTGAAAATAAATTAAAAGAAGTGCTTAAAAATTTTATTGGTAAGATACAACAAATTCCGCCAATGGTATCTGCTCTGCATTATAAAGGGCAAAGATTATACAAACTTGCAAAAAAAGGCATAACAGTCGAAAGAAATCCAAGAACAGTAGAAATAAAAGACATTGAACTCCTTTCTTTTAACAACAAAACTGAATATCCAACAGCAACTATAAAGGTTTTATGTTCAAAAGGTACATATATTAGAACATTGTGTGAAGATATAGGCAAAAAACTTGGTATTGGTGCTTATGAATCTAAACTGACAAGAACAAAAATCGGTGATTTCTCAATTGAAAAAAGCTATGCCTTGAACGATATTGAGAAGTATTTTAAAGAAGGCAAATTTTTAGATATAATTATTCCAATAGGTTAAAAAATGGATCCAGAAAAAGAGATAAAAAAGCTTCGTGAAGAAATAGAAAAACATAATTACCACTACTATGTTTTGGACAAGCCTTTAATCAGCGATTTTGAATATGATGCATTGATGCGCCGTTTGATAGAACTTGAAAAAAAATACCCGCAGTTTATTACAAACGATTCTCCTACTCAAAAAGTTGGAGGAATGTCTCAGGAAAAATTTCAAACGGTCATTCATAAATATCCTCTTTTAAGTTTAGAAAACGCAATAAACTTTGATGAACTAAAAGATTTCAATGAAAGAGTGAAAAAATTTTTATCTAAAAATTCGGAAATTGAATATGTCTGTGAGCTAAAAATAGACGGCCTTGCTGTTTCTCTGATTTATGAAAACGGCATTTTTATAAAAGGCTCAACTAGAGGAGATGGAATACAAGGAGAAGATATAACTGAAAATCTGAAAACAATTAAGGCAATTCCTCTTAGGCTAAATAAAAGTGTAAATATAGATGTGCGTGGTGAAGTTTATATGCCGCTTAAAAGTTTTTATGAGCTAAACGAGGAGAGAATCAAAAATAAAGAAACGATATTCGCAAATCCAAGAAACGCCGCGGCTGGTTCATTAAGACAGCTTGATCCAAGAATAACGGCTAAAAGGCCGCTGTCAATTTTTTGTTATGCCGCAATTATTGAAAAATCTAAAAATGACAAAGTAAATATCCCATCTAAACAAAGTGAATTATTAAGTTTTTTAAAAAACCTTGGATTGAGAGTAAATCCGAACATAAAAGTTTGCACTGGAATTGAAGAAGTTATCAGATTTTGCGCTTCATTTGAAGAAAAAAGAGACAAATTAGAGTATGAAATCGATGGCATTGTAGTAAAAGTGAATAGTATTGAGTTTCAGAACAAACTTGGCTCAACTATGAAAAGTCCAAGATGGGCAATTGCATATAAATTCCCACCTCAACAGAAAGAAACTGTTATTGAATCTATTGATGTTCAAGTTGGCAGAACAGGAATACTTACCCCTGTTGCTCATCTTAAACCTGTGAAAATTGGCGGAGTTATAGTAAAAAACGCTACACTTCATAACGAGGATGAAATCAAAAGGAAAGATATACGAGTAGGAGACCATGTAATAGTTCAAAGAGCTGGAGATGTCATTCCACAAGTCGTTAAAGTTATTAAAGAAAAAAGGCCCATAAATTCAAAGCCATTTAAAATGCCAACAAAATGTCCTGTCTGCCACGGTGAGGTTTTTAGAGAGGGAAATGAAGCAGCAATAAGATGCGTAAACAGCTCTTGCCCTGCAAAACTTGTAGAATCAATAAAACACTTTGCAAGCCGACAAGCAATGGATATTGAAGGAATAGGGGACGCATTAGCAAGTGAATTGGTTGAGAAAAAAATCGTTAAAGATTTGGCAGATTTGTATTATCTGCGAAAAGAGGATATTTTAAAACTTGAAAGGAAAGCAGATAAAAGCGCTGAAAATATATTAAATGCAATTGCATCCAGCAAAAACAGAGGATTAAGCCGTTTATTATTTGGTCTTGGTATCCTTCACGTTGGCAAAAAAGCTGCTGAAATATTAGCAAAAAAATATTCTAGTTTGGCACAATTAATAGAAGCTAATGAAGAATCCTTGATGCATCTTGAAGGAATAGGGCCAAAAATTGCTTCGTCAATTAAGAAATATTTTAGGGACGCTCATAATATTAAATTAATAGAAAAACTTTCAAAAGCAGGTGTACTCTTAAAAGAAGAAAAACAATCCTTACAAATCAGCAATAAGTTAAATGGAAAGACATTTGTCTTTACTGGTGGGCTTGAAAAAATGCCGCGAGAAGAAGCGGAAAAACTTGTTGAAATGCATGGTGGCAAAACTTCTTCTTCTGTAAGCAAAAATACAGATTATGTTGTAGTAGGAAAAGATCCCGGCTCTAAATTTACCAAAGCTCAACAACTTGGTATAAAAACTATAAACGAAGAACAGTTTTTTTCTATGTTAAGCTAGTTTTTAAATCTTATCCATTCAACATCATTGTAATAGATTTCGATTTTACCAAAGAATCATCACCAAAAAATTGAATTGGCCCAGGGCATAAATAGCTATCTTCAATTGCCCATTTATCGCGGTTTTTCTCAAATTCCTTAAAAGCATTGCTGTTTAAATCAACAAGATATTTTGATATAACCAAACTTTCTTTGCCTTTTCTTTCTTCGACATTCATCATTCCGGCCAAAGGTATTGCTTGAACTTGCCAAGAATCAAAATCATTGTGCAACTTGTTAATTGTCACCATATATCCTGATTTTCTATATGCAACTAAAATACTTGCCGCTCTGCCAAGATTATAAGTGTAAGTTGCATCAAACCAAGTTGGATAACCGCATCTGCCGTCATAACCATAAAAATGCGCTTGTGTGGTCAGTTTTATTCCTTTTTTGTGTAGCCTTTCAGTAACTAGATCCATTATCAAAACATCGGAAGCTATTTGTGATACCTGAACATTTCCATGAGGATCCAATCCCGACAACAGCCCGTTTTGAACACTATAAGGCAAACTAGCAAATAATCGTTCGTTTTCCTGAGAAAGTTCTATAATTACTTTTTCCCTTCTTTCGGATATATGCATTTTAAGAAAATTTTCATTGCCAATATTTACTATTGCCTTGTTAATAGCTTGTATCAAGTTTTTTATTTCAGGAATAAACTCGACAATACCTTCTGGAATCAATACAACTCCATATTTTTTGCCTGAGGAATATCTTTTTTCAATAACATCGCAAACCATATCAATAACTTGTGATAAAGTCATATTTTTTTGTTTTATCTCTTCGCCTATAAGCGCAACATTTGGCTGTGTCTGAAAAGCAACTTCCAATGTGATCCAACTTGCTGAGCGGCCCATTAATTTTACAAAATGCCAAATTTTTCTGCTGGATGGAAGATCTCTGCATATATTACCAACCATTTCACTATAAGTCATAGAAGCAGTATAAAATCCAAATGAGGTCTGCAAATATGGCAAGTAAGCGAGATCACCATCGATTGTTTTAGGTATGCCAACAACAGAAGTTTTTGAATTTGATTTTTTTAGATAATTTGCAAGATGAGCCGCATTTGTGTTAGAGTCATCACCACCGATTATTAAAAGTCCGTCAAGTTGAAGCTTTTGAATTGTTTCATAACATTTTTGCATATCTGATTCTTTTTCAAACTTGGTTCTTGAAGTACCAAGAAGATAAAATCCTCCTTGGTTTCTGACATTGTTAATATCATCATCAGTTAAAATCTTATATTCCGATTTAAGCAAACCATCAGGACCGTTTAAAAATCCTACAACTTGACTTTTTGAATTCATTTCTTTTAATGCGTCATACAAACCAACAACAACATTATGCCCTCCTGAGGCAGGCCCACCTGAAAACAAAACACCAACTTTTAATTCTGAATTAATTTTTGATGTGTTTTTATTGCTGAAAACAAGAAGTGGATTGCCGCAAATTAATGGAAGTTCATCTTTGGCTTTGCTGCAAACTTCAAAACTTTTACCTTCAATTAAAGAAATTTTGTTCAAATCGCTCAAAAGTGGAACAATATCATTTTTTTGCTTTTTTAGCTTTTCCGTGAGCATTTCGCCGATCTTTGCAGACATAATTATTCTCCTCTCTAATCTAATATTTGATTATTTTTGAAAATGTTTCTGCTTCTAAACTTGCACCACCAACTAATCCTCCATCAATATCAGGTTGAGACATTAAATCCGCCATATTTTCGGGTTTAACGCTTCCTCCATAAAGTATTCTAATAGTGTCTGAAACCTCCGGACTGTAAATTTTTGAAAGAGTATTTCTAATATAAAAATGGACTTCTTGAGCTTGCTCTTTTGTAGCAGTTTTTCCAGTGCCTATTGCCCAAACAGGTTCATAAGCGATAACACATTTTTGTATTTGTTCATGGTTAACAGATTTTAATGCCCCTCTTATTTGGGTATCAATAACGCTAAATGTTTTATTGGTTTCTCTTTCTTGAAGGGTTTCTCCAACACAAATAATCGGGGTTAAATTATGTTTTAATGCTGATATTATTTTCTTGCCTATTAAATGATCAGTTTCGCAAAAATATTGCCTTCGTTCAGAGTGGCCTATTATCACATATTCACAACCTAAATCCTTGATCATAACAGGAGAAATTTCTCCTGTAAAAGCTCCTTTATCTTCATAATGCATATTTTGCGCACCGATTTTTATGTTGGATCCCTTTGCAGACTGCACTGCGATTTGAAGAGAAGTAAATGGAGGACAAATAATAATTTCTCTATCTGAAACATCAGCCACAAGTTTTTTTAGTGCTTCAATTGTGTCAGAAGTTTCTTTATGAGTTTTATGCATCTTCCAATTACCGGCAATAATAGGTTTTCTCATCACTAATCCTCCTTGAAATAATTTGCTCTATTTTAAGTTTATCAGATTTTTGCTTGGTTTGCACAATTGCCAAACATGTTATAATTAGTTTGATGAGTAAAACAAAAATAATAGCAACACTTGGACCGTCAACAAATACAAAAGACAAAATAAACGCATTAATAAAAGCTGGGGCGGATATTTTCCGCATAAACATGTCACATGAAACATCAAAAGGCGCCTTGGATCTGATTAGAACAATTCGCGATCTAAACAGTAAGATCTCCATACTTTTTGATCTTCAAGGTCCAAGGATTAGAACAGGCAAGCTAAAAAATGGCCAAATAACTTTAAAAAAAGGCGATGAAATAACAATCACATCAAAACAGATCGAAGGAGACGAATCAAAAATATCTGTTGATTATCCATCTTTGCCTGAAAAATTAAAGCCGGGGCAAAAAATACTTATTGACAACGGCCTTATAGATCTGAGAGTAAAAAATATTTCCGGAACCGAAATTTACACTGTTGTTCACAATGGTGGAGTACTGGGAGAACATAAAGGAGTTAATATTCCCGGAGTTTCTGTTTTTAAAAAAGCGCTTACAGAAAAAGACAAAGAAGACATAAAAATTGCAATTGCTGGAAGTGTGGATTATATCGCATTGTCTTTTGTAAAAAAACCTTCTGATGTAATAGAAACAAAAAAGTTTATTTCAGAAAGTGGCGGAAATATTCCCGTCATATCAAAAATAGAAAACACCGAAGCGATCAAAAACATAGATGAAATAATCGAAATATCAGACGCTATTATGATCGCAAGGGGAGATATGGGCGTTGAACTTCCACCGGAAGATGTACCAGTAATACAGAAAGAGATTATCAAAAAATGTTCGCGAATGGTCAAGCCGGTAATAGTGGCAAGCCAAATGCTTGAATCAATGGTATCCAACCCAAAACCAACTAGAGCTGAATCGTCAGATGTAGCAAACGCCATATTAGACGGCGCCGATGCTGTAATGTTATCTGAAGAAACAGCAAATGGTCAATATCCTGACGAATCAGTTAAAATGATGGACAGAATAGCTCAACGTATTGAAGAAGCAAATCCTAGAAGGAGCCATATACACAAAAAAGACGTTGTTGGGAATGTATCACTTGCTGTCTCTCATGCAACTGTTCACACTTGTGAAGATATTCAGGCAAAAGCTATCATAACTTTTACAACATCAGGTTCTACCGCTTTGATGATATCAAAGTGGAGGCCAAATGTACCCATAATCGCTTCAGTAACTAACGAAAAAACTGCTAGAAGAGTTTCTCTTTATTGGGGAGTCAATCCAATTATTATTGGAAAATGCAATACAACAGATGAGATGATCAGTTCGGTCTCTAAAACTATTATTGAGAAAAAACTTTTAAAAAAAGGCGATTTGGTTGTTATTACTGCTGGCGTTCCAATCGGCGTTCCCGGAACAACAAATTTGATGAAAGTCCACAAAATTGAGTGATTTTTGCATCACACAAAGCAGTTTTTGTTTATGACATCTATTATTTTGCTTCTCTTACTCTTTGATATATTTGTTTTACCACCAATCACTTGGGCAAAAATTTCATTTTCAACGCCATATTTGATATACAATTCTTTTGGAATTATTTGAAGAGATTTATTCTTTTCCCAATCTTTGCCGTAATCATTTCTATAAAAAGCAAGCCATTGCAGATGTTCGAGTTTGTTTTTAGAGGTTATAACACCTTTCAATAAAGCTCTTATTTCTTTTAATGTGCCGGGGTTTGCCTTTATCTTTTTTGAAATTATAGATATGTATATGTGATGTCCAAGTTCATGAGCAGCTGTTTCAATTATATCCTCCAAAGGAAATATAGCTTTTGTATCTCCTCTTTTTCCTCCTGTGCTTACATGAATGCTTCTTTCCTTCATATCATAATAACCAATAGAAGACCAGAGTTTGCTTGTGTTTCCCGTATAGAAATATCTTTTTTGCACAAAGTATTTTGCGTTATTTATTATCTCCGGCTTTATTCCCGTAAGCATTAAACACATCTTAATAGGTTTTTCGGTTTTTATTTCCTGCAAATCGATAAGCTCTTTAATAGTTTCTTTTATATCATTTCTTATTTCAGCCCCAACATCGTCTTGAGATGTTATCATTTTTTCCAAATCTAAAAGCCTCCATTTGCCACCTATTATCCATTTGTATATTTCCGCAGCAATTAAAAGCCGTTCAACTTGTGATAATTTCTTTTGTTTCGGATTTGGAAGGATTTCATTCATCTGAATTGGGGAATATATATTTTTGGTAAAAGAGTTTATTTCTAAACCTTCATTTATTTCGTTTATTATCCATTTTAGATAATTTATTTTTTCTATACTCATATTCAATTTTAGTTCGTTAAAAAAACATAAAAACTTGCATTAAAAAAGCTGACTTGACAAGTAAACAAATGTTTACTATAATAAAACCAAAACAAAAGTTATGGGGAGATAATCATGAACAATCTTACAGAAAAACAGAAAATGATACTAAACTATATTAGAAATTTTATAGACGAAAAGGGTTTTGCCCCTTCAATAAGAGAAATTTGCAAAGCGTTCAAAATAAAGTCAACAAAAGCAATTCATTATCACTTAAAAAACATCGAAGAAAAAGGACTCATCAAAAGAAACAGAATAGCCAGAGGCATAGAATTGCTTGACAGAAAAAGGACAATAAATATCCCATTGGTTGGCACTGTTGCCGCTGGAAAGCCCATACTTGCAGTTGAAAATATAGAAGAAACAATTCCTGTGGCTTGGGATATGGTCAAAAATATCCGAGATGGTTTTATTTTGAGAGTAAAAGGAGATAGCATGATAGATGCTGGCATAAACGAAGGAGATATGATAATCGTAAAACCGCAACCAACTGCAGACAATGGCGATATTGTGGTAGCAATAATAGATGATGAAGCAACAGTAAAAAAATATTTTAAAAGGCAAGACCACATAATTTTGCAACCATACAACTCAAAATATCAGCCAATAAAACTGAGCAAAAATTTTAGAATAGTTGGCAAAGTTATAGGATTGATAAGAAAATATTGATTTAGCAAAAATATGCCTGTAAAAGTCGTAGCTGTATTCGATAAAGGAAGAATAAAACCTGTGTTGTTTTTTTATGAAAACAGAAAGTATTACATAAAATGTATAAATTACGAGTGGGTTTCAACCAATGGTATTTCAAAAATCTATCACTTTGCGGTAAGCGACGGAGAAAATAATTTCGAATTAACCTTTGATGACAAAAAGATGATATGGAATATAAAAACAGAACAATACTTCATTTAGATATGAACGCATATTTTGCCTCAGTAGAACAATCATCTAATCCTTCGCTAAAAGGAAAGCCGATCGCTGTTGGAGGAGGCAATAATAAAACAACTATAATCGCTACATGTTCTTATGAAGCACGAAAATTTGGCGTAAAAACTGGGATGCCCGTTTGGCAGGCGAAAAAAATTTGTCCACATCTAATTGTCGTTCCCGGCAATATGGATAAATATATTTACACTTCAAAAGAAATATATAAGATATTGTTCGAATACACCAACCTTGTTGAAATTTTCTCAATTGACGAGGCATTCTTGGATATAACTTTTACAAAGGATAAGTTTGGAGGAGAAAAAAATCTGGCAAAAGATATAAAAACAAAAATAAAAGAAAAATTTAACTTGACCTGCTCAATAGGAATAGGGCCAAACAAGTTAATCGCAAAACTTGCCAGCGAAATGCAAAAACCAGATGGTTTAACTTATATAAGAGAAGAAGAAATTCCAGCTATTTTTGAGTTTATCCCCATAGAAAATCTGTGCGGGATAGGAGATAGGCTCAAAAAAAAGTTAAACACCCTTGGCATAAAAACATGTGCCGACTTAGGCAGATATCCCTTGCAAAAATTAATAAACAAATTTGGCCTTGTATCTGGAATTCATCTGCACAACATGGGAAATGGAATTGATGAAACCGAAGTAAATCCAAAAAACAATTCAAAAAACGCAAAATCTATTGGGCATTCCACAACTTTGCCAAAAGAAGAAAACAACATTGATAAAATAAACGGTTATATCTTACGCCTTTGTGAACAAATTGGAATTAGAGCAAGAAAAGACAATTATTTTGGGAAAGTCGTAGGACTATTCCTAAGATACAATGATTTTTCATCTTACCACAAGCAAAAAAACATTCACCATTTTACAAATGATGGTTTTGAAATATACAAAACAGCTTTGGAAATGCTTGAATTTAAAAAGCCAATAAGACACATTGGTATAAGATTATCAAATCTTATAAAAAATGCTCAACAAATCAATCTATTTGAAATAAATAAAAAAAATACAAAACTGTTATCCACTATTGATGAGATAAACAACAAATATGGAAACTTTACTATTTTAAGAGCCAGTGCATTTTACGCAAATATATCGCCGAAAGTTGGAATGACCACAAAACAAAATCTTTTCTAAACTCCCTCTGCAACAATATCTCCGACTTCAGAAGTAGAAAATCCCATTTTGCCAGCAGACATGCTAAGCATCTTCTTGCACGCAGCCATCACGGATTTTTCAACAGCTTTTGCTGCTTGTGCTTCTCCAAGGTTTTCAAGCATCATTTGCAGAGCGCTTATAGCCGCAAGAGGATTTATAACCCCTTTCCCGGTATACTTTGGTGCAGAACCGCCAATTGGCTCAAACATTGACACCCCTTCAGGATTTATATTCCCACCGGCAGCAATTCCCATACCGCCTTGTATCATTGCCCCTAAATCAGTGATAATATCACCAAACATATTGTCAGTTACAATAACATCAAACCATTCAGGATTTTTAACAAACCACATACAAGTTGCGTCCACATGAGCATAATCAGTCTTTATATCAGGATATTCTTTTGCAACTTCTTTAAAAGTTCTCTCCCAAAGATCAAAAGCGTAAGTTAAAACATTTGTTTTGCCTACCAAAGTCAATTGCTTTTTCTTATTTCTCTTTCTGCAATACTCAAAAGCAAATCTAATACACCTTTCAACACCTTTTCTTGTGTTTATCGATTCTTGAATGGCAACCTCATCTTTTGTGCCTTTTTTTAAAACCCCGCCGGCACCAGCATACAGACCTTCGGTATTCTCTCTTACAACCACGAAATCAATATCTTCAGGCCCTTTATCTTTTATTGGAGTCCAAACATTTTCATATAATTTGACCGGCCTTAAATTTATGTATTGGTCCAATGCAAACCTAAGCTTTAACAAAATTCCTTTTTCCAAAATTCCCGGTGCAACGTCAGGATGACCAATTGCTCCCAAATAAATTGCATCAAATTTCTTTAATTCTTCTATTTCTTCATCATCTAAAATTTTTCCAGTTCTTAAATATCTGTCTCCACCAAAATCGAAATGTTTCAACTCATATTTCAATCCAAATTTTCCTTTTAATGCTTCCAAAACTTTTAATCCTTCAGCTACAACTTCAGGACCAGTTCCATCTCCACCAATTACAGCAATTTTATGAGTTTTTTGAGCCATCATTTTTCTCCTTCTATCTTTGATTTTACATATTCGATTAAACCACCTTTGTCAATTATCATTTTCATAAAAGGTGGGAAAGGTTCTATTTTATATTGTTTTTTGGTGGTTAAATTTGTCAATTTCCCAGAAACAAAATCTATATCAAGAATGTCGCCTTCATTTACTTCATCAGTTTCTTTCAGCTCAACAATCGGCAAACCTATATTTATAGCATTTCTAAAAAAAATCCTCGCAAAAGATTTTGCAACTACTGCGGAGACACCAGCAGCCTTTATTGAAATTGGAGCGTGTTCTCTTGATGACCCACAGCCAAAATTTTCACCTGCGACAATTATATCTCCTTTTGAGACTTTTGATGAAAACATCGGATCAGCATCTTCCATACAATGCTTCGCAAGTTCCATTGGGTCATGAGTGTTTAAATACCTTGCTGGAATTATCAAATCAGTATCAATATGATCTTTAAACTTCCAAGCTTTCCCCTGCATTTTACAAATCCTCCGGAGAAACAATATATCCTGCAACGGCAGAAGCAGCGGCAACAGCTGGATTCGAAAGATATACTTCTGATTTTGGATGCCCCATTCTGCCAACAAAATTTCTGTTTGTTGTCGCAATGGCTTTTTCGCCTTCTGCCAAAATACCCATATGTCCACCTAAACATGGCCCGCAGGTAGGTGTTGAAATAACCGCGCCAGCTTTCATAAAAACATCAAAAAGACCTTCATCATTTGCCTGTTGCCATATTTCCTGAGTGGCGGGAATTATGATTAGGCGAACATCTTTATGCCTTTTTCTCCCTCTTAAAACTTTTGCTGCTACTCTTAAATCTTCAATTCTACCATTTGTGCAAGAACCGATAACCGACTGATCTATTTTGATTTTGCCTACTTTGCTTATTGGCTTGGTATTTTCCGGTAGATGGGGAAGAGCAACTTGTGGTTCTATCGTAGAACTGTCAAATTCAGTTATTGATATATAATTTGCATCAGGATCAGAATCAAAATAAAATGCTTTGCCCTTGTTTTCTTTATGTTTTTTCCAAGCATTATTGATGAATTCTTTGGTTTTTTCATCAGGGATAAAAATCCCATTTTTTGCGCCAGCTTCAATTGCCATATTTGCCATAGCTAATCTGCTTTCCATAGATAATTTACTGATAGTCGAACCGGTTATTTCAATGGTTTTGTATCGCGCGCCATCAACTCCAATTTTCCCAATAAGAAAGAGTATCAAATCCTTGCCGCTTACCCATTTGTTGAGTGTGCCGTTAAAAACAAATTTCATCTGCTCAGGAACTTTTAACCATACTTTGCCTGTTGCCATTGCCGCAGCCATATCCGTTGATCCAACACCAGTTGAAAAAGCACCAAGGGCACCATAAGTGCAGGTGTGAGAATCTGCGCCGATAATAAGCTGACCAGCATAAACAATTCCTTGTTCAGGCAAAAGAGCATGTTCAACACCCATGCATCCAACTTCAAAAAAATGCGTGATTTTATATTTTTTGGCAAACTCACGCATCAGTTTTACTTGTTCAGCTGATTTTATATCTTTGTTGGGAGTGAAATGATCAGGAACCAACATTATTTTTCCAGTATCAAAAACTTTTTTTATACCGATTTTTTCAAACTCTTTTATAGCAGGAGGAGTAGTTATATCATTGCCAAGAACAACATCAACATTTGCTTCAATAAATTCTCCTGGATGAACTTCTTTCTTGCCACAATGATTTGCCAAAATTTTTTCTGTTATTGTTTGTCCCATATTAAAATTATAGCAAAATTCTTCAAAACTATTTCCATCTTCTATGGTTTTTTATTTTCCGGGATGAACAGATATTGCTTTTTCCCAATTTTTATTCTAAACTTTTTAAGAAAAGGAATTGTTTATGGCAATAACTAAGTGGATATTCCATCCTCACGTTTTTGGCTTGCTTTTCTTTTTGTTGTCTTTAAGCATTTTTTTTGTAGTTTTGCTTTACAAAACCCTGAAAAAATTATCTTATCAGCTGGCACTCACACAATTAGAAAACGCAGAACAAATATTCAAACAAAATCAGGAATTTCAAACGATATTAGATTCTTCGCCCGTTCTGATTTTGTATAAAGATATTGAAGACAAAATAATCAAAGTTAACAAATCATTCACAAAATTTTTTGGAAAATCAAAAAATGACATAGAAAACAAATTTTGCTTTGACATTTTTCCACAATACGCTAAAAAGTGGCAGGAAGATGATAAGGAAATAATCGCAAGCGGATCTGCAAAAAGGAATATCATTGAGAAATTTGAATTGCCTAATGGGACAAGAATTCTCCAAACTGACAAATGGCCGGTAAAAGATGAAAAAGGTAAAGTCATTGGAATAATTTATATTTCAGCAGATATCACAGAGAAAAAGAAAATTTCTGAGAGCATAAAAAATGAACGGCAAAAACTAAGAATTCTTTTTGACAATGTTTTTGATGCTATCTTTCTAGAGACTTTAAATGGAGACATAATTGACTGCAATATCGCCGCTGAAAAACTTTTAGGTTATACAAGAGATGAAATTTTAAGATTAAAAACAGAAAATTTTGTGCCACCTGAAGTTGCTGAAATTCTTCCTCAAATTGTAAACACAATTAAAAGTGGCAGAGAATTTTCAGGAGAATCTTTAAATATTACAAAAAAAGGTGAAAAAATTCCGGTAGAAGTTTCTGTAAAGCTGGTTAAAATTGGAGATGAAGAATTTGCTTTCACTGTTATCAGAAATATTTCGCAAAAAAAAGCGTTTGAACAAGCTTTAATTGAAAGTGAAAAAAAATACAGAGAGCTTGCTGAAAATTCGCACGATTTTATAATGACGATAGATGAAAACGGCAAAATCCTTTACATAAACGAATTTGCGGCAAAACAGTTTGCCAAAAACTCAACAGATATAATCGGTCATAATTTAAAAGATGTTTTCCAAGATGAAACATCAGAAGTGTTCCTCAAAAACATAAGCGAAGTTTTCAAAACAAAACAATCTATTTATGTGAGGAATCAAGCAAAATTCCCTTACAAAAAATTATGGCTTGGCACCTGGTTTATCCCAAACAAAGACGAGACTCAGCAAAATGTCAAAAATGTTTTATGCATTTCAAGAGACATAACAGATCTAAAAATAGCAGAGGATATTTTAAAAGAAAGTGAAGAAGTCTACAGAACTGTAATTTCAAACCAGCCAGATGCAGTTTTGATTTGTCAAAACGATAGAATTGTTTTTGCAAACGATTACTCCATGCAAAAATATGGCTATCTTTTAGAAGATATGATAGAACAAAACATTTTGAACTTTGTTGATGTTCAATACAAAGAAAAAATGAAGGAATTTATTAAGACTATCGAAAGCGGCAAACAAGCAAGGGAATATGAAATTGAAATTTTGAAAAAAGACGGAGCAAAAGTCCCTGTGTTGATAAAAGGCACAAGAATAAATTATCTGGGCCAAGATGCAAATCTTATTATGCTGATGGACATCACAGAAAAGAAAAAAGCGGAAGAAAAAATTGTTCAACTCAACCAATTCTTGATTGAAGAAAAAGAAAAAGAAAGAAAAGCAAGCATTGCCAAAAGCAATTTTATAGCTAATATGAGCCACGAGTTTAGAACGCCGATTGCCGCTATAATTTCTGCAATAGATCTTCTATGCGAATCCAAATTGGACGATAAGCAAAAAAGATTTGCAGAATCAATAAAATACGCATCGGAGAACTTGTTAAGCCTAATTAATAGTATTCTTGATTTGTCAAAAATTGAATCAGGCGAAATTGATTTGTATGTTAAGAAATTCTCATTAAGGGCATTAGTTCAATCAACAACAAAAATGCTTGAATATTATGCAAGAGAAAAACACAATTTGATATCTTTACAAATTGATGATTTTGTAGAAGATATTATCGCAACAGACCCTTTAAGATTAAAAGAAATTTTGGTCAATATAATTGGAAATGCAATAAAATTCACTGACAACGGTGAAATTGAAATAAAAGTTGAATATTTCCAAAACAGAAAAAATGTTTTGTTGTTTTCCGTTAAAGACACTGGCATCGGAATAGAGCAAAAACAAAAAGAAAAAATATTTGAAAAGTTTACAAGTGGCAATGAAAATTTCTCTTATGAACATAAATTCAGTGGAAGCGGGCTGGGACTATCAATTTCAAAACAACTTATAGAATTGCTTGGGGGGACTATATGGCTAGATAGTGATGTTGGCAAAGGAACTACATTTTACTTTACAATAAAGATAAGAGATTTATCGGAAGTCGATGAATTTTTTGATGAAGACACATCTGCAATTTATGGAAAAGAACCTATAAATCTAAATTTCCCCAGAAAAATAAAAGTGCTTCTTGTAGAAGATTCAGAAACTTTAAGATTTTTGTTTAATGAATACTTTATATCAGAAGAAAATATCGAGTTGGATTGCGCAGAAGACGGTGAAAAAGCAATTGAACTCTTTAAAAAGAATGATTATGATATCGTTTTAATGGATCTAAAAATACCAAAAATCAATGGCTTTGAAGCAACCAAGTTGATCAGACAAATAGAAAAGCAAAACAATAAACATACGCCAGTAATTGTTATCTCAGCGTTCGGAATGAGTGAAGAAATATCAAAAGCATTAGAATCCGGCTGTGATGAACATTTAACAAAACCTATTAAGAAAAAAGATTTGCTTAGAATAATCAGTAAGTTCGCAAATATTTAGACATAATAATGCTATAATTTTTAAGTCAAATGGAAAGCACAAATAAAGCTGTTTATTATCTACCTAACGAATCAAACATGGAGCGTTATTTTATACGCGAAGACCTTTTGGCAAAACTCAGATGGGCCTTAATAATATGGTTTCTCATAACAATTTTAATATTCAAAAGTGAACAGTTATCATTGCAATATGGTTTTTTATTTCTGATTATCGCATTGATTTATAACGTTCTCGTCAACATTGGTGTAAGAATAAAATATAAAACCTCACTAAGTATTATAACTTTTCTGTTTGATTCAATATTTGCAACATTATTAGTTTTCTTTTCCAAAGGAATAAATTCGGAATTTTGGCCTTTGTTTTTGGTTTTACTCATATCTTCCTCAACTTTACTAGAAATGAGAAATAATTTCTTTCTTTTTATTTATCTTGGGACGTTATATTTTATTGCTTGCCTTCCAAATATAACAATGCCGTATTTTTGGGATATTTTTCTCACAAGAATTTTCATCTTAGCGATTTCAACACTCTCATTAGGTTATCTGTCTACTCTTGAAAAAAATATGAGAGAAGAGATAACAAAAGTTGCAATGGAAAATGCCTCACTTTATGAAAAAATAAACAATTACAATAACGAACTCCAAACCAAGATATCGGAAGCAACAGAAGAAATAAAAAAGAAATACGCACAGCTTGAAATACTTTTTAAAACACACAAAATAATCTCCTCAGATATAGAGCTTGATAAAACTCTTACCGCTATTATTAAAAGCGTTCAAGAAGGACTAGGTTTTGACAGAGTCGGGATTTTTGAAGTTGACGAACAGCACAACATAATTAGAGGGAGAATTGGAATAGACAAATGGGGAAAACCTGAAAACATAGAAAATCAAGTTTATTCCTTAGATGAGAACGACAACAATTTTGCAAAGATAGCCAAAGGCAGATTGGATTATTTTTATACTGAAAACGCAGATAAATCTCTGCCCCCAAGCCAGATGAAGTATATGATAAAAGGAGTAGGACAAAATGTTGTTGTGCCAATGAAAGCAAGAGGAAAAATTATTGGGATGATAGCCGTTGATAATTTTATCTCAAAAAAACCAATAACAGAAGAGGACGTCCATCTTTTAATAACATTTGCAGATCAAGCCGCATCTGCAATCTTTAACGCTAAAGCATATGAGATTGAAAAAGAAATGTTAAACAGATTAACAAAACTCGAAGAAGAAAAAAATGAGTTTATAGCAAAAATGTCACATGAACTCAAAACCCCGCTAACTTCAATAAACGAATCAATTAAAATCATACTAAAAAGGCTGGTTGGCGAAGTTACTCCAAATCAAGAAAAGTTTTTAACTATCGCCAAAAAAAATTCAGAAAGATTAGCAAAACTTATAACGGAACTTTTTGAGGCGGTTAATTCTTCCGGCCAAAAAATGTTTTTGGAAATTTCAAATATAAACATTGTGAATTTGATTAATGATATTATTACTGATTTAAAACCTCTTGCAGAAAACAAAAAAATAGATATAGAAATAAATATCTTATGTAATCAGGAAGATGCAAATATTTCCGGGGATTATAACAAAATTTATAGGGCTTTGTTAAACATTATCGAAAATTCAATAAAATATTCAAATTACGAAGGCAAAATAAAAATAGATATTTACGAGCAAAAGCAGCAACTTTTTGTAGAAGTTCAAGACAACGGGATCGGAATAGATAAAGACCAAATTGATAAAATTTTCGAAAAATTCTATCAAATCAAAGACCCTGTAATAAAATATCAAACAGGCGTCGGACTTGGACTTAGCATAGCAAAAGAAATTATAGAAGCACACAATGGCAGCATTAAAGCTGAGAGCAAAGGCAGAGGATTTGGCACAAAATTTACTATCATGTTTCCAAAAGGAAATTAGAAAATGGAACCATTTAGGCCAACGATCGCAGAGATTGACCTCAAAAAATATAAAAACAATTTATTAGCTGTGAAGAATTATCTTCCCCAAAAAGTAAAATTGATGGCAATTGTAAAAGCAAACGCTTATGGCCACGGAGCAGTTGAAATAGCAAAAGCTGCTGAAAATACTGGAGCAGAATATTTAGGAGTTGCATCCTTAGGAGAAGCTTTAGAATTAAGATCGGCTTCTATCAAACTTCCAATACTAATACTTAGCGAAACAAATCATGCCCATTTGGAAAGAGTGATCGATGCAAACCTAACTCAAACTATTTATACTTTTGAAGAAGCACAAATATTATCCGACATCTGCCAAAACAAAAAAAAGAGGGTAAAAATTCACATAAAAATAGATACTGACATGTCAAGGGTATGGGTTTTACCTGAAAAAGCACTAGAACTCACCACCAAAATAACAAAACTTCCAAATATCGAAATTGAAGGCGTTTTTACTCATTTTTCAAACGCTGACGATAAAAATAATGAGTTTACAAATATTCAGTTTTCCAAATACATGAAAATTGTGGATGAAATCAAAAAACTAGGAATAAAAATCCCTCTATTGCACGCAGCAAACAGCGCCGCAATGATTAATTTTCCTCAAACAATTCTTGACATGGTCAGAGTTGGAATATGTTTATATGGCTTAAAACCAACAGAAAATAACGAATGCTCTCTCAAAATTGAACCGGTTTTATCCTTCAAAACGAAAGTCATTTATATTAAAGAAGTTCCTCCAAATACTCCAATCAGCTATGGATCAAGTTATTTCACAAAAACAAAAACAAAAATTGCAACAATTCCAGTTGGTTATGCTGATGGTCTGTCTAGAAAACTTTCGAATAAAGGCAATGTAATCATAAAAGGCAAAAAGTATCCAATTGTTGGAAATGTAACAATGGATATGACAATGGTAGATGTTGGTTCTGATAAAATTGAAATAGGCGATGAAGTCATAATTATTGGCAAAGACGGAAATGTTGAAATAAATGCTTGGGATGTTGCCAAACAAGACAATACAATCGCTTATGAGGTAGTGTGCGGAATCGGCAAAAGAGTGCCAAGATTTTACAGGAGTTAATATGCACATTTCATTATACAGAAAATATAGATCGAAAAATTTTGATGAAATTATTGGGCAGGAACCAATTATTACCACATTAAAAAATGCGATAAAAAGCGGAAAGATCTCGCACGCTTATCTTTTTTCAGGCCCAAGAGGCACAGGGAAAACCTCCACCGCAAGAGTGTTTGCTAAAGCATTGAATTGTTCAAACAGAAATGGTGTGAATCCATGCGATAAATGCGAACAATGCAAAAAAATAACACTTGGAACAGCGGTGAATGTAATAGAAATAGACGCAGCTTCTAACAGAAAAATTGAAGATATCAGAGATTTAAAAGATAAAATTGCTTATAAAACTCTTGAAGGGATTTATAAGGTATATATCATTGATGAAGTCCATATGCTGACTAACGAAGCATTCAACGCTATCTTAAAAACGCTAGAAGAACCTCCAGCAAACACGGTCTTCATTTTGGCAACAACAGAACCGCAAAAAGTTCCTATTACAATTGCTTCAAGATGCCAAAGGTTCGATTTTGGCAGAATATCTTCTAGAGAAATAATAAATCACCTTAAAAAAATTGCAAAAGAAGAAAAAATAAAAATTGGAGAAGCCGCTTTAGAAAGTATAAGCAGAGCTTGTGAAGGCTCGCTAAGAGATGCTATTTCACTATTAGATCAACTATCATCATTCTGCACAGATGAAATAAAAATTGAGAATGTGATTGAAGTACTTGGCACATCTGAGCCTCAGTTTATCTTTGATTTAGCACAATCATTGATCCAAGGTGATGAAAAAAAAGCAGTTTCCCTAACAGACAAAGCAATTTTAGAAGGGGTGCCTTCTCCTCAAATAATAAAAGATTTGCTGTGGCATTTTAGAAATATGCTTGTTGTTAAAATTGGAAGCGAAGAGATTTTAGAAATTCCCAAAGAACAAATAGATTTAATAAAAAGCCAATCTAAGCAATTACAGAGCAATGAAATCAAAGAAATAGTAAAAAAACTTTCCAGTATTGATTCTGAAATGCGGTATCATTCTTCACCGCGTCTTCTTTTAGACATAACCATCGTTGATCTGTGTTCAAGAAACGCAAAATCTCAAAAAATATCCGAAATCAAACTTAATGCAACAGAAAATAATTTTAACAATAAAATTGAATCGAAAGAGGAAACAAAAGAAAATCCTACTATAGAAAACTCAACAAATCCAACAACTGATGTGTTTACAACAATTAAAGCAAATTGGAAAGAGATTCTTGAAAAAATCAAGTCCAAAAGTCCGTTTGGTTATGTTTCACTTTCCGAAGCAGAGCCATATCAAAATGATAAAAATGGGAGGTTGATAATAAGTTTTAAAAAAGGATTTTCTTTTCATAAATCAAGAATTGAAGAACCGCAAAACAAAACATTGCTTGAAGAATGCATAAAATCTATCTCAGGCAAAGAAATATCAGTTTCATGCATAATAAGCGAAACACAGCAAACGAACCCAAAAACAATCCAAAGCCAATCAATTTCAGTATCAGATCTTGAAGAAATATTCGATGGTAATGTGATAGCATAGATATGAAAGGAGCAATAAAATGGCTGAAATATCAGAAATGATGGGGAAACTTTATAAACTTCAAAAAGATCTAAAACAAACTGCTGAAGAGTTAGAAAAAGAAATCATAACAACAGGGGCTGGCAGAGGTGCAGTAAAAGTTACAATGAATGGACAATTTAAACTTTTAGATCTTCAAATCGATCCAACAAAAATATCTTTAAACGATACAAATGAACTTGCAAACTTGATAAAAACGGCTGTTTCTGACGCAATTGACAAAGTGCAACAAGCAAGCCAAAACAAAATGAAATTTTTGACTGATCAGCTTAAAATACCCGGATTATGATAAAGTAATGTCGTGTTATCCTAAACCATTAAACGATTTAATCGAAGAGCTTAAAAAACTGCCAGGAATTGGGCCAAAATCGGCCCAGCGGTTAGCTTTTCACATCCTTGGAATAACAGAAGAAGAAGTTGAATCTTTACGTAATGCGCTCATAAACGCAAAAAAAAACATAAAATACTGCTCAATTTGTTATAATCTTACTGTTGGAAATGTCTGCCAAATTTGTTCTGATCCCAACAGGAACAAAAAAGTGATATGTGTTGTGGCAGAACCCAAGGATATGATCGCTATTGAAAGAACTAACGAATACAAGGGGCTTTATCATATCTTGGGAGGAGTCATTTCACCGCTTGACGGAATTGGTCCTGACCAATTGAGGATTAAAGAATTGATAAATAGGTTGAAACATGAGGTTGAAGAAGTTATATTGGCGCTCAATCCAACAACAGAAAGTGAGACAACAATTTTTTATCTTACAAAAATAATAAAACCGCTTGGCATAAAATTGACAAGAATTGCTTATGGATTGCCAATTGGAAGTGATATGGATTTTGCAGATGAAGCAACAATAACAAAAGCGCTTGAAGGAAGGAATCGCATATAAAATGGAAAAACTTAAATTATATTTTAAGGAATTAATGGATATTTTGTTAAGACCAAGATATTTCTATTCCCAAATTGGAAAACAGCAAATGAAAGATCAACCTTTGACTTTTTTGATAATATCTTCATGGATATTTTCCGCTTTTACTTCAATTTTTCTCTTTATAAGCCTATTCTTACCAACTCTTAAAGTTCTTATAATAGGTATTCAACCAATAAAAATGTGGATAATCATACCTCTTTTTGTTTTTTTCTGTTCTGTTTTTTTTGTGATGATTACCTTGATATTGGGACCTGTCATTTTAATGGTTAACTTTGCAATTTCATCAGCAGTTGCTTTTACTCTTGACATTATCGCTAAAAAGTTTTCAAAAGTTAGCAACTTCAACGAAATATTAAAAGCAAGTTTCTACAACAGTGCAGTTTTAATCTTTTACTCCATTATTCCTCTCTTGCTAATAATTGGGATATATAGATCAATACCACTTGAAAATATACACATCGGAGTAAGTTTTTTATTGATGCTTGGCTTGATTTATCTGTGGGGACTTTGGAGCATTTCAATTAGAAAGATATACAAAATTTCCAGAAGAAAATCATTATTTGCTGCTTTTTTACTTTTTGCAATAGTGGTATTATTTTATATGGTGATAGGTCAAAAAATTTTATTCATAATAGAAAGGCGGTTAATTTAGATGAAAAAAATAACTGAAATAAGATGGCATGGAAGAGGAGGGCAGGGTGCCAAAACCGCCGCACTTTTGTTGGGTGATGCGGCTCTTAGTCTTGGAAAGTATATCCAAGCATTTCCAGAATACGGACCCGAAAGAATGGGTGCTCCTGTTGCTTCCTTTAACAGAATCAGTTCAGAGCCAATAACAATTCATTATGGCGTAACAAATCCAGACATAGTATTAGTTCTTGATCCAACGCTTATCGGCTCAATTGATGTCACAAAGGGCCTTTCAAACGAAGGTATTATTGTTATAAATACATCCGCTACGCCAAAAGAAATAAGACAAAAACTAAATTTTAGCGGTGGAAAAATATTTACTATTGACGCTTCAAAAATATCAAAAGAAACTATTGGCAAAGATATTCCAAACACACCAATGTTAGGAGCATTAATAAAAGTTTCAGGATTGCTGGATTTTTCACAAATGATAAAAGATCTACAGAAAAAATTATCAAAAAAATTTGCTTCAAAGCCAGAAGTAGTTGAAGGCAACTTAAATGCTGTAAAAAGAGCTTATGAAGAAGTGAAAGGGGAATAATGATGGCAAAAGAATTGGGATGGAAAGATCTTCCTGAAGGAGACATATTAAAAGCAGGAACTGCAAAAGAGTTTCATACTGGCGATTGGAGGTCAAAAAAACCTGTTAAAGACGACAAAACATGTATAAATTGTTTGTTCTGTTACATATATTGTCCCGACAGCGCAGTAATAGTAAAAGACGGAAAGGTTATTGGCATTGATTATAATTATTGCAAAGGCTGTGGAATTTGTGAAAATGTTTGCCCAGTAAAGCCCAAAAAAGCAATCGAAATGGTTGATGAAAGATAATTCTGAAAAAGAGAAAGGTGAAAATAATGAGTCAAATAGTAGCCAAAACAGGAAATGAAGCGATGGCAGAAGCAATGCGCCAAATAAATCCCGATGTTGTCGCTGCATATCCAATAACACCCGCAACAGAAATCGTAATGATATTTTCTCAGTTTGTCGCTGATGGGTTAGTAGACACTGAATATGTATCTGTAGAAAGCGAACATAGCGCTATGAGCGCAACAATTGGAGCATCAGCAGCAGGAGCAAGAGCAATGACAGGCACTTCGTCCCAAGGCTTGGCGCTTATGTATGAAATGCTTCCAATAGCCTCTGCATTAAGGCTCCCAATTGTGATGCCTGAAGTTAATCGTGCACTCAGCGGACCAATAAATATACACAATGATCACAGCGATACTTTTGGGGCAAGAGATTTTGGATGGATACAAATTTTTTCAGAAAATAGCCAAGAAGCTTATGACAATCTTTTGCAAGCTGTAAAAATTGCTGAACATCCTCAAGTAAGGCTCCCCGTTATGGTCACTACAGATGGTTTTATAATCAGCCATTGTTTAGAAAAAATTGAAATTTTAGATGATGAGACAGTCAAAGAATACATCGGCCCATTCAAGCCATACACTAATCTTTTAGATGTTGATAACCCAATAACTTTGGGTGCATTGGATTTGCAAAACTATTATTTTGAGCACAAAAGACAAGTCGCTGAAGCAATGAAAAACTCAAAAGAAATAATTTTAGAGATAGGCAAAGATTTTGGAAGAAGATTTGGCAGAGAATATGGCTTCTTTGAAAAATACAAATTAGATGATGCTGAAATTGCAATTGTTTGTCTTGGTTCTGTTGCTGGTTCAGTAAAATCGGTAATAAACGAATACAGGGAAAAAGGAATAAAAATTGGCTTGTTAAAAATTAGAGTTTATAGGCCATTTCCTCAGGAAGAAATTGCTTCTCAACTGCAAAATATGAAAGCAATAGCAGTGATTGAAAAATGCGATGGTTTCGCTGCAAAAGGAGGCCCTCTGTTAGATGAAATAAAAAGTTGTCTCTATGATTATAAAAACAAACCTAAAATCTTGGATTTCATTGTTGGTTTAGGAGGCAGAGAAGTAACACACTCACAAATAACTGAAATTTTTGATGAGCTAAATTCAGTGGCAAAATCCGAAAAAACATTTAATCAAGTAAACTACAAAGGAGTTAGATAAATGGCAACTTTAAAAGAACTTGCTGCAAGAGAAGATAGATTAACTGGCGGGCACAGAATGTGTCCCGGATGTGGAGCACCAATCATAGTTAGACAAGCTTTAATGGCTGTAAAAGAACCTGTTGTTGTTTCCTGCGCAACAGGATGTTTGGAGGTTTCAACAACAATTTTCCCATATTCTGCTTGGAAAGTTCCTTTTTTTCACAGTGCGTTTGAAAATTCAGCCGCAACTATGTCAGGAATAGAAAGCGCTTATAGATCTCTCAAAAAAAAGGGCAAAATTTCAAAAGACATTAAGTTTATTGCTTTTGGCGGAGATGGCGGAACTTACGATATAGGATTTCAATCTCTTTCTGGTGCAATGGAAAGAGGTCATGATATGCTTTACATCTGCTACGATAATCAGGCATATATGAACACTTCTATTCAAAGATCAGGCGCAACTCCAAGAGGCGCTTCTACAACAACAGAACCAGCGGGTAAAGTTAAAAAGGGGAAGATAATGTCAAGGAAAGATCTCACGGAAATAATGGTTGCTCATAACATACCTTATGTTGCGCAAAGCGTTGTTGGAGATTGGAGAGATCTGACAAAAAAGGTTGAAAAAGCCATGTCAATAAAAGGGCCAAAATTTATAAATGTATTACAGCCATGCCAGCTTGGATGGGGATACAGAATGGATTTAACGATTGAGCTGGGAAAACTCGCTGTTGATACATGCTTTTGGCCATTGTATGAAGTTGAAAATGGGAAATATACAATAAATTACACACCAAAAGAAAAAAAACCTTTAGTTGATTTTTTAAAACCTCAAAGCAGGTTTAGACATCTATTCAAACCAGAAAACCAATCTTTAATTGAAAGTTTGCAACAAGAAGTAGATGAAAGATGGGACCTTCTAAATAAAAAAGCCAAGTGTTTTGGAAATCAATAACTTTTAGGAGAATAAAATTGAATCTGAAAGAATTAGCTGAAAAATTATCAGAACAGTTTGAAATAAATAAATCTGATATGAATAAAATCATTGAAGCTGCTATAGCAAAAATAACAGAAGCTCTTGCAAAAGGAGAAAAAGTCCGGCTTGTTGGATTTGGCCACTTCTCGGTAAAAACCAGAAAAGGGAGAATCGGCAGAGACCCAAGATCAGGAAAAGAAATAAACATTGCTCCAACAAAATGCCCGGTTTTTGTAGCCGGGTATAATCTTAAAAAAGCAATCAGAGGTAAATAATAAGTTGTCTGAGATACGAATATCAGATGCATTAAAAAGTTTACTTGAAGTTTTGCCAATAAGAATAAAGGACAAAATCTATTCCTCCGTTGATTTCTCTGACATGATCGAAGTTATTTTAGATCTTGGCAAAATGCCAGAAGTCAGATTTGAAAAGAAAGTTTTCTACCTTGAAGACGAAATTGTATCTCAAGAAGATATAGATTATGTATGTTCAAAAGTCGGCAAATTCACTTCTGATAATCGCGCAGGAATAGAAAGAACTTTGCACAGAATTTCTGCAATAAGAAATAGAACTGGGAAAATTATTGGTTTGACTTGCAGAGTTGGAAGAGCCGCTTATGGAACAATCGACATTATTAAAGATATTATTCGTTCAAACAAAAGCATTTTGTTTTTAGGTCCTCCGGGAATAGGAAAAACAACAAAGCTAAGAGAAGCCGCAAGAGTCTTAAGCGGAGAAATGGGGAAAAGAGTAATTGTTGTTGACACAAGCAACGAAATTGCTGGCGACGGAGATATCCCTCATGAAGGAATCGGAAAAGCAAGAAGGATGCAAGTTCCTTCACCAGACAAACAACACGCTGTAATGATAGAAGCTGTCGAAAATCACATGCCAGAAGTCATAATTATCGATGAAATAGGAACACAAGCTGAAGCGGAAGCTGCTAGAACAATTGCTGAAAGGGGAGTAGTGCTGATTGGTACCGCTCACGGCATAACACTTGACAACCTAATTGCAAACCCAACTTTGAGCGATCTTGTTGGAGGAATACAAACAGTAATCCTTGGAGACGAAGAAGCAAAACGCAGAAAAACACAAAAAGCGGTATTAGAAAGAAAAGCACCTCCAACATTTGATATTGTTGTTGAAATAAGGCAAAGAGATGAAATGGCCGTATATCATGACACTGCCGCAGCAGTTGATATGCTTTTAAGAGGCAAAATCCCATTGCCAGAAGTTCGAATCAGAAAAGCTGATGGCCAAATAGAGATAAAGCAAATCCCAACTCAAGAATCAATGCCTGAAATGTCTAACGAAGCAATTGAAGAAGCAATAGAACAAAAAGAGGACAATATTACAAAAATTTTCCCCTTTGGCATAAGCGAGAACACTCTTGAAAAATGTATAAAAGCTTTAAATCTTGAAGCAGAAGTTGTTGCATCTCCAGATGAAGCAAATCTGATTTTAGCTTTGAGGTCTAAAGCTGTTCAAGGTTCAAAAATACTTAAAATTGCAAGAGAGCATAATCTCCCAGTTCATGTTGTAAAAAACAAAACTTATTCCCACATAAATAAATTTCTAAAGAGTTATTTTAAAATTTATGAAGATGAAGCATTGCCAATGTCAGCATCAGAAGAAGTTGAAAAAGCTGCAAAACAAGTAAAAGAAACCGGCAAACCAGTTGATTTATCTCCACAAAATTCATATATTAGAAGATTACAACATCAACTTATTGAAAAATATGGGCTTAAAGCTCAATCTTTCGGAAATGAACCTTATCGAAAAATAAGAATCTTTCCAACAAAATAAATATCAGGATATTTTGTATTCCAAATGTTTTTTCCAATTGATATCGTCAACAAAAGGGTAATCTTCTCTAAAATGTGCTCCACGAGATTCTGTTCTGTCCAAAGCCGCTCTCGTAATTAAATGGCTTATTATTGCCATATTTAAAACCTCAGCTTCTTCAACATTTGTAGTGTTAATATCTAATTCTTTTAGTATTTCTTCTATTTCTTTCTTTGCTTTAGACAAACTATTTCCATTCCGGATTATGCCAACATTATCCCACATAATATTTTTTATTTTGTTTTTGAGTCGGGCAACATCTGGTTTTTTTGCATTTTTGGGAGCATCTTGACCTTTCTCTTCATAATTTAATATAGATGGATCAAGATTCGTTTCGTTCTTATATTTAATTGCATCCAATGCAGCTCTCTTGCCAAAAACAACTCCCTCCAAAAGTGAGTTGCTTGCCAACCTATTTGCCCCATGAACTCCAGAAGACATTGCTTCACCAGCAGCCCACAATCCTTCAATGTTGGTCCTGCCTTCCAAATCAGTTTTTATTCCTCCCATAAAATAATGTGCAGCAGGAGCAACTGGTATATTGTCATAAGTTAAATCTAGACCTATTTCCTTGCATGTTCTATATATTGTCGGGAATCGTTTTTTAATTTTTTCAGGATCAATATTAGACAAGTTTAAATGAACATGATCAGAATCTGTTTTTTTCATCTCTTCAAAAATAGCCCTTGAAACTATATCCCTAGGAGCTAACTCCTTTTGAATATGGTATTTTTCCATAAATCTTTCGCCATATTTGTTTAGCAATATTCCGCCTTCCCCCCTTACAGCTTCTGAAATGAGAAATTGAGGAAATGCTATTTCTTCATCCAATCCCTTAAATTGGACAAGGGCTGTTGGATGGAATTGAACAAATTCCATATCTCTAACGATAGCACCTGCTCTATATGCCATAGCAATCCCGTCACCAGTTGCAAATTGGGGATTGGTGGTATATTTATAAACCTGACATACTCCGCCAGTTGAAACTATTGTTGCGTAAGACAAGAAAACCACTTTTTCATTAGTTTGAGAGTCCAAGGCAACAACACCAATGCATCTGCCATCTTTTAAAATTAGATCTTTGCCAAAAATAAAATTAAGAATTTTTATGTTGGGGTGTACTATGACATGCGCCGCCAAAGCTCTTGCAATCTCTTGACCTGTATAATCACCTGCGTGCAATATTCTTCTTCTTTTGTGAGCACCTTCAATATTCAACTCAAATCCAAAAGGTGTTCTGTCAAAATCAGCTCCCAAAGCAATGAGTTCTTTGACCCGTTCAACTCCATCTTTTACCAAAACTTGAACGGCTTTTACATCGCATAGTCCAGCGCCAGCACTTAGAGTATCCTCAAGGTGATATTGGATAGAATCATTAACATTATCAATCGCAGCGGCAATTCCTCCTTGCGCTTTTTGAGTTGCAGTTTCTTCTGTTTCGCCTTTTGTTATTAATACTACTGAACCAAACTTTGCGCATTCCAAAGAGGCAATTAATCCTGATATACCACCGCCGATGATTAAGAAATCTGATTTGAAAATTTTCACTTTTAGTTGTATTATATCAAATGTATGGTAAATATTATCCCCAGAGCTTTAAGTTTCGAAAAAGGCGTAAAGATAATCACCTTTATCAGTCAAAGTCCTATATTCAAAGGAGTTTCGTTAATTGTATTGTCTGTTATCGCCTTAATCTTTGGTTTTTGGTTTAACAAAGGAAACAAGGTCTCAAAAGGTTTTTGGGTGTATCTTTTAGTTTGTTTAATAATTTTTGTCTATGGATTATTTATCTTGATTGTAAAACCTCAATGGTGGCTGCCTCCTTATATGTACAAATAACAACATTTCTAATCACTCTTGTTTGTTATAATTGTTTTGCACCAATTTTAAGTTGGGGGATCGTCTAACGGTAGGACGGGTGGCTCTGGACCATCTAATCTAGGTTCAAATCCTAGTCCCCCAGCCAATTTGTAAAGTTTCGGTTTCCCGCCCAGTCCTCGCTTTTTCGCCGCCGAATTTCGTTTTTTGCTTTGCGAAAAACGCCGCAATAAAAGGTGTTGTTCTTGCCCCAGCCATTCCGTGCTCGGGCATTTTAAATCAAAGCCCCTAAAAATGTCTTTACATTGTCAAGATAATTCTGTATCATGATAACAGATAATGAATAACTGATGCATATACTTTAATACTGCTATGTCAAGAAAAATTTTTCAAATAGGCAAGGATATAAAAAAGTTAAGGACAAAAGAGGGCTTGTCGCAAGACCGGCTTTCTAAATTAGCTGATATTTCCTACAACACGGTTATAAAGCTGGAGTCTGGTGGTATTACCAACACCTCAATTGATACTCTCCAAAAATTAGCCAAAGCCCTTGATGTTTCTGTTGATAATTTGTTGAAGTAAAAAGTTATGGCCAAAAAATCTTTACAGAATATAAATCACGATTCGCTTCCCAAATTAGCGGACGACCTTGTTTCCGGGACAAAAAACCTGCTTCGCGAAGCCAAAACCGAGGAAGATTTAAGAATTGGTTTTGAAAAACTTTTAGAGCCGATAAGGTCTGAATTAAATCTTAAATCTACTCCCAAGTACGAAAAATCTGTTTATAGCGGTCGTTCAGACGCGGTCCACGGACAAGTTATTATTGAATACGAACCACCTAAATCATTTTCTTCAAAGAGGAATATAGACCACGCCTACGAGCAGTTAGTAAATTACTTATCCGATGAAGCAAAAGAAACAAAACTAACTCAATTGGTAGGCGTGGGCTTTGACGGCGAGCAAATTTTCTTTGTTCAATACCAAGATAAAAATAGCAAAAAGATAGACAAGACAAAATTTTTTATCCGCGGCCCTTATAGTTTCAATCCGGAAAGCGCCAGAACTTTTTTAATCCACCTGCGGGCTTTGTCCCGACTTCCTCTTACCGCCGAAAATTTGGCTCAAAAATTTGGCCCTCAAAGCGAGCTTGCGCCAAAAATAGTTTCCGCCCTTGCCAATGCCTTGGAATACTGGGGTAACCAAACGCATATCCGCACATTTTTTAATGAATGGAAAAGATTGTTTGGCATTGTTTATGGCGAACAATTTACCAGCGGCCATCAGGAAAAAGAGGCGGAAGCACTTTCAAAACTTTATAAAGTTGGAAAAGAAACAGATTTTCAGGAGCTTTTGTTTTCCGTCCATACTTACTTTGCTTTTTTGATGAAACTTATTGCCGCCGAACTTTTGACTTTACGAGAAACATCTTTTGGCTCATCTCTTGCTTCCCAACTTGCTCATATTTCTGATGACGAACTAAAAAGGCAACTTGAGGATATAGAAAACGGCGGAATTTACGCCCGAAAAGGAATTACCAATTTTTTGGAAGGCGACTTTTTCCGTTGGTATCTTGATGCTTTTGACTCTCCGCAATTAAAAGAAGCAATCCGGGAAGTTGCCCGCGCTCTTTCTGAGTTTGAGCCAGCAACTAGCACTTTAGATCCCGCTTCAACTCGCGATCTTCTTAAGAAACTTTATCAGTATTTAGTCCCGCAGGAAGTCCGTCATCGTCTAGGCGAGTATTACACGCCCGATTGGCTTGCGGAATTATTATTGAATGAAGTTGGCTATGACGGCAACACACTTAAAAGATTTTTGGACCCGGCTTGCGGCTCGGGTACTTTTCTTGTTTTAGCTATTCAGCGAGCAATAAAACACGGTAGAGAAAAAGAGAAACTACCTCCTTTGGAAATTGCTAAAAGAATTGTTGCTAACATTTGGGGATTTGATTTAAACCCTTTGGCAGTTATTGCCGCTCGCACCAATTATCTTTTTGCTTTGGGCGATTTGGTAAATGAGCTTGAGCGAGTAGAAATTCCAATTTACCTTACTGATTCGGTTTTAACTCCTACCAGAACTACCGGAAATCTTTTTGGCGAATTTTTAGAAGTTTCAACCTCTGTCGGCAAATTCCAAGTCCCAGCCGAATGGGTGCGCGACGCTGGATTTTTGCTGTCAAATGCCGCTCCACTTGTTGAAGAAATGGTTAAAAATCAATACTCCGTAGATGAAGCGATGGCAAGATTTAAGAAAGAAGGATTAGTATTCAAAACCAATGAGCAAATTGCGAAGAATTTTTATAATCAAATTTTAGAACTTGAAAAGCAAAATAAAAACGGCATTTGGGCAAGATTTTTGAAAAACGCCTTTGCGCCAATGG
>CAZQZN010000011.1:7976-49301 GCA_964597815.1 uncultured bacterium | reverse complement strand
TGTCAGATGATCAAATTAATTCCCTAACAAATAACTTCATTAAAAATGGGTGGCTCGGTTTAAATACAAGAAATAGAGATGAGGTAGTAACCTACCTAAAAAATAATGGCTTGTGGCCAACCGCTTCAAGTAGTTCTTCTTCATCAGCGAAATCATTAAATTCCGTAACAGGCATAATAGGACTTGATTTACAAAAATTAAAAGAAAAATTTAGCGAATTAGATGTAAACAAAGATGGGAATTTATCGTTCGATGAAGTTTCATGGTTCATGACTAAAGAGCAGTTTGACCAATTAGATTACAACAAAGATGGTGTTGTTTCTTATCCAGATATCTGCAATGTACAAGACGCAACTGGTTTTATAGATTCAAATCAAGATGGAGTTTATACAAAAGATGAAATTCAATCAGCGTTCAACAATTTTGATACATTAGACCAAAATAAAGATGGTGTATTAGATGTGAATGAACTGCAAATGTCCGATAAAAATTTCGCAAAATTCGATATAAACGGCGACAGGAAAATCACAAAAGACGAGTTGCAAAAATTTGCAACATATGGAATGGGATATGATAAGAATCGCTCTGATTACTATAACTATTACAAATCTAAGATAGATTCGATAGAAGATTTAGGTTCTGCAACTGCTGGAATGTGGATAAGTAATTTCATTAATAAAATGATTTCATTTATCTCAACATTGACAACTCTCGGCAAAAGCATTTTGGATCTCGGTAAGAATGTAGATAAAAGAGTTACGTAATTACTTAATCCAAAATTAAGGATAGAATAAAACAGGACTTTTTTAGTCCTGTTTTTATTATGGTATAATTACTTTGTGATTCAAAGATATACACTTTCAAAAATGGGCTCCATCTGGAGCGAAGAGGCAAAATTTCAAAGTTGGTTAGATGTTGAAATTGCAGTGTGCGAGGTTTGGGCAAAACTTGGCAAAATACCTGATTCCTCACTAGAAAATATCAAAAAAAATGCAAGGTTTTCAATAAAAAGAATCGAAGAAATCGAAAAAGAGGTAGAACATGACTTAATAGCATTTACAACATCTGTTGCAGAAAATATCGGGGAGGATTCAAGATATATCCACATGGGGTTGACCTCATATGATGTTGAAGATACTGCATTATCTCTTAGATTAAAGGCATCAGCTGAAATAATTATTGAAGATCTTGAAAAATCAATTAGCTCACTAAAAAAATTGGCCTCAAAGCACAAAAATACAATAATGATGGGGCGAACTCACGGAGTTCATGCAGAACCAATAACCTTTGCTTTTAAGTTATGCGTTTGGATAGCGGAGATGCAAAGAAATCTTATTAGAATGCAGAACGCAAAACAAACTATAAGTGTTGGTAAAATTTCTGGCGCAGTTGGCACTTATGCAAATGTTGACCCATCAATTGAGGAGATGGTTTGCCAAAAACTGGGACTTAATCCATCTCCAGCTTCAACTCAAATACTTCAAAGAGATAGAATTGCTGAATACATGGCAACGCTTGCATTGATAGCCGGATCACTAGAAAAATTTGCTGTTGAAATAAGAAATTTATCACGAACAGAAATTTTAGAAGTTGAAGAACCATTCAAAAAAGGGCAGAAAGGTTCATCAGCTATGCCTCACAAGAAAAACCCCATAATCTCTGAAAGAATCACAAGCCTTGCACGATTAATTAGGTCAAATTGTTTAACAGCAATGGAAAACATGGCTCTTTGGCATGAAAGGGATTTATCAAACTCTGCTAATGAAAGAGTTATCATAGCAGATTCCAATATCCTTATTGACTACATACTAAACAAATTTATATTTTTGATAGAAGGTCTGGTTGTCCATCCAGAAAATATGCTAAAAAACATTGTAAAAAGCGGTGGCATAATTTTTTCTCAAAGGATTTTATTAGCTTTAATAGAAAAAGGGTTAACCAGAGAAAACGCTTATAAAATTGTCCAAAATTGTGCTATGAAAGCCAGAGAATCAAACAAACCGATGCTCGATGTGGCACTAGAAAACAACGATCTTTTAACACATTTCAGCAAAAAAGAGATTAATGATTTTTTTGACTTGTCATATTTTTTCAGAAATCTTGACAAACTATACAAAAGATTTGGAATTTAGAGAAAGGTTTTGATGATGTATTTAGTAAAAGTATATATTAGACATAAAAAGGGGATACTAGATCCACAGGGAAAAACCATAAAAGATGCTTTGCATGCTCTAAAATACAAAGGTGTGGAAGATGTAAAAATAGGAAAATTAATAGATTTAAAATTGGACGCAAAATCAATTGATGAAGCTAAAAAAACTGTTAACGATATGTGCAAAAAACTTCTCGCAAATCCCGTTATTGAACAATTCACTTTTGAGATTGAGGAAATTTGATGAAAACGGCTGTCATTGTTTTCCCCGGAAGCAATTGCGATTGGGATTGTTATCATGTTGCAAAAAACACCCTTAACTCAAAGGTTGAATTTGTTTGGCATCAAGATACAAACCTAAACCAATTTGATTGTGTAATTATTCCCGGCGGCTTTTCTTACGGTGATTATCTGAGATCCGGTGCAATAGCGAGATTTTCTCCTATAATGAACTCCCTTATAGAATATGTAAAAAAAGACAAAGGTCTGGTTATAGGAATTTGTAATGGATTTCAAATACTAACTGAAGCGGGGCTTTTGCCGGGAGCTCTTCAAAAAAACAAAAATCTAAAATTTTTGTGCAAAGATGTGTACATAAGAGTTGAAAACAACAAGACCCCATTCACAAAAAACTGTAAAACTGGTCAAGTTTTAAAAATACCTGTTGCTCATTTTGATGGGAATTATACGGTTGATAAATCTACACTGCAAAAAATAATTAAAAATAAGCAGATTGTTTTTAGATATTCTTCAGATAAAGGCATTGTCTCATCTTTACACAATCCTAATGGCTCTATTGATAATATAGCTGGGATTTGTAACGAAGCCAAAAATGTCCTTGGTATGATGCCTCACCCAGAAAGAGTAACAGATTCAATTCTGGGAGGGGAGGACGGAAAATATATCTTCAATTCAATACTTTCTTCATTATAAAAAACTGCAAAATTTAATTATTCTTTTTTTTATAATCCTCTCAAAAATATTAAATTTTATGCAAGTTTTCTTAGAACAGTAACGATTTAATAACAGATAAATGTAAAAAAGGGGAATAAATTATGGTAGACAAAATAATATCTAATTCAGTTCAACAAACCAATAATATTAAATCTCAGCAAAATAACGAGGCATTAATGTCTGCAACAGAAGCAGTAAAACAATACTACAATATTACTTCATTCAAAAATGTAGGCAGGCAAATTTATGGTCAACTTCCTGATGGAAAATGGGTTCCAGTTGATAAAAGAGGCAATCCAATTGAAATAAAACCCAAAATTAATCAAATAGAAGCAAAGGATCTCAGCAAAGATTTAGAAGTAAAAAAAGAACCTGTAAAAACAGAATCAGAAATAGTAAAAGAAAAAGTATCTGACAATATAAAAAAACAAAATGAAGAAAAACAAATATCAGAAGAAGCCGAAAAAATATACCAACCGGGATTTATAGAACGGACATATAATGGTATAAAATCAATTGTCTCAGCACCAATAGTTATGGTAAGAAACTGGCTTGCTGGAGATAATCAAGCAACAGATGAACCAAGCATTGAAGAAATGTTTAATTCTTTAACACCTGAAGAACAACAAATGATTATTGACACATATGGAGTTAGTGCTTTAAAACACAAAGCAGCTGATACAATAAGATATCTTTACTATAGCAGTCAAAATAAAAGTTAATCAATTTTTTAGAATATTTTTTTAGAAAATACTCATTATTATTTTTTAAATTTTTCACATATCCCCCTTATTGTTTCTTTACATAACATATATTATGCGACATTGGTAAATCTGATTGTGGATAAATTTACAACTAATTAGTTTTATTGGTTAAGCTCAACCTTAAAACAATAACAACGCGCAAAATGACACAAAAAAATAAATTGAGTCGGGAATTATTTAATGCGGTTATGCTAATTTTGCAGTAAGAAAACCACTAAACTCACCTTTTTTAAGTAAAAAGACAGAAAAAAACGACTTTTATAATTTTTTTGGCTTAATTTAGACAAAAACTCATAAATTAGCTTATAATCAGTTTTTTGAATACTTTTTATACAAAAATACCATAAAAAATGCTAATTTTGGCCTGTTATTCTAACTCCAATAGAAAGATTTGTATTGCTGGAATTAAAGATATCATCGGCTTGTAATAAGAGATTTACAAAATCAGCAACCTTATAGTCGCTTGTCAATCTTATTTTTGGATAATTTGGCTTTGGATTATTAACATCATATAAATCACCGCTAAATGTCCAATTTTTATTCATGAAAAGGTCAATACCACCGCCAAGATGAGTATTTATCATACCTAAACGAAGGGCCATGTTTTTCCCAATTTGATTTGCTATTTGAGCGTCCAAAAGCGCCAAGTTTCGAGTCGGACCTTCTCCCAAACTAAATTTATAGGTATTTCTAGCATTTGGCGAGATATCCAAATTCCCTTTAACCTGATTTGATAATCCACCGATGAGGACATCTCCGCTTGCCTTTACTTTTATATTGCTAAAACTTTCAAAGAAATTATTTGCCGAGCTGAGTGTTTGATGTGTAGTTGAAACAGTGCCTTTTATGTTTTCCTGAAAATCATTATCCGCAACAATATTGTTGATTGCCAAAGAGGCAATTTTTATTTGTTCAGTAAATTTTTCCAAATTAAAAACAGCGTTAACAAAAGCTGCTTGAATGTCGGGCCGTTCAATAATGTTTCTAATGTTTTCCAAAATCTTTTTTGTTTCAACAAGATTTTGAGCACCTAAATCAACAAAATCAACAATACCTGATGTGCTTTTGCCGGTCAAAACATCTGAGGGTTTATACACTTCTTGTGATTGGCCCGGCCTTACTTCCAAGAACTTTAATCCAACCAATCCATCAAAAGAAACTCTTAAAGTTGAATCTGCTGGAAATTTTATATCATTGTCAATATTACAATAAACTTTTATATCTTTAACACCGGGATCAATTCGCATAACTTTGCCAATTTTAAATCCTCTGTATCTGACTTCGGCGCCAACCCCTAAACCTTCAACATTTTGGAATGAACCAACCATTTCATATCCAGTAAATCTTAAAAACAAAGCACTTTTCCAAGTGATAATCAATCCCAAAACAATTATTGCAAAAGAGATTACAACTCCTACAACAGCTTTCTGAGACATATTTAAATTCCTCCTCTGATAAACTTGCTTACTATCGGATCTTTGCTGTTTTTTGTTTCGTCAACATTACCAGCGTTAATAAAATGGCCTTCATGCAACATAACAATTTTATCACTTGTTCTAAAAATTGTTGATAATTGATGAGTTACGACAATGGATGTAACATTCATTTCATGATTTAATTTATTGATTAAATCTTCAATGTTTGTTGAGGTTATGGGATCAAGGCCAGTTGTAGGCTCATCATAAAGCATTATTTCCGGATTACCTGCAATTGCTCTGGCCAAGCTAACACGCTTTTGCATTCCACCAGAAAGTTCTGATGGCATATATTCTTGAGTGCCATCTAAATCCACCATTGCCAATTTTTCTTTAACAATCTCCTTAATTTGAGATTCTGAATATTCATCTCTTTGTCTTAACCCAAAAGCAACATTTTCAAATATATTCATGGAGTCAAAGAGCGCTGAATTTTGAAATACCATACCAATCTTTCTTCTTATAAACATAAGTTGTTCGTCGTTTAAAATTGTTATGTCTTTGTTGCCAATAAAAATTGAACCGCTGTTTGGTTTGTCAATTCCAATTAACAATCTTAAAAGTGTACTTTTACCACAACCGGAAGGGCCAATAATCGCAAGTTTTTGACCATTTGGAATATCCAAAGAAACACTGTCTAAAACTTTATTTTTTCCAAATATTTTTGTAAGGTTTAATATCTTTATCATTTAAACAACGCCACTGATAGGAAATAATTTGCGATAAAAATCGTGATCAAAGAAGTTACAACAGCACTCGTAGTAACCTCCCCTACCCCTTTTGCACCATTTTTTGCCGACAAGCCTTTATAGCATGCAATAATAGAAATAAGAGCACCAAACACAACAGATTTTAGCAATCCGCCAATAATATCCCAATTTTTCAAAAATTGCTCAGTTGTTTCCATATACCCCGTTGGACTAATTTGAACTATAAAAACCGAGACTAAATAGGAACCAATAAAACCAATAACCATTGAGAAAATAGTTAAAACAGGAAACATTATTATTGAAGCTAAAAATCTGGGGACAACAAGGTATCTGACAGGTGTTGTGCCAAAAGCATACATTGCATCAATTTGTTGAGTAACATTCATTGTCCCAAGTTCCGCAGCTATCGCCGCACCAACTCTCCCAGCCAAAACAACAGCGGTTAAAACAGGAGCCAATTCTCTTGCAACTGCTATTGCCATAACACCCCCAACCATTTTGCCTGCACCGAATTTTGCAAATTCAGTGGCAATCTGCACAGCAAAAACCATTCCAACAAAAAACGCTGTTATCAATGCCACAGGAATTGAATCAATTCCAATTCTGACCATTTGTTCATATATATTTTTTGCATTGAGCTTTTTTTCAAAAGATTTTTTTATTGAAACTGAAAATAGCTGAAAAACGGATCCTACTTCTTCAAAAAAATTAATTGTTGTCTCGCCAATTTTATTAAGTATCTCTTTGCTTGCCATCACAACACCCCTTTATAAAATAAGGAATTGCATCAATTATATCTAATGGGGAAACTCCAGTTTCGCCCTTTAAAGACCTTACTATATCAGCAGCCATCCCATGAATATATGCACCAGAAACAGCGGACTCAAACACATCAGCCCCCTGTCCAATAATTGCTCCAATAATTCCGGCTAAAACATCTCCACTGCCACCTGTTGCAAGAGAAGGGTTTCCTGCCGATACAACACAAGTTCTGCCTAATGGCTCAGAGACAACCGTATTAAGACCTTTTAATACTACAACTGCATTAAATTTTTCAGCGGCCTTATTAGAGGCTTTTATTCTATCATTTTGGACTTCTTCGACTGAACATTTTAATAATCTGGCCATCTCCGCCGGATGAGGTGTTAGAACAACTTTTCTGTTTATTTTTTTTATTATTGATTCATCTTCTGCAATTATATTTAGAGCATCAGCATCAAAAATTATCGTTGAAGATTTGGTTTCTTTGATTATTTTTTTTAACATAGATTTATTCTCTCTGCCAATTCCGGGACCAGCAATCACAGCAGAAAAATTTATAGCTCTCAATTTTGACAAATCATCATATGAAAAAACAATTGACTCAGGGACAGATATATTTATAAATGGCTGCAAATTTCTTGGAACAAATTGATATATCAAACCAGCACCTGCTCTGATCGCTGAACGAGAACAAAGAATTGATGCACCTGCCATTGAATTTGAAGAGGCAAAAACAAGAGTTTTCCCATTATCACTCTTGTTTGAATACGTCTTTCTGTATTTATAAGTCCTTTTTACAATCAAATGGTCCGCTAAAAAAACTTTTGATTCAAAAGAAAAAAAATCACTTTTGTATGGAATTCCAATATCAGCAACAATTATCCTTCCACACAAATTGATTCCATTTGAAGTAAGCATCCCCACTTTTGGCGCATGAAAAGTAACAGTTAAATCAGCATTAACACAAATTCCCATAACTTGGCCTGTGTCAGCATTCAAGCCAGATGGTATATCAACTGAGACAACACGATAATTTAATCGTTTTGGATTTGAATCTGAAAACTTATTGCGATTAATAAGGTCAACTAAAATCTCATTGTCACCAGATATATCTTTATTTAATCCTATTCCGAATAATCCATCGATAACCAGATCAGAATTTTTTAGCGATTTTTCGAGAGACGAAATTGCATTTGGAGATTCAGCAAAAATAATTTCCACCTCTGCACCATGAATTTTGAAATGCTCAGCTGCAATTTTGGCATCTCCACCATTATTGCCTCTTCCGCACAAAACACAAATTTTTTGAGGACAGCCCCAGAAATTAATGACTGATTCGAATACTTTAAGCCCAGCATTTTCCATCAATTTTTTTTGCGTCAAACCGTGACTATTTATCGCATCTTGATCAGCTAAAAACATTTGTTCTTTTGTTATGCATTCCATTTTTTTGTTTTCCCTTCAATAACAACACTAGCAACTGCATAATCTTTGCTATGAGATAAAGTTATGTGAGCATTCTTTTCTATTTTGCCTTTTATTTTTAGATAAGGTTTCCCATTTTTATCATTTACAACTTCTATTTGGCGCCATTTTATTCCGACCATTCCCGTTCCGCATGCTTTTGAATATGCTTCTTTCGCAGCAAACCTTACAGAAAGTTCTGGATATTTTAGCTTGTTAAAGGAAGTGCAATATTTTATTTCATGTGGAGTAAAAATTCTGGATAAAAATTTGTCTCCGTATTGTTTTACAGCATTTTTTATTCTGTTAATTTCAACAATATCTATCCCCGTGCCTTTTATCATCTAAATCCTTTTAATAAACAGGAACAACCCAATCTTTGTATCTGCTGTCATCCCCTCTTGCAGCGGAGAAATATATTTTTTGAAGTTTTGATGTCAATTCGCCAAGTTTGCCGTTACCAATTATTCTTCTATCAACTTCAACAACAGGCGAAATTTGAGCACCAGTCCCGCACAAAAAAATCTCATCTGCAACATATAGTTCTGAACGATCGATGGACCTTTCAATTGTTTGAATTCCAAGTCTTTCTTTTGCAATCTGGATTACACAATCTCTGGTAATTCCTTCCAAGATGTTATCAGTCAAAGGAGGTGTCACTAACTGTCCTCTTCTTACAATAAAAATGTTTTCGCCACTTCCTTCCGCCACATGTCCATCATGCGTTAGAAGTATTGCTTCATCAAAACCATTTTCCATAGCTTCAGATTTTGCAAGTGATGAGTTGACATAGCTTCCAGTTGTTTTAGATCTTGCTGGCATTGAAACATCATCAGTTCTTCTCCAAGTTGAAGTACAAACTTTTATACCATTTGTGATATCAATATATTCGCCAAAAGGTGCAAGGTAAATACTTATGTCATCATCAATACCGACTAATCCCAAACCAATTTTTTTTGCTGATTTATATGCAAGGGGCCTGATATAAATATCTTCCTTATAGCCGTTCCTTCTGGCCAAATCAATTGTTATATCACATAACTCTTTCAAAGAATAATTCAATTTGATCTTTAAAAATTTACAGGAATTTAAAAGCCGTTTGTAATGATCTTCCAATTTTAAGATGAAGAGCTGATTTTTTTCAGAGTTCCAATAGCCTCTTATTCCCTCAAAGACACCAGTGCCATAATTAAAAGCGTGGGTCATAATCGAAACTTTAGCGTTTTCAAAATCGGTAAAATCACCTTCAAAAAAAACTTGACGCATATTCACATCCTTTCAGGCGTTGAAATTCCTAATAATTTTAACACATTTTGAAGAGCAATTCGAGAAGCATGCATCAAAATAACACGGGCTTTTGTTGTTTTTTCATCTTTGCCAATAACTCTGTATTTGTGATAATAGGAATGCAAAATAGCAGAAAAATCTCTGGCATATCTTACTAAATGATGTGGCTGCATCTGATTCGCACAAATTTTTACAACCTCAGGAAACTCCAAGATTTTTAACATGATCTCCTTCTCTTCTTCCTTATCCAAAATAGAAATATCAACATTTTCCAAATCTATATTTTCGAGTCCGCTGTTTTTTATGATATTGCTAATTCGCACAAAAGCATATTGAACATAATAAACCGGATTATCCAAAGATTTTTTCTTTGCAAGCTCTAAATCAAAATCTATATGAGTATCGGCGCCCGTCATCACAAGAAAAAATCTTGTTGCGTCAGCGCCGATCTCCTCAATAACTTCTTGCAAAGTTATCATGTCGCCAGTTCGCTTGGACATTCTAATCTGCTCTTTCCCTCTGTATAGAGATACAAGCTGACCAATTATAATTTCCAAGTTTTGGCTTGCCAAACCAAGAGCATCAAGCGCCGCCTGCAACCTTTTTACATAACCATGATGATCTGTTCCCCAAACGTTTATCAAAATATCATAACTTCTTTCGAATTTATTTAAATGATAAGCAATATCAGATAAAAAGTATGTCGGCTCACCATTTTCTCTTACAAGCACCCTGTCTTTATCATCGCCAAACATTTCTGACTTAAACCATAACGCACCATTTTTCTCAAAAGTTAGGTTTTTGGCTTTTAATTTATCAAGTACTTTGTCTAATGCTTTACTTTTGTGAAGCTCACTCTCAAAAAACCAATTATCAAAAACAACATTTAGATTTTTAAGGGTTTGTTTTTGAGAAGAGATTACCGACTCCAAAATAAAATTTTTTAAATCGCTTGGCTTTTCTTCTTTTATCTTTTTGGCAATTTCGTTAATATAAAATCCTTTATATCCATCTTCAGGTATTTGCTGATTTTTGATGACGCATTCTACAGATTCAATCAGCAAATTTACCTGTCTCCCGACATCATTTACATAAAATTCAGTTGTAACATCATATCCAGCAAAAGATAAAATTCTTGCGAGAGAATCTCCTATCGCAGCCCATCTTCCATGTCCGATATGGAGAGGGCCAGTTGGATTTGCACTTACAAACTCAAGCAAAACTTTTTTTGCCTTGCCAAAATCCGAACTGCCAAAATTCTGGCCTTTTTTAAAAATTTCTAAAAATTGTTCTATTAAAAAGCTTTGATTTACAAAAAAATTGATATATCCAGCACCAGCAATTTCAATTTTGGAAAATATTTTACCCTTATCAAATTCTTCTATTTTTTTAACTAATTCTCTTGCGGTTTCCTTTGGACTTTTCTTTAGATTTTTTGAAAAAACCATTGCAATATTGGTTGAAAAATCACCAAACTGTTTTTCTTTAGGAGAAAAAACTTCAATATTTTCCAGACTTAAAATATTTTTTAAATACTCAGAGATTTTGCTTTTCATAATTGTAAAAATTATATCACGGGTTGGTTTTAAAATTTAAATTTTTGATAAACAACTCTTGATATTTTTTTTCAAAGTTTAATTCGACAGGGAGTACTTTTCTTGCAATCTCTTCTGCCTCAGACAATCTGTCCGGCCTTAACAAAACTATTTTTGCGCCTTCAAGCGAACTGTTTCCAATGGATCTAACTTTGTTCTTGCCAAGAAAAGGAATCAAACCAGTAATTACGGCATCAGCAGCATTAATTCTTTTCCCAAAAAGGCCTGCAATTAAAATTTTTGAAATTTTGTCATAGTCAATCCCCAATTTTTCTGTAAGTATTTCAAAAGCAGATCTAATCGCTGATTTAGCTAGTTGAAAATTTCTTATATCTTCCTGAGAAACATCTGAATATCCGACAATTTTACCTGTCTCATCAATATCTTTCTCTTTAAGCATCTTTGCAACCGAGGAAATAAATTTCGAGCCAAGAAGTATGTCTTTTGACTTAAAAGCAGGACCAGCAGCAGCAGATGTTGCTATTAAAGTGTTTTTGTTACCCAACACCATTTCAGCATTTGTTCCAAGATCTATCAAAAATTTGACAGCAGATACTTTGTGCATCCTTGTAAATAAAATTCCAGCTGTTATATCTGCACCTATGTATGGAGAAATTGGGGGAAGTAGAATAATTTTTGTATTTTTGCCCGCTTTGATGCCAAATAAATTTACATCTTCAATTATTGTAGTGCCAGAAATTTGCGAAATATAAGGATAAGATTTGAAACCAGAAATATCCAAGTTGAGCAAAAAATGCAGCATTATTGTATTTGCTGAAACAACAATTTTTTCAATTCTTTTTCTATTAACTCTTATTTTTTTGCATAATCCAAAAATTAGATTGTTTAAATCATTTATTAAAATATCGTGCAAAACTTTTTGATTTTTTGAGTCTCTGCAAAAAGTAAGGCGTGTTATAAGATCCAAACCATGTTTTGTTTGACTATTTTTTATTGAGAGATAAAAAAAATCTTTTGGTTTATCAAAATTTACAATATAACCAGCTATATTGCTGCTGCCTATATCTACAGCAATACCTAACTTTGCCATTAATCTCTTTTTAAAGCTTCTTTTGCTTTTTCGATGGTTTCATTTGCTTTTGTTTTTATTTGTTCAACTATGGGTTTCGCTTTTTCAACAAGTTTCCCGCTCTCTTCTTTAGCCTGTTCAACAATCGGCTTTGCATTTTCAGCAATTTTTTCAGTTTCTTTTTTAACTTTTTCAATCAATGGTTTTGTTTTTTCCGCTATCTTATCTGCCTCTTCTTTTAATTTTTGTCTGGTTTCCTCCCCTTTTTTAGGAGCAAGCAATAATCCGGCAATTAATCCAAAAACTGTGCCCGTCATGAAACCTTTAAACCTACCCATTTTTATTCTCCTCCTTTTTACTAAATAAAACTTCTAATCCTTTTTTTAAGCCTTCACCTAAAGATTCAATTTCAACTTTTGGATTTCGAAAGAAATTTTGAATGAAAGAAGAAACTTTTTCTGTGGCTTGAGCCATAAAATCAGCCTTTCCAAAGAATAAACCGGTTATTCTATCCAATCTTGCAAAAAAATTTCTAAGAGAAAGAGTAAATCCACTAACATCATTTAGAAGCGGCGTAAATTCTTTTTCTAATTCATTGGCCATTCTGTCAATTGGTTGTAAAATCCGTCTTATTTTTGCCAAAATCTGTATCAAATACCAAAAAACAATTATTAACCCAATTGTTAAAATGATCAAACTGATAGAAGCAATTAAGTTTAAATTAAGATTCATTATCATTGCCCCCCAATTCCTTGCGTTTTTGCTCAGAAGCCTTTTTAGCTTCTTCAATAGCGCGGGCGATTTTTTCAATGCCTTCTTCGATTGAAGAAATTGCTTTGTCAACAACTTCTTTGCTGGTTGTTTTTAACTCCTCAGTATCAGTTTTTTTTATTTCGTCTATTTTTTCTTTTAGCTTTTGGCGCGCTTCCTGTCCAGAAATCGGCGTGAACAAGGAAGCCAAAACACCTCCAAAAACCGAGCCCAATATCAGGCCTCCAAAAAAAGAATTTTTTTTATCACCCATGATTAAATCATTCCTCCTTTGGGATATGACCCAAGTATTTTTACAAAAGCAACTTTGTTTACTATTGCTGATAGAGCATTCGCAATTTTTTTGTCAGTTCTATGCCCTTCCATATCTACAAAAAAGAAATAGTCGCCAAGAGCTTTTTTTGAAGGTCTGGATTCTATTTTTGTCAGATTTATTTCTCGGGTTGCAAACTCCCCAAGTATTGAATATAAACCACCGGGACGATCTGCAATTATAGAAAAAACAATTGAGGTCTTGTCGTTGCCGGTGGGTTTGCTATCAATTTTGGAAAGGACGATAAATCTGGTTGAGTTGTCTTCATAATCTGTTATGTCTTTTTCAATAATTTTTAAGTTATAAATCTCAGCCAAACCTTCTGGCCCAATAGAACATATCGCTTTTTTATCTGATTCTGAAATGATTTTAGCCGCTTCTGAAGTGCTTGAAACAGGAATTATTTTTGCTTTCGGGCAATTTTTTCTTATCCAGCCCCGACACTGCTCAAGTGGCTGCGGATGAGAATATATCTCTTTTATCTCTTGTGGTTTAATATCATCTTTGCAAAAAAGAGATTCATGCACAGGCAAAATGATTTCTGAACAAATTTTTAAATCAACTTCTTTTACCAGCATATCCTGTACAACTCCAATAGTACCTTCAATTGAGTTTTCAACTGGAACAACACCCAAGTCAACATCTTCCCTATCAACAGCATATAAAATGTCGTGTAAAGTTGGATAATCAACAAGTTTGTGGTCAGGTTTATCTTTTGTAAACTTTTTCGCGGCTTCAAAAGAAAAAGTACCTCTTGGACCAAGATATGCTACTGTTTTGCTCATATAATCACCTGCTAAAATTTTATCTCAAACCCATCAAAAAGCTGATTACAATCAATCTCTTCAATATCAATATTTTCTACTTTTGAATAAACTGGACCAAGTTTAAGATGTTCCAAAAGTTTGTTCATTTTATCTTCATCACATTGGCAAACAATTTCAACACTGCCATCAGCCAAATTTTTTACATAACCGCTAATTCCAATCTGATTTGCTTTCTCATAAACAAAGTATCTATACCCTACTCCTTGAACTATTCCTTTAACTTTTATTCTTTTTGCGATTCTTCGTTGAATCTGCATATTTCAAGCCCTGATTCAATAAGCATATTAGCCGCTAAATCATCAGGGTAATCACCTTCAAAAACTACCCTTTTTATTCCAGCGTTAATCATCATTTTAACACAAATAACACATGGCTGATGCGTGCAATATAGAGTTGCGCCTTGAATCTGTACGCCGTGCCATGCAGCCTGAATAATAGCGTTTTGTTCAGCATGGAGCCCTCTGCAAAGTTCATGTCTTTGTCCTGAAGGGATATTCATTTCTTTTCTGATACAACCAACTTCCTCACAATGTGTAAGCCCTTTGGGTGCGCCATTATAACCGGTCGTCAAAATTCTTTTGTCTTTTACAATAATTGCTCCAACATTTCTTTTTAGACATGTTGATCTTTTGGCGATAACTCTTGTTATCTCCATAAAATATGAATCCCAAGAAATTCTTTTGTTTTTATCTTTCATAAATTACTTTTTTAAAGCTATGGCTTTTTTTGCCGCCTGAACGATATCGTTTGAAGTCAACCCATATCTTTGGAGCAAATCTTCTGGTTTCCCTGATTCAGCAAATGTATCATTAACACCAACCTTGACAACAGGCACAGGATATTCTTCACATACAACTTCGCTTACAGCACTGCCCAATCCACCAATTATTGAGTGCTCTTCAGCGGTTACAATTGCACCAGTTTCTTTTGCGGCTTTAACTATTGCGGTTCTATCAATCGGTTTTATGGTGTGCATATTTATTACACGAGCAGATATTCCTTCTTTGCTCAGCAGATCTGCCGCATCTAATGCGGCTGAAACCATAATTCCACATGAGATAATTGTAAGATCCTCTCCCTCTCTAAAAAGGATACTTTTCCCAATTTCAAACTTGTATGAAAGAGCTTCTTCACTTACAACTGGAACTGCCGGCCGGCCTAATCTAATATAAATCGGGCCAAAATAACGCGAAGCGCTTATTATTGCTTGTTCAGTTTCAATTGAATCAGATGGAACAACAACTATCATATTTGGAAGAGCGCGCATTATCGCTAAATCTTCTAAAGCTTGATGTGTCGGCCCATCTTCTCCAACTGTGATGCCACCATGCGTAACAACGATTTTTACATTTAATCTTGGATATGCAACAGAAACCCTTACTTGATCCCATGCCCTTCCAGCGCCAAATACCGCAAATGTTGAAGCAAAAACGATTTTGCCTGACGCTGCCAGCCCCGCAGCTGTTCCAATCATATCTTGTTCAGCAACGCCACAGTTTATAAATCGATCCGGATATGCATCTCTGAACATAGATGTTTTTGTAGAACATGCTAAATCAGCATCCAAAACCACAAGATTTGGCAATTCTTTTCCCAAAGAAACTAAAGTTTTGCCATATGCGTCTTTTGTCGTTTCCAAACGTCTTTTAGTCATACTCATCTAAATTGCAACTCCTTAATTCATCACAACCTCTACAAGTTTCATCTTTATTTGGCGCCTTTCCATGAAAGCTAAGATTGTTTTCCATGAAAGAAACCCCTTTGCCTTTTACAGTATCAGCAATAATAATTGTTGGTTTGCCTTTTTGGGAAGTCGCTTTGTCAAAAGCCTTTATCAATTGCTCAACGCTGTGACCATTAACTTTGTCAATTACATTCCAATTAAAAGCCCTCCATTTGTCAGCAATTGGAGTGATAGATTTTATTTCTTCAACTTTGCCATCGATTTGGAGTTTGTTGTGATCCAAAATCAAAGTTAGATTGTCCAATTTTAGATGGGATGAAGTCATTGCAGCTTCCCAAATCTGACCTTCTTGCGATTCACCATCACCAATTATGCAATAAACGTGATAATTCCTTTTGTCAATTTTAGCGGCAATTGCTATGCCATTTGCTACTGACAACCCTTGGCCAAGAGAACCAGTTGTCATCTCTATACCAGCCAATGAATTCATATCAGGATGGCCTTGAAGAGAAGAACCAATCTGCCTTATCGTTTTTAAGTATTCCCGTGGAAAAAAACCAGCAATAGATAGAGTTGAGTACAAAGCCGGAGCAGCATGCCCTTTTGACAAAACGAATCGATCCCTATCTGGCCATGTCGGCTCAGAAGATTTGTATTTCATTTTATAAAAATAAAGAACTGACAATATATCAGCTATTGAGAGTGAACCTCCCGGATGGCCGGAACCGCAATTGCCAAGCATTTCAACTATATCTAATCTTATTTGCCGGGCTTTTTCCTTTAATTCAAGAATTTTGTCTTTTGATATCACTTTATTTTTAGCATATCACAAAAATGCAATTAATTGCAATAATTAAACATTTTATTCTGCCCTTAAAGCTTCATTTTGAGCAGCAATAATAAACATCTCAGCATCAAATACTTCAGAAACAATAACGCTTCTAAATCCGGGAATAAAAACCCTCACAACAGGAATTTTTAACAAAGGATGAGTTTTATCTATAATAACAACCTCGTATCCCATTTTTGCCAAGAGATGCATCAAAAATTCGGCTTCCTCCTTAAAATCGCTCTTTGAAAAATCGTTTATTTCAGATACCTTTACATCTTTCAATGACTTGTAAAAATTATCGTGCGGGAATGTTACTAAAAACCCATAATGCTTATTTGGTTTAAAAATAAGATCAAAACCTTTTTCTCGAACTTGATCGTGCAAAAGAGAAAATGCCTGAAGATATTCAGACACTGATCTTATAATCGCCTGATTTGGCTCCAAATATGTGCCATGCCCAACGCCTTTATGTAAAATCGTTCCTGCAAAATTGTTGTTTATTCCATAAAATATAAAAGACGGAATTTCAAACTCATAAGAGATATTTTTAATCTTGAAATCTATCTTGTCTTTTGCCAATTTCTCAAAAATTTCTGCCAAAAGCGGATTTTTTATTGAAGCAATATCAACATCGTTTGCAACTTTATTCTCTACAATAAATTGATATACGCATTCTCTTTCGATCAATTCACATATCGCTTGGACAATGGCTTCTTCGTATGTATTGCCCGCCGCAAGACCATTCGATCCAAAAATATAGTTGTGCCACCTAATTGGATAATAATACTCACAATGATTAGTGAACGAATATCCTTTTATCCATTTCATAGGTATGCCTTTTAATTTTTTTAACAGAGGATATTTATTCTTGATTCCGAAAAAATTGCAAAAAAAGTAATCTTCGTCAACAGTTCTTGTTTTAGCCCTTTTTATTTCTTCATAACTGGCTTCAATATAACCGGGAGCATTTTTGATATCATAATTCATCCAAGAAAATCTTTCGCAGTATTCCATAATCGCACTGGCGCGCGCTTGTTCAAAAGTTAATCCCTTGCCACATGTAGTAAGCCCATTTGCTGATACCAATATATGTTTATAAAACTCAAAAGCAGAAAAAGCCTCTTTAATTTCTAAATTTTCAAGCACTGGTATTTTTTTTAAGGCCAACAACGCATTTTGAATTGTCCTGCTTGGCATTTCAGATTTTGATTGATCAAAAACATATAGTTTTGGAGCAGAATGAAGTTCCATTAGGATAAGGATAACATCTTATCTTTGATCATACAATATAGTAGAAAATGCGTAATTAGAGTTTGAAAAATAAGGTGAATTGAAAAAAATTTGTTCAGGGAAATTTCTAAGTAAACATTTTTAACTAAAAAATCAAAAGGCGGCTGCATAAGCAACCGCCCTTAAATCTAAAAACAACTTTTTAGTTTTTAGCGTTCTTGACTCCCATTGCAGGATTTGCTAACTCGCCATTGGGCAACCATTTACCTGAACCAGATATGGTCAAATTAAATGTCAGCAATCCATCGGAATCAAATGTTCCATCTCCATCTGTATCAACCTGAACATAAATCCAGAATATTGAAGAAGATGGTTTCGGGAACTCTAAGATATAACCTTTGGTAACTGTTGATGAAATTCCCAATGTAGTTAAATCTATGTCTCCTGAATAAGGGAGTTCAATCCACTTGCCACCTGTTCCCACATACGGTTTTGTAGATCCATAAGTGGAGGATGTAACACCACTAAACCAGCCATAACCATCCGCTAACCAACGAATGTCACCAGTTGCTGAATAATTCCAAGGCCCATAACTTCCAGAATCAATTTTTGGGCTTACAGCATATAATGTGGCTTGTCCAGATAATTGTTTTTCAACAGAGGCAACATCCCAAGTTGTAAAAGTTGTACCGTCTCCAACCTGATGGCATGGATTATCTGTTATGGTTATGAAAACTTTTTGGGCATCAGAACGCCAAGCAAAGTTTTTGAAAGCAAGAATTATAGAATTTAATGGATTCTCAGGAGTATCACCACCACCAACACCCGTCAAATCAGCTAACCATTTCTGAACACTTGCGGCATTTTGTGGAAGTGAAAGAGCACTCTGTTCAGTTTCGTCATCTCCAAAAGAAATCACACCAAATTTAACATCAATCCCGCTTGCTTCTAATGAAGAAGTAAATGCTACAATACTATCTTTGACAGATTGGATTCTTGTTGACATACTTCCAGTATTATCCAAAATAAAAACCATATCCATCTTGGTTGCAGTAGTTGATCCAACAGTTACTGGAATAATCGTATATGAGGATGTGACCTCAGAAGAAGTTCCCCAGAAAACTCTGAATCTTTTAGCGTCTGTCAATGAGATTGGGCTACCACCAACCACAATAGAGTTAAGAAGTGCCCTTGCAGTACCTCCCGCTACTGTCAAAGTTCCTGAAATAACTGCTTCAGGAGAAGATAATCTTCCTGTGATTGTTCCAGTTGTTGAAGAAGTCCCTATTGGATTGAAACTTGAATCAAACAATTTTGAAGTAACATTGCAACCTGTTAAACCAACAACAAAAATCACAAACAAAGATGTTATAAAAAAAACAACTCTTTTCTTCATAAATTTTTCACCTGCCTTTCATATATTCACTTTTAAAAGCTATTTAATCGTATCATCTAATAGTACTCTTGTCAATAGACAAAAAGTAAGATATAATGATTCACAAATAAGAAAGTTCTATATGGTAAAAAACGAAAAAAAAGAAAATTTTGAAGAGCTCAACCCGGGAATATGCAACGCATGTGGAGGAAAGTTATACTTTGATAGAGTATCATTAGACCACTACGAGGGTGATAAACTCTATGTAATTGAAGATGTGCCAGCATTTGTTTGCAGCGAGTGTGGGGAGATTTGGATCCCAAAACCAGTAATTGAAGAGCTTGAGAGAATGATCTCTTTGTATGTTGAAAAGGAGATGTCTGGCGCTTCTGTTGAAAAGATGGATAAAACATCAAAAGATCTGTTGAATGGTTAGAAAACCAATATTTTGTCAGATTTTTGAAACTAGCACAACCTATTGACAATCTTTATTTTAGAAAGGAGGAAATATTATGAAAAACAAAACTATCCTTTCGTTAATTTGCGCATCCCTTTCTATAATCCTTTTGTCTTTCTTCGCTTTCAATTTCGTAAACAGCACAAACGGATTTATTTCTCCTCCATCATATTCTGAAAAAGAAACAAACATTTCATGGGGGTCTGATACAATAGCAGATATAGTCGAAAATGTCGGCGGAGCAGTCGTAAACATCGATGTTGTAAAAATGGAACAGCAAACTTTCTTCAATCCTTTCAAAGATTTTGAAAAAAATTTTGGCTTTGGTTTTGAAATAAATCCCAATTTTAAAGATTTTTATGAAGAGCGATTAATACCTATCAAAGGCAATGGATCTGGCTTTGTAATCGATGAAAAAAATCATATTCTAACAAATGCACATGTCGTAAAAAATGCCGATAAAATAAAAGTTACAACAAGAGATGGAAAAACTTTCGACGCTGAAATAATTGGTATAGATTCAACAATCGATTTGGCGGTATTAAAAGCCAAAACAAATACAAAACTTCCGTATCTATCTCTTGGAGATTCATCAAAAATAAGGCCCGGACAATGGGTTATCGCAATTGGCAACCCTTATGGTTTTAGCAATACAGTGACAGCGGGAATTATAAGCGCCACCGGCAGAGCATTAGACGCAAACAAAAAAAATTTAATCCAGTTAGACGCTCCAATAAACCCTGGAAATAGCGGCGGGCCTCTAATCAACCTTAAAGGAGAGGCAATTGGTATAAATGTTGCAATTGCTCCTCAAGCTCAAGGAATAGGATTTGCAATACCAATAAATTCTGCAAAGGAAGTTTTGAACGAACTAATTACAAAAGGCAAAATAGTAAGGCCTTGGCTTGGAGTTTATATGAGAGATGTCGATGAAGGAATTGCATCTTATATGAATCTCCCAATTCCTGAAGGTGTACTAATAATGGAGGTTGTAAAAGACAGCCCAGCAGACAAATCAGGGTTAAAAAAATACGATATAATCAGAGAAATCGACGGCAACAAAGTAAAATCTGCTGAAGAAGTTTCTTCCTATATTGCGAAGAAAAAACCGGGCGATACGATAAAAATGATTATTTATAGAGACAAAAAACTTTGGACAATAAACGCAAAACTGGCTGAAAGGCCTAAAGATTAAAAATAGAAAGGAATAATATGGAAATAGAACTTGGAAAAGGAAAAAAAGTCAGAAGAGCTTATGGTTTTGACGAAATAGCTTTGGTTCAATCTTTAAAAACAATTGACCCTGATGATGTTGACACAACGGTCAAAATTGGTAATATCAAAATCACAACACCAATAATTGCTTCTGCAATGGACTCAGTAGTAAATCCGACAACAGCAATTTTGATGAGCCAATACGGCGGAATTGGTGTGTTAAATCTTCAAGGCATACAAACCAGATATGAAGATTCAGATTCTATATTGGACAAAATCGCAAACGCCTCACGAGAAGAATATGTTCCCTTAATGCAAGAAATTTATTCAAAACCAATAAAAAAATCTCTTATTCAAAAAAGAATTTCTCAAATTAAGGAAAAGAACGCAATTGCAGCAGTTTCTCTAATCCCTCAATCTGCCGAAGAATTTGGCCCTATCGCAGCAAAAGCTGGAGCTGATTTGATAGTTATTCAAGCAACTGTGGTTTCAACAATACACAAATCCAATACTTACAAAACTTTAAATCTGGAAAAATTTTGCAAAGAAATGAAAGTACCTGTAATAGTTGGAAATTGCGTAACTTATGAAGTTGCTCTATCTCTTATGGAAACAGGAGTTGCAGCAATATTAGTTGGAATTGGACCCGGCGCTGCATGCACTTCAAGAGGCGTTTTGGGGATTGGCGTTCCAATGGCAACTGCAATCGCTGATTGCGCCGGAGCAAGAGATGCTTACTTTAAAAAGAGTGGAAAATATGTGTCAGTTATTGCAGATGGTGGAATGGTGGTTGGTGGAGATATATGCAAAGCTATTGCTTGTGGAGCCGATGCAGTTATGATTGGATCTCCTCTTGCAAAAGCCAAAGAAGCTCCCGGCAGAGGATATCATTGGGGCATGGCAACTCCAAACGCAACTCTTCCAAGAGGAACAAGAATTAAAGTCGGTACAATTGGAACACTAAAAGAAATACTTTTAGGGCCTGCAAAATATGATGATGGTTCACAAAACTTCTTAGGAGCCCTAAAAACATCAATGGGAACACTTGGCGCTGAAACAATTAAAGAAATGCAAAATGTAGAAATAGTAATTGCTCCTTCCCTGCTAACTGAAGGAAAAGTATTCCAGAAAGCCCAACAGCTTGGGATGTATAAGTGATTGATAATGTGGACATTTTGCACAAATTGAATAAAACAAAAAAATGAATGCCCTTTGAATTAATGTGTTCATAGTCCGGAATTCTTCACACTTTACATCTAAAAAGTTTGAAAAGTAAAAAAACTTATAGTAAGATAAATATATGGAAAAACATGATCTCGTAGTTGTTCTTGATTTTGGCGCTCAATACAGCATGCTGATAGCACGAAGAGTAAGAGAATGCAATGTTTATTCAGAAATTCTCCCCTACAACACCCCTTTGGAAGAACTTATAAAAAGAGACGTTAAAGGAATAATTCTTTCAGGCGGACCAAGCAGTGTTTACGAAAAAGATGCTCCAAAAATAGACCCTGCTATTTGGAACAGCAAAATCCCCATACTTGGGATCTGTTATGGAATGCAATTGATGGCTAGAGAACTCGGTGGAGAAGTAAAAGCTGAAAAATCGCGAGAATATGGTAAGGCTCAGTTAAAAATAGACGACCATGCCAACCTTTTTGCAGGATTAAACACTGAAATCACCTCATGGATGAGTCATGGCGATTCAGTAACAAAGCTTCCCGAAGGATTTAAAACTCTGGCCCACACAGACAATACCCTAATTGCGGCAATGGGCAATAAAGACAAAAAACTTTATGGGGTTCAATTCCACCCCGAAGTTATTCACACCGAAAATGGTATCGAAATAATAAAGAATTTTGTGTACATTATTTGCGGATGTGAAGCAACATGGACAACAAAATCATTTATAGAAAGAGCAATCGAAAAAATAAAAAATACCGTTGGCAAAGAAAAAATTTTATTAGGACTTTCCGGAGGAGTTGATTCAACTACTGTTGCTGTATTAATACACAAAGCGGTTGGCGACCAGCTTACCTGTGTATTTATTGATCAGGGCTTCATGAGAAAAAATGAAGCAAAAAAGATAATAGATATTTTTACAAAAAATTTCAAAATAAACCTTGTTCATGTTGATGCTTCACAGAAATTTTTTGAACAACTTAAAGGTGTAACCGATCCTGAACAAAAACGCAAAATAATAGGAAATCAATTTATTTATACTTTTGAAGAAGAAGCGAAAAAACTCGGAAAAATTCCTTTTTTAGCTCAGGGAACGCTATATCCAGATGTTATTGAAAGTGCAGTTAAAGGGCAAAACAACAGCGCAGCCAGAATAAAAACACATCACAATGTTGGTGGACTTCCAGAAAAAATGAATTTCAAACTTGTTGAACCGCTGAAAAAACTTTTCAAAGATGAGGTTAGAGCACTTGGAAGAGAACTGGGCATTCCGGAAGAAATTATAAACCGACAGCCATTTCCCGGGCCGGGATTAGCAATTAGAATAATTGGCGAAGTAACCCCTGAAAGAGTCAGAATTTTGCAAGACGTAGACGATATCGTTGTTACAGAAGTGAAAAAAGCGGGCTATTACAACAAAGTTTGGCAGTCATTTGCAGTGCTTTTGCCAATTAGAACAGTCGGAGTTATGGGAGACAAAAGAACATATCTAAACACAGTTGCAATAAGAGCTGTCACTTCTAATGACGCTATGACAGCCGATTGGGCAAGATTGCCTTATGAGTTACTAGAAAGAATTTCAAACAGAATAATCAACGAAACTCCAGAAATAAATCGCGTTGTATACGATATTTCTTCGAAACCACCCTCAACAATTGAATGGGAATAAAAACAAATTATTTTTTTCTAAATCGGTCAGCCGCTTTTTTATGCTCATTCCAAGAAGAAGAGAAAGTATGCGTACCATCTCCATTAGACACAAAATATAAATAGTTCGTTTTAGCAGGATTTAACACAGCTTCAATTGATTTTATTCCGGGACTACAAATTGGACCGGGAGGCAATCCTCTGTAAAGATAAGTGTTGTAAGGTGAATTGACTTGTAAATGGCTGAACATTACCCTCTTTGAAGGATTTTTTAGAGCATACTTTATCGTTGGATCAGCTCTAAGAGCAATATTATTTTTTAATCTATTTAAAAAGACCGAAGCGATAATAGGCCTTTCCTCATCAATCTGCGCTTCTTTTTCAATAATAGAAGCCAAAGTTAAAACCTGATGAAGAGAAAATTTTGAATTGCTTTTTGAATATATCGGCAATACAACTTCTGAAAATCTATTAAGCATTGCAGAAACAATTTGATCTATTGAAGATGACTTTTGAAAAAAATATGTATCTGGAAAAAGGTATCCCTCTAAAGATTTTATTGGCACGCTTTTCAAAAATGGAAATTTTGATTCAACTTCACTGTTTATGCCATCTATTGCAAGCCGTTCAAAATTTTCCCTATTAATTTCAATTCCCGCATCAGCAATTATTCTGGCCATTTTATAGATAGAAGCACCCTCAGGAATAGTAACTTTTATATTCGTCATTGTGGTTTTTCCCTCTGACAACAGATAAGCAATTTTTGCATTTGTCATAGATGGGCTTAAATAATAAATTCCAGACTTGAATTTGTTTCCGTAAGAAAACAAATAAAGATAAATTTTGAAAGATATTTCATCTCTTATTATTCCATTTGAATATAAAATTTCAACTATCTTTGAACCGCTACTTCCATTTGGAATTTCTATTTTGTATAAATTTTTGTCAAAATAATTTTTCACGGAAAAAGGAATAAGAACTAAAAACAAAACAAGCAAACCAATTATAAAGCCAAGAAAGTAATAAATAACCCTATTTTTTATCGAAAGAAATCTACTAAAATTAAGAATTGGTTGCCTATAAAAACTACTTATTTTTTTTAAAAGCATCTAAATATCCCTGCAAGATATAAGCTGCAGCAAGCTTGTCAATTATTGAACGTTTTTTTTGCCCAGAAAAATTAGATAATGATAAAGATTTTTCTGCACCTGCAGTTGAAAAGCGTTCATCTTGTAAAATTACTTCAACATCTTTTATTTCTTTTTTTAGCTTTGTGATAAATAAAGCAACTTTATGCGCAGAATAAGATAATTCACCTTTTAGAGTTTTAGGCAAACCAACTATTATTTTTGAAACTTGTTTTTCTTTGCAAATATCAGATATTTTTTTGAATACAAGGGGTTCATTTTGTAATACTTCTAACGGCTGAGCAGTTAAACCCAGTGGATCGGAAATAGCAAGACCAATTCTTTTTTGGCCGAAATCAATGCCTAAAAATCTCATTTTTCACTTCTTTTGAGCAATCAAAATTTTTGCAAATTCAAAAACCTTTTCCTTCTGTTCTTTTGAAAGAGCAGAAAAACTACCCTGAGCAAAATCAGCTCTTCCGCCACCTTTTCCCGGAAATCTAGTAAAAATTTCTCTTAAAATATGAGATGCATCAATTTTTTTATTAGAACTGCACTTGACTGAAATCAATATAGAATTTTCACTCATTGCAAATGCAACCACATCTGAAAAACCTGACACTAAATTCCTCAAAAAAGGTCCAATTATTTTGGGAGAAAAATTATCGTTATTGAAAAATATTATCTTTAGTCCGTTAATCTCAAATTCTTTTAGTGGAACATTTTTTATTGCCATTTCCTGTTTTTTTTCTTCTTCTTTTTCAATCCTTCTCTTTTCTTCGATCTCTCTTTTTTTAGCTTGTTCCTCTTCTACTTGTTTAATATATTCTCTTGCATTTTCTCCTGAAACCGCTTCAATTCTTCTTATTCCTTGGGAAATTGCACTCTCTTTTATTATCTTAAAAAGACCTATATCTTTGGTATTTTTTACATGGGTGCCGCCGCATAATTCTTTGCTTATATCATCAATAACAACCATTCTAACTTTTTCGCCATATTTTTCTCCAAAAAGTGCAACTGCACCCAATTTTTTTGCTTCCTCAAAAGTTGTTATTATCGTTTCTACTTCTATGCTTTTATTTATCACATCGTTAACAAATTCTTCAATCAGTTTAATTTCCTCATCCGTCAACGCTCGTGGGCACGAAAAATCAAGCCTAAATTTATCGCTGCCAACAAAAGAGCCTTTTTGCAAAGCTTCTTTGCCAATTATTTTATGCAATGCGGCATGAAGCAAATGAGTGGAAGTATGATGAGCTGCAATCATCTTCCTTATTTTTTCATCTACAATCGCTCTAACTTTTTCTCCAATCTTTGGTTTTAAATCAGAAGAGATTTTATGCAAAATCACATTTTCAGCAGTTTTGCCAATCTGTTCAACTTCAAATTTGTTTTTTTGAATTATAAGCCAACCTCTATCACTATCTTGCCCGCCGCTCTCAGTATAAAATGGGGATTTGTCCAAAATAATAAAATTGTCAACAACGCCAATCACAATTGCTTCAGTTTCCAAAGTTTCGTAGCCAACAAATTGTGTTTGAGGATAGCCGCTTATTTGAGGAAGGGTTGAAAGAAAGAATTTTTTTGAATATCGCTTGCTTTTTTCCTGTTGATGAGCCATTGAATCCTTAAAACCTTCTATATCTACAGACAAACCTCTTTCACTTGCTATTTCGGTTGTCATCTCAACAGGAAAGCCGTAAGTATCATAAAGTTTAAAAGCATCTTCTCCTGAAATAACACCACTTTTGGATTTTGCAATAATCGATTTGAGCATTTCCATTCCATTATCAAGTGTTTTGTCAAAAACTTCTTCCTCACTATTTAATACATTGTTGATTTTATCCAATGATGAAATATATTCCGGATAATCTTCTCCCATAATTTTTGCTATAACAGGCGTCAATTTTGAAATAAACGGACCTTTTATGTTTAATTTTTTACCGTGCATAGCAGCGCGTCTTATCAACCTTCTTAAAACATAATTCCTTCCTTCATTTGAAGGAGTCAATCCATCCATTATTAAAAAAGATGAGGCCCTAACATGATCGGCAATTATTCGTGAAGAAAGAGAAAAAATTTTTTCTTCTGACATATTCGACATGTCTTTTATTTTTTCTATTATCGGCACAAAGAGATCGGTGTCAAAATTTGTGGCAACCCCCTGTAAAACTGAAGAAATTCTTTCTAATCCCATGCCTGTATCGATGTTTTTTCTTGGCAATGGAAATAACTTGCCATTTTCATCACGGTTAAATTCCATAAAAACAAGATTCCAGATTTCCAAAAACCTGTCGCAATCGCAACCCGGGCCGCAAGCACTCAAACCACATCCAAACTTTTCACCCAAATCAAAATAAATCTCGCTGCACGGTCCACAAGGACCTGTTGGGCCAGCAGCCCAAAAATTATTATCCTCTCCCAAACGGACAATTTTATTACTTGGAATGTTAATTTTTTTTGCCCAAATGTCAAAAGATTGATCATCTTCTTCATAAACAGCAATCCATAATTTTTCTTTAGGAAGAGAAAAAATTCTCGTCAACAATTCCCAAGCGAAAGCGATTGCATCTTCTTTGAAATAATCACCAAATGAAAAATTGCCAAGCATTTCAAAAAAAGTGTGGTGTCTTGCAGTACGGCCAACATTATCAAGATCATTTGTTCTTATACATCTTTGAACAGTTGCTACCCTCTTATATGCAGGATTTTCTAAACCTAAAAAAACCGGTTTGAACTGAACCATTCCAGCAACTGTTAATAAAATTGAAGGATCGTTTGGAATAAGTGATGAGCTTGGCAAAATAGCATGCCCTTTCGACTGAAAATATTTCAGAAATGTTTTTCTAATGTCACTAGATTTCATAATCTTTGAAAAAAATTATAAGACGCCTTTTGTTGAAGGCACTCCTTTTTTTCTTGGGTTTATTTTACATGCTCTTGAAAGAGCCACTCCAAAACCTTTGAAAATTGCTTCAATTTTATGATGTGTGTTTTTACCTCTTATTAAATCGATATGCAAAGAAATCTTAGACTTGTTTACAAAGGATTCAAAAAATTCTTTTAGCATTTCTTTGTCAATATAAAGCTGATAAATATTTTTATTGGAAATGGCATGAACTAACTCTTTTTTGAAGTTGACATTAAAAGTTAGATGTGGCCTGCCAGATATATCAACTGCTGTCCTAACTTCAGCCAATGATTCGTCCATCGGAATAATTGCATGCCCGTATCTTTCCAGCTTCAACTTGTTTTTTAACGCTTTTGCAAATGCCTCTCCAAGGGCTAACCCAGTATCTTCAACAAGATGATGCAAATCGACTTCAATATCACCTTTGGCTTTAAGCTCCAAATCAAAGATCCCATGCTTTGCAAAAAGAGTAAACATATGCCCAAGAAATGGTATAGGATAATATATTTTGCTTTTGCCAGATCCATCAATATTTAGAGAAATGATTATATCTGTCTCTTTTGTCTTTCTTTTTACAATGGCCTTTCTTTTAGTTTTCACTTTAAAAGTTCCTCTTTTGTAAAAATTGGATCAAAATTATACTCACACAATGCTTCTGCTCCACCCTCTTGCCTATCTACCAAACAAATTACTTTTACAACCTTGCAGCCAATCTTCTCAACAGCGGCAATTGCTTGTAGAGTTGAAGAAGCAGTGGTAATAACATCATCAACTATCACAACATTTGAATTTGGAGTTATAATGCCTTCAATTTCTTTTTTCATGCCATGTTCTTTTTGCTCTTTCCTTACAATAAAAGCAGAAACTGGCATATCAGTATCTCTGCTTAGCAAAGCAACAGAAACCGCAATTGGATCTGCTCCGATAGTTAATCCACCAATATGTTCAACATTTAAACCATTTATTTTCTGAAGTACTATTTTTGCAGTCAAATAAGATCCTTCCGGATGCAAAGTAATTTGCTTGCAATCTACATAAAAATCACTTGTTTTACCGGAAGACAAAACAAAATTACCTGTTTTTACAGCTTTTTGTTTCAATAGTTTTTTAAGCGCCAATTTTGTTTGCTCCATAAATATCCTCCATTTATTTTGGGATAATTTCCAAGACCATTTTTTTTATTTCTTGGTGTATCTCATCTATACTTCTCTTTTCAGCATCAATAACCTTTACTCTGTTGGGTTCATTTTGGGCAATACAAAGATATGCTTTCCTAACTTCTTCATGAAATGAAATCTTTTCTTTTTCAAAACGGTCTATTGTTTTTATCTTCCCCTTTTCTACATTTGTTGTTGAAATCGCTCTCGGCAAACCAATCATCGGAGAAATATCCATCAAAAAAGTTATATCAGGCAATATTCCATCGCTTGAAATAAAATTTATGTATCTAACCAGTTCTTCCGGTAATTTTCTTCCATAAATTTGATATGCTGTTGTTGAATCAATATATCTATCGCAAATTACAATAGAACCATTTTCCAAAGCTGGTTTGATAACTTCTTGAACATGTTGCGCCCTATCTGCTGCAAATAAAAACAACTCGGTATTTTTTGACAATGGTTCTTGGCTCGTCAAAAGGATATTTCTGATCTGTTTGCCAACTTTTGTTCCTCCGGGTTCAATAGATGAAACAACTTTTTTGCCTAGTGATTTAAGATATTTTTCCAGTAGTTTTGCCTGAGTTGATTTCCCAGAACCTTCCGTCCCTTCAAAAGATATCAATATTCCCTTTGACATAAAGAGCCTTTCTAATTTTCAAGAAAATTAAACGAAATCACAAATTCGCCTCTGATCGCTCGCCATGTAAAAATTGTCTCAAAACAATGCATGGCTATACTAGCATTATAATCTATATCTCTGGGGTTTAAAAGCGGCAGATTATATGATAAGTCAATTCCTATCGTTGCAGATCCATTTTTGTAAGAAAAAGAAGTCCTTAAATTATCTTCAGGGAAAAACCAATATTTTTCAAAGTTGTAAGGACTAAAACCTGAGTTTACAAAATAGTGAGAATATCCAAGCCCGACATCAAAATTGTTAGAAACATTTTTTGAAAAATCAATACTGCCCAATACTCTTGTCCAATTTGGAAAAGATGTTCCGTAATTAGAATATGTTAGGCCAAGTGAACTTCTTAACTCAAGATTTTCAGAAAGTTTTTGTGAATAATCAAAATTTGTCAAAATAGTTGATTTAAAAACATTTACTCCTGAAGATTCTTCAGAAATGGATCCGAGAGAAAGTTCAATTTTTGGATTAAAGTTTAAAAACTCAAAAGGAACATCAATGTATCTTAAAGTAACCAGCGGCATTTCTGAAATCCGTTCATAATTTATTCTTTTTCTATGGGACAAATCCATAGTAATATTATATTTTTTTCTTGGAGGAACAGCCAAAACTTCATACAACAGAGGCCTTAATTTTTCTGCGTTTATCGGCTCACCAAAATAATACGTGTGAGATAACCCCCATGAAAATCCATCTAATCCCAAAACACTTAAATTTATCTCGCCTTCATTAGAATCGTTTATCAAATAATTGCTTTCAAATTCGGCTCCAAATCCCTTTTTTGTTGCATAATCTATCCCAAATACACCGTAGCTATACTTAGACAATCTCCAAATAAATTTTTCTCCAAGGAAAAGTCCATCATCATTGTTTGAAGAAATTTGAGGCAGTGGAACTGGATTTTTCTTTTTGTAAAAACCACCAATCAAACCAGTATCATAAACATAAGTTGGAACAGGAAAAACAGGAAAATCAAAAACATATAACATTCCCCAATTTTGGACTATCCATCCGGATCTACTGTAATATGTCAAATTGGCGCTGGACATTTTATAGTGTGGCACAGGAAGGTCACAGGAAGAAAAAACTGCATCTGTTAATTTGATTTGTTCAGGCGATAGATCAGCTGTTTTGCCATTAATCCAAGTTTTGCCAAGCTCTATAAAAACGTTTTGACAAGAGCCAGTGTCTTTTTTTACAAAATAATCGAGTTTCTCTCCGCTAATTTTTGCATTTTGCTTTATCAATGAGAACCTTCCATCAGCAATAACATGAGATTCAAAAGTAAAATAAATGATCCTGTCCGCAGTTATTTTTATGTCCTTATATAAAACCTCAACGCTTCCATTTGCAAAAAGCACTCCCCTATCCTTTGTGTAAGAAATAGAATCTGCTTTTATGTTAACGCCTTTCGGTTGGGCTACGGCAAATGTTGAAAAAACAAGAAATAAAAACAGAAAACTAAGAGACCGTTTCATACGCAATCTTGCTTTCAAATTTTGTAAACTCTTTTCTAAATACCAAATCAATATCACCAGTTGGCCCATTTCGGTGTTTTGCTATTATAATTTTGGCGATGTTTGATTTATCGCTATTTTGGTTGTAATAATCTTCTCTATGAATAAACAAAACCAAATCAGCAGTTTGCTCAATTTCACCTGATTCTTTCAAATCTGACAATCTTGGCAAGCGATCTTGTCTCTGCTCAATAGCGCGGGAAAGCTGTGAAAGCGCAATCACAGGAACATCAATTTCTCTGGCCAAAGTTTTTAATGAGCGCGCTATTTCTGAAATCTCCTGCACTCTATTGTCAGAATTTTGCACCTGCATAAGTTGCAAGTAATCAACAACAATCAACCCTATGTTATGCTCTTTTTTCAATCTTCTGGCCTTTGCGCGCATTTCCATTGCGGTCAAAATTGGTGAATCATCAATAAAAATTTGCGCCTGTGATAATCTTTCTATCGCTTTCATAAGTCGTTTCCAGCCGGCATCGTTCAAAGAAGCTGTTTTTATTTTTTGGCTGTCAATTTCCGCTTCGGAATATAAAAGCCGTTGTGCAATAATTTCTTTTGACATTTCCAAACTGAATAGAGCAACTGGAACTTTGTATTTGATTGCGGCATTTAGAGCAAAATTTAAAGCCAAAGCGGTTTTGCCAACAGAAGGCCTTGCAGCCAAAATTATTAAATCCGAGTTTTGAAATCCGGCGGTATATTTATCAAGATCTGGATAACCTGACGGAATTCCAGTAATGGCTTCTTTTTTTGTGTAAAGTTTATCCATTATATCCAAGACACCTTTTAATATTGTGTCAATTCTCTGAAATCCACTTTTGGCTTTTTTCATTGCGATTTCAAGAATGGATTTTTCGGCATTGTCCAAGATAAAATCGACAGAATTTTTCTCATCAAAACAGTCTGCAACTATCTTTGTGCTTGTTTCTATTAATCTGCGCAAAATCGCTTTTTCTTCAACTATTTTTGCGTAGTAACCAACATTTGCCGATGTTGGAACAGAATTTAAAAGATCAAGCAAGTAAACTCTTCCACCGCTTGCTTCAAGTTTTCCCGTTTTAATAAGTTCATCAGTTACAGTGACAAGATCAACTGGTTCATTTTTCTCAACCAAAGATAGAATCGCTTCAAATATGAATCTGTGGGCATCTTTGTAAAAACTATCAGGAGATAAAATTTCAACAACCTGCATAATTGCATTCTTATCAAGGATCATTGCCCCGATAACCGATTGTTCAGCTTGAATATTTTGTGGAGGTAATTTTTCTTCAGCCATAATCGTCCTCTAAATACTATATCATATATTTATCTGCTTAACACTTGTTTTAGATATTTAGCAGTGTACGATTTTGAGCAGTTAATAATTTCTTCTGGAGAGCCTTCCGCAACAATTCTTCCGCCATTATCTCCTCCTTCTGGTCCAAGATCAATTATATAATCAGCAGTTTTAATAACATCAAGATTGTGTTCAATAACTATCACTGAATTGCCTGCATCCACCAACCTTGATAAAACATTTATCAGTTTATTGATATCATCAAAATGAAGCCCTGTTGTTGGTTCATCTAAAATGTAGAGAGTGTTTCCTGTGCTTTTGTGAGAAAGTTCGGTGGCCAGTTTGACCCTTTGCGCTTCACCCCCTGATAAAGTTGTGGCGGATTGGCCAAGATGAATATAACCAAGCCCAACATCCATCAAAGTTTTTAATTTGTGATTTATTTTTGGGATTTTTTCAAAAAACTCAAAGGCCTCTTCAACAGTCATATCAAGAACTTCGGATATATTTTTGCCTTTGTATCTTATTTCCAATGTTTCTTTGTTGTATCTTTTGCCACCACATTCTTCGCAGGTTATATAAACATCAGGCAAAAAATGCATTTCAATTTTTACTAAACCGCCACCTAAGCAATTTTCACATCTGCCCCCTCTGACATTAAAAGAAAATCTGCCTTTTTGATAGCCCCTAACTCTTGCCTCATTTGTAATTGCAAAAATATCTCTAATATGATCAAAAACCCCAGTATATGTCGCTGGATTTGAACGAGGCGTTCTTCCAATTGGTGATTGATCAATAATTATTATCTTGTCAATATTTTCATCACCAACAATTTTTCTGCATTTGCCCGGTTTATAAGCAGCACCATAAAACTTTTTTGCCAGATTATTATAGAGAATATCATTTACAAGAGAACTTTTGCCCGAACCCGAAACCCCTGTAACACAAACAAACATCCCAAGAGGAAATTTAACATCAACGTTTTTTAAGTTGTTTTGTTCTGCACCAATGATTGTTATATTTTTCCCATTGCCTTTTCTTCTAATAGAAGGAACTTCTATTTTCAATTTATTTGACAAATATTTTCCGGTTATAGACTTTTCGCTTTTTAAAATTTCATCAAAAGTTCCACTTGCCACTATTTCTCCGCCGTGAATACCAGCCTTCGGTCCAATATCTATTATGTAATCAGCATTCTTCATTATTTCAAAATCGTGTTCAACAACGATTATGGTATTGCCTAAATCTCTAAGATTTTTTAGCGTTTTTATTAATCTATCGTTATCTCTTTGATGTAATCCAATACTTGGCTCATCTAAAATATATAAAACCCCGACAAGGCCCGAACCAATTTGAGTTGCTAATTTTGTCCTTTGAGCTTCTCCACCTGACAAAGTCCAGGTTTCTCTGTTTAAAGAAAGATAATCTAGCCCCACATCGGATAAGAAATTCAATCTGGATTTTATTTCTTTCAAAACTTGTTTTGAGATTGATTCTTCGCTTTTTGTCATTTTAAGAGAACCAATAAATCTTTTTAACTCATCAATATTCATTGCGGAAACTTCTGCAATGTTTTTCCCATTGATTTTAATTGATAAACTTTCTGGCTTTAACCTTGTTCCATTGCATACTGAACAAACAACAGGAGACATAAACTTATGTAGATAAGCCCTCACATGTTCTGAATCGGTATTTTTATACCTTCTCTCAAGATATGGTATGATTCCGGGAAAATTATCACCAAAATAATTCCCATAATAAATATCTTTTTGCTGTGCATCTTCATTGCCATAAAGCAAAGAATTTAGCTGAGATGACGACAATTTTTTTATGGGAGTATCCAATGAAAATCCTTCTCTTTTGGCAATTTTGGATATTTGATGCCTGTTATACTCAGAAATATTTTTTATAGGCGCAAGCGCCCCTTCGTTAATAGACAGTTCTTTGTTTGGAATTATGAGTTCCGGATCAAACTCTAATGATGAACCTAATCCCGTGCAATTTGGGCAAGCCCCATAAGGAGAATTAAAAGAAAAAATTCTTGGGGTAATTTCACTTACACTTGTCCCACAGTTTGGGCAGGCATATTTTGAGCTAAACATCAAAATATCTTTTGAATCTGCATCTTCAATATACAATAAACTATTGCCAAATCTAAGCGCAGTTTCAATGGATTCATATAACCTCTTTCTGTTCTTTTTATCAACTTTTAATCGATCAACTACAATCTCAATAGAGTGCTTTTTGTTTTTTTCTATTTCTATATTCTCAGAAAGATCATATATTTTGCCGTCAACTTTAACCCTGATAAACCCCTCTTTTCTTATGTTTTCAAAAACTTCCCTGTATTCTCCTTTTCTGCCAGAAATTATTGGAGCCAAAACAATTATTTTTTTATCATTTTTTTCAGAGATGATCCTGTCTGTTATCTGGCTTGGAGTTTGTTTTTCAATTTTTGTTCCGCATTTATAACAATATGGCTTCCCAATGTTTGCAAAAAGCAATCTCAAATAGTCGTATATTTCAGTCGTTGTTCCAACCGTTGACCTTGGATTTCTGCCTGATGATTTTTGTTCTATAGAAATTGCGGGTGACAAACCTTCGATAGAATCAACATCCGGTTTTTGCATCTGTTCCAAAAATTGCCTTGCATAAGCAGAAAGAGATTCAACATATCTCCTTTGTCCTTCAGCATAAATTGTGTCAAAAGCAAGAGAAGATTTCCCTGAGCCAGAAAGCCCAGTTATTACTACGAGCTTATTTCTTGGAATTTCAACAGTTATATTTTTCAGATTGTGCGTGCGGCCGCCTTTAACAACAATAGATTCAAGTGGAGACATATAGAATTATTATACAAAATTTGAGTGATATTATGCGTTTGGGCTTAAAAGTTCTTTCTCCACAAGTTTAACAGAAGTGTTAATTATGTCATCAGATTTTAGCCCGGCTTCTAAAGCAACTTTGATGGAGTTTTTGAAATTGCCCAACGAATCAATACAGTGCGCATCAGAGCCAAAAACCACCTTTAAGTTAGCTTTTTTTGCAAGTGTTGCCAATTCAAGACAGTGTTCATAACTGCCTTTTCTGACAATTCCTGCAAAAGAGCTGTTGTTTATCTCAATAAAAATTCCGTTTTTCTTACATTCTTCTATTATTGCTTCTTTGTCAATTGGGAATTGCGGATTCCCCGGATGACCAATAATTTTTACATATTTATTTCTAATGACTCGTATTAATGTTTTTGTATTTTTATCTTTGTCAGAACCATCATATCCAAGATTTTGATGGAAAGAAGCAATCACAATATCAAGATTCTTCAAATCAGAATCTGACAAATCAAGATTCCCATTTTCATCAACAATATTTGCTTCAACGCCTTTTAACAACCTGACACCAAAAATTTTTTTTGGCAAACAGCCCAAATTCTGAAAATGATACAAATGAGGGCCGCCAGCCATCTTCGGCCCATGATCTGTCATGGCTATGTATTTCAAACCAATTGATTTCGCTTTTTTGGCATATTCATAAATCGTATTATAAGCATGTCCGGAAGCAACAGTGTGAATATGAAAATCCGCTATAAATCTCATCGCGATTCTTTTACAACCTCATCTGGTATATCAAAATTGGAGTAAACGTTTTGAACATCGTCATGGTCTTCAAGCGTCTCAACCAATTTCAAAAGTTTTCTGGCATCATCTCCCGTAACATTAATCGTCACATTAGGAACAAGAGTAATCTCCGATGATGAAAAAACATAGTTTTTGTTTTTGAGAATTGTCTGGACATTTTCAAAATTTTCAGGCTTTGTTTTTATCTCTATTGAATTTTCATCTTCCGAAACATCTTCCGCACCAGCTTCAATTGCATCAAAAATTAATTTTTCAATATCTACCTTACCCTTGTCAATACTTATAACCCCATATTTTGTAAATTGCCATGAGACACAACCGGCTTTACCCATATTACCGCCATTTTTTGAAAAAATATTTTGAATTTCGCCAAGCGTTCGGTTTTTATTATCAGTCATCACTTCCACTAAAATTGCAACTCCTGCTGGCCCATATCCCTCATAAACAATTTCTTCAATATTGGAAGAATCACCGCCGCCAACCCCTTTGTCAATCGCTCTCTGAATATTATCCTTTGGCATATTGGCAGACCGTGCTTTTTCTATTGCAAGACGCAATCTGGGATTACCGCTAGGATCTCCACCACCTATCTTTGCAGCTATTGTTATTTCTCTAGCAATTTTGGAAAATAGTTTGCCTCTTGCTGCATCAGTTTTTGCCTTGTCTCTTTTTATTGTCGCCCACTTTGAATGTCCAGACATCCCAAGCACCTCCTAAAACAATTATGAAGAAGCAAATTTTGGTTTGTTCAATCTTGTCCGCAGATTTTCAATAGCTTTTTTATACAAAGCAAGATATTTTTTTGCGGATACCGCCCAAGAATAATCATACATCATTATCCTTTTCTGTACAGCAGTCCATTCTTTTTTGCTGGAATTATATTTTTCGACAGCTCTTTTAACAGCAGAAAACAACGCTTGAGGCTTGTATTCATTGAAAGCAAAGCCATTGCCATTTTTTGGATCTAAATCCAAATCCAAAACAGTATCCGCCAAACCTCCTGTTGATCTTACTACAGGCAAAGTTCCATATTTGAAACTAATCAATTGCCCTAACCCGCAAGGTTCGTATTTTGAAGGCATCAAAAACATATCGCTGCCCGCATAGATCAAAGGAGCGTCTGCAGAATCAAACCCAAAGTTTATTGACACATTCCCTTTATATTTCTCTTGATAAGCAAAAAATAAATCACGGTATTTAGGATCCCCATCTCCAAGCAAAACGAACTGAACATTTAACCCCATAATATCATCAAAACATTGAGATAAAATGTCAAAACCCTTTTGATCAGTCAATCTGGATACAACTCCTATTATCGAGCAGTCTTTTTTGTTTTCTAAATTGTGCTTTTTTCTCAAAAAATTTTTGTTTGATGCTTTTCCTCTTAAGTCAGAAGGCTTGTAATGATATTTTAGATTTTTATCTTTTGCCGGATCCCAAATATCATAATCTACACCATTTAATATGCCATAGACATCCTCGGCTCTTGTTCTAACCAACCCGTCAAGCCCATGCCCAAATTCCGGCGTTTGTATTTCTTTTGCATAAGTTTCACTTACTGTGTTTATTACATCTGCAAATACTATACCTGCTTTTGAAAAACAAACATTACCCCAAAATTCGAGATAATCTGGATTGAAATATTCCCAGCTTAAACCTATTAAAGGCATTTTTTCAGCAGGGAAAACACCTAAATATCCCATGTTGTGAATTGTATAAACTGTTGCTATTGAAGTATAAAACAGATCCCTTGATAATGTAGTTTTTATGTAAGCTGGTATTAAAGCTGTTTGCCAATCATTTGCATGAATAACATGCGGCTCCCAAGCAAGCCCCTTTATTGCCGCTAAAACAGATTTAGAAAAAAGAATAAACCTTTCAGCATTGTCGGGATAATCCCTCCCATTTTCTTGATATAATCCCTGTCTATTGAAAACCTCATTTTCTATTAGATAAACAATTGTCCCGTTAGGCAGTTTTGTTTCATACAAATTTATTTTCTTTTTTTCTGGACCAAAGCTAATTTCCAAATCAGATAAAACTTTTTTGTAGATAAAATTTGAAAGATCAGTCGTTTTATATTTTGGAATAATTACGCGCGTGTCATGCCCAAGATCTTTTAATTCTTTTGGCAAAGCACCAATAACATCAGCAAGCCCACCAGTTTTCGAAAAAGGGACCATTTCAGATGAAACAATCAATATTTTCATTAAAATTTCCCTTGGTATATAATCAATTTATTTTTATTCTAACACGACAGGGAGACTAACTTGTGTTTATTTTTTTAATTGTTCTGAAATCATCTTTTTGATTTCATTTTTGTAAAACAATATCATCTTTTTGGCAGAATCAAACCTGTCTGACTCAGAATACAAAACTATTTCCTGCTTGTCAGGATGACCTGTAATTAAGATCCAATCGCTACCATCTTGAATTTTTACCCCATCAAAAAGTGTAACGTTTTTTGCTTTATTATCCTCAAAAAATTTCCGAATTATCAACCCTTTTAAGGAATTTGGACAAGGCAATGTTTCTTTTGCAATACTTCTTAGAGGCAATGCGTTTACTACAGATGACATTGGACAACCACAATTAGAAAGCATACTTAACAATTTTACAGTAGAAAGCATTGCATCAAAAGACGGATGAAATTCCGGGAAAATATATCCGCCTGTGTCCTCCCCTACAAATTGCAATTCATATTTTGAAGCGGTTTCCATTATTGAATGCAAACTTGTCCTTGAACGAATAACATTTATGTTTTTTTGTTTTGCCAATTCTTCAATTGCAGAGGAAGCATTTGCAGGAACTGCTATTGGTTTTTTTGAGCCATAAGAAATAACCAAATTAACAAACAACAACAATCCGACTTGTCCGTCTAAAACAGAACCCTTTTCGTCAACTAAAAATATTTTTTCAGCACCAGCATCAAACATCACTCCAAAATCAGCTTTTAATGTAATGACGATTTGCGATAGCTGTTTTAGAGATCTTTCAAAATCATCTTTTGTTTTAGTAAACTTGTTTTCGTCAATGTAGGCATTTAAAGCAATTGTTTCACAATCAAGTTCACCTAAAATAGAAGGGAATATCTGTGAAGCGCTTCCAAAAGAATAATCAAGCACAATTTTGAATTTTCTTTTTTTAATAGCATCAACATCAACAAAATTTAATATTGCCTCTTTGTATCCTTCGGCCACTCTGTAAAATGGAAATGATATTTCTCCTGTTTCATCAATGGAGGGGCGCTCATAATCCTCAGCCCAAAATAATTTTTCAATTTCTTTTTCTTTTGATATGGATAAATCCGTACCATCATCATCAAAAAACTTTATATCAATTATGTTCCTATCAAAGGGAGATCTTCTTACATGAATTCCGCCCTTTGACTTTAAAGCTTTGAGTTCAAATCTGTTAATCGGCGCAGGCACAGTTTCTAAGTTTGAAACATTAACTCCTGCAGAAAGCAACCCTGAAATCAATCCCCTAGAAATCATTCTTGAAGCCCTGTGGCCGTCCATAGAACTTGTGACAGTTGCCCCTTTGCCAAGCATAGCTCCAAAAGCAGACCCAAGTTTTGCTGCAAATTCTGCAGTTAAATCAACATTGCAAACACCAGTCACTCCATATTGGCCAAAAATATTTTTTGACCATCTTTGTTTCCATATCATATTTGAATTGACAACACTTCCTTCCTCTATAATTTTACCCGGCCAGATCTTTACAAATGGTTTTATAGTTGAATCAGAACCAATTATAGTGCCATGCCCGACAACACATCCCTCTCCGATTTTTGCCCGCTCTCCAATTTTGGCTGAAGAAGCGATAATTGAATCTTTTAAGTAACTTTCTTTACCTATCTCAACAGAATCCCATAAAATTGAGCCAATGATTTTTGCACCTCTGTTTATTACGCAGTTAGAAGAGATTATAGAATTCTTTATTACAACATCATCTCCAATTAAACAATTGTCGCCTATTATAAATTTTCCTTCAAGAACAGCAGATTTTGAAATTGTTGATTTTTTTAAATCAAAACTTTTGCAATCAAATAAATTTAGATCAAAAGCGTCCTTATTTGCTTGCATATATTCATTAAGATTGCCAATGTCTTTCCAATACGATTCCGTTTCAAAACCATAAAAGGGCATTTTTCTTTCCAAAAATTTTGGAAATAAATTCTTGCTGAAATCAAAGAAAATTTTGTCAGGTATTAAATCCAATATTTCTTCCTCAAAAATATATACTCCGGAATTGATATAATCGCTAAAAACTTCTTCCCAAGATGGTTTTTCAAGAAAATGTTCAATTCTTCCATCACTGGAAGTAATAACGATCCCATATTCCAAAGGATTTGGAACTTTTGTTAATACTATTGTTGCTTTTGATTTTTTGTCAGTGTGAAACTTAATTGCTTTTGTTATATCAATATTTGTAAGCAGATCTGCTGCAATAACCAGAAACGGACCTTTAATATAATCTCTTGCAAATTTTACAGCACCAGCAGTTCCATAATCTTCGCCAGCAAAAACATAATCGATTTTGACACCAAAACGAGAGCCATCCCCAAAATATTCTTTTATCAAATGTGGCTGATGATGAAGCAATACAACAATCTCTTTTATGCCGTGATTTTTGAGCAATTCCAAAACATATTGCATTACCGGCTTGAAACAAATAGGTACTAGTGGTTTTGGCAATGAAGCGGTCAAAGGATGTAATCTTTTTCCAAACCCGCCTGCCAATAAAATCGCTTTCATAATAAACCACCAAAATTTTTAAGAACAATAAACTCTAAAATCTATGTTTGGGAAAATATTATCTTTACTCTCAATTTCTGACAAATATCTTTCATCTATGGTGTTTGAAACGATCATATTATACAAGGTTGTGAATCTATCTATGTGATCGATTGTCCTCTTTTTGGCATATTCAACGACAGTTCCAGTTTTCATAATAAACGCCCAATCACTGGCTTGCATCAACAGCAATTCTCTGGCAGCTTGTTTAAGCGCTCTTTCAACAAGCCCATAAGCATTTTTATAGTTATTTGCAAGTTCAACCATCCTTTCTGCGGCTTTATGAAGATGCCTGTAAATCCAGTCATTTGTACCATCTAACCATTGTTCGCAATATCCTTTGTATCCCCAGCTGCTCATAGAAGGAGTTGCAACTTGATTTTTAGGATTTTCTTCTAGATATTGATAAGGAGAAATCATTCTTATTGTGTCTTGATCAAATGCAATTTTCCTAATTAAAAAATTAAGCCATTCAGGCCCCTCAAACCACCA
>CAZQZN010000011.1:2070-7952 GCA_964597815.1 uncultured bacterium | reverse complement strand
CATCATAAGGAGAAACAATTATTGGCTTTCTGCCCATATAATCATACAAAAACTCAACTTGTTTCTGTCTGTTAAACATAAAATTGCCAGCATGTTCAGCAGCTTTTTCAAGCGCATATCTTCTGTTATATGGCTCTTTATGATTTGTTGGGCCAGTAATTCTGTAATACTTTATACCCGTATTTATTCTTATGCCATCTGAATGAATGTAAGGAGCAATATAATTAAAATCAAGATCAAATCCAATATCTCTGTAAAATTCACGATAATTATAGTCACCGGGATATCCCTCTTTCGCGCTCCAAACTGCTTTTGATGATTCAACATCTCTTCCAAAAGCAGCAACACCGCTTTTGCAATATATTGGAGCAAACACACCATATTTGGGACGAGGAGTGGCATGCAAAATCCCATGAGTATCCACAAAAAAATATCTTATATTTTGTTCACTCAAAAATTCATCTTGTCCAGGATAATAACCACATTCAGGTAACCACATACCTTTAGGAGTTTGTCCAAAAACATCTCTAAAAAATGAAGCTGCTACTCTGATTTGGGCACGCGAAGCTCCTTTGTTCATCTCCATCAAAGGCAAAAAGCCATGTGTGGCTCCACAAGTTATTACTTCCACTTTGCCAGTTTGAATAAAGTTTTTGAAAGCATTAGTCAAATCTCTATGATATTTATCAACAAATACATATCTTGCATTTTCAAATTTGTCTTTATACATTATTGCTAACTCATTAAATTCAGGTTGAAATCTTGTTCGTTCAATCTCTTTATATGAAAGTTCTATTAGTTTGTTAATATGTTCAATATATCTATCCTGCAACAAAGAATCCTGAAACATTGAAATTAAAGTTGGAGACAAAGAAATTGTGATTTGAAATGGAACATTTTCAATTATTAATCTTTCAAAAACATTTATCAAAGGGATATAGGTTTCAGTGATTGCTTCATAAAGCCAATCCTCCTCCAAAAAATCACTATATTCTGGATGGCGTACAAATGGCAGATGGGCATGCAAAACAATAGAAAGATAACCTTTTTCCATTACTATTTAGTTCTCTTTTCTACTGATGGCGTTATTTGTCTTTTCATGTCTCCATCTTTGTTTATTGCAACAACTGGAATTTCCTGCCTGCCATCAGGGAGGGCAAAACGAAGGGTAAAAGTCCCGTCCTGACGAAGCTTTATTGGAAGCCCTTGAACTGTTACGGTTGCATCTGGCTCTGTTGCACCATAAACAATCAATTCAGTATTTACTACCAGCCAGAAATCTTTTTCTTTTTGTGATATGGGCCTTCTAAAATCACTTGCGCCAGCTGAGCCAAACATAACCCCAGAAGACATTTCCTCTCTTAATCTTTTCTTCAAAAGTTCTCTGATCTCACCCGAAGATCGGCCTATGCCAAATCCACCAGAAAGAGAATATATTCTTTCCCAATCAATTGTCACCCATTCTTCATCCACAATATCAGACATTGAATCTGGTGGAGTAGAAACAATATTTGATCTTGCAGCAACATAAAATTTGCCTTCAGGCGTCAAATAACCAATATCAACACAATAGCTCCTGTTTGGACCATTGGTGTTTATATACCAATTTCTAGCCGTTTCTCCAACTTCTATGTCAAAACTTTTGTTTGCGTTTACACCTGTGAATTTTTTGCCTGTAACATCATAAACTCTAATTATCCTTTTCGAATGAGCAAAAACAGAATGCCCCATCAACGATTTCAGCTCATCAATTTTCCAATCTGGAATTTCCCAATAAGAATGGATCCAATGCGGATCCCTAACCATAACGGTTATTTTTGTTTCGTTATACCCCCAAGGAAGCTCAAATTCTCTGTATCCGGAAAGTTTTTGCATTACAGGACTTGAGGAATAAGATTGGTTTGGTTTTTCAATGATTTTGCTTTGAGACAATTGCTCATTTGCAAATTCTTTTGGCAAATCAATTGTTGAACTTTCTATTTTTGTTTCTGAATTTAGCGAAGCAATATCTATAACAACAGATTTTTTTCTTGATGATCTTTTTCTGGGAGAAGTGGTAGTTTTTTTCGTTCTGGTTTTTTTAACAATTTTATCAGCATCAATAGCATCTTTTACCTTTTTCTTGATGGATTTTTTCTTTTTTTCAACAATTTTTTTTGCAATTTCTGAAATTTTTATTTCATCATCATTTATTGGCTCTTTCTGGGTTCTTTTTTTTCTTGACCTCTCAGCCATAAAAATACCGCCTCCCTTTTACATAATTTCTCTAAGATATTTAGCAGCTTCTTCTGGAGGAGTAGGATTTATGTACAAACCGGATCCCCATTCAAAACCTGCAGTTTTTGTAAGCCTTGGAATAATTTCAATATGCCAATGGTAATCATAAGCAATAGTTCCCCAATAATCTGGTCTGCCGGGGCGATTGACGATATTTGGGGCGGTATGGAGAACATAATTATAAGGTGCATCAAATAGAGTTTTCTTAATTCTAATTAAAGTATCTTTCAACATTCTTGCGCAATATCTCATTTCTTCTTCGTTCATATCGGTAAATCTTGAATAGTGTTTTCTTGGCAAGAGCCAAACCTCAAATGGGAACCTTGATGCAAAAGGAGCATATACAACAAAATGCTCATTTTCAGCCACAATTCTTTCCCCCGTGCTAAGTTCCTGCCTTATGAGATCGCAAAATATGCACCTTTCCTTTTCTCTAAAATATTGGCGGGCATTGTTTAACTCCATCTTTATGTAACGAGGAGTTATTGGAGTTGCAATCAACTGTGAATGCGAGTGTGAAAGAGAGGCACCCGCCGCTTCACCATAATTTTTGAAAACCAAAACATATCTAAACCTTTTGTCTTTTTCTAAATCCCTTATTCTATCCCTGTAAGCATAAAGCACAGTTTGAACATGATCATCCGACAAATCAGTAATCGTTTCATTGTGTTTTGGAGTTTCAACAATCACTTCATGAGCTCCTATCCCGCTCATCATATCCAACAAACCAATTCCAGTCCTGTTAACTTCTCCTTCTATTATCAAAGCCGGAAATTTATTTGGCATAACTCTAACGGTCCAACCGGGAGTATCTGGCATTGTTCCCGGCTTTCTATATGCCAAAATTTCTTTCGGTGTTTTGCTTTCATTTCCTTCACAAAATGGGCAACTTTTTGATTCAGCCGACGAGTCCAATTCTTCCCTCTTAAATTCCGCAGGTCTCCTGCCTCTTTCAGTAGCAATTATTACCCATCTGTCTGAAATTGGATCTTTCCTTATTTCTGGCATTTTTAACTCCTTATGCTCAATTTCAAGGAATAAGAATTTTTCTTTCCTGGTTCAATATGAGATTTCCACCTGATCAGCAAAGAACTATTTTGAAATGTTCTTTCAAAACCACCCTCGGATTGAGATACAGTTTCTATTGGAAATCTCCACAAATCACATCTAGGCGATGTATCTATAATTATACTAATATTACTCCATTTGTCAATTATTTTAGCTTCGTAAATATTGAGTGTTTCACCAAAACTTGAGAGATTTGATTGTTCAGGAATTTTGCCATCTATTTCATAATATCTATCCGGAGAATTCCCAGCTAAAAGTGAAAAATTATTTTCAATACCAAAGAATAAGTCTATATTGTTAACACTTAAATTGTAAACATCCCATTTTGCAATTATTTCATTTGAGTTGGAATAAATAGTGAAATTCTTAACAATTTTAATCATTTCTCTGCCTGATGGGCAAGCAACATATCCTTCACGCTCCATTATAACCTGCACATTATCAGTACCATAAATTACATTAAACGAATAGTTTCCTGAAGAAAAATCTCCTAAATCCGAATAGTTAGCTGAAGAAAAATTGTTTATATTGGTATTCCCATCCAAAAAATGCTCTACAAAACAATTTTTTCTTCCTTTGTCATAAAACAAAAGTTTTTCCAGCCCTTTCTCCTTTACCCTTACTATATCGTGAATGCTTGACGCCCCATTTGTAGTTCCAGTTAAAGTCATTTGATGTGATTGGGATCTTAGAACATCTTTATGATAAATTTCTTCTCTTCTTGCAAGATTGTTTGTCAAATTAAAGGATTTTGGTTTGTAATCTAACTCAAAAAGTGCCCCCCCGCAGTCAGGATCAAAGTATAAATTTAACAAATCAGTATTGACAATTATCTCATCAAATCCATCTTTATCAAAATCAAAAACATCTACATCAATCCATTTTTTTTCAGAGTGTCTGAAAGAATCAGCTATTTTTTCAGCATTTATCAAATGTTCATATACCGCATGTCTTAGATAGTTAAGATAAAGCCCACCAAACACCCCGTGCCAATAAGCACAATTGCATTGGCCCATCCAAAGCTCATCAAGCATTTGATGTTCTTTTATATCAAGTTTCTCTGCACACTGCCAGACTTTTTTTGAAACATGCAACATTTTTTTGTGCATATTGTTGCTTTCTGGATATTTAACAAAAAAGTTCCGCCAAAATCCACCCTTAAAAAATTTCTTGTATCTCTCGAATTTACCGCTTGATTTTAGTTCCGTTGAAATATAAAAAAATTCTTTTCCCGCTTCTGTTAAAAGTGACCATTCCATCATCTCAAAATAAGAACCTGTCGGCAAATAAATTCTTCCTTTTGGTGCAAATTTGTCAAGATACTCTGAATATGTGATTGTATTTATCCAATGGGATTCATTAGAAAGCATAGAGAAAAGATTATCAAGATATCTTTCTTCATACACCCATTTAAATGTGCCCGGCCAAACGCCAAATTTTTCACCGTCATCAGCCAATATTGCAGCATCAGCACTTTCTTCAGTTGATAACATTCTTAGATAATCTATTGTTTCATGCGGCAACTTAAAAGGAATAAGATATCTCAAATTTTTGTTTATTGGGAAAACAGCAACTTTATATCCCTGATCTTCAGTTACGTAATAACCATTTAAATTTTTATAATCTAGGCCAGCACTAATGAAATGATAATCATCTAAAATTGTATATTTCACTTTGGCATCGTGAAATGTTTTTGGCAGACTCGGCTCCCAAATCCTTTCAGCAAGCCAAGCACCTTTAGGAACAACACCAAAATGTTTTTTGATAAATTTTGTTTGCTTTTCAATTTGGCCAATTCTGTCTTTTTCTGGGATTATGGATAAAATCGGTTCATAATAAGCACCTGTCAAGATCTCTATCTGGCCCTTTTTAACAAGAGATGAGAGTTTTTCAATGAATTCAGGATGCTTCTCCATAAACCAAGAAAACAAAATACCTGTATAATGGACGGTCGCTTTTATTGAAGGATATTTTTCCAAAACACTAATAAAAGGCAAATAGGATTTGTAATACGCGTCTTCTATTACATGCTCAAAATTCCCCACAGGTTGATGGCAATGTATAGCGAATAAAAAATTAATTTTTTTCATATTTTTTTACACTATCCAATTTGACATTTCAAAATCTTTATCAGGCGCTCTCAAAGCAAGCATACCACCTTTTGGCCAGCTCTCAAATTCTCTGCCGTGCTTTTTCGCGCTTACTACAAATTCTATTTCATCTTTTTCTTTTATTTCCAGATCTGCAAAATCCACGCCAATTTCGATTATTCTCGAAACAGCAATTGTTGAAAGATCCTTTTCCTTTTCCCATCGATTTGTGCCAGCCAGACGATACAAAACCATTAAAGGTTTTTTGCCATGTCCACAAGAAATTTCTATCTTTTTGGGAACAGGTTTAAAAATATGAATCTCAAAAGAAAGTCCTTCAAATTCAGGATCATCGCAGGAAATAAATATATTTGGATCAATTCTAAAAAACAACGTCTTTGCGTTAAATCCATAATAAATGTTTTTTATTAAAGTTTCAGACTGATG
>CAZQZN010000011.1:0-2050 GCA_964597815.1 uncultured bacterium | reverse complement strand
TCAATATTGTAAAGACCGGCAGAGAGCCATTCATAATAATTTGATATTTCACCATCTAAAATTGGATAAATGAAATAAACCGGCTCTCGTTGCGCTTTGACCTTTTTTACTTTTCTTATCGGAAAATCCAGATATTTTGGGTAATCTTTCCCAAGAAATTTATAAACATTTTGTAAGTGTTTTCTATAAAGCCGATCAAAATCCTCGTCGTTAGCGCTGCTGTGATCGTCACCATACCACCAATTCCAATCACTTCCTTCTGCAATATATATTTCTTCCCATGCCTCATTTGGAATATTTTGCTGTTCAGACAAAAATTCTCTTGCATTAAATAAATAATCCCAAGATGTATTGTCCTCCTCATGCCCTATCCACACATCAAAATTTGCGTTAATCCAAGATCCTGCACTTAAATTGTTTAAATGATTGGCCTGAGGGTTTTCTTTCAGAAAATCTTTTATCCTTACAGTTTCAATTCTGTTTTGATTTGACAGAAGTGAATACAAAGCTTCAAAAAATGGCTTGCCATTATTAAAATAATATTCCCAAGCATTTTCACCATCAAGAATTATTGAAACTAAATATTTTTTTTGATCGTCAGGCAAAATATCCGCAATGTGATTTAATTTTGCCAATAAATCTGAAGCCGCATCTTTTGGATTCCACTTTGAATAAACAAAGCCGATATCATCTGAAATTTTTCTGTCTCTAAAAAGAACATAAGTTTTGTGCCCATCTTTTTCAAAAATATACGGAGAAAACAAATCCTGAGCCGACAGCTTTCTGCCAAGAGATTTTTCCAAAATTGCTTCATCAGTCGCAATCCAATTGATTTGAGAAGAAGAAATTAAAGGTATAATATCTTCAGAAACGGATCCTTCTGACGGCCACATCCCCTGAGGCAAAACGCCAAACCTTTCCTTGTAAAAATCGATTGCTCTTTGTATTTGTGCCGACGCATCTTCAGGTCTTCTAAATCTGTTTTTTGGAAGTTTTGCAAATCTATTGGCCAAAAGTGCATTGTTTGTATCACAAAGCAAAGGAAGTATTGGATGATAAAAAGGAGTAACTGATATTTCTATTTGCCCATCGTCCTGCATTTTTTTATATTTTGGGATAATCAATCCCATTATTTCATATTGTTTTTTTATTAAAAGCTGTTTGTCGGTTTCGTTAAAATATCCTCCTTTTTTTATCAAACCAGAAATGATTTCATCTTTTTCTTTATGAATCTGTCCGAACCACGTCAGATTAAACCAAACCTGCAAATCAACAATTTCTTGATTAGAAAACTTTTTTGAAATTTTTTCAAGTTCAGAATCATTTACAAATCTGCCTCTTTTTAACAACAAATCGTAATACCTTGAATAGGGTCTTATCATTGTTTCCCAATTTGCAAGGAAAAAATTTTTTAAAATAAAGACTTTTTCAGGAAGCGTTAGATCATCAGGAGATTTGATTGACAACTCTAAAAACTTGTCTTTTGCTTTTCCTGAAACGTATTCTTCTATCTGGGTCAAAAGAGAAGGAACAACATTAAAAACAGCGCGAATTTTTGGAAAATCTTCTAGATATGCAACCATATCGTAATAATCTTTTATAGCGTGAAGACGAACCCAAGGCAAAAGATATTCACCGGAAACCAAATCCTTATAAAAGGGCTGATGCATATGCCAGACGAACGCAACGCTCAATGGATGTCTTGTCGTCATGTCAGTTGAATTATAACAGGATTTTAGGAAATAATAAACTAAAATAAGTTTTTTTGAAAAAATTTTTACGAAATCGAGATTAATGTTTAGGAAAATAAATTGAAAGTTTGAAAAGTGTTGGAAAATCTTCAAAACTAAACAGGATGAAACACCCCACAAAAAGCGGAGTGGACTTTTGATTTCCCCTTTAAAGAAACCAAAATTTAAGTGATGTGAAACCGACCTAGAAAATCGCAAGTAAAAATGGCTTCCTAGAAAACCATAATTACCGAGATTCTCCTTAGAAAGGAGGTGATCCAGCCACACCTTCCGGTACGGCTACCTTGTTACGACTTCAC
>CAZQZN010000010.1:26196-49903 GCA_964597815.1 uncultured bacterium | reverse complement strand
CAAAAGTGTTGCTTTGAAAAGGATATTACTGGTTTCTCACCACATTAATAATTGCGCTTATCCAAAATATTGTAATGCCAATTCATTAAAAACAAAATCGCTTCATAAGCATACCTGTTTTTTAACCCAAATTTTCCCAATTTTTAAATTCGACACAATTTATCATTACTACAGGAACCAATTTGGGTTGACATTTATTGCCATAGTGATAGAATATTCTAAACTTCAACTGTCTTTGCCAAGGGAGGTGAAGTTAATGAATTGGATTTGGTGGGTAGTTTTAGCAATAATCATCATTGCCATTACTTGGTGGTGGGCTGCATCTTCAAAGTGATATAATCTTCCTGTGGAACACATAAAGATAATAGTCAACCCAAAAGCAGGAAATGATAAAGGTAGGATTGTTGGGCTTAAATTCGAGGATTTTCTTCTAAAAAGAGGAATTCAGTACAGTATTGATTACACTTTCAAATCAAAAGCCGCAATTTCTCTCGCAAAAAAAGCTGCCACAAATGGATATAGTCTAATAGTCGGAATTGGAGGAGACGGTACGATTAACGAAATAGCAAACGGAATAGCTGAATCCAGCTCAACTCTTGCAGTTATTCCTGCTGGAAAACACAATAATTTCGCAAAAATGTTAAATTTATCAATGGATGATCTCCAATCTTGTTTTGAAACCACATTAAATGGTAGAACAATTTTATCAGATATGGGTAAAATTGACGACACATACTTCATAAATGGAGTCAGCATCGGGCTTGGGGCAGAAGTCATCGATAATATCAACCAAAAAAATTTAGGATCTGATAAATTTAACTATTTATTGAATCTCTTTAAGAAAGGTGCAACATATACTCCACAAAAAATAAAAGTTCACTTTAATCAACTTTCAATTATTTCAAACAGCTTAATGGCAAAAATCCAAAACGGCAAATTTTTTGGAGGCGGTTTTTATTTTTCAAAAAACGCAAGTATAACTGATGGGAATTTTGATGTAGTTGTTTATAATAGCGCAGGCAAAATAAACTTTTTAACAAACACAATAAAATTCATAAATGGCAAGCACAATAATTCTTTTCCTATATCTGTGTTTAAGACAAACAAAATCAGAATCGAAGCTGAAAATAACGCAAAAATTTTGTGTGATGGGGAAATTTTATACAAAAAAATGCCTCTTGAAATATGCATAGCAGAAAAGAAAATAAAGATAAAAGCCAGATAAATCTTTTTGAGAAAAAAAGAGAGCTCCCTCTATCAATAAGAATGAGGCCAGAAAAACTTGATGAATTGCTTGGACAAGAACACCTCACGCAAGAAAATTCTCTCTTGGCAAGAGCCATAAAATCAGACAAACTTTTTTCTATAATACTTTTTGGGCCGCCGGGCAGCGGGAAAACAGCTCTTGGTCATATTATTTCAAAAGAAACAAATTCATTTTTTGAAAAACTAAATGCAGTAACAGACGGACTAACAGAAATAAGGCAAGCGATAAATCAGGCAAAAGAGCGTTGGAATAATACTGGCACAAAAACTATTATGTTTATCGACGAAATACACAGATTAAACAAAATACAACAAGATGCTCTTTTGCCTTATGTAGAAGAAGGAGAAATTATTCTAATTGGAGCAACAACACACAATCCTTTTTTTTCGGTTATTCCAGCGCTTGTTTCAAGATCGCTAATTTTTGAATTGAAACCATTAGAGAAAGACGATTTAAAAAAGCTTTTATATAAAGCGCTTAAAGATAAAGAAAAAGGATTTGGCTCTTTAAGCATCAAAATAGACGATGATGCAATAGAATATCTCATAAACACCTCAAATGGTGATGCAAGACGATTGCTAAACTCTTTAGAAGTCGGAGTTTTAACCACAGAACCAAACAAAGACAATACTATTCATTTTTCAAAAGAAACTGCAAAACAATCTATTCAAAAGCGCGCTATTGTCTATGACAGAGACGAAGACAGCCATTACGATACAATTTCAGCGTTTATCAAAAGTTTAAGGGGATCTGATTCTGACGCTGCGCTTTATTGGCTTGCTAAAATGATTTTTGCAGGAGAAGATCCTCTTTTTATTGCAAGGAGAATGGTCATTTTTGCAAGCGAAGATATTGGCAATGCAGATCCTCTAGCGCTTGTTATTGCAAATTCAGCTTTTCAAGCAGTAGAAAAAATTGGAATGCCAGAATCAAGAATAATTTTAGCTCATGCCACCACGTACCTCGCAACAGCACCAAAAAGCAATGCTTCTTACCTTGCTATTGAAAAAGCCATTTCAGACATAAAAAACAATAAAACTCTAGAAATCCCAAACCACTTAAAAAACGCAACCTTTGAAGGAGAAAAAAAACTTGGAAAGCATGTCGGCTATAAATATCCTCATGACTTTGGAGGATATGTCAAACAAAAATACATAAATGAAAAGAAAAATTATTACGAGCCAAAAGAAATTGGCTACGAAAAAAAGATAAAAGATAGAATGTCAAAATTAAAGGAGAACAACATTGCTGACAATTAACATTGATGGTGCGGCAAGAGGAAATCCAGGCCCAGCAGGTATCGGCGCAATCGCAAAAAAAAACGATAAGATCATTTTTCAAATAAGTGAATTTATAGGCAATACCACCAACAACTGTGCTGAATATCTTGCTTTAATCAAAACCTTAAAAAAATGCATTTCGCTAAAAGAGCAAAAAGTACACATTATTTCTGACAGTGAATTAGTTGTCAAACAAATAAAAGGAGAATATAAAGTTAAAGACGAAAAATTAAAGCCGCTTTTTCTCGAATCAAAAAAACTGATTGAAAAAATAAAGGTTTTCGAAATAACTCACACTTATAGAGAGAAAAATAAAGAAGCAGATAAACTTGCCAACAATGCTATAGACAAAGAGGTATTAAAATGACAATTACGATAATAAAAAGGCAATATGATCTGATTGTAAAACATGCAACAGAAAGTTTTCCATCAGAAGCCGGGGGATTTATTGGAGGAAAAGAAGATATAATTCTTGGCATATTTCCAGTACCAAACTTTGAAAAATGGTTTCACAAAGACAAAATAGCATTCATGTGGGACGAAATTACAAAAAATGAGGTTGAGTCAATCTTTTTTCGCTACAATTTGAAAACTATCGGGCTATATCACTCACATCCAAATGGAATAGCATATCCTTCAATTCAAGATTTTTTGGCACACAAAGAATATGGCTTAAAAATCAGCATCATCGCTGGTATTCAAAAAGGAAAATTGAATAAAATGAACGCTTTCGTTATGCCTGAACCAAATGAAGAAGAATACAAAAGAAGAGAGTTCAAAAAAGAAGAACTTCAAATTATTGAAGATTTTGAACTGGAATATTTCTTAAAACAAAAGGAACTCGAAAAAGAAATAAAATCCGAAACCCAAAAATATATTGAAGAACAAGAAAAACTTAAAAAAACTGTTGAATCAATTCTCAACAAAAGCAACAGGTAAGTTTTTCAACTTTTTCTTATATTCCTAAAAATGGTATAATCTTACTGAGGCAAGCTGGATGGTCGCTCCTTACAATAAGGGGAGGAAAGTCCGGGCTGCAGGATTCTCCATTTAAATGGAGATAACTGGGTGGCCGATAACATCGGCTGAGGGAAACCTTAAGGAAAGTGCCACAGAAATCATACGGCCTAATTTTCGCCTAAAGCGAAAACGGCAAAGGTGAAATCGTGAGGTAAGAGCTCACGTTCCATTATGGCAACATAGTGGAAGGCAAACCCCACCCGCAGCAAGGCATAAATTGCCGCTTGAGGTGTCTGGCAACAGACATCCCAGATAGATGATCATCGCCTTAAAAAGGTACAGAACCCGGCTTATAGGCTTGCCTCAAATTAATCCTTGTTAAAAATTTCCAGTCCTAAAAAACTTTAGAACCTATATCCCACCATAAAATCAAAAATGTGAGATAATCTATTTAATAAAAGATTTACTTTAAGAAAAATTTTTATGGCAGAATTAGCAGTCATAATTCCGGCATACAACGAAGAAGAAAACATTGAGAAAACCCTTTCTCTATGGAGCGAAGTTTTGGAAAAGCTTAAAATTGATTATCAGATTCACATTTATAACGATGGCTCAAAGGACTCAACAAGAGAAAGAATAGAAAGTTTTTGCCGGCAAAATAAAAAGATAAAGCTACACAACCAAGAAAACATCGGACATGGTCCAACCTTAATAAAGGGATATAAAGAAAATATTGATTCAACTTGGATTTTTCAAGCAGATTCTGACAATGAAATACCACCACAGTATTTCAGCAAAATGTGGGAAAAGAGAAATAATTTTGATTTTCTAATTGGCAAAAGAACTAACAGAAAAAGTCCTTTAACTAGAAAAATTGTGAGTTTTATTTCGAGAATTTTGGTTTGGATCTTTTATTCAAAACGAATTTATGATGTAAACTCTCCTTTTCGCCTTATGAAAACTGAAAAATTTAAACCTTTGTTCAAAATTTTGCCGCCTCAGATATTTGCGCCAAATCTTTTGGTGTCTGGATTTGCAGGATATAAAAGGTTGTCAATATTTGAGTTCCCAGTTCCATATTCAAAAAGAAATTTTGGGAAAGAATCTCTAAATCTAAAAAAATTATTTTTTTCTTCTTTGAGAAGTTTTAAAGAAACTGTTTCGTTTAGATTTAGGCATCTAAAATTTCTGAAAAACGAATAATATTACTCTTTGTTTTGGGAAAGGCCTCCCTGTAATTTTCCTTTTCATAGCATGATCAGGATCAATTGACAAACTTTTTTCAAAAAGAGGAGTAAATTTTTTATTTAATTCCAATAATAATCTTTGGGAATTTTCAATGTCATCTTTGAAGGCGCCGCTTAAAGGAGAATACACAAAAAATATTTTCCCACCTTTTCTCATTGATCTTATTTCATTTTTTAACACATTCAAATTACTTATGATTTTTGCGTTTCCAATTTTGGCATAATAATAAACGAACGAAGGGCTTGAAGAAAAGAGGACATCATCTTTCGTTGATCTTTGTGCAACAAATTTTGCCATTTCTCTCCAGTCATCTAAAAACTCCATTCTATGATATTGCCAACCATTGTAAAGATTAAAAAGAGAATATAAGAAGATAAGAATTATTGAAAACAAGAACATAATGGAAGTTTTCTTGTTATTGACTCCAACAACACCGGCACTGATAAAAATGCAAAATGGCAAAAAAGCATCCAGCATGTAATGAGGTGCATTTAAGATTGTAAAAACCGGCAAACTCAAAAACAAAAGATACGATAGTATAAAAAAAGCGTGTTGTTTTTTAAAATTAAATAAATGTATAAAACCAATGACAAACAACATCAGAAAAATAAACAGCGAAGGAAAAGATACAAAATAATTGAATGGCAATATAGTTTGTCCAATAGAAAAAGAAAAAAACAGATATATTATTTTTGCAAAAACTCCGCCAACAATATTCTGAGACGGAAACCTCGAGATATCTTCGGAAAAATGCAAATATCTGTAAATAAAAGCATACAACCATGGAATTGAAAAAATCAGAACAAAAACCTGACCTAAAAACCATTTGAGATCAAACTTTTTGAAGATGAAAGAAATTGAAAAAAAATGAAAAAACATTACAAGCAAACCGGTAATATCGCAATAAACCATAAAAGTTGAAAAAACAACGTAATTTATAAGGATAAAAAGAGAACTTTTTTTTGAATATCTAATCATGAAATATGTTGATATTGAAGCAAGAAAGAAAAAAAGGCTATACCATCTAACACTTCTTGAAAACAACACCGAAAAAGGCGATATTGCAACAAAAAAAGCGGTTAAAAAAGCAATTTTTTTATCAAAAAGTTCTTTTGCAATCAAATAAGAAACATATACCGCCAAAACGCTAAAAATTACAGATGGCAGTCTTGAAACAAATTCACTTACACCAAATATTTTTGTCCAAAAAAACATCACATAATAATTTAGAGGGGCATGCCATAGATCAGCATTAAAAATATCTTTTAGATGGCCTGTCGCAACTGTAATATCAAAAATTTCGTCTCCATAAAAACTATTTGAGCCAAGATTAAACATCCGCAAAATCAAACCAATTGCAACAAGAGAAAAAACGCTCAAATACTCATTTAGTTTTTCTATTTTTAACACTGTTTTTTTTCTTTGGCAAATTTTTTAAATGAATAAATTGTTATCGGAGTTTTCCGCAGCGTTCAAATATGAAGCAACCCCACCAATTTCAACACCATCGATTAGTTCTTCTTTTTTTATGCCCATCATATCCATTGTCATCTGACAAGCAACAAGTCTTACTCCGTTTTTTTGGGCGCTTTCAATAAATTCTTCTAATGAGTTTATATTTTTGGTTCTCATTAAAAATCTGATAAGTTTTGAGCCAAAACCAAAAAAGTTCATTTTAGAAAGAGAGAGTTTTTTTGAACCCCTTGGCATCATAAATCCAAAAATTTTACCAAAAAGATCTTTTTTAACTCTTGGAGATTTTTCTTTTCTGAGGATATTCAATCCCCAAAATGTAAAAAACATTGTTACCTTTCTGCCCATTGAAACAGCTCCATTTGCAATAACAAAAGCAGCGATTGCTCTATCAAGATCAGAGCTAAAAACAATTATTGTTTTGTCATGAGGGAGATCTTTAAAAATTTGCGTTTTTTCTTTCTTGCCTTTTCTAACTCTTGCAACAATTTTTCCGTCCTTTTCATAAATATTCAAAAGTGTGTTCCCGGTAGAATCAGCCCATGATGCAGCATCATTCATAAAACCGGGATCATTCGCAGTGATTTCAATTATATCTCCCTCTTTTTTGTCATCAATAGCCTTTGCCAGCCGCATAATCGGACCGGGGCACTGAATACCACAAGCATCAACATAATAAACATCGCCTTCTTCCTTTGAAATCACACGAATTTCATCAGATTTGTCAATGTAATTATCATCAAAAATTCCAGTATTTTCCTGCTTTTCAGAAACAAATTTATACATTTTATATCCTCCACTTAAACTAAAAACATTCTCAAAACCCAAATTTGCAAGTATTCTGTATGCAAAATAAGAAAATTTTCCCTGATTGCAGATCAAAATTATTTTTTTGTCTTTTGGGAGTTCATTAATTCTGTTTCGCAATTCGTGTAGAGGAATATTTATTGAGCCGTCTATGTGTCCAACTTTGTATTCTACAGGAGTTCTTACATCAACAAAAACTGATCCATCTTTTTTTAATTTTTCAATCTCATCCCAAAAAACAACTCTATTTTTCCCTTCAATCTGGTTTATAGCTATCATTCCAGCAAGATTGACAGGATCTTTTGCAGAAGAATAAGGAGGCGCGTAAGCAAGTTCCAATGCAGCTAAATCATAAACTGTTTTATTAAGCTGAATAATAGAAGAGAATACATCTATCCTTTTATCAACACCTTCATAGCCAACTATTTGAGCACCTAAAACTCTGCCTGTATCTTGTTGATATAAAAGTTTTACCAAAAGTGGAGTTGCATTTGGATAATATCCAGCATGGCAAGAAGGTTGTAAATAAATTTTTGAATAATCTTTCCCCTTTTTTTTCAGCGATTTTTCCGACAATCCGGTAATAGCAACAACAACATCAAAAACCTTTGCAATAGCAGTGCCCGGAGTTCCTAAATATTCCTTATTTGCACCTAAAACATTTTCCGCAGCTATCCTCCCCTGTTTATTTGCAGCATTTGCAAGTGGAATCAAAGATTTCTCCTGAAAAACTATTTCATTAACTTCTATCACATCCCCTATTGCAAAAATATCTGGATCATTTGTCCTAAGTGTTTTGTCAACTTTTATCCCGCCATAATTGCCAATCTCTATCCCTGATTCCAAAGCAAGATTTATCTCGGGCTTTACTCCAATTGATAAAATGACCATGTCGGCTCTGATTTTTCTGCCACTTTCAAGAACCGCTTCAAAAACATTTTTTTCAGAATTAAACTCTTTAATGGCATCATTTAGATACAATTCAATTTTCTTTGATTTTAAGTGCTGATGAATAGCACAAGCCATTTCATAATCCAAAAGGTTCATTACTTGCCCGGCAAGTTCAACAATAGAAACAAAAATTCCCAAATTGTGCAAATTTTCAGCAAGCTCTAATCCAATGAATCCTCCACCCACAATGATCGCTTTTTTGGGAGAGTATTCTTTTATAAATTTTTTGATATTGTCCATATCCTTCAGATTTCTGACGGTAAAAATTCTTGAATCATCAATACCTTTGATGGGGGGTTTTACAGGATGACCACCGGGAGACAAAACCAATTTGTCATATGTTTCCTCATATATTTTGCCACTAATCAAATTTTTTACTTTTACCTTCTTGTTTTTTCTGTCAATTGAAATGACCTCATTGTTTGTTCGCACATCAACAGCAAATTGTGAAGAAAAATCATCTTTTGAAACAACGATTAAGTCATCTCTATTCTTTATCACATCACCAATATAATAAGGGATGCCACAATTTGCATATGATATTTCATTACCTCTTTCAAAAACTATTATTTCAACAGATTCGCTCAATCTTCGAAGGCGCGCCGCACAAGAAGCTCCACCAGCCACACCACCAACTATTACAACTTTCATATATCACCTGTTCTCCTTAATAGACCTTTTGTAACATTATACCAATTTATAACATTTTCTCATAATCGCAAAAATCCTGAAATATCGTTTGACAAAGTAAGATATTTTAACTATATTATTTATAAAGGTTGTTTTGAGGAGAGAAATAAATGTTAAAAATTTGTCAGAGCTGTGGTATGGAAATGGCAAAAGAAGAAGATTTTGGGACAAATAGTGATGGCAGTTTAAATCAGGAATATTGCAGATTTTGTTTTCAAAAAGGCAATTTCACAGATCCATCAATAACTTTTGAAGAAATGGTAAATAAAGTCGCTCATATGATGATCGCTAAAATCACTATACCTGAAGAAAAAGCTCTTGAAGTTGCAAAGAAAGAACTGATAAATTTAAAAAGATGGAAATAATGTCATCATGGCCTTTGCTCTGCTTCTTGCAACTTTAGCCGGGCTTTCAACAGCAATAGGTGGAGCAATAGCATTTTTTACAAAAAGAACCAATACAAGTTTTCTTTCAGTTGCACTTGGATTTTCTGCCGGAGTTATGATCTATATCTCCTTTGTTGAAATTCTATCCAAATCAAAGGAATCGCTCTCCTTGGTATTCGGGCCAAAAATTGGAAATTGGATAAACATCCTCTCTTTCTTCCTTGGAATATTGGTTATTGCAATTATTGACGCGTTAATACCTAGCAACAAAAATCCTCATGAAGTAAAAGAGATTGAAAGAATATCTGACAAAAACGACTTTATTAAAGAAGATTTATTTAGAAAAAGCTTTCTGATTGCTCTTGCCATAACAATCCACAATTTTCCTGAGGGAATAGCAACCTTTATTTCCGCTTTGATTGAGCCAAAATTGGGAATTTCAATAGCCATAGCAGTTGCAATACACAATATACCCGAAGGGATTTCTGTTTCAGTGCCGCTTTTTTATTCAACCGGCAATAGAAAACTAGCATTTTTGGGATCAGCTCTTTCAGGTTTTGCAGAACCGCTTGGTGCATTGATCGGAATGGCGTTTTTTTCCGCTTTAATACCAAAGGAATTTTTTGGAATAATTTTTGCTTCAGTAGCGGGAATAATGGTTTATATTTCTTTTGACGAACTTCTTCCAGCAGCAAGAGAATATGGCAAACATCATTACGCAATAGGTGGTTTAATTGTTGGAATGCTCGTTATGGCCGTAAGTCTGGCATTAATTTAGTGTTTCAAAAAGAAAAACAGAAATATACCAAGCAAAACAAAAATTAATTGCAGCCACGCTTTTGGATAATCTTTTTGTCCATGTAGGGTTGGGATCAAATCAGCTGTTGCCATATATATAAATCCTCCAGCAGTTATTGGAAGAAGCATTATTATATTCTTTTGGATTTCAGCACCTATGAATATCGTAACAATCGCACCAATTACTGCGGTAAGAGCGGTCAAAAAGTTTAATAAAAGAGCGTTTTTATATGACAACTTGCCGTGAACTAATATACCAAAATCACTAAGTTCCTGAGGTATTTCATGCAAGATCACAGCAATTGTAGTAGCGATTCCAATCGGAATGCTGGCCAAATAACTGGCAGCAATTGCAACACCATCAAAAAAATTGTGAACTCCATCTCCAACAATATTCATAAAAACTATTGGATGTGGATGTTCCTCAGATGTAGGAACATGACAATGTCTCCACAGAACAAACTTCTCAAAAACAAAAAACAAAATTATTCCCGATAGAATAAGCATTGAAACAAGCATCACATTATTTATTTCTTCAATACTTTCAGGTATCAAATGAATAAACGCTCCGCCTAAAAGCCCGCCAACTGCAAAACTAACCAAACAAAGCATAGATTTCTCCAATACGTTTTTTTGTAAAATGAGAGTTGCAATGCCAACCAAAGAAATTAAACTAACAAAAAGCACTGAAAGTAAAATGTACAAAATTACCATCTTTACAAATTCCCTTTCCTAAAAATAAAAAGTCACTCCAATTGTAGAAATATCTTGAGAATTATTATCAATATCCACAGAATATCCAACACAAACTTTGTAAAAATCATTTACCTGCCAATTTGAAGCAATTTGACAATTCACATAAGACTGGTCTGACACAACAGAATTGCCATAAATTTCGAACATCATATTTGCCGAAGGATATATTTCTTTCTCAATTGCAAAACCAAAATTAATTTTATTGCTGTTTGGCAAACCAGAAGGCACACCTACAATTGTATAACCAAGATTATAATGTGTTAAAAAACTGCCAAATCGCTTTGAAGAAATGAATAGTACTGAATAATCATTCAATCCGCTTCCCAATCCAGAGGACGAATCTGCATTTGCCAGTTTTAAAATGGCTTTCATAGAAATTCCTTCACCTTGACCAAAAGAAAGAATTTTAACTTTTGAATTTATCTCTGCATCCATAAGGCCAGCAGGATTTCCAAGCGAATATGGAACATTAATTCCTAAGTCCATATTGTTTAACAATCCATATATAATTTGCATCGATACTTCATGGTCGGAAGAAAAATCATAACTGCTTTGAGAAGAAAAAGATCCTAACTCCAATACAAATTTTCCTTTTTCAACAGTTTGAAAATCGTCAGTAATTAACGGCAGCCCCGCAAAAGACACATTTGAAAAAACTAAACCCAAAAAAATTGCTATTAAACATTTTTTCATAATTTTACTCCTTTCAAATTTGAAAAAACAACTTCCCAAAATTATACACCAAAAAACTTAACCCCCAAGCAAATGCCAAATTATAAACAACACTAAAAATTACCCAATTAAACCCAATCTCATTTTTTATTGTAGCAATTGTTGCAAAACATGGCGGCATAACAAGCACAAATAGCATCAGCGAAAAGGCGACAAGCGGAGAAAAGTTTTTATCATTTTGAAGAGCTTTTGTTAATGAAACATTTTCATTTTCGCTCTTATACAAAACTCCAAGCGTTGACACCACTAATTCTTTTGCTGAAAACCCAGATATGAGCGCAACTCCAATTTTCCAATTAAAACCTATTGGTTTTATAGCCGGTTCAAAAAATTTTGATATTTTAGCGGCATAACTATTCTCCAGAATATACGTCTTATCTTCATTGTTTTGCGCAACCGGAAAATTTGTCAAAAACCATAAAAAAATCGATGCTGCAAGTATCAATGTTCCAGCTTTTTTTAAATAACTTCTTGTCTTTGTCCAAACATGCCAAAAAATCCCCCTTAATGTTGGTAATCTGTATGGAGGCAATTCCATAACAAAAGAACACTCTTCGTTTTTGAAAAGAAACCTGTTAAATATAATAGAAGAAATTGCGGCAAAAATTACACCAAGCAAATAAACTAACATCACAATATTTCCCTGATTTTTCAGGAAAAACGCCCCTGTAAGCAAAACATAAACAGGCAATTTAGCACCACAACTCATAAATGGGATTATCAAAGCTGTAATTGTCCTATCCTTTTTGTTTTTTAGAGTTCTTGTAGCCATTATTGCGGGAACGGAACATCCAAAACCAAGAATCATCGGCATAAAAGATTGGCCATGAAGACCGATTTTATGTAAAAATTTGTCTGTAATAAAGGCAGCTCTTGCAATGTATCCGGTATCCTCCAAAATTGAAAGTAAAGTGAATAGGATAATAATAAGAGGAACAAAAGAAAACACTCCTCCAATCCCTCCTATCAATCCTTCAACCACAAAAGATTTCATTAATCCTTGAGAAATATTTGCGGCGGTATAATTTGAAAGCCATTCAAAAAATTTTTCTAACCACAAAACTGGATATTTGCCAATTGAAAAAGTTAATTGGAAAATCGCCCACATAATAAAGAAAAAAACAGGCAATGAAAAAAACCTGTCTAATAAAACCTTATCAACAATTTCTGAAATTGGCAAATAATTTTTTTCAACAATTTTTATTGATTCCTTTACAGCGCCGCGTATATAGGCATATCTTTGTTCAGAGATGACTATCTCACAATGTTTGCCAAAATGGTTTTCAATATTTTTTATTGATTTAGCCAGAACCTCCTTTATTTTCACAAATTCACTATGAGATGAAATTTTCTCCAATACGTTTTTGTCTTTTTCAAGTAGTTTTACAGCAATCCATCTGGAAGGGTGTTTTTTTGAAAAATCCTTATCCATCTCAATCAATGTGGCAATTTTTTCTATTTCTTCCTCTATTTCATTTCCATAATTTATTTTTCTCTGAGAAGATTCAGATTGAGTTTTTAAATAATCAATCACTTCATCTAGAAGTTGAAAAACTCCCTTGGATTTTGTCCCGACTGTTTTAACAAATGGTATACCCAAAATATTACTTAAAACCCTTTCATCTATTTCTATTCCAAGATATTCTGCCTGATCACTAACATTTAAAGCACCAATGACAGGAAATGAAAGCTCTTGAAGTTGCAAACAAAGATATAAATTTCTTTCAAGATTTGTGGAATCAATAACATCAATAACTATATCCGGTTTTTCGTTCAAAAGAAAATCTCTTGTCACGACTTCATCAGGAGAATATGCTGTTAAACTATATATTCCCGGCAAATCATATATTACGAAAGCATAACCTTTGTAATTTATTCTCGCTTCTTTTTTTTCTATAGTTACACCAGGATAATTTCCAACTTTTTGTTTTGCACCCGTTATTGCATTAAACAAAGTTGTTTTGCCGCTATTTGGGTTGCCCGTTAATCCAATTTTGACCAGCTTTTTCGTTATCTGTTCCACCACCATCTTCTCCCATGCCTGTTTCTAATTTTTCTGCATTCAGGCAATTGCTCAACTATTATCTTTTCAGCTTCTGATTTTCTTATTGAAATGTTATATCCTCCCAGACAAATCTGAATTGGGTCACCAAGCAGAGCTACTCTTATGACTCTGCCTTCCGCGCCAAATACAAATCCCATCTCAACAAGACGTTTCCCAATTTCGCCTTCGCTATCAACCTTTAACACTCTAAATCTTTGTCCGATTTTAATTTGAGATAGTTTCATTTTTTACCTTTTTTGCACAAGCAGAACACACTCCAAAAATATCCAATCTGTGAGTATTTATTAAAAATCCGTTTTTTCTGCAAATTGTTTTTTGCAACAATTCAATTTTTGGATCAAAAAACTCAACTATTTTTCCGCAGGATTCACAGATGATATGATCATGATGATTGTGATTGAATTTATGCTCATACTTTATAGTTTTATCCGAAAACTTTACTTTTTGAGCCAACCCGGAATCAACAAATATCTTTAACGCCCTAAAAACTGTGGCAAGCCCAATGTTTGGATCCTTCTTTTTTACCAGTTCATAGAGTTCTTCTGCAGATAAATGCCTTTCGGTATTCAAAAATTCTCCCAAGATCATTTGCCTTCGTCTGCTATCGTTTAAACCTTTTGTTTTAAGATATGTTTTTAGTTTTTCAGTTTCTCTTTGCATTTACAATCTCCTAAATTGATAATGATTATCATTTTTATAATATCACATCTTAAAATTTTTTGCTCGACATTTTTAGAAAATTTGTTAGAATTGTATTCAAATGGAAACACAGAAAGTTAAGCTAATTGGATTTTTCGTTATTTTTAGTATTTTGCTTGTCATTTCAATATTGATGCTTTGGCCTTTTTTAAAACCCATTGCAACCTCAGCCCTGCTTTCTATTTTGGTTATGCCATTGTTTAGAACTTTAAAAAAAGGATTAAGATCAAGAACTATATCTGCTTCAATTTGCATTTTTATTATAGTAATTTTTATATTCTTGCCAACAATTTTCATTAGCTATCAATTAATCAAAGAAGCTCAAGATCTTGCAGTTTATGTAAAAAATGCAATTTTACAAGATAATTTTGTTGAATCACTAAAAAACTCATTGACCAATAATCATTATCTTGCAAAATCTTTAGAGATAGCCAAAGAACAGCTCCATAAATTCGAATTAGACATATATAATAGTGCCTATCAAGCGTTGGAAACAACAGCAAAATATCTTGCATCAAACAGCATTTTGTTCGCAAAAAATCTCATTTGGTTTATTGTTGAAATTTTTATTATGTTTGCAACAACATTTTTTATGCTGAGAGATTCGGATAAACTAATCCAGTTTATCCGAGAACTTTCTCCTTTTACAAAAGATGAGACACAAAAACTTTTCAATAGGATAAAAGCCACCGTAAAAGCAGCAATACTTGGCAGTATTTTAGTTTCAATAATTCAGGGAATAATGGGCGGTTTTGCTTTTTGGCTTTTAGGGTTGCCTTCTCCTCTATTTTGGGGAGTGCTTATGATTATTGTTGGGATTATGCCTGTAGTAGGTCCTTCTACCGTTTGGATTCCCGCGGCAATTATTTTAGCTATAAACGGAGAAATTTTAAAAGCAATAATATTAGTCCTATGGGGTTCAATTGTTATGGGAATTGTTGACAATCTTCTTAGGCCAATATTTGTCAGTAAAGGTTCGGATTTTCATCCTCTCCTTGCCTTTTTTAGCATTTTTGGCGGTGTAATTTTAATGGGGCCAATTGGTTTTTTCTTAGGGCCTATTATCCTATCAATGGCATTAACCACTCTTGAATTTGTGAAAGAAAGATACAAAGATTAGAGATATTACTGAAATATGAAAAATTTTTTGTATCATACTTGACAAATTATTGTAAAGTGTTATACTATTTAATTGTAAGGTGATTAAATGGTTTTACACGACAAAAAAATGCCCGTTTACACAATATCAATCACAGCACAGATATTAAACTGTCATCCTCGGACATTGAGAATTTACGAGGAAGAAGGTTTTGTACAACCAAAGAGAAAAAACAACATAAGATATTATTCAATGGTAGATATAGAACAATTAAGAAAAATAATTGCTGTTATGGAAAAATGGCGTTTAAACATCTATGGAATGAATGCAATTTTAACACTTGCAAAAAAACTTAAAATTGATGAGGATAAAATAATAGACCTGATGCTCGAATGAAACCTCATCAAAATATAAAAGAAAGGAGGTGTTTTTATGTCCGATCTGCTTATCTTACTTTCTCTCAAAGAAAGTTTGAAAAGTATATTGGACAAAGATAGAAAAATAAATGTTCGCTTTTAGCAAAACAAAAAGGAGGGATGATTATGTCTGACCTAATTAGATGGAATCCAATTGATGACCTTTTTGACATTCAAGAGAATATAAATCGAATTTTTGGAAATTATCTTTCAACAAAAGGTGCTCAAGCAAAAGTACTGGGGTGGATGCCACCGGTTGATATAACAGAATCCGAAAATGAATATGTAATTAAAGCTGATATTCCTGGGATGAAAAAAGAGGATATCAAAATATCTTTGGAAAACAACACTCTTTCAATAACCGGCGAGAGAAAAGAAGAAAAAGAAGAAAAAAACAAAAATTATATAAAGAAAGAAAAAAGTTATGGTTCATTTATGAGAAGTTTTGCTCTTCCGCATACCGTTGACGCAAAAGGAATAAAAGCAACATACAAGGAAGGGGTTTTGACCGTAACAGTCCCAAAATCGGAAGAAGCAAAACCAAAAGAAATAAAAATAGAAGTAAACTGATTGCAAACAAATTTTTTGATGCCCGATTTTTTCGGGCATCATTTTTTTAATTAGAATGTTTTGCTACTGCTGTTTTCAAATATGGCAAAATATCCTTTAAATCCCAAATTCCCTTTTCTATTTTGTCAAAAGCAAAAGATTCTATTGTTTCAATGATCTGCATTGGAGAAGTGATCTGGTCCAACAGCTTTGACAAATCCTCCAAGGATTGTTTATCAACAGAGTAGGCAATTTTTCTGGCTATTGCAGCATTTGTTGAATTGCTAAAACTAAACCTATTGATTCCAAGTGCTAACAACATCAAAAATCCTCGCCAATCATTTACTATATCTCCACAAATGGAAATTGGAATCTCTTTCTCATCAGCAATTTGTTTGACTCTTTTTATTGCCGATCTAACTGAAGGATTAAACTGCTGTTCATAATAAGTTTGTTCAGACTGAGCATACCTGCTTATACCAGTTATAGCCATTGTCAGGTCATTGGTGCCAATACTAAAAAACGAAATTTTACCACTTTCAATAATTTTGGACAAATCTTCTATTATCAAAGGATTCTCTATCATAATTCCAAAATTTTTATCTTTGTTAAATTTTACACCTTTTTTTCCCAGTTCCTTATAAATTGATTCAATAATTTCAAATGTTTTTTTAACCTCATCAAAACTTCTGACTTGCGGGAACATAATACTTTTCAATTCGCTTCTTAATATTGCTTCCAATTGATTTCTAAAAGTAAAATACAAAGGTGTGTTCTCATCCAAACATAGAGCAAGGCCGTCAGCTTTATCTTTGTCTTCAACAACAATGTCAAAATATGGAAGTATCTTATCTTTCTGAACAACATCACTGTCTTTCAACTTTGCGGCAACATCTATGGTTCTAAAATACAAATCTTTTTTACCTATCGATGATTGCAAAAGATTATAAAACTTTATCTGCTCATCAATACTGGGTTCACTTTCCCTTATATCCCCAAGATTGTTCCTCATGAAAAAATATTCGCTTCTAGCAAGACCAACCCCATCAATTGAATCGTCTATAGTTTTTTGGGCTTCTTCCAAAAAAGAAGCATTTAACAAAAATTTAATTGGATGATTGTTTATCGGGTTGTTTACATTTTTCTCTTTAATTTCTTTCGCTGAAGCTATTGCCATATCTAGAACTTTTTTTGTTTTTCGCGCTTGTTTGATCATGCTTTCAGAAGGGCTAATTATTATTGGTTCAGCAAGAGAAGTATTTATTATAATAATGTCTCCGTTTTTTATCTCATTCGTAGCGTTCTTTGCATGAACAACCGAAACAATATTATGCGCAGAGGCCATAATCGAAGAGTGATCTGTTGTCCCTCCTCTTTCTCTTATTAACCCAACAACTTTTTGAGCAGAATAAAAATCAATTGTTGGATTCAGATCGTCTGCAACTAATATAAGATTTCCATATTTGCTATTGCTTATTAAATCAGTAACATCAACATGTGTGCCGTTTTTTATCTCATATATTTCAAGTAGCAGTTGTTTAATATCTTTAACAGTCCTTATAATCATGTTGTTCCCAGTGCTTTCATCAAAACTCATCCTCAATATCTGTCGCGCCGCAGCAACAAAAGATTCTTTTTCTTCTGACATTTTTGATAAAATTAGAGGCATAATTTCATCCATCAAATATAAATGTGATGAAATCACAGGATCGTTTTCTCTTTCCCCCTTTAAAGAACGCCATTTAGCATAAGCATTTTCCAAATTTCTGGTTCTTTCCTTTACCACTTCATCAATTAACAATCCCCTTGTTTTTGCTTCATTTGTGAGGTCATCTTCCTTTAACATATCAAAAGAAATTTTTGAAGATACAACCAAAGCCCTGCCAATAGCTATACCAGCATTTGATGGAATACCACTAAGTTGCTTAGTAATCTTTGAAGAAATAGAATTTTCTCTGAGTATTGAAGTTTTTCGAAGATCAACAGCTCTTTGACTAATACTTGGATTTTTTCTCAAAAAGCCACCACCAGGCAACCCTTTATCAGGCAAGAACATCGGCCTGTAAAAAGTCATGTTTGGTCTGTTAAGATAAATATTTGGCATAAGATCTCTTCAGTATTATTATCGTAAAATTAATAGGAATATTTCATTAGTGAAAAAACAGCAATAAGTTTGGATTTAAAAACCAATAACCTTACTAATCTAACTGATCGTCAAAATTTTCCGGTGAAATATCATCATCACCCCGAAAAATGTCAATCCCAACCATAGTATCCGCAAAATACTTAAAGGGAGGATTTGGGTGTTTTTTGTTGTCGGGGATTATTTTTATAACTCTTCCATCGCAAACCAATTCGTACATTGTTGAAAAGTTTTTAATTTTTCTGACTTTAAGATAATCAATGCTGTTCACATTTATGTATACTCTGCCATTTAAGAAAAGTGTTGGATCTTCACTGTTTGCAGAAACACGCATAATATATCCTTTGCCATGGTTTGCAACTTTATCACCTACAACTTCATAATAAGAAATATATCCAAGGTCCCACAAAAGATACATGATATCTCTTTTGTTATAAATTATCCCATCATTGACAATAAACTGGAGGTCTTTCTTTCTGCCATTTGCATTATGTTTATCCATTTTTACAGCCCTCCTTTCGTATGAGAATTATATCACAGATTCCATTTCACAATACTTATAACTTTCTTTAGTTTCTCTGCGCTTTTTTTCCCGGGAGATATCTCAACACCACTGGATAAATCAACCGCCCAAGGTCTTACTATTTTTAAGGCTTTTGACAAATTCTTTTCATTTAATCCACCTGATAAAATTAGATTTTTGCAGATTTTCTTTGCCTTCAAAGCAACATTCCAATCAAATGTGGTGCCAGTACCACCATAAACTTCATTTGAAAATGTATCAAGCAAAATATAAAAATCCTTAAAATCTTTTAACAAATCAACATTAAAGCCCTTGAAAACTCTAAATGCTTTTATAACATTTGCATTTATTTTTCTACAAAAATCCGCAGTTTCATCTCCATGCAACTGAACATAGTCAAGCCTGCATTTTTTTACTGCATTATTTATAAATTCCACATCCTGTTTTGAAAAAACCCCAACTTTTGAAACAAAAGGAGGCATTTTTAAGATTATTTTTTTTGCAGTTTCAATCGAAATTTTTCGAGGGCTTTTTGCAAAAACAAACCCAATAGCATCTGCACCTAATTTACAGGCTAGCAAAGCGTCTGAAATATTTGTTATCCCACATATTTTAATTTTTGCCATGGAGTGATTAAAAACCAAGTTCTTTGATTTTTGCAGCTGGATCTTTTGCCTCTAGCAAGGTTCTGCCAATTAAAACAGCGTTAACACCAGCATCTCTCAATTTATCAACTTGTTCTTTTGAAAATATGCCGCTCTCTGAAACAATTATATGATCTTTCTTGCTTGGAATCATCTTTAAGAGATTAAATGTGGTGTTTGGATCAACTATAAAAGTGGTTAAATCCCTGTTATTAATTCCAATTACTTTAACACCTAAATCAAGCGCTCGTTTTAATTCACTTTCAGTATGCACTTCAAGAATATAGCCCATATTTAAATCTTGAATTGTTGAAAGATATTTTTTTATCTGCTCGTCAGTCAAAATAGCAGCGATTAATAAAACAGCATCCGCACCATAAGCCCTGCCTTCGTAAATTTGAAATTCATCACAGATAAAATCTTTCATTAAGATTGGAATTTTTACCATATCAACAATTTTTATAAGCTCCATAATTGAGCCGCGAAAATAATTTGGCTCAGTTACAAGCGAAATGGCTGAAGCTCCTGCTTTTTCATAAATTGAAGCAAGTTCCTTTTGCGGATATAACAAATCAATATCCCCAAGAGACGGTGAAGCATGTTTTATCTCAGCAATCAAAGAAAGCGGTTTAGAAATTGAAGAAATAAAATCTCTTTTTGTTGGTTTTGCAAGTAGTTTAAAAAAAGGTTCACCATAGAGCATTTTCCTAACCTCAACATATTGTCTTCGCATCTCCAACAATCGTTCAAATCTTCCCATGTTGTAGTAAATATAACTCTTTTTTTGAAAATATGCAATAATAAAGTTGACCTATGTTTCATTTGCCAGTTTTAAAAGAAAAAGTTATTGAATTTTTAAATCCCAAACCTGTTGATGGTTTCTGGGTAGATGCAACCTTGGGCGGCGGAGGCCATTCATTTGAAATAGCAAAAAGAATTATCCCTTTTGGGAAATTGATATGCATAGATCAGGATCCAGATGCAATAAAAGAAGGCAGAAAAAGGCTCAAAGATTTTGAAGATTATACTGTATTTGTCAATGACAACTTTTCAAATCTAAAAAAAATTCTTCTCTCAATGAATATTAACTCTATCAAAGGAATTATCTATGACCTTGGAGTATCTTCTCATCAAATTGATACTCCTGAAAAAGGATTTAGCTACTTAAAAACCGGCCCCCTTTCAATGAAAATGAATCCAAATGGCAGTATTTCTGCTTTTGATGTTGTAAATAAATTCGAACAAGAAAAACTATCCGAAATTTTTTCAAAATTTGGACAAGAGCACTACGCCAAAAGAATTGCAAAAGCAATTGTTTTAAATAGGCCAATCAATTCAACAACCGAATTATCGGAAGTCATAAAAAAAGCCACACCAAGAAAAGATCATATAAATTCACTTTCAAGAGTTTTTCAGGCGATTAGAATCTTTGTAAATTCAGAAATTGACAATTTAAAAAGAGCGTTGGAAGATTCTATAGATGCTCTTGAAAAAGGCGGAAAAATCGTTGTAATATCTTATCACAGCATCGAAGATAAAATAGTCAAAGATGAGTTTAAGAAGGAATCTAAAAACTGTATATGCGGAGGGGCTTCGCCGGTGTGTATTTGCAATCATAAAAGAAAAATAACAATTTTGACAAAAAAACCTATATTGCCAGATTTAGAAGAAATCAATTCTAATCCAAGAGCAAGAAGCGCAAAACTAAGAGCGGCAGAAAAAATATGAGAAGAAATAAAATGCTTATTTTTGCATTCGTGATTTTTTCTTTTTTGGCAATAAATGTTTTCATAAACAACAGAATTGCCCAAGTCGGGTATAATATTGAAGCCCTAAAAAAAGAGGTTTCCAAACTGAGGAACGAAAATAGAGAACTAAAATTCTTTATAGCAACAAAAGAAAATCCTTATGTGATTGATCAATTTGCATCAACAAAACTGAAAATGCGTTTTCCGGAAAAAGTTGTATATATCAAATCAACAGATGAAATAAAGTCCAAAAACTAATTTGATTCAGTCAATCTAAAACCAAACATTTGAGTGTTTTCTCGGTCGGAATTTACTACAACAGCGTAATCAAAAACAAAATATGGGGTTTCTGCTGTTATCCCCCCAGAAAACCTGCCTTTTTGCCATCCACCTCTGACAAACAAGTTATCAGTAATTTTTGTTTCAGCACCATAATGCATAAATACATCTGCACCATCTTGAGATTTCAAATTTCTAAATTCACCATCAATGGCAAAAATTGTATTTGGAACAACAACTGGCTTATAAGATACGCCTATCCTAAGGGAGGAAGATACTGGAAGCGAATTTTTGAATACATCTTGAATCAAAACGCCAGCATTGATCTCATTTGTAAAACTAGCTTTTAAGCCGCAATCCATAGAATATCCTCTCCCAGATGATGAGTTTATATCCCAAGAAATGTTTTTGTAAGTTAATCCCCATGCAATCCCATTTTGGCCTCTTGCTCCAAAAGAAAACATCGTAATATCTGTCTTATTGCCTGATTTGTCTTGGACATTATAATTACCAAATCCCCCTTGGGAAAAAGTAACAGAATAAAAATCTCTTTTAGAATAGATATCAGTGTTCATATCCATATAAGATCTTATAAATTGATTTTTGGCATCTGGTAAATAAGCAGGGTTATAATAAATGCTGTCTCCATCATCGCTGACAGCAACAAATGCGCCTCCCATTCCAAAAGGCCTGACGCCAATTCCATCTTTGAGGGCGCTTTCTAAAAATGAATCAGCAAAAGAAAATGTGCTGGAAAAAACGCCAATAGCAAACAAAATACCTAATACGGTTCTTTTCAACATAATTGTTTTCTCGCATTTACAATTGTATACTATAAATATGGATTATTCAAACAATGAAATTCGCGTAAGATTTGCGCCAAGTCCAACTGGCTATCTGCATGTTGGGGGAGCAAGAACAGCTCTGTATAACTGGCTTTTTGCCAAAAGGAACAACGGCAAATTCATATTGAGAATTGAGGACACTGATCAAGAACGGCACAATGAAGAAGCCGTTAAAGCAATTTTAGATAGTATGAAATGGCTCGGCCTTGATTGGGACGAGGGCCCATTTTACCAAAGCGAGAGATTACAGATTTATAAAGATTTCACAAAAAAATTAATTGACGAAGGAAAGGCTTACTATTGTTATTGCTCCCCGGAAGAACTTGAAAAAGAGCGAAAAGAAGCCGAAGAAAAAAAATTAGCCCCAAAATACAATGGAAAATGCCGTCACCTTTCAAAAGAAGAAATTGATAAATTCGAAAAAGAAGGAAGGAAAAAAGTAGTCAGAATAAAGTCTCCAACTGATGGGATAACTGTTGTAAAAGACTTGATAAGGAAAGATATAAAATTCGAAAACAAACTGCTTGATGATTTTGTAATACAAAAATCCGATGAATTTCCAACATATAATTTTGCGGTTGTTATAGATGATTACTTGATGAAAATAACACATGTTATAAGAGGAGACGATCACATATCAAACACTCCAAGACAAATCATCATCTACCAAGCCTTTGGATTTGAAGTGCCAAAGTTCGCACATATTCCGATGATTTTGGGCAAAGATAAAACAAAACTTAGTAAAAGGCATGGCGCTTTGTCTGTCTTAGAATATAAAAAAATGGGATATCTTCCACAAGCACTTGTAAATTACCTTGCACGGCTTGGCTGGGGATATGGCAACAAGGAAATATTTTCCATTGAAGAACTTTGTCAGCTTTTTGAAATAGAAAAAGTCAATAAGACCTCAGCGGTTTTTGATATGGAGAAATTAACGTGGATGAATGCAACTTATATCAGAGCGTTACCCATCGAAAAATTGTTTGAATATTGTGATGAAATGTTAGAAAATGCTTATCCAAAATATCGCGAACTAAAATCAAATAATGCCGGCAAGCAAAAAATTTATAAAATACTTTTATCAATTCAAGAAAGAATGCACACATTAACTGATGTTGTCCATCTAAGCGATTTCTTTTTTAGCGATGTAAATTATGATGCCTCTGCAATGGAAAAGTATCTTAAACAAGATGGGATAAAAGAAATTTTGTCAAAACTTTTAGACAAGCTAAAATCCATTGAGCCGTTTTCAAAAGAAAATATTGAACACGCTTTTAGGAGTTTGGCTGATGATCTCCAAATAAAGGCAGGCAAAATTATACATCCTGCAAGGGTAGCCCTAACCGGCA
>CAZQZN010000010.1:0-26163 GCA_964597815.1 uncultured bacterium | reverse complement strand
TGTTCGAAACAGTTGAACTTTTGGGCAAAGAAATTACTCTGAAAAGGCTAGAAAAAGCGTTGGAAATATTATAATCGATCAGATTTTTTCACTGTAATAACCAATTATTTTATAGACAAGTTTTGCAATTGTATACTCTGGAAAATGAATCCCTCTGATCGGAGCAAGTTCAACAATATCAACTCCTACCACATTTCTCTTTTTAAAGACAAGCCTTAATATTTTTAACACCTGATACCATAAGAGCCCTCCGGGCTCCGGAGTTCCTGTTGACGGCATAATCGAAGGATCTAAACAATCAACATCAAAAGTTATATAAACGTTATCTGTCAAATGTTCGACAATTTTTGCAGTTTTTGAATCATCATATTCGTGAGCATAAAAAACTTTTTTCTCCAAAGAATACTCTTCAATATATTCCTTTTCTTCTAAACATTGGCTTCTTATACCGACCTGAACAAAAGGGCACATTGGAGAAATCCTTCGCATAATGCATGCGTGGCTATGCTTGTTGTTTAGGTATGAATCACGCAAATCAGCATGAGCGTCAAATTGCAAAACACTTAGATTTGGATAAAATTCTTTTGTGGCTTTTACAGCTCCATAGGAAATAGAATGTTCTCCGCCAAGCACCACGAAAAACTTATCTTTTGATAGAGCTCTTTTTATGGCATTAAAAACTTTTTTGTGTATATCTTTTTTCCCTGTAATAAAAGGAAAAGTGTGAATACCTCCTGTTTTTTGCTGAGGTTCAAAACCAAGTTCAATGTCGTAATCCTCAACAATTTTAGAAGCTTCTAGTATAGCTTTGGGCCCAAATTTTGCTCCTTTTCCATAACTTGTAGTTTCCTCATAAGGCACAGGAATTACTACAACTTTTGCGGAAGAAAACTTTGTTCTCTCTTTTGGGATTTCCAAAAAATGAATCAATTTAATATCCTCACCTGTTCCGCCTGCACAGATCTTCTCTCTTTTGAAACAACTTCAACTGCTCTCTGAATATTTCTAGGAAATTCAGCTCCTCTTGAGGATAACTCAACATTGTAATTCGTTGCTTCAAACAAATCAATCATAAAAGCGGTAGCAGGAGAAGTGTCAAAATCTTTGCACGAAAAGATATCTATAAAAGCATGCAGTTTTTCAGGAAATGTGTGAATTGTTATATGGCTCTCCGCTATTAAAACCACTCCGGATATGCCATAATCTTCCGGCACCACACCTTGATACTTAAAAACGTATGGAGGCATTATTTTCGTCATGCCAATTTTTTCCGGAAATTTGTCCAAGGTGTCAAAAATCAAATTGATATCAGAAAGTTTTTCTTTGTTGCAACCATAACAATCTATCATTAAATGCGGGCCAAAACCATAACGAATTTTCCCTCTTGACAATTCTTCTCTATCCTTTCTTCTGTAATACTGTTTACAATAAAATTTTACATTTTCATTTTTTATTGTCAATACTTTTCATTTGATTTAGCTCATTTGAAAATGGTCTCATTTTGTGATATTCTTAAATTTAACAAAGGATAATTGAGGCCCAAAAATGGAAGAAGAAATTTTTGATCAAAATAAAAACACTGAATCTTTGTCAGGCACCCAAATAAGATCCCTTAAAGAAAGGGCAGAGTTAACAGAATTAGACGCTCTTATTGAAGAAACTTTGAAAGAGTCAAAAATCCTGCAAACAAATTCATCACCAACAATTGAAGAATCTCCACTTGTTGGAACAAAACTTTCAGGAATTTATTCAAACCCAAGCCCAAAAGATGCTTCACCCAAACCATTGCCAACACAGAATATTGAGCAAAAAAACCCCGAATCAGAACAAAGCAGCAAACAAGTCCCCGAGAAAAAACTTGATGAATATGACAAAACTTTTAAGACATACAAAATCGGAGATATAATCAAAGGCAAGGTTGTAAGCCTGTCTCAAACAGGAGCTTTAGTAGATATTAACTATCAAACAGACGGCTTTTTAAACGCAGAAGAAATCTCTCAAACACAGATTAATGTAGGAGATACAATCGAAGCAAGTATAATTTCTCTGTCTAATAAAGAGGGCTATGTTGAGTTGTCCGTCAAAAAAGCAAATGCAGAAAAAATGTGGAATAAATTATATGAAGCTTTTTCAAGCAAATCTCTTTTGGAAGCAAAAGTTTCATCTGCTGTTGGCGGAGGGCTTATAGCAGAGATATATGGATTCAGATCTTTTATCCCTGCTTCACAGGTATTTAGACAACCTAATCAGCAACTTTCCGACTTTGTTGGTAAAACACTGCCCGTAAAAGTAATTGAAATTGACAAAAAACAGAATAAAATCATTTTATCCCACAAACAAGGCAGTTATGAACTAAGAAAAAAAGAGAAAGAAAATTTCTTTGAACAGATTCAGGTCGGGCAGATACTCCGCGGCAAAGTATCAAACATAAAAAAATTTGGGGTTTTTGTAAATGTAAACGGCATTGAAGGTCTAATTCACTTAAACGATTTGTCTTGGAAAAGAATTAGTGATCCCGCAAAAGTTGTTTCAATAGGCCAAGAATTGGATGTTTTTGTTGTTGGCATTGACAAAGAACAGAAAAGAGTATCATTTGGATTAAAACAACTGCAGCCAACCCCATGGGATAAAGTTCCAGAAAAGTACAAAGAAGGACAAATTGTCGATGTTAAAATAATGAGATTTGCAAAATTTGGAGTTTTTGCCGAACTTGAAGAAGGTGTCGAAGGGCTTATTCATAATAGTGAATTGTCAGCAAAGGAAGTAAGAAACCCGCTTGATGTTGTTAAAGCGGGAGAAATTGTCAAAGCAAAAATATTGAGAATTGATCTCCAAAACCAGAAAATAGCCTTATCAATAAAACAAGCAGAGATGGAAGAGCAAAAATCCCAACTTGAGCAATTGCAAAACAATTCATCGCAACCAAAAATAACGATTGGCGACGCTATTGGCAATTCAATAAAAGAACAGCTTTCAAACCAAAATGAGTTTCCTCAGAATTCTTGACAATATAACTGAAAAAAACGATTCGCTTCTTTGCGTTGGTTTAGATATTGATCTGACAAAAATCAAACCTTTGACAAACGATAATATTGAAAAACAGATCTTAGATTTTAACAGAAATATTATCGATCAAACAAAAGAGTTTGTTTGTGCGTACAAACCCAATATCGCTTTTTACGAAATGTATGGGATTGACGGAATAAATGCATTAATAAAAACTATCGAACACATTCCTGATGATATCCCTGTTATTTTAGATGCAAAAAGAGGAGATATAGGCAGTACAGCCAAAGCTTACGCAAAAAGTATCTTCGAAAACTATAATGCTGATGCAATAACAGTAAATCCATATTTAGGATTTGATTCTGTGGAGCCATTTTTAAACTACAAAGACAAAGCCGTTTTTGTTTTGTGTCTTACTTCAAACAAAAGCTCTGCTGACTTTCAATTTTTGACTGACAATGAAAAACCTTTGTATAAAATTGTTGCAGAAAATGTTGCACATTGGAATCTAAGATACGGAAATTGCGGGCTGGTAGTTGGAGCAACAAAAGCACAGCTGCTCAAAGAAATAAGAGAAATCGCACAAGATATGCCAATTTTAATTCCGGGAGTTGGCGCACAAGGCGGAGACCTTGAAACATCAGTAAAATTTGGAATCACAAAAGAAGAAAGAAATAGAGCGATAATAAATGTCTCAAGAAGTATAATTTACTCTGAAAATCCGCGCTACGAAGCAAACAAAATAAGGAATGAAATAAACAAATTTAGAAAGTAAAAACTAACTTTTTCCGTTAATTTCTTTTTTCATCTCTTTGATAAATCCTGATACCGGCTTATTTTCAGAAATTCTTTTGACAATTGCACTTCCAACAATTACAGCATCAGCATATTTTGTAATCTCTCCTGCTTGTTTCGGATTTGATATGCCAAAACCTACCGCAATCGGTTTCTTTGTCAGTTTTTTCAAACGCAACACATTAGATTTTATTGTTGCGGATAATTTTTTGCGAATGCCAGTTGTACCCGTTGTTGAGATAAGATAGATAAAGCCTTTTGATTGAACCGCAATCTTTTTTTCTCTTTGCAAAGAAGTGTTTGGAGCAACCAAAAGCACTAGATCAATACCATTATTCTTGGCAATTTGAGAAACAAATTTAGATTCTTCAAAAGGGAGATCAGGGATTATCAATCCATCAGCGTTTGCTTTTGCAACGCTCTTAATGAATTTTTCTATGCCATAGTTAAACACGATGCTATAACTTGACATTATGACAATAGGAGTATTTATTTGTTTTTTTATCTCTGCTATCAAATTTATGCAGTCACATATAACAACATTATTGGCAATTGCTTTTTGATAAGCGTTAACAATAACGGGGCCGTCTGCAACAGAATCTGAAAATGGGAATCCAACTTCAATAATATCTGCTCCGCTTTTGGCAATTTCTTTTATAATACCTTTGCTTTTTTGAATAGAAGGATAGCCAGCAACAACAAATGCAATAAGTTTCTTCCCTCTTAAAAACGCACTGCGTAAATTATCCACTTCAAAAAGGATTATATCAAAAAAACAGAAGTTTTAACAACAGGAATAAACTTTACCCCGTTTTTCTGCGGGAATCTATCATAACACCATATAAGTCATGAGTTGAGCAGCCATTTACTCTTACTTTAACAATATCGCCAAGTTTTATTTTGCTTATGTTAAAAGAATAAGCATATACAAAACCATCAATATCTGGTGCATCACGATAAGATCTTCCAATAAAATTATAAGTCATTCGTTTTTTAAAAGTTTTGTCTGCATCAACTATTTTTTCTACAATCACATCCAATGTTTTGCCCATTAGGGCTTTGTTTTTGACATAAGATATCCTTTCTTGCAATCTCATCAGTTTTTTTAGCCTGTCATTTTTGACTTTTTCTTGTATTTGCCCTTTCATATTATATGCTTTTGTGCCATTTTCTCTGCTAAATGGAAAAACTCCGACTCTGTCAAACTTCATCGATTTAACAAATGTTTTTAATTCATCAAAATCTTTTTCAGTTTCTCCCGGAAATCCAACAATAAAAGTAGTCCTTATGACAATTTCTGGAATTTTTTCTCTCAATAGATTTACAATTCTTTCAATATCGGATTTGCAATAACCTCTATTCATCAGTTTAAGAATTTTGTCATTACAATGCTGCAAAGGAAGATCTATATATTTCAAAATCTTTCTTTCGTTGGCCATTAGTGATATTAACTTTTTGCTTATATGTTTTGGATGAGCATACATAATTCTAATCCAACGGATATTTCTAATTTTTGCGGTTTTTTTCAAAATCCTCGTCAAATCTTTATGCAAGGTAGTATCTTGAGCCACAAAAATTATTTCTTTCACATTTTTTTTCGATAGAATTTCTATTTCTTTAATTATGTCCATGGTGGCCCTTAACTTGAGTCCCCCTCTCAATTTAGGTATTAAACAATATGCACAATTGTTGTTACAACCTTCAGAAATTTTTACATAACTTAGCCAAGGATGTGTCGCTTTAATTTTTGGAGCAAAACAGCCGTAAATTTTTACACTATCAATAATCCCATCAATGTTTAGTAATACACTTTTATACTCTTTCTCCTGTTTTGAGCCGGTCGTTATATTTTCAATATATCTAGGCAAACAGCCAGCAATATAAAGTTTTTTGCAGGATCCTGATTTTTTGAATGCGGCTAATTCATTAATGACAGAAATTGACTCTTCACGTGATTTTTCCAAAAATGCACAAGTATTTATAACTATCAAATCTGCATTTTTAGGATCGCTGATAATTTGATAACCGCTTTTTGCAAAGAAACCCATAAGATTTTCAGTGTCAGTTAAATTTTTTGGACACCCTAAACTGGTAAAATAAACACTCATACTCATAGTTATTTGACATCTTTCTTAGTCAATGATACACTATTTTCAAAATTAACTGTTTGTGAAGGAGCGTTTTAAAATGTCAAAGGGCCCTATTAAAAAGATATCATCAGTTTTGGCTTTTACTTTTTTTTTAATTTTTCTCTTAAACACAAGAAGCTTCGGGGTACAAACTGGCGGAGCCGGTTATTCTAATCCGGAACTTATAAGAGGAGAACTTACAACTGAAAGTTTTGTAAGAACCGTTTCACTTGAAGTCAGTTCTGGAATCACAAAATTTGGCACTCAAACATATTCTTGGCCAACAAATCCACCAGCATCAAACACATTTTTAAAAATTGGCAATAGTGGCGTTTTGACTTGGGAATCTGTATCAGGAACCGTTCCTGACCCAACGGCTGCAGGAGATTTGCTCATCGGCACAAGTAGTGGTGGCAGTTGGGCGTCAAAATCTGTCTCAGGAGATGTCACTATCGACGCCACCGGCCTTATTACAATCAACGATGCCAAAATTACTTCCGCAAAAATCGCTGATGACGCTATTACTCAAAGCAAATTAGCTGATAACTCTGTAGGTACCAACGAAATCATCAACGGAGCTGTATCAGCCGATAAAATCGCTGATGACGCTATTACTCAAAGCAAATTGGCTGATAACTCTGTAGGTACCAACGAAATCATCAACGGAGCTATAACTTCAACTAAACTAGCCTCTAATATCGATATCACTACTACTGGATCTATTTCTGCCAGCACTGTAGCAGCTGACAACATTTATGGTGTTGATCTGTCAAAAAGTGTTAAAGGCATTTTAGATGTGCCGTTTGGCGGAACCGGAAAAACTATTTTCCCAACAGGTGAAGTTGTTTATGGAAATGGAACTTCATCTTTAGAAACTTCATCATATCTAAACTTCGTATCAGGAACAGGAACATCAAAAGGATTGATGGTTGGGCCAGTTTCTTCTTTCCTTTCAATAGATAATAACGCTTTAGCTGTAATTGATGATCAGAACACATTTTCTACAATTTCATCAGTGAAGTTTGGCGACACAAACACAATACCAGCATATACAACTTTAAAATTTGGAGGAAGTATTTCAGCTCCACAAGCTGTTACTAATGACAGTGTTATAGGCGTAATATCTTTTTCAGGATTTGATGGGAATGAAATATGGGACTCAGCAGGTATGATTAGTAAGACAACAGAGGATTGGTCAGGTACAAATCATGGAGGCAAATTGGTTCTTTCTAGCACTAATAAAGGAGGAGCCGGATACACAAGAATTACTTTAGACAACGGTAATATTCTTACAGAAGGTAATATTGTAAGTTCCGGAACATTAGAAGTCCAAGGACAAGTCATTTATACTCCATCTTCAGTAATTCCTATAGGGACACCCGGAATTACAAAAACACACGAAATTCAAAGAGTCTTACTTATCAAAGGGGATTTGAACAACGATACAGAAGAAACCAATAATATTGATGCCGGTGAAAATGGTCAAATTCTAACGCTAATTGGGATGAGTGACACAGACTTAATAAAGTTTAATCCCGGTGGCAATATCCAATTGAGCGGAAATGTGAGTTTTACTCTGGGTGCGGGAGATATTTTGCAGGTTATTTATAGCAGTGCTCTTGGAAGATGGGTAGAAATAAACAGATCAGACAATTAAAAAAGAACACCAAAAAAGGAGAAAGCCTAAAATGAAGAAAATAATAATAATATTCTTTGTTCTAGCAATTAGCTCCACATCTTTTTCTGTCCCTCTTGGTGGCAAAGGTAGCGATAGAAAAGAAAGTATAAAGGGAAGTTTAGAAGTAAGTGGAACTTTATCAGTTAACGGAAAAACGATACTAAACGGCAATGAATATATCTGGCCAAGCACAAAAGGGAAAATCCCAAGTGGTTATGTATTGAAAACTGAAAATAATGGAATGCTTGTTTGGGATAAAGAGGTTTCACCATCTGGCAATGAAGGCGCTATTCAATTCAACAGCAACGGAATTTTTGCCTCTGATAATAATCTTTTCTGGGACAATTCACAAAAAAGACTTTTTATTGGGAGCTCTGAAGTTTCATTAAATGGCCACAAACACCAACCAAGTGATATAAACGGGATTATTCCAATCGAACTTGGCGGCACTGGATCTAATGATGGTTCTATTACAGCTAAAAATGATTTAAAACTTTCATCCGGATCAAACGGCAGCATCATATTAAATTCAACCAATGGAAATATTTATTTAAATGGCATCCAAACTATTTCAAAAGCCATTATAAGAAGTGATGCGGGTTTTTCAACAAACGGAGAAAACGGAATCACTGATAGTTTTATCGTCGTATCAGATGTTAAACTAGAAAACAACACTCTAAAGAAAAAATTCAGGCAAATATCTATAAGCGGAGGGATAATAACAAAAATTTCTCCAGAATCCGATTGGATTGACTCAGGATTTTTGACAAATCAATAGATTTTTTCATAAAAAGTATGAAGTTTAGAAAAATACTAAGTAAAACTTCTTGGTTTCTGAAGTATTATGCCAGATTTAACAAATCACTTAATACAAATCCAATCGTTTTTTTTTTAATCGCATCCATTTCGCTATCGCTTTCTGTCATCCCTATGGTTGTTTTAATAAATCAGATTAAGCACAGCCAAAATTACAAAATTTTTGGAACTATTTCTCCAAGCTCAAATTCCATTTTTCAAAACTCTGAAAACTATGTAAATGTTGGGGCTTTGAAAGAAAAATCAGGAAAAATTCCGCAAAGCTCAAGTTATTACATTAAAGGAGCTGTCATTCCTTCAGATACAACAACAAGTAGTGGAATTATTGGAATATCCCCCTCTTCTGCTTATAACTCTGGTGATATTGCAGTTGAAATTCAGGGATTCGGATTCAAAAATAATGCAAATGTATTTTTATCAATGGTTGGCGAAGAAAATGTGAACGGCAAAAATGTTATAGTTGAATCTCAAAACAAAATCTATTGCACATTTAATTTGACGGGTATAAAAAGCGGCTTTTGGACTATAAATGTTATAAATCCTGATAATAATTCTGCTGTGTTTTCAAACGCTTTTGAAATAAAAACTTTTGCAACTGCCGGAACAATAATAAACTATCCAAATCCTTTCAACCCTCTCAAAGAAAACACAAATATAATTTATGACCTTGAAAAAGACATGGATACAACGCTCCTTATTTTCAATATATCCGCAGAACTAATTTATAAACAGAATTTTGTTTCAGGCACGAATGGAGGAAAATCTGGGATGAACAATATTGCTTGGAATGGAATAAATTCTTTTGGAGAAATGTGCGCAAATGGTATTTATTTTGCAAGATTGATTGACTCTCATAGTGGAAAAACTCTTGCTAAGGGCAAGATAGCTGTGTCAAAATGACAAAATATGCTGAAACTTAACAAAAAGATATATGCGGTTTTAATGTTGTTGCTTTTAAGCAGCGGGGATATGGCGCGTTCTGCGACTACGGAAGACCTCACTAAAATAGGAATGGGCGCAAGACCAATCGGAATGGGAAGAGCCTTTGTTGCAGTGGCAAATGATTCTAATTCAATTTTTACAAATCCTTCTGGTCTTTCAAATCTAAAAAGCTGGGAAATAACAAGCATGTACACTTCATTTTTTGAAGGTGATTTAAATTATGTGGTTTTAGGTATGACAAAACCTTTCTCTTTTGGAACATTTGGAGTTGGTTTGATCTCTACTGGAACAGGACAAATTTTATCACCAAATCCAAGTGGAGGGACATTTTTTGATTATTATGACAGAATGTTAATACTCTCTTTCTCAGAAAACCACCCATTTAAACTTAAAGATAGCAACATTTATCTTGGATTAAATCTAAAATATTTTCAAAAAGGTTTTTCCGGATCAGTTACATCTAATGGAAAAGGAGTAAATGCTGACATAGGAATTAAGATAATTCCTAAATCAGATTTAAGTTTTGGCTTTTTGCTCCAAAACTTTCTCCCAACTTCAATAGTCTATGATACAGGTTCAAGCGATGATATTGCTTCATATCTAAAAGCAGGTATTTCAAAACATTTTTTTGGTAAAAAAATAACTTTTGCTTTTGATGTTGATGTGCCGTTAAAAAGAAGTACCCTAATACCAATAACTTTTCACAGTGGACTAGAATACAATGCTAACAAAAATCTTTGTTTAAGATTAGGTATAGATCAAGATATTAGCGCCTCTTCACAGACAAGCACATCATTAGCAGCAGGAGTCGGGTTAAAAATAAAGACATTTTCTTTTGATTATGCTTACAAACCTTTCTCAGAAAGCGGTCTATCAGCAACTCATTTTATTTCAGTTACCATAAAGGGAGTTGAAAATTGAAAAAATTAGTAATCTTTTTAATTTCGATTATCATAATTGTTTCAGCTATTAGTTCAAAAACTTCAGCCGCAATCTCAAAATCAGGGATTTTCCCATACCAGCCTCCAATAGCAGAAAAATTTTTACAAATCACTTCCACTACAATCACACCAAGTTGGGGATTTGGCACAAACGATGCTTCCTGTAAATATGAATGCACAAATGAAACAACAGGACAATCAATGCCACCAAAATCCAGTACAGAAAGCTGGTTATGCGACAACTTATTGCCTGATAATGATTACTCTTTTAGTGTGCGCGCATGGGACGACAATCTCACTCCACCATCGGTAACTTCTTGGACAAATTTAGGAACAGCTAGAACCACTCAAAGGATAAAAATACAAGGAATTGATGCCAACAATGGGCAATACATTTCATCATTTCCTGACATAACTTTTTCTTTCAAATATATTTCTCAATTAAAACCAGATTCAATTAGAGTAATAATAAATGGAGCTGATGTAAAGGATGGTTCCTCTTCAAGTAGCAAATACGATAATTTAATACTAAATAGTGGTTATGCAACAATAACTTATACTCCAAAAAGTGCTTTGCCGTATTCAAATGTAAATATAACAGTGGAAGCACAGGACATAAACGGAACAATCTATACTGAATCGGTTAATAATCTTATAACACAATCATCGCCAAATCAAACATTAAAAATAACCTCTTTACCTCTTTGCTATCCAAATCCATTTAATCCAAGTTCAAACGTGTTGAAAATCTCATACTATTTGTCAGCAGACGGAGAGATTAACATATATATTTTAGATTCAAGCGGAAAAGTAATATTCAAAGACATTCTAATTTCAGGAACTAATGGGGCAAGATACGGTTATAACGAATATCTTTGGAATGGAAAAGATGCATTTGGACATTTAGTTGATAATGATGTTTATCTAGTATGCATCACAAATAATAATGGAAATATTTTGGGCAAAACAAGAGTTGTGGTATTGAAATGACAAATATAAAGAAAATATATTTTGTTGCGATTTTTTATGTCTTAAATTATTTTTGTCTTGCACAAGCTGCAGATATAACTGAGATTGGTCCTTCAGCTAGAGCAATATCTCTTGGAAGAACTTTTAGCGCCATTGAAAATTCTGTTGATTGCGCCATCCTGAATCCCGCAGGACTTAACAGCATTGATTCTATAAGATTTGGGAGCATGTTTTCCAATTTGAGCAATGATTATACTTACAAAAGTTTCCTTTTCGCTGTTCCCATTAAATACGGCGTTTTTGGATTTGCTTTGCTTGATGAACAATCAGGGGAAATTTATAAAACGACTCTTGATGACAATGAAAGAGTTATTAGAGATAATTCCGATCCATTTACTTTTCATAATCAAGTTTTTGGATTTTCCATCGCCAATAATATAAACCAAAAAACTTCAGTTGGAGCAAGACTAAAACTGATTAACAAAAACGCCTCATTAACAACAAATGCTTTTGGAAGCGGTACATCCATTGATCTTGGACTTATTTATAATAAAGACTCAAAAACAAACTTTGGACTTTACATAGAAAACCTTCTAAATACAGGCGTTAAATGGCAGACAGGGACAACCGATCCTCTTGCAACCAAAATCAGAACCGGTTTTTCTTACAAAATATCACAAAATTTGCTGGTTGCAATGGATGGAATATTTACAAGCAATTTACCATTTAATCTAAAAGCTGGAGCAGAATGGATGCCTACAAATACTATTTTCCTTAGATGTGGCATTGAACAGGAATTCATTGGCTCAGAAAATTATTACAATTATTCTCTTGGTATTGCAAACAAGTTTGAAAATATTTACATAAACTATGCCTATAAAATGAATTCGGCTTTACTAGAATCATCAAGCCATTTCGTTTCTATTGGAATTGATTTGCAACCAGCCAAAAAAACAATTTTAACAACAGAAGCAATCCCATCAGGGCCAAGCAGTGAGGCAAAAGTTGAAATTAAACAAAGCCCAACATCAGAAGCAAAAGATTTGACAAAAGAAATTTTTGAGAAAGAAAAGAGAAAAGTTCAAGAAAAGGTAAAACTTTTAGACAGTAAAATTGAAGAAGCAAAAAAAAGAAAAAGAAATGAACTGTTAAAAAATCTACAATTGGAAAAACTTAAAACACTTAAAGATTGGGAAAATTTTAAGCTTTATTTTAAAAATCCTCTAACGGATTGACAACTTTTGCAATGTATAGTATATTTAGTTTAGAAACCGCACACGATTTAAGTGTCGCAAAAATATCTAAATCCATAATATGCAATCAACAAAATTATTCTGATATCTAAAAAAATTCCAAACGAAGGAGGAAAAAATGGATATTTCCGAATTGCAGAAAAAAACGATCCCGGAACTTTTTGAAATCGCAAAGGAGTTAAAAATACCAAATTACCGCCAGTACAGAAAACACGATTTAATATTCAAAATCCTCGAAGCAAAAACTGAAAGCAACGGACTGATTTTTGCCAGAGGGGTTTTGGAAATTTTGCCTGAGGGTTATGGGTTTTTAAGAACTGAAACCTATCTTCCCAGCGCTGATGATATTTATGTTTCACAAACTCAAATCAGGAGATTTGATCTTGCAAACGGTGATGCAATACAAGGTCAGGTTCGCCCCCCAAAAGATGGAGAAAAATATTTCAGCTTATTAAAAATAGAAGCAGTCAATGGGCAAGATCCAGACACTATAAGAGAAAGAGTTCCTTTTGATGCTATGACCCCAATTTTCCCTGACAAAAGGATTGTGTTGGAATATCCGGGATGCCCAATTGCTTGCAGACTAATTGATCTGATTTCTCCGATTGGAGCGGGACAAAGAGGAATGATTGTATCACCACCTAAAGCCGGAAAAACTACAATTCTCAAAAACTTGGCAAACAGCATCTCAACAAATTTCCCTGATTTCATAATTAAAGTGCTTTTAATTGATGAAAGGCCAGAGGAAGTAACAGATATGGAAAGATCTGTAAAAGGAGAAGTTATTAGTTCAACTTTTGATGAGCCGCCGGAAAATCATATCAGAGTTGCAGAACTTGTGCTTGAGAGTGCAAAAAGATTGGTAGAAGCAAACAAAGATGTTGTAATACTTTTAGACAGTATTACCCGTCTTGCAAGAGCTTATAATCTAGTAACTCCCCCATCAGGAAGAACTCTGTCAGGCGGTCTTGATCCCACCTGTTTACACAGGCCAAAAAGATTTTTCGGCGCTGCAAGAAACATAGAAAATGGCGGAAGCTTAACAATTCTGGCAACTGCTCTTGTTGAAACCGGAAGCAGAATGGACGATGTAATTTATGAAGAATTCAAAGGCACTGGGAATATGGAACTCCATCTAAACAGAAAATTAGCAGATAGGAGAATATTCCCTGCCATCGATGTTAGGATGTCAGGCACAAGAAGAGAAGAACTTCTTCTAAAAGAAGATGAACTTAAAAAGGTCTGGCTCCTTAGAAAAGTTTTAGACAGCTTTGAAGGTGCAGAAGCAACAGAACAATTGATCGATCGCCTTCAAGAATACAAATCAAACAAGCAGTTTCTTGATTCTGCAAATGTAAAATAACAAAATGAAATTTTATCTTGATGAAGTTCTATTTGCCACAAAAGGGAAAATCATCGGCAAAAGGGAAAATGCATTATTTAACGGAATCTCAACTGATTCAAGAAAAATAAAAAATGGCAGTCTTTTTATCCCACTAAAAGGCAAAAATTTTGATGGTCATGATTATATCGTTGAAGCATTAAATAAAGGTGCTCTTGGTGCGATCTCTGAAAAAAAATTAAACAGCGTATCTGATGGAAAATTATTGATTGTTGTTCCAAAAAACAGAGATAGATATATTTATCCAACACTTAAAGCTTTGCACTCATTGGCAAAACTTTATCGCAACAGATTCAAAGTTAAAATTGTGGCTGTAACTGGCAGCAGTGGGAAAACAACAACAAAAGATATGATTTTCAGTATTCTTTCTGCTTTTGCACCTGCGTTCAAAACTCAAGAAAACTTAAATAATGAAATTGGCGTACCAAAAACACTTTTAAACATTAAGGAAAAACACAAATTCGGCGTAATAGAAGTCGGGATGCAAAATAAAAATGAAATCACTCCCCTATCTAAAATAATTTCACCAGAGATCGCAATTATCACAAATATAGGAGAGGCACACCTAAAACAGCTTAAAACCAAATTAAATATCGCAAAAGCTAAAAGCGAAATATTTGACGGGCTAAAACAAAAAGGCACAGCGATATTAAACGCTGATGATAGATATTTCAAGTTTCTTAAAAACAAAGCAGAGAAAAAGGCAAAAATTTTAACTATTGGCATAAATAATAAAGCAGATCTTACAGCTAAAAATATCATTGATTCAGGAAAAGACTTAAAATTTCAAGTAAAAATTGGCAATAAAAACGAACAATTCTACCTTCCTCTGCCCGGAAAACACAATGTCTATAATGCCCTTTTTGCCATAGCCACCGCCAAATCATTAAATATACCGATAAGATTCGCGAAAAAAGGACTATCTAACTTTAAACCTTCGAAAAACAGAATGAACATAAAAATTGTTAATGGCATAAGGTTAATTAACGATTCATACAATGCTAATCCATCATCTATGAGCGCCGCATTAAAAATGCTTTCTCTTCAAAAAGGTCGGAGAATAGCTATAATTGGAGACATGTTAGAACTTGGAAATAAATCTATTTTCTACCATAAGGAAATCAGTAAATTACTAAATAAATTAAAAATTGATTTTCTCATTGCTGTTGGCAAACACGCAAAATATTATGCAAGCTTTTTGGACAAATCCAAATTCAAACATTTTTTAGATAACAAAAAAGCTTCTGAATTTGCAGTAAAACTCTTAAAAAAAAGAGATGCAGTCCTTATAAAAGCATCTAGAGGCATAAAATCAGAGGAAATCTTCTTGAAAATCATTGACAAGTTAAAGATATCTCATTATCATAAATAATAAAAGCAAAAGCGCCGCGGTGGTGGAATTGGTAGACACGTACGTTTGAGGGGCGTATGCCTTTTGGCATGAGAGTTCGAGTCTCTCCCGCGGCATTGGTTAAACGTATTGATTTTTTTCAATACATAGTATATATTAAAGCCAGCGATTTATAAGTTGAGGAGGCACAATGAAAGATTTAGAGATAGAACCTGTTATTAAGCCTCATTCTCAACTAAAAAAAGAGGAAAAGATCAATCCAAAAGATCTTAAAGAAGACTCGATTTTTGAAAAAAAACTTAAAACCTCACAAAACAAAATAGGAAATAGAAAAAAACCGGATTCATTAGATTTGGAAACAATCAATTTAGTTTCGCAGTTCATTCAGGGATTAAAAGCAGAAAACAATTCCTTCATGATAAAAAGCAGCCAAAATGCATATAAGGACGGCTTTGAGAAAGATTTATCAGAATATAAAGTCAGCCAAACTTCTTTTGATTTAAACAGTCCAAAACAAATAAAAGATACACCTGCTGGAAAAGAAGCGCAAACAGAAAAAATTCAGCAAAAAACATTGGAACAAATTATTGCATACATTGATAAAAACGGTCTGCCAATTCCAATGTCCATTTTTATTGAAAAATTACAGTCAAACTCACAAATACTAAATTTTGATATTAAAGAGATCGCAGAAAAAATTGTTGAAAAAGCAAATTTGATAAAAATCAATGGGAAAACAGAACTTGCTTTGACATTAAAGCCCGATTGGCTTGGAGAAATTAAAATAAAAATTTCTTCAAAAGATGGAGTTTTATCCATACAACTTCTTTCATCAAATCAAAATGCGAAAGATATCATCGAAGAGCAGTTGGAAGAATTAAAAAATCTTCTTGCTTCAAACAATCTCAATATAGGCTCTCTAAATGTCTCTGTAAACAGCAACAGAAACAACAACAATTTTTTAAGTAATGAGTTAAATTCGTTAAATAACAACCTGCCGCAATTAAGTGAAATAATCCCTCCATTGATAAAAAATTATTCAACCAGCGATAACTTTATAAATTTGGCTATGAATATGAGAAAACTTTTGATATACTCAAAAGTATAGGAGGTATAAATATGGATACAAACATTTTGGGAATGTCATTTAATCCGCTTGCCAGTGTATCCACTTCATCAACAAGCAATACTCCACAGATTTCAAAAGATGATTTTATGAAAATACTTTTGGCGGAGATTTCTCAACCCAACATAAATAACATTTTTGGCGGAAATCAATCAGGCGCTTCAAATTCTGTTTTTGGAGGAACATCCCTTTCAACAATGCTGGCTATGAGCAATTTTTTTGACATGACAAATTCAGGTGGATTATCTTCAATAACAAAGCTCCCCATTTTGAGTCTGCTTATAGGGAAAGAAATAAAAGCAACTGATTCAAATAAAAATGAAATCAGTGGCACTGTTCAAAGAGTTTTAATGCAAAACGGCGTTGCTATGGTTGACATAGGCAACTCAAACATTATTGAAGCTGACTCAATAACCGAAATTAAATAAAATAAAAGGAGAAAACCAATGTTTGATGTGTTGTCTCAAGCCAAAAACGCAATGGAATCATACACAATAAAACTAAAAACTATTTCAAACAACATAACAAATGTTGAAGTAAATGGTTTTAAAAGATCAGATGTAAATTTTCAAACAATGTACAGCAAACTTATCAGCTCAGGGACAGCCGCATTTTCAGGAAATTCTATTGAAGGAGGCACAAATCCTTTACAGATCGGCGGCACAGTAACTATTTCCGATACAACAATTGATTTTACAAATGGTGAAGCAACAGAAGGAAAACAGCTTGATGTGGCATTAAGCATACCTGGTGCTATGTTTGTTTTATCTCCTGACGGCGGTAATACTTTTAAATACACCAGAAACGGCCATTTTCAAATAGTCAATGACAAAGTGGTAAATTCTGCTGGAATGCAATTATATGCTTTTAAGTTGTATAATGGAATCCCATCTCAAAAACTTGAACCAGTAGATTTAACCGGTTTTAGTTATACAGAAGCTTTAATGTCATGGGACGAATATGGTTATTTGCGATCTTATAATCCTGAAACTAAGGAATACGGCGAAGTTTTTCCATACCAATTAGGTTTTGTCATTTTTAAAAATCCTGGCGCCTTAAAATACGAAGATGCAACAACTTTTTCAGAAACACCTTCATCTGGACCACCTTCTGATCCACTATTGCCAAGATACGGAATCATAAATCCAAGAAAACTCGAAAAGTCAAATGTTGTTTACTCAACCGAAGTTATTGATTCCATTGAAGTTCAAAGATCTTTGGATTCAGTTATGTCAGTAATAAAAATGGCAAACGATACAATAACAGCTTTTATAAATAAACTTGGATAGTTAAGGTGGCGATGATAACTAAAAAATGCAAAAAAACAATTCTGCTACCAGCTGGAATCGGTGATTGGACAAAATATAAGCCGCAAATTTCAGAAATAGCAAAATTAAAAAATTTTAAACCTACAAACAAATCTGCCGAAAGAGATATTTTGAACATAAATCTCACATTTATTGAAATTTTTGAACAGTTTGCTACTGCTTTACAGAAAAATTGCGGTTTGCCTTCTCTGACACTTTTAAGTTGTTCAATAGAATCAAACACATATGATAACATCTTAAAATCTATGGATATTCCAGTTGTGCAATTTAAGATTATGAAAGAAAATTTCGACTCAATATTTTTATGTCTAGATATGACTTTGTCCAATGCGATTATAAACACATCTGTTGGAGGGCCTTATGAAATTTCACAATCAAAAGCGCTCACCGAAATCGAAGAAAACATAATAGAAATTGCCGCTTCAAGTTGCGCAAACAAATTATTTTTTGAAGAATCTCAACAAATCGAAGCAAAATATATCAATTCGCCAAATTTTTATTTTGACCAATCCATTGACGAGACAAGTTTATTTATCTTGGCAAAAGGGCAATTTTCTTTCGGAAAATTTATTGGTAATGTCTTTCTGGTCTTTAGCAATTCAGATATTCAACACTTTCAGAAAAAAAACAAAACAAAAAGCAATGCTTTTGATCCAAGTCGTCTGCCAACAACAATAACCAACAAAATAACTATGCCTGTAATTGCCTTCCTTGGGAATACTAGTATTTCAGCAAAGGAGTTGTACAATCTTGAAAATGGAGATGTGATTGTACTTGATTCTTCGATAAACAATCTTTTGCCAATTGTTATTGGAAACGAATTAAACTTAACAGGTCAACCCGGTATAAAAAATGACAGAATTTGTGTGCAAATACTAAAAAGCGGAACAAGCCGCATTGAAAAAGTCAAACAAATAGCCAATGAAGAAAATCCTGTTGCTCAAAATTATGAAAACATCTATAATAATATAAATGATTCAGAACAAGCCCAAGAATTTGATGAAGAACAAATGATAGAAAATAGTGAAGAAAAAAATGAAATTTCTGAAAACGACGATTTTATGAATGACCAAATGATTGAAGATTTAGTCGAAGATGAAACTGCAGATCAAACTCCGAAAGAGGAGGTATAAGTTTTGGGCGAAAACGAAAATTATGAAATAGAAAAGATCAGATTTTCCGAAATAAACGACGCGCCCTCTGGGCAGCGGCTTGACAAAAATCTTTTAGCAGATATTCCTATCGAAGCAATTGTTGAGCTTGGAAGAACAAAACTAACTCTTAGAGAAATTCTCGAACTCGCTGAAGGATCCATCATATCTTTGGATAAGTTCGCCGGAGAACCTCTAGAAGTAAAAGTAGGCGGCCAAACTGTAGCAGTTGGAGAAGTTATTGCTGTTGATGATTCCTACGGCATCAGAATCACTGAGGTCAAAATAAAATGAAAAAGGTCCTTTCTGCTTTTTTGTCATTTTTTGCTTTATCCTCTATTTCTTTCGCTGCAGATCCCAATGGATTTTTCAGCCCTGAAACAATGAGTGTTAACCCACAAATTTCTTCTGCAGCAGTTTCAATTGGGTACATAATACAGCTTGCTTTTTCTTTGGCAGTGATCATGGGCCTTATTTATCTAACTGCAAAATACATCTTGCCAAAAATACAACCTGCAAGCAAAAGCAAATACATTGAATTGTTTGATAAAATCGTTGTCGAACCTCAGGTTACCTTATACATTGTCAAGTGCTTTGGAAAATCTTGGTTAATCTCTGTGAGCAATAAACAAGTAAGCTTAATAGATAAAATAGAAGAAGATTTACTGCCAAAATGAAAAAGATTTTTTTTGGCTTATTGCTTATTTTTTTTGTAATTAACGGCGTTGCCTTCGCACAAACTGCTGCACCTATTGGAACAACAATTGATTTTGGCAGCGCTCTTTCCCCTCAACAGCTGAGCAATAGTATGCAGTTACTTCTTTCTATTTCGCTGATAACACTCGTTCCGTTTTTTTTGATCTCAACAACAGCATTTTTAAGAATAGTGATCGTTTTAAGCATGATAAGAACTGCCATCGGCACTCAGCAAACTCCTCCAAACTCAGTTATAATCGGGCTTGCACTTTTTATGACGCTATTTGTAATGACACCGGTTTTTCAGGATATAAATTCTTCTGCAATTGTTCCATATAATCAAAAAAAAATCAGCCAAACAAAAGCATTTGAACTTGGCATGATACCTTTGAGAAAATTTATGTTTCGACAAACAAGAGAAGCAGACTTAAGACTTTTCATTCAATTTTCAAAAATAAAACCACCAACAAAATTTGAAGAAGTTCCAACTTATGTTTTAATTCCAGCCTACATGATAAGCGAATTAAAAACTGCTTTTCAAATAGGATTTTTAATATTTATCCCATTTATAGTAATCGATCTTGTTGTAGCAAATATACTTTTATCACTTGGTATGTTTATGTTGTCTCCAGTTATGGTTTCATTGCCATTTAAGATATTGTTATTTGTTCTTGCTGATGGCTGGAATTTAATTTGTCGCGGATTGTTAACAAGTTTTAGATAATTTATGACACAAGATTTTGCAACGCAAATAGTTTATAGCGGAGTTATGACAACCCTGATGTTGGCTTTGCCAATTGTTGGGCTCGGATTGCTTGTTGGATTTGTAATAAGCCTCTTTCAAGCAGTAACTCAAATTCAGGAACAAACTTTAACCTTCGTGCCAAAAATGATCGTTGTAATGGGAGCAATCGCTTTTTTATCGCCTTGGATGTCAGCCATATTAATCGATTTTATTACAACTCTGTGGAACAATATTCCAAATATGGTCAGGTAAAATGATACTTACACTTGTGCAAATTCAAGTGTTTGTTCTTATTTTGTCAAGAGTTGCTGGAATATTTCTTGAGGCCCCTGTTTATAGCGCCAGAAGCTTCTCCACTTCGGCAAAAATAGCCATGGTTATATGGATTACAATAACAATGTGGTTTAATGCACCAGTAAAGTCTTTGCCGCCAGATATCTCTTCCTTTATTCTTTTACTGATAAACGAATTTATCATCGGCTTTGCTATTGGCTTTATATGCAATGCTTTTTTTGAAAGTTTGCAATCAGCAGGAAATTTGATTGACTTGCAAATGGGAACAAGTATTGCAAGTGCAATGGACCCAAATACAGGTGCAATGTCATCTATGATTGGAAGATTAACCTATTTTATGGGAATAGTATTATTTCTTATTCTCAATGGGCACCACATGGTATTATCTGCTGTAAACCAAAGTTTTCGTGTCTTGCCAATTGGCTACCAAATAAATTTTTTCAATCCAAATCTAGTGCTTCAAATGATAGGAATTGTCTCCTCTATGTTGCTGATTTCACTACAGCTTTCTGTGCCAGCTCTTCTTATGATATTTCTGTCAGATTTTTCATTTGGTATTGTTTCAAGAGTTGCACCGCAAGTTAATGTTTTTATGCTCGGTTTCCAAGTAAAACCTTCGCTTGGTATTCTCGCTCTTTTATTTAGTATTCCGCTTTTAACTAGTCAAGTTGGAACATTGATAAATAACATGATGGCTGAAATTGTAAAACTATTTGTATACTTGAAATAGAAGTGCCATAATATAGTATAGTTAGAGGTGAAAAATGGGAGAGCAATCAGGCGATAAAACTGAAGAGCCAACACCACACAGATTAAAAGAAGCAAGAGAAAAAGGTCAAGTAGTTAAAAGCAAAGAAGTAACAACCGCATTTTTGTTGCTCTTATCTTATATTGTTATGCGTTTTGTTGGAGGTTTTATATGGGAACAATTGGCTCAAATGGTAAGATCAATTTATGGGTTGATCCCCAATATCTCTGATTTTGGACTAGGTTTTGTTGGGAGTGTATTGCTCATTGCCCTGCGAACATTTGCAATAGTACTTGCTCCCATAATGGGTTCTGCTTTTGTCGCAGCTGTTTTGATTGAAGAATTGCAAACACAGGGAGTTGCCAGCGTTGATCCTCTTTCTCCAAAACTGGAAAGAATAAATCCTATAGAAGGTTTTAAAAGAATGTTTAGCCTTCAAGGTCTTTTTGAACTTGTAAAATCCCTTCTAAAAATCATAATTGTTTTTTGGATCGCTTGGTCAACTGCAAGCAAAGATTTGCCGGCAGTAGTTGGTTTAATTAACGCACACCCATGGGAAGCACTTGCTGTGGGAGGATCGATCGCTTTCAATGTTGCTATAAGAGTTTCTATTTTCTACCTGTTTATAGCTATTTTGGATTATCTATATAGAAGATGGGAATATCTTAAAAATTTGAGAATGTCTAAACAAGAAATAAAAGAAGAATACAAACGACTTGAAGGAGATCCTCATGTAAAACAAAGAATGAGAGATCTGCAAAGAGCAATGGCAAACAACAGAATGATGGCTTCTGTGCCGCAAGCAGATGTTGTAGTAACAAACCCAGTACATTTGGCGGTTGCATTAACTTATAAGACAAAAAAAATGAAAGCACCGATTCTTTTGGCAAAAGGGAGATATGAAATTGCTGAACAAATAAAAGCAATTGCTGAAAGGTATGAAATCCCAATTGTAGAAAATGAAGAGCTCGCACGAGCGATATTTAAGCTTGTCAAAGTTGGTGAGGAAATTCCAAACGAACTTTATCAAGCAGTTGCAGAAATTTTGGCTTTCGTGTATAAATTAAAAAAAGACAGGATTAAAAAGAGGGCTGAATGGCTTGGTCCGTTAAAAGGAATAAGAGAAGAATATCAGCCTTCAATTAGGAGATAAAAATTGGCTGAATCCAGCGGTGTTAAACTTTTTAGAGATCTTTTTTCTTTAAACGACTTGATCTTTGCAGGATTGCTTGTTGTTGTTATCGCACTAATCATCGTCCCCTTGCCTCCTGTAATAATGGATGTTTTGATAGCAGGCAATATAGCAATTTCACTAATCGTGCTTCTCGTGTCGCTTTTTTTGAAAGAACCACTTGACTTTGCTGCGTTTCCATCGGTACTGTTATTTGTCACTTTATACCGTGTCTCTATCAACATAGCCGCTTCAAGACTTATCCTATTAAATGGATATGCCGGTGAAGTTATTGCTTCTTTCGGGAACTTCGTTGTCGCCGGAAATTTCATTGTTGGTGTAATTGTTTATATCATCATTACCGTTGTCCAATTTATCGTTATTACAAAAGGCAGTGAAAGAGTTGCGGAAGTCGCGGCGAGATTTACTTTGGACGCTATGCCCGGAAAACAGATGTCAATTGACGCAGATCTAAATGCTGGATTGATTGACGCAAATGAAGCAAAAAACCGAAGAAAAAAAATTGAAAAAGAATCAACATTTTTTGGCGCAATGGATGGTTCAAACAAATTTGTCAGAGGAGATTCAATCGCTTCTATTGTCATCACAATTGTAAATTTGATTGGCGGCATTTTAATCGGTTGGTTGCAAAGAGGATTGGATATAATGAGTTCAATACAAACATATTCTCTTTTGACAGTTGGCTGCGGATTAGTTATACAAATTCCAGCGCTTCTTGTTTCAGTCGCCACAGGCATGATCATTACAAAAGCCGCTACTGATGAAAGTATCGGCAGCGATATTGGAAAAGAACTGTTTGCACAACCACGAGCATTTGCCTTTGTCGCAATAATGCTTGCCGCTTTCGCCTTGGTTCCGGGGCTGCCTACTATCCCATTTATGACAACAGCTTTTGGCGCAGGCCTTGTAACAATTTTGCTTTTGAGAAGTCAATTAAAAAAAGAAGAAGTTGCAATGGTTTCCGAAGAAGCAACCCAAAAAGATGCCCTAAAAAAACCTGAAAGTATTATTTCTACTTTAACGCTTGATCCTTTAAGCATAAAAACAGGGCGAAATTTAATACCTATGATAGATCCAGCCAAAAAAGGTCCTTTGCTCGAAAAAATAACTCTTATCAGATACCATATAGGCCAAGAATTAGGTTTTGTTATTCCTGGTGTTAGAGTTATGGATGATTTGAGTTTGCCACCAAACCAGTATGTCATTGAGATAAGAGGTACAAAAGTAGCAACTGGGGAAGTGCTTTTAGATCATCTAAAAGTTGATATGCCTCCCGAAGAGTTAAAATCAAAAAACATATCAGGTATTGAAGGCAGAAATCCAATCGATGGGGATATTATTACTTGGGTGCCTGCATCTGAAAAACAAAAACTTGACGAACTTGGCATACAATCAAAAGATGCAGTAGATGTAGTAGCAGATCATTTTAGTGAAACTATAAAAAGATACGCCGATGAAATTATAACAAGGCAAAATGTACAATCTTTGGTAGAGCTTGTAAAAAACACAAATGCTGCAATAGTCAGAGAATTAATACCTGATATGCTATCTCTGGGACAAGTGCATAAAGTTTTGCAACTTTTAGTAAGAGAAAGGGTTTCCATAAGGGATCTATCAACAATTCTTGAAAGATTAGCAGATTACGCACATCTTAGCAGAGACATAAACATTTTAGCTGAATATGTAAGGCAATCACTAGCAAGACAAATATGTGAAACATACGCAAACAAAGATGATGTAATAACAGTAATAACTATTGATCCCAATTTGGAAGAAACAATGATCGGTGCTGTACATCAATCCGAATATGGGTCATTTTTAGCTTTAGATCCATCTATTGGTGAAAGAATTTTAAACCAAATTGCATCACAGATTCCGCTTTTCAAAAAAATGGGGCTGCCTTCTGTTATTCTCTGTTCGCCAAGATTAAGACCCCATTTAAAAAGATTTATTGAAAGAAGTTTTCCAGACACTGCTGTTCTCTCATATAATGAAATAGTGCCTCAAGTAAAAGTACAATCAATCGGTATGGTATCATTAGATTAAAATGGAAAAAAATTTAAATTTGCCTTTAAGTGATCCTAAAAAAGACGCTTTTTTAAGAAGCTCGCTGATAAAAAATCTTCAAGAAAACGAAAAAGATAAAGAAGAAAAAAACATTCCTGTATCAATTAAATCATTAAATACAAACATTAATAATTTCGTAGAGGAATTGTCGAAAGTATTAAAGCCAACATTGCCTGCCAAAGAATTGGTATCCACTGTTGTAAAAATAGCATTAGAAGTTAACTTTGGGAAAAACTTTACTTTAACAAAAGGTTTTGATAAAATGGTTGAGAAAATATCAAATGGTATTATTGTTGACCCAATCTTGAGAAGGCAGGTATTATCAGTAGCAAGTTGGGTATTAGATAATGATAAAAAATCTCAGCAGAAGAATTTAGTAAATGGGTGAATCTGGAAAAATATCTTCGTTTAATACGCATGTAAAGGTTACTGGAACTCTTACAAATGCCGCAATAAAAGGTGTTCCCCCTGCTTTTCAGAGATTTTACAAATTTACCAAGGATATGGCAATGAAATTTTGCAGGCATCTGCAAAAAGACAGAACAGAAGAACTTGTTGAAGCAGTAATTAAGGAGATCGGTAATGAGCGACCGTGATACAGAAGACAAAATAGTTTTTATTTTAAGAAAACATTTTCTCAAATATTCCGATGAGGTCTTGGCAAAATATAAAAATCAAATCGATGCAACTGTAAAATGGTATATTAACAACCTCCCTTCTTCAGTTGCAATCAGAGAAGGGGAAGATTTAACTCAAGAGGCAAAAATTGCTTTCCTCGATGCACTAAAAACTTGGGACCCAAGAAAAGGTGATCTATGGCCATATGTGAGTATCAGATTAAAAGGAGCAATGCAAGACTATTTAAGAAAAAGAGGCACTGATCCGGTAACTGGTATTTATGAGTGGGTCACTCAGGCAGCAAATGTATATCTCGCATTCAACAAAGAAGTCGCTGTAACAGAGACAACAGAACTAGCAACACAAATAGACAGCGCGTTAAAAGATCTTGATGAAAACGAAAGAAAAGTGATCATCGGTTATTATCAAGACGATAAAACATTCAAAGAGATCGGCAAAGAGATTGGCCTTTCAGAATCTCAAACAAGCAGAATTTGCAAAGCCGCAACTCAAAAGTTAAAAAAACTACTTTTTAAAGAATAGATTCAATCTTTTTCTATATTATACGAGCACATGTTTTTTGGTGTAAAATATAGATTGTAAGCATTTTTGCGGGTGTAGTTCAGCGGTAGAATGTCTGCTTCCCAAGCAGAAGGTCGTGGGTTCAAATCCCATCGCCCGCTTTTTTAAGAGATAGACAAAGTAATACAGTAAGAACATTGAAAAGTAAAAAAACTTCCACGACCGGGAAGGGTTGTTAAGGGAAACGGGAGTTTCCCTTAAGCTGGGAGCAGCACTGCGGCGCAGAGCGATGAGGGGCGCAGCACCCTCATAGAGCCGTAAGGCGAGGGAGTGGGTTCAAATCCCATCGCCCGCTTTTTTAAGAGATAGACAAAGTAATACAGTAAGAACATTG
>CAZQZN010000009.1:0-50667 GCA_964597815.1 uncultured bacterium | reverse complement strand
CAAAATAAAAACGGCATTTGGGCAAGATTTTTGAAAAACGCCTTTGCGCCAATGGTTGCCGGAAAATTTGATTTTGTTGTTGGTAATCCGCCGTGGATATTGTGGGAAATTCTTTCTAAAGAATATAGAGACGCTACGCTAAAACTTTGGCAGGACTATAAATTGTTTCCCATTGCAAAAACATATGGCTTTAGTCGTCCCGATTTCTCAATGCTTTTTGTTTATTCTTCATCTAATTATTACTTAAAAGATGGTGGAAAATTAGGATTTTTGATAACCCAAGAAGTATTTAAATCAAAAGGAGCGGGTGAAGGATTCAGGCGATTTCAAATAGGAAAGGGTAAATATTTAAAAGTATTAGAAGCCCACGATTTAGTTTCTATTCAGCCATTCGAAGGAGCAACAAATAAAACAGCTGCAATAATTCTCAAAAAAGGAGAAAAAACAGAATATCCAGTTCCTTATATTGTTTGGACCAAGAAGAAAGGAGCTGGGAAAATTGCCACCGATAAATTATTAGACGAAGTTTTACCACTTTTACAAAAGAAAGAATATAGCGCTAAACCCATTGGCTCAAGTGTTGGCGCTTGGCAGCATTATCTTGTTGGAGAGAAAAGTTTAGAAAAAATACAAGGAAAAAATAATTACAAAGCTCAATATGGAGTAGAAACAAAACCGTACGGCGTTTTTTGGATTCAAATCAACCAAGTTCTTTCAGATAACAGCCTTCTTGTTTCTAATATTCCTGAGAAAGGCAAACTAAAAATACCAAAAATAGAAGAAAAAATTGAATCTGATTTAATCTACCCTGCATTGCGGGGAGCAGATATTAAAAGATGGGGAGTAAAAAATGAAATTTTTATGCTTTTGACACACGATAGAAACGGTACCCCCATCATTGAGAATAATTTGCGGATTAATTTTCCAAGAACCTATGGGTATCTTACAAAATTTAAAAACGATTTATTAAATATCAACGCTAAATCTACTAAAAGAATTCGTCAGCAAAAAGCTTTTTATGCAATGTTTGGAGTGGAAAAAAATACCTTTTCTAATTATAAAGTAGTTTGGAAAAGAATGAGTAATGACATCTTTGCAGTCGTAGTTTCTGAAATTAAGACACCTTATGGATATAAAAAAGCTATTCCATTAGATACTACATCATTTTTTGCTATCAATAATGAATCCGAAGCTCATTATCTTTGCGCTATCATCAACTCAAATCCAGTTCGTGATTTTATAAAATCTTTTTCCTCCGCTGGTCGGGGTTTTGGCACACCTTCCGTAATGGAACATGTCGGCATTCCAAAATTTGACCCCAAAAATCAACTTCATCAAAAACTTTCCGAAATTTCCAAAAAATGCCATCAGCTCAAACTCGAAGGCAAAGAAAAAGAAATAGAAAAATTAGAAAAGGAAAATGATGAGTTAGTCAAAAAACTTTTTGGCATCCAATAAATATGCTTTGTGATATGCTAAATTATCTTTTTACAGTTTTGGACCAGCTAAAGATTGATCAAGATATTTTACAAGTAATAGGCATGGCTTTTTTGACTATTTTAATTCCGGTAGCCATAGCTATTTTTGGAGTTAAAAAAGAATTTGAAGTTTTGGATAGAAATGTAATTTTAGATCATGTGGTACAGGCGAAATTCTTTTTATTTTATTTAGGCCTAATTTTTCTGCCATTATTGTTTTGGAACATCTCGTCTGCATGGCTTCGTTTTCCTTGAAATAATTCTCTGGGCTATAGGAATTTATTTTATGTCCAAAATTTTAATCAATTCATATTATTGGATGAAAGAAAATAAATTTAGTTTAAGATTTGATTATTTGAAGAATCTAAAAAATGTAAAAGATATGGAAGAATCCTGGCATTCCGTTTGGCAAGCAGAAAAAATAAATCCACAAAATGAACTGGAATTTTTTGAGATTTTTTCTTCTACTATTGAACAATTATTACAAAATAATGAAAATCTTAAAACTAAATCAAAACTTATCGGTGATTTCGATGCTTTTATAAATAGTCGCTCAATTGTTTTATTGATGTGGCCAAATGGAGCATTCCCCAAAATTTTAGAGTGGCACTTTAAGATATGGGAGAAAAAATATAAATATCTAACCAGAAAAGATAAAAAATGGATCGATTATAGTGAAGTTTCTGGGACACTTGATTCTATTTTCCAAAAAATTGAAGAACGCGCTTTAAAAGAAAGACAAAGTTTTTCTTTCTTTGAAACTTTTAAAAAACATGTGGAAAAATACAAAAGGCAATTTGTTGAAAGCGAAGATAAGAGTGAAAAGTATTATTACATTGATTCATTATTTAGCGATTCATTATTTAGCATATTTTATAGAGTGTTTTTTGAAAATATCGAAAGCTCTCCTGAAAGATATGATATTTGGGAACATTATTTCCCTAAAGAATGGAAAATTACAAAAAATAATCTTACTAGTAAAGAAAAAGTTATTTCGCGAATTTCTTTACATAATTTCTTGAATTGGGCGCAGGAAAGGATTTGGCAAGCAAAAAAAGATTTTGACAGAAATTTAGACGATGTAGTATGCAATCTTTTTCCTGAAGTAGATCCAATCATATGGGCAAAGATTTTAATATTTGTTTTTTCTCCATACAGCGAGAATAGAGTTAAATCAGTTATAGAGAGACCATGGAATTTTGGTTTTGTGGGAAGAATAAGAACATATTACGACCATTCGGAAGATAACGAAGAAGAATCTAGAAAAAAGATGAGTGAAATGATGTCTTCAGCAGAAAAAAAAGAAGCAAATAATACCTTTGAGCTAGCTTATTTATTATTTCATGATCAATTTTCAGAAAAAAATCTTGAAAAATATATAAGCAATCTCAAGGAATTAAAATATGACAAGGAAAGCAAAGAAGAAGACAAAAGGTTGAGCCTTCTTTCTATATTTGAAAAAATGTTAAAACAGAAGAGAGGTGCTTAAACTTAGTAAAATCATTGCCTCGCTCAGGGCTGGCGTGGTCAATGTTACCAAGACAAAAAGGAAGGAATCTGGGAAAAGAAATTTTTGCCCGCCTGCTCTGTCTTTAAGTGGGAAAGCGCTTTCGCAACTACTTCGTCAGCAGGAAACGTTGGGTAGATCTATTGGCAAAAACCTCTGGATTTTGCTCGGTGAAAGTTTTAACATTTTCCATTAGATACCACTTTATCCATAAAAAACCTTAACAAGTCAATTTACACATTAAACCTAAATCAATTCTCATAACCCTAAAAACCTTGGAAATTTAAAAAACGGATTTTTCATAAAAGAAAAAAACTGATTTGGGCAAACACAATTATTTTTCACCTTTTTTATCTATTAAAATTTTCAGTCAAACTCAAAATATTAAGATAAATTCATCTTCCCAAAAAATGACAAAAAGTTTTTAAAAATTTTGCACAAAAATGTGCTATAATACGTTTGTTCAATCTCTCGCATTTTTGCGAATACCCCCCGGGGAAAATTTATAAATAGAAAGGAAGATATCATGGCGCCAAAAAATGTTTCCAAAAGCAAAAAATATGTTTATTTTTTTGGAGGAGGAAAAGCAGACGGAAATGAAAAAATGAAAAATCTCCTTGGAGGCAAAGGAGCAAACCTTGCTGAAATGGCAGGGCATCCAAAATTAAGACTTCCTGTTCCTCCGGGTTTTACTATCACAACAGAGGTTTGCACGTATTATTACCAAAACAATAAAAAATATCCACCTGCTTTAAAAGAGCAAGTAGAAAAAGCAATAAAGAAAATTGAAGATTTGATGGGCAAAAAGTTCGGCGATCCAACAAATCCATTGCTTGTGTCTGTTAGATCTGGAGCAAGAAAATCAATGCCCGGAATGATGGAAACAGTTTTAAATGTTGGGCTCACCTCCAAAACTATTCCCGGTCTTATTCAACAAACTGGTGGAAACGAAAGATTTGTCTATGATGCTTACAGAAGGTTGATAATGATGTACAGCGATGTAGTTATGGAAAAAGCAGCCGGAATCGAACCAGAAGATGATAAAGGCATCAGAAGACAATTAGAAAAAATAATGGACGAATTAAAAGAGCAAAAAGGATATAAAACCGATACTGATCTGACATCGGAAGATCTAAAAAATCTCTGTGAAAAATTCAAAAGGAAAGTTAAAGAAGTTCTAGGAAAAGAATTTCCTGATGATCACATGGAACAGCTTTGGGGCGGAATTGGCGCAGTTTTTGCTTCTTGGAATGGCAAAAGAGCCGTTTCATACAGAAAAATTGAAGGCATTCCTGATGATTGGGGAACTGCTGTTAATGTACAAACAATGGTATTTGGAAATATGGGTAATGACTCAGCAACAGGAGTAGCATTTACAAGAAATCCCGGAAATGGAGATAACCACTTCTACGGAGAATATCTGGTTAATGCTCAGGGAGAAGACGTTGTTGCTGGTATAAGAACACCTGCCCCAATAAATGAAGTCAGCAAGAGCGAACACAACAAAAATCTTGTAACACTTGAAGAGAGCATGCCACAAATTTACAAACAACTCTTTGACATTCAAAAACGGCTTGAGAAACATTATAGAGACATGCAGGACATAGAATTTACAATTGAAAAAGGAAAACTATATATGCTCCAATGCAGAGTAGGAAAAAGGAATGGGCCTGCCGCTGTTAAAATGGCGCTTGATATGTTAAAAGAAAAACTAATCAAAAAAGAAGAAGCCGTTATGAGAGTAACTCCATCACAGCTTGATGAATTGCTGCATCCAATTGTCGATCCAAAAGCTGAAAAAACAAACAAACCTTTTGTTAAAGGACTTCCAGCAGGTCCCGGAGGCGCCACTGGAATGATTGTCTTTACTGCAAATGACGCTGTTGAATGGAAGAAAAAAGGCAAAAAAGTAATCCTTGTAAGAGAAGAAACAAATCCCGAAGATGTTGAAGGAATGAGAGCGGCTGAAGCAATTTTAACCGCAAGAGGAGGAATGACTTCACACGCAGCTCTTGTAGCAAGGGGCTGGGGAAAATGCTGTATAGTTGGTGCAGGTGATCTTACAATCGATTTAAGCAAAAAAACCATTTCCGCAAACGGAAAAACTTTAAAAGAAGGCGATTGGATAACGCTAAATGGAACTAAAGGAATCGTGTATGAAGGGCAGCTTCCAATGATTGATGCAAGCCAAGAGAGCGGATTATTGGACAACTTCCTAAAATTATGCGATTCTATCAGAAAATTAAAAATCAGGACTAATGCTGATACTCCAAAAGACGCTGAGATCGCAAGAAAATTTGGTGCAGAAGGCATAGGGCTATTTAGAATTGAACATATGTTTTACGGAGAGGGATCAGATCAACCGCTTTTCCATTTAAGAAAAATGATCTTATCCAAAACAGAAGAAGAAAGACAATCTTCCTTAAAGGATTTATATCCATATATGAAAGCAGATATAAAAGGAACGCTTGAGGCAATGGAAAATCTTCCGGTAACAATAAGGTTGATAGATCCACCTTTGCACGAATTTGTGCCTCATGAAGAATCAAAATTAGATGAACTTGCAAAAGCTCTAAACATAAGCAAAGAAGAACTAAACAAAAGAGCTTCTGCGCTTAGAGAAAGCAACCCAATGATGGGGCACAGAGGTGTAAGGCTTGGCGTAACATACCCAGAAATAACAAAAACACAGGCAAGAGCAATTTTTGAATCTGCTGCGGAATTAATAAAATCCGGCAAAAAAGCTTATCCTGAAATCATGGTCCCGATTGTATCCACTCCTGAAGAGTTGAAAAATCAATATGAGCTCATCAGACAAGTTTACGAAGAGGTTAAACAAAAGACCGGCGTAAAAAATCTCCCCTACTCTGTCGGAACAATGATCGAAATCCCAAGAGCAGCTGTTGTTGCAGATAAAATTGCAGAATCAGCACACTTTTTCTCATTCGGAACAAACGATTTGACTCAACTCACTTTTGGATTCAGCAGAGATGATATGGGAAGTTTTCTGCCAGCATATATTGACAAAAAGATACTAAAAACTGATCCTTTCCAAACAATTGATTTTGAAGGTGTTGGTGAACTTATAAAAATGGGAATCACCAGAGGCAGAAAAACCAGAAAAGATTTAAAAGTTGGAATATGCGGAGAGCATGGCGGAGACCCAGCTTCAATTGAATTCTGCTACAAAGTCGGAATGAACTATGTTAGCTGCTCACCATTTAGAGTACCAATAGCCCGACTTGCAGCAGCTCAAGCTGTGTTAAAATAACAAAGTTGACTTTTGTAAGAATCAAAAGATAAACTTATGCAAAATCTTCGGCAAAAAGCCGAGCAGTTAGAGAAAAAAAACCTTTCTCCTTATGCTACTTTGTCTTCAAAAAGCAAAGGCAGGCAAATTAGGGAAAAAGAGTGCCAAATAAGAACATGTTTTCAGCATGACAGAGACAGAATTATACATTCAAGAGCATTCAGGCGGTTAAAGCACAAAACTCAAGTTTTTATCTCTCCTGCTGGTGATCATTATAGAACAAGATTAACTCATACTTTAGAGGTCTCTCAAATTGCAAGAACCATTGCAAGGGCTTTGGCATTAAACGAGGACCTGACAGAAGCAATAGCTCTAGGACATGATTTAGGGCATACTCCATTTGGTCATGCCGGAGAAAATGTTTTGAATAATCTTTTGAAAAAATATGGGATGTCTTTTGATCATAATGTTCAAAGCCTTCATGTTGTTGACAATATCGAAAAACTTAATCTTACCTTTGAAGTAAGAGACGGAATATTAAATCATCCATGGCATTTCCCATCAGCAAAATCTTTGGAGGGAAGAATTGTCAGATTCGCTGATAGAATAGCCTATATCAACCACGACATTGATGACGCAATTAGATCAAAATTGCTTAAAAAATCAGATATTCCAAAGCAATATTCCGATTTTATTGGCACAAGCCCTATCGACGCGTTTGTAAAAGATATTGTTGAAAACAGTTTTGGGAAAAATGATGTAAAAATGAGCAATAAAGCACTTTCGGCTCTAAAAGGGCTATATAATTTTATGTTCAAAAATGTTTATATGGGCAAACACTTGAAAGTGGAACAAAAAAAAGTAGAACATTTAATAACTTCTCTTTTCAATTTCTATTTAGAAAATCCGCAAAAACTCCCAAATTTAAAAAATTATAAAAACACAAAAGAAAAGTTATCAGCAATTAGAGACCATATTGCTGGTATGACAGATAGATATGCCATAGAAACTTTTAAGGACTTTTTTGTACCAAAAGAGTGGCAGGAATGACAGATTTTAATTCTCTAATAGAAAAAATCAGGGAAAGAGCAGATATTGTCGAAATTATTTCGGAATATGTATCTTTAAAAAAGAGAGGCAAAAATTATCTTTCACTTTGTCCATTCCATAGCGAAAAAACTCCTTCTTTTACGGTAAGCCAAGAAAAACAGCTTTTTCACTGCTTTGGCTGTGGAGAGGGCGGAAATGTTTTCTCTTTCCTTATGAAGATTGAAAATATTTCTTTTTTGGAAGCCGCAAAACTTCTTGCTGACAAATATTCTATTCCTTTTGAAGTAGAAAATATGCCACAGCAAAAAGACAAAACAAAGAACAAAATACTTTATGAAATCAACACCGAAGCTACAATTTTTTACACTAAGCAATTTCATTTATCAAAGCCAGCGTTAGAATTTGCAAAAAATCGCGGGTTGAGCAACCAACAAATATCATTTTTTAAAATTGGATATGCTCCCAATGAATGGGATAGTTTGTATAGACATCTTCTGGGAAAAGGCTTTTTACCAAAAGACATAGAACTTGCTGGACTAATACTTCCAAGAAACGACCAAAAAACTTCCTTTTATGACAGATTCAGAAATAGGATTATCTTCCCGATTTTTGATTTAAAATCCAATATTTGCGGATTCGGAGCAAGAGCGATAGATGATTCTCAGCCAAAATACATCAACTCTCCTGAAACACCAATTTATAACAAGAGTGAGATTTTATATGGGCTTAATTTTAGCAAAGAAGAAATAAAACAATCACAAACGGCATTAATTGTGGAAGGATATATGGATTTTATCAGCTGTTATTCAAATGGAATCAAAAATACAGTTGCCACGTCAGGCACATCATTTACTGCCAACCATATAAAGATTCTCCAAAGATATGCCAAAAATTTTTACCTTGTATTTGACAGTGATAGTGCAGGATCTAACGCAACTGAAAAAACAATTTCACTTTTAAAAGAGTTTAACATATATCCAAAAATTGTCATCATAAAAGGCGCAAAAGATCCAGACGAAGCAATAAAAAAATTCGGCGCAAAAAAAATGACTGAATTTATTGACAATGCATTAACATGGCTAAAATTCAAAATAGACAACATTATTCTTTCAAATAACATAAAAGACGCTGAAGGAAAAGCAACAGCTTTAAGAGAATGCATAAAGATACTTCTATCGGAAAATGACAAAGTCATAATTGAAGAATATTCAAAATATGTAGCAGAAAAACTAAACATAAACAAGGAGATAATCGATACAGAATTAAAAAGAAGAAAAACTTATAATACAATCAGCCAAAAAGATGTTAAAATAAATAAGCCAGATCCGGGACACAAAAAAGCGGAAAAAATATTGATAAGACTGTCAATAGAAGAACCTAAACTCTTAAACAAAATAAGCGAATTGCTCTGTGATGAAGATTTTACAGGAAGTGAATTAAAAAACATCTTCATTGCTATCAAAAATTCTGACAAAAATGATTTTGAACACAATATTTCTGCAAAAATCATTGAACAGCTTGATGATGAGACAAAAAAATATTTCTCAAAAATTATGCTCGAAGAGATCGAATTTGAAGATAAAGAAAAAGCTTTTGACGATTGTATAAAAACAATAAAAGCTTCAAAAATAAAACGGCAACTTTTGGAAATAAGGGCAAAAATGCATGAAGCAGAAAAGCAATCCGATTTATCCCGCATAACGGCTTTGCAAGAAGAATACAAGCAATGCCATGATAAAATCAAATCTTTTTTAGGTGAATTTTGATGCCAAATTTTTCGATTATTAATAGGATAATGCCTAATGGCAAAAAATAAAAAGGAGGGGAAAATGGTCCAAAAACAAGTATCACCTAGAGTGAAAAAATCCTTTTCTAGAAATCATGGGGAGGATTATATCTCCCTATACCCAAATCCCTCTAGAAACATTGAGGATATAGAATACATACTAAAAAAAGCGGATGTCCATTCAGAGAATTTTCACAAGCCAATTTTAGAAGAAGATCTCAGTTTGAACAATATTTCAGAAGAAATAAAATCAACGGGTGCAGACGACACAGTAAAAATGTATCTTAGAGAAATAGGCAAATTCCCACTTTTGACATTCAAGGAAGAGATAGAACTTGCAAAAGCTATCAAAAAAGGCGATATGAAAGCAAAACACAAACTCGTCAACTCAAATCTTCGCCTAGTTGTCAGCATTGCAAAAAAATACACCGGCAGAGGAATGTTGTTCTTGGATCTCATTCAGGAAGGAAATATGGGACTCATAAGAGCCGTTGAAAAATTTGATTACAGAAAAGGATACAAATTTTCGACTTACGCTACTTGGTGGATAAGGCAGGCAATAACCCGTTCTATTGCAGACCAAGCAAGAACAATCAGGATTCCAGTCCATATGGTAGAAACCATAAATAAGATAAGAAAAATTAATAGGATGCTGCTTCAAAAGCTTGGAAGAAAACCAACAGATGAAGAAATAGCTAAAAAAGCAAGAATGTCAGTCGACAAAGTTAGAGAAATAAACAAAGTTTCACAGCTTCCTTTGTCATTAGAGATCCCTATCGGAGATGAGGACAGCAGCCATCTATCTGATTTTGTAGAGGATTATACAACGTCATACCCTGATGAATCTGTTCTGCACGGAATGTTAAGAGAAGACCTTGAAGAAGTTATGAAATCTCTTTCCGAGAGGGAAAGGACTGTACTCAAACTTAGATTTGGGATCGACGACGGAAGACAAAGAACTTTGGAAGAAGTTGGACAACTCTACAAGGTAACAAGGGAAAGAATCAGACAAATAGAAGCAAAAGCTTTAAGAAAGCTAAAACATCCAACCAGAAGCAGAAAACTAAGGGAATATCTCAAATAAAATGGCCAGCTAACAGTGTCTTTTACAAAAATTTGACTTAATGTGATATAATCAGTATAAGGATTAATATTTTCTAAAACGATTTTGGCGCGCATATTATAAGGGGAATTAGACGCGCTGTCTTTTTAGAATTTTGATCAATAAATAAACTTTTGAAAAGGGCCGATATTAAATGGAAAAAGAGCTATCTTCTTCGAAAAGATTCAGTGATATATCTAAAAAGTCTTTGCTTAAAAAAGCGGATTTTTCATTGAATATCGGTAATTTGATGCATTCTCGTGAATGCACCTAACCAAATCACTGTAGCACGAATTGTTTTCATTCCCCTATTCATTTATTTTTTTTTTTTTTTTCAACAATTGTTCGTTTATAAAATTCTTGCGGTTGTAAGTTTTTTTATCCTTGCAGGAACTGATTTTATTGATGGCTATTTAGCGCGTAAATTTAATCAAAAAACTCAATTTGGCGCTTTGTTTGACCCCTTGGCTGACAAATTGCTGGTGTATTCTGCATTTTTGATTTTCGTCGAAACAGGTAAATTATGGGCAATTTTTGTCATTTTAATGCTTGCGAGGGATTTTTTGGTTATGGGGATCAGAGTTTGGGCAGCAAAAACCGGTAAAATTATTGCAGCAAGCGAAAGCGGAAAACTTAAAACTTTTAGCCAGATGCTTGCAATTATTTTTATGATTTTAGAACTGCCATTTTGGAATTTAATTTTTTTAATATCATTATTGCTATGCCTTTATTCCGGTTGGGAATATTATAAACAAATAGATTTTGGAGAAATTTAAGAATGAATCAGATTGAGTCAAACAATACAGAAGTTCAGATAGAAGACTTTATGAGCAAGGTTTTTTACGCTATCGGGAAAATAACAGATGAAGAACTTGCAAATCTTATTAAAAGCAAAAATCAAACTATTTCAGTTGCTGAATCCTTGACGGGAGGATTAATTTGTGAAAGGATTTCCTCTTTCCCGGGAGCTTCTGCCTATTTTACTGGTGGAATAGTATGCTATTCAAACAGGGTCAAAGTTATGGAATTGAATATACCAGCACCTATTATTGCAAAAGACGGACCTGTAAACCAACAGGTAGCACAGTTGCTTGCGGAAAACATCAGAAAAAAGTTTAAAACTTCTATCGGAATTTCAGCAACTGGTGTTGCAGGCCCAACAACTGTTGTTCCACCAAAACCAATAGGGCTTACATACATTGCAATCTCCTCTGAAAGGGAAACATCGTGCAAAGAGTTTAGGTTTCAGGGAACAAGAAAAGAAATAAGAGAAAAAGCCGCTCAAGCGGCACTCGGGATTTTGTGGATGCATTTAACGGAGCAGGAAACTTGACCACAGCAAAATGGCAATATAGTTGCTTATTTTATTAAAAAAGAAAGGAGTTTTTTTATGGTTCAGGATGAAAAAAATAAGGCTCTTGGAACTGCAATTTCTCAAAAAAAAAAAAATTATGGTAAGGGCGCAATAATGAAAATGGGCGATTCAACAAAGTTTGCTGTTGAAGCTATCCCAACCGGCTCAATTTCTTTAGATGCTGCATTGGGAGTAGGCGGACTGCCAAGAGGAAGAATTATAGAAATTTACGGGCCTGAGTCCGGTGGAAAAACAACAGTTTCACTACATGTAGTTGCAGAAGCACAAAAACGTGGTGGAGTTGCTGCATTCATAGACGCAGAACATGCGCTTGATCCCGTCTACGCAAAAAAAATCGGCGTCGACATAAACAATCTTTTGATATCTCAGCCGGACTACGGAGAACAAGCTCTTGAAATTTGTGAAACTTTGGTCAGAAGCGGTGCAATAGATGTGATCGTTGTTGATTCTGTTGCTGCATTGGTACCGAAGGCAGAAGTTGACGGAGAAATGTCTGACAATCAAGTCGGACTTCAAGCTAGGCTCATGTCAAAAGCCCTTAGAAAACTAACTTCTGTAATAAGCAAATCAAAAACTGTAGTTATTTTTATTAACCAGTTGCGTGAAAAAGTTGGAATTATGTTTGGAAATCCAGAAGTTACTCCCGGAGGAAGAGCATTAAAATTCTATTCTTCCGTAAGGTTAGATGTGAGGCAAACAGAAAAAATAAAAGAAGGCGATAAAATAGTTGGTTCAAGAGTAAAAGTTAAAGTTGTAAAAAACAAAGTGGCTCCTCCATTTAAAGAAGCACAATTTGTCTTAATACATGGGCAGGGAATTGACAAAGAAGCAGATTTGCTTGAAATTGCAACAGCACTCAATATAATACAAAAATCCGGAGCAACTTATTCTTTTGAAAATGAAAAAATCTCTGTTGGTTGGGAAAATGCCGTAAAAACACTAAAAGAAAATAGAGAATTGGCAAAAAAAATAGAAAATGAGGTAAGAAAAGCATTCCAACCAGCAACACAAAAATCTGAAATCAAAGAAAAAGAAGAAGGCAAAAAGAAAAAATAATTTATCACTTAATTGCATTTATTTAGGAGGATTATAGAAATGGAATTTACACTGTTTATATATTTTGTATTAGCGGCGCTAATTGTGTTTGGTCTAAGTATTTTGTATTTATTTTTGAAGCGCCAATTGACCGAACAAAAAATCAGAATAGCCGAAGAAAAGGCAAAAAAGCTCCTTGAAGATTCAAAAAGAGAAGCTGAAACTATAAGAAAAGAAGCGCTTATTGAGGCAAAAGACCAAGCTTTAAAATTAAGGGCTGAAATAGAACAAGAAAGGAAAGAAAGAAACGCAGAGCTTCTGCAACTTGAAAAACGACTTCTTCAAAAAGAAGAACATCTCGACCAAAAGGAAAAGGCACTTGAATTATCTGAGCAAAATCTAAAAAAATTGGCAGAAAAGTTAGAACAAGACAAACAAAAATTGCTTGATGCAATCGCACAGGCAAAAAAAGCTTTAGAAACAATAAGCGGATTAACAAAGGGCGAAGCAACAAAAATGTACTTGGAACAAATCGCAAAAGAAGCAGAAAGAAATGCAGCGCTTATTATAAAACAAAAAGAGGAGCAGATACGCAAAGAAGCAGATAAAAGAGCAAAAGAAATTATTACAACCGCAATCCAACGTTGCGCTGTTGACAGCGTTATAGAATCAACCGTAACAGTGGTAAATCTTCCAAGCGATGATTTAAAAGGTAGAATTATTGGAAAAGAAGGAAGAAATATCCGTGCTTTTGAACAATGCACAGGAGTTGACCTAATAGTAGATGACACACCCGGAGCTGTAATTCTTTCAAGTTTTGACCCTTTGAGAAGGGAAACAGCAAAATTAACTCTTGAAAAACTAATTGCTGACGGTAGAATTCATCCGGCAAGAGTCGAAGAAATGTACGAAAAAGCAAAACAAGAGCTGAAAGTCCAAATGTGGGAATACGGCGAACAGGCCGCTCTTGAATGTGGAGTTCACAATTTGCCCCCTGTTATAATACAACTTCTCGGAAGACTTCATTTTAGAACGAGTTATGGCCAAAACGTTTTGACTCATTCTATTGAATTAGCAAAAATTGCCGGAATGCTTGCGGAAGAATTGGGAGTTAATGTGCGTCTTGCAAAAAGAGCCGCATTATTGCATGATATCGGCAAAGCAATAGATCAAGAAATGGAAGGCACCCATCCAAAACTTGGCGCCGCTTTTGCTCAAAAAGCTGGAGAACCGCCAGAAGTAGTGCACGCAATTTTAGCACATCACAACGACGAAGAACCTCAAACTATAGAAGCAATTTTAATTCAAGTAGCTGACGCAATATCAGCAAGCAGGCCGGGCGCCAGAAGAGACACTCTTGAAGCATATATTAAACGTCTTGAAAACCTTGAAGCAACTGCAAATTCTTTTGAAGGAGTTGAAAAAGCGTTTGCAATTCAAGCCGGAAGAGAAATAAGAGTAATAGTCAAACCAGATAAAATTGATGATGTTATGGCAGCAAAATTGGCTTATGATATAGCAAGAAAAATCGAATCCGATCTAGAATATCCGGGAGAAATCAAAGTAACTGTATTGAGGGAAGTAAGAACAACAGAAACGGCAAAATGATGAAAAATATTTTGTTTATCGGAGATGTTTTCGGAAAGCCCGGAAGAAATTGTTTAAAAATTTTATTGCCTGAAATCAAAAAAGAATTTGCTATTGATCTTACAATCGCAAACGGAGAAAATGCCGCGTCAGGAATGGGAATAAACCAGAAAAAATATCTTGATATGATCGAATGCGGCGTAGACGCGGTAACACTTGGCAATCACGCTTGGCATGTAAAAGAATTCTTAAACGAGATTGAAAATTGCCCCAAAATTGTCAGGCCGGGAAACTATCCGCCCGGCACTCCTGGTCTAGAAAAACTAGTAATAAACGGAATTGGAATAATCAATTTGGTTGGAAGAGTTTTTATGAAAGAAGCCGACTGCCCATTTAGAACAGCAGACAGATTAATAAATGAAATTAAAAAAGAAACTCAAACAATAATTGTAGATTTCCACGCTGAGGCAACTTCTGAAAAATATGCTCTTGGATGGTATCTTGACGGTAAAGCTACAGCGGTAATTGGAACACATACCCACGTTCAAACAGCCGATGAACGAATCCTGCCAAATGGCACAGCTTATTTAACCGATGTTGGTATGGTAGGCCCTTATAATTCCGTAATTGGAGTTGAAATAGAACCTATTGTTTCCAGATTTTTAACTTTAATACCAAAAAAATTTGAACCGGCAAAAACTGGCCCTTGTGTATTTAATGCGGTAAAAGTAACAGCCGATGAAACAAATGGCAAAGCAGTAAAGATAGAGAGAATTTTCAGAATAGTTGAAAACGAGAATGTTTGAAAATCAGGACTGCAAGTTTTTGATTCTCTCAAGGATCGCATTTTTCTTTTCAACCAAATCATTTAACTTTTTTTGCTCGCTTTCAACCAGTTCTTTTTTTGCATGTAAAATAAAATCTTGTTTTGACAGTTTTTGCCTTAAATGACTTTCTAACTTTTCCAGATCAGCAACATGTAATTGCAATCTTTCAATTTCTTTAGCAAAATCTATCAAACCTTCAAGCGGAATATAAATTTTAATCCCGGAAACAAATGCCGTGACACTTCTGCTTGGCGGGTTTTCAATATTTTTTTCAACAAGAACACTTTTCGCTCTCGTGAGAGTTTTTGTGTATTTTAAAAAATCTTTTATCAAATCTGCATCTTCTCCTGCTTCAATAATGACATCTATCTCTTTTGCTGCTGCAATATTCATTTCTGCCCTGACATTTCTAATTGATCTTATCATCTCAACCAATAACAAAATGCGGCCTTCAACTTTTTCATCAATAAATCTGTCGTCAGGTTTAGGCCAATCTTCAAACATGATAGTTTTTGAGCTCGAAGACAATTTTGAAAATATTTCTTCTGTAATAAATGGCATAAAAGGATGCAACAATTTTAAAGTGCCGCTAAGAACAAAATTTAGGACTTTTATTGTGTTTTCTTTGTTTTCTCCTCCATAGAGTGATATTTTTGAAAATTCTACATACCAATCACAAAATTGGTTCCAGATAAAATCATACAATGTTCTAGCTGCTTCACCAAATTCAAAATTTTCCAATAGTTTTGTTATTTGCAAAGCAGTTTTTGCATAGCGGCTTAAAATCCACCTATCAACAATAAAAAGATTGTCTTTATCAAAGTTTGTGCTTCCGTCATTATCTCCCTGCATTAAAACAAAGCGGGCAACATTCCATATTTTGTTGGCAAAATTCCTGCCTTCTGTTATTTTTTCCTCTGCAAGTTTCAAATCCTGCCCTTGTGCAGTCACAAGTGTAACCAACGAAAATCTTAAAGCATCAGCACCAACATGTTCAACTACATCGATCGGATCAATTACATTTCCAAGAGATTTGCTCATTTTTTTACCAGTTATGTCCCTAATAAGACCGTGTATATAAACAGTTCTAAAAGGCTCTTCAACCATAAAATGAAGACCCATCATTATCATCTTTGATACCCAAAAACTAATAATGTCATAGCCCGTCACCAAAACACTTGTTGGATAGTATGTTCTTAAATCTGCACTGTCTTTGTCAGGCCAGCCAAGAGTAGAAAATGGCCAGAGAGAAGATGAAAACCAAGTATCCAAAACATCTTTGTCTTGAACCAAATTTTTATTTCCACAAGAAGGGCATTTTTCAGGATCTTTTTCAGAAACAATAATCTCTCCGCAAGAACAATACCAGACAGGAATCCTATGACCCCACCAAATTTGCCTTGAAATACACCAATCTTTTAGATTTTTCATCCAATCAAGATAAACTTTTGTCCATCTATGAGGAATAAAATATATTCTGCCACTTTCAACCGCTTCTATTGCCTTTTCAGCCAAAGGACCAACTTTGACAAACCATTGATCAGATAAATATGGTTCGATCTCGGTCTTACAACGATAACATTTTCCAACATTGTTGTTATAATCTTCTACTTTTTCTAAAAAGCCGGATTTCTCTAAATCTTTAACTATTTCTTCTCTTGCCTTTGTCCGCGACATTCCTTCATATTTTTTAAGTTTTTCTTTTTCTTCCTTACTAAATTCCTCAAAAGTAATGTTTCCATTTTCAGTCAAAATATTTATTTTTGGCAAATTGTGCCTTAAAGAAATTTCAAAGTCGTTTGGATCATGAGCAGGAGTAACCTTTACCACACCAGTTCCAAAGCTTGGATCAACAAAATCATCAGCAACAATTGGAATTATTCTGCCAACAAGCGGCAAAACCAGATTTTTCCCCACAAAATTTTTATATCTTTCATCAGAAGGATTAACAGCAACTGCAGTGTCTCCTAACATTGTTTCAGGCCTTGTTGTTGCAACGACAAGGAATTCATTAGAACCTTCAAGCGTATACTTAATAAACCAGAGACTACTCTTTTTGCTCTCATGTTCAACTTCTATATCAGAAATAGCTGTGACGCATCTAGGACACCAATTGACCATTCTTTTGCCTTTATAAATCAAACCTTCTTTGTACAAAGTAACAAAAGCTTTTCTCACAGCTTTTGACAGCCCTTCATCCATTGTAAATCTTTCTCTGCTCCAATCGCACGACGCCCCCAAACGCCTGAGCTGCCTTGTAATATTACCCCCGTATTTTTCTTTCCACTGCCAAACTTTTTCCAAAAACTTTTCTCTTCCTAAATTTTCTTTTGTCTGCCCTTCTTTCAGGAGAGACTTTTCAACAACATTTTGCGTTGCAATGCCGGCATGATCTGTCCCAGGAATCCATAAGGTTTTGAATTTATTCATTCTCTTATATCTGACAATAATATCCTGTAATGTATTATCTAAAGCATGCCCCATATGTAAAGAACCAGTTACATTTGGTGGTGGAATAACAATGGAAAATATATTATCTGTATTATTTGAAGGAATGTTTTCCGGAGAAAAAAAACCATTTTTTTCCCAGTATTCATACCACTTTTCTTCAATGCCCTTGGGATCGTAGGATTTTTGCATTTCTTCTTTCATAAATAATTCTCTATTACCTTTGATTCATCCCAATTTTTGAGTTTTAAATATTCAATCATATTTTGAAACATCGCATCTTTTGGAATAAGACCTATTATTTCACTTTCCAAAATATCTATGCCCTTTTTCTCTGCCTCGTTTTTTATCGTATCAAAAACCTTTTTTATCGATGATGATTTGTAATCCACGATATTTACTGAAACTTGCGGTTTTTTTTTGCTTTCCAAAAAAAGCCCAATTGCTCTAACCCCTTTTAATCCTTTATTCTTTTCTCTAATCTTACTGGCAATTCCAACAGCATCTTCTTTTGTGCCACTCTTTAGATTCACATTAAAAGCAATTAAAATATCTCTTGCTCCGATTGCAATTGCTCCGGCTGTTGGATGCAAAGAACTTGGCCCAAAATCCGGCTTCCATTCTTTCAAAGACATTCTTTTTGATAATTCTTTTATCCCGCCTTTTCTTATGAAAGAAAGCTCATTTCGCTCTGGTCTCTTTGCAATTTTCCCATAGATGTAAATTGGAATATTAAAATCATTTGCTATTTTTAAAGACAAATCATTTCTAATTTTAACGCAGTCGTTAAAAGTCGCTCTTTTTATTGGAATAATTGGGATCACATCAACAACTCCGATATACGGATGTATGCCATCGTGTTTATTTATGTCAATTTTAGCTATTGCAGCTTTTACTCCTTCATAAAGAGCACAAATTAAATTATCTCCCTCTCCGAAAATAGTGACTACAAGTCGCCCGTGATCTAAATCAAATGAATAATCGGCAAGAATTATCGAATCACCAACACTTTTAATCGCTTTGACAATGATATCAGCATTTTCAGCTTTTTTGCCAATGCTAAAATTTGGAACAGATTCAATAATTTTTTCCATAATTTAACTTATTCTAAATGAAAATTTATTCGGATTTTTGCAATTTATGCAAACAACAAACCCTGATTGTTCTCATTTTTTTCAGGATTTTTATTTTCTTTCTTTTCAGAGGGAAAATCGCCATTATTTCTCACATTTTCAAAATATTTGTCTAATTCTTCTCCCTCAATTATCTCTTTTTCGCGCAAATCTTTTGAAATCTGCAACAATTTGTCTTTGTTTTTTAGAATGAGTTTTCTCGCCTGTTCATAACACAAATGAATTATGTTATCTATCTCTTTATCAATCAAATCAGCAGTTTTTTCTCCATAATCCTTATGCTCAACAAAATCTCTTCCAAGAAAAACTTGTTTGCTTGGTTTGCCAAAAGTTCTCGGGCCAAGAGAACTCATTCCATATTCACAAACCATTCTTCTGACAAGCTCAGTTGCTTTTTCCAGATCATTGTGTGCACCTGAAGTAAGCTCACCAAAAACAATTTCTTCTGCAACTCTACCGCCAAGCATAACAACAACTTGTTCGATAATTTCTTCTTTGCTAATTAAATATTTGTCTTCTAAAGGAAGTTGAAGCGTGTAGCCAAGAGCAAATCCTCTTGGCAATATTGAAATTTTGTGAACAGGATCTGCTTTTGGCAAAAGTTTTGCAAGGAGCGCATGACCAACTTCATGCGTTGCAACTATGTCTTTTTCTTTGTCACTAATAACTTTGCTTTTTTTGGACGGGCCAGCAACAACTCTATCAATCGCCTCTTCTGCTTCAGACATAGTGATTTTCTTTTTATTTTTTCTAGCAGCAAGAAGTGCAGCTTCATTTAAGAGGTTTTCCAAATCAGCGCCTGTAAAACCCGGCGTTCTTCTTGCTAAAATATCCAGATCAATATCATCTGCTAATTTTTTGTTTCTCGCATGCACTTCAAGAATTGCTTTTCTGCCTTTTATATCTGGTTTGTCCAAAACTATCTGCCTATCAAATCTGCCCGGCCTTAAAAGAGCTGGATCTAATATGTCAGGCCTATTTGTCGCAGCAATGATTATTACATTTGTTTTCTGCTCAAAGCCATCCATCTCAACCAATAATTGATTTAAAGTTTGTTCCCTTTCATCATGTCCTCCTCCAAGTCCAGCACCTCTCTGTCTGCCCACAGCATCAATCTCATCCATAAAAACTATGCACGGCGCGTTCTTTTTTGCCTGCGCAAATAAATCCCTTACTCTTGAAGCCCCAACACCTACAAACATTTCAACAAACTCAGAACCAGAGAGAGAAAAAAAAGGCACATCAGCTTCGCCAGCTATCGCTCTTGCCAAAAGGGTTTTTCCTGTTCCCGGAGGCCCCATTAATAGCACGCCTTTTGGAATCCTTGCGCCAATATCATTAAATTTTTTTGGATCTTTCAAGAAGTCAACAATTTCTCTAAGTTCTTCTCTAGATTCATCAACACCGGCAACATCAGCAAAAGTGACCTTCTGAGATAGATTATAGGGCCTTGCTCTTGATCTGCCAAAAGATATCGCAGTATTATTTGCTGATTGCGCCTGCCTCATCAACAGCCACCAAAGCAAAGCAAAAAATAGTAAAGGAAGAATTATTTGAAAAATCAAGTTTGCAATCCAACTGCTGTCTGCCGGCTGTTCCACATCGATTACGACTTTTTTTTGTCTTAAATTTTGAACCAAATTTGGATAGTTTATCGCTCTTGTTCTAAATTGTCTGCCATCAGACAACTTGCCTTTTATCAAATCACCAGAAATTATTACTTGTTTGACATTCCCGGAATCAACTTTATTCAAAAAATCAGAGAAAACCAGATCTTCAACTGGCTGACTTTTTGTAAAAAACGGAGACAATAATCCCACAACAATCAGAGCAATCGCAGAATATAATAAAATACTTTTCCAAATATCTTTCATTAAATATCCTCTAATTTAATTATACTTCATTTGGGCAATTTATACACAGCAAACAATCTTAAAAACAACCAAAATCAAAAGAAAATCATTATTGACTTGTTATGAATGGTAGCAACTATGTTAACATTTTGCCGTTTGACTTTGCTTTTTGCCATAATTTTTCAAGTTCATCAAGCGTGCAATCTTGAATATTAATATTTTTCCTTTTGCAGTATTTTTCTATCCTGCCAAATCGTTTAGAAAATTTTTCAATGGAGTTTTGAAGCGTTTCCTCGCTGTTTAATCCAATTTTTCTGGCAACATTTACTATTGAGAATAGAAGATCCCCAATTTCTTCAGCCAATTTCTTTTTATTCAAAGGTGTTTTACCCATAATTTCTTTTATTTCGCCCAGCTCCTCAAATACTTTTTCCCAAGCGCCTGAAACATTATTCCAGTCAAAACCGACTCTAGCGGCTTTCTTCTGCGTTTTATCCGCACGATAAAGGGCAGGAAGTGATTTTGGGATTGAATCCAAAATAGATTTTGAGCTTTTCTCTTTGGATTTTATTTTTTCCCAATTCTGCCATATTTTGTCTACGCCTTTTGCTTTTAATGAGGAAAAAACATGTGGATGCCTTCTAATCATTTTTTCTTTTAAATTTTGAACTGCATCTTCTATTGTAAATTTCCCTTTTTCTTCTAAAATTTGAGCGTGCAACAAAACCTGCAACAAAACATCTCCCAATTCATCCATAATTTCAAAAGAATTGTTTTTGTCAATTGCCTGCAACAATTCATATGATTCTTCAATTAAATATGGTTTTAACGACTTATGTGTCTGCTTTCGATCCCATGGGCAACCGTTTTTGCTGCGCAATCTTTTAACAACGTTGATCAGTTCATCAAAGCTTTTCATACAAGTAATTATATGATTTTTAAATACAAGAAAACAACTATTTGTTCCGAATTATATTTGAAATGGAAATTAAAGAGGTAAAATTAAATACAATTCCGCCACAGCTTTTTTCGCCACCGGTTGCAACAGCAAAATCAAAGCAGGCAAACAACAAGTCGCCAATGAAAGCTGATGAGGCATTAGAACTTCTCAAATTAGTTAATGTTGGCAAAAATGTTTTGGATGTGTCATCACTAAATATGAGTGATGAAGAACTTTGCATAATCGCAGAAAATATTAAATCCGCTCGGAAAAACAATTTGGGCGTTGAATTTGAAAATGGCAGAATAAATGTTCCCGAAAATCTATGGAAAAGTATAATAAAAGGTTGCAAAAAAGCGCCTGAAACAAATCTTTTAATTGGCGGATATTCAAAACCTCAAATTGAATACAAAAAACTTTAAATGCTATTAAAAACTTTGCTTAAAATTTCTTTTTCAGAAAACTCATCAATATAAATGATTTTTCTGCTTTTATCTCGATTTATAAAAAACACTTTATTGCCTTTTCTGTAAATTCTTTCAATATTTTTAGTTTTTGCTTTAATTTTAATTCTTATGACGGAAAATAAATTTCTCACCTCAGTAGGCAGACTTCCAAAACGATCTTTCATTTCCTCAGAAATATCATTCAACGATTTTTCATCTGTTGCTTTATTCAATTTCTTGTAGAATCTTACTCTTTCATATTCATCTTCAATATATTCTTCAGGCAAATAAGCGTTTACTTTTAAGTCAATATCTATTTCTTTTTCTTTCTCTGGTTTTTTGCCTTTTGCCTCCATGGCAACTTCGTTTAGAATCTCACAATACAAATCAAATCCAATAGAAGCCATATGACCGTGTTGTTCCGCTCCTAAAACATTTCCAGCACCTCTGATTTCCAAATCTTTCATAGCAATTTTTTGGCCAGATCCCAAATCTGTGTACGATTTTATAACATTTAATCTTTCAATTGACTTTTCAGTAAAATAAGATGTGTCGTATAAAAAGTAGGCATATGCTTTTATATTTGATCTCCCTACTCTTCCTCTTAATTGATACAAAGTAGAAAGCCCCATATTTTGAGGGGATTCAACAATTATAGTATTGACATTTGGCATATCCAAACCTGATTCTATAATTGTTGTACAAACTAACACATCAAATTTACCCAAAGAAAAATCCATCATTATTTTTTCAAGCGCTTTTTCATTCATTCTTCCATGAGCACCGACAATTTTTGCGTTCGGGCAAATCCCATAAAGTTTTTTTACAATTTTATCGATGGATTCAACTCGGTTATGCACATAAAAAATCTGTCCGCCTCTTTCCATTTCTTTTTCTATCGCGTCTTTGACGATTTTTTTATCCCATGGAAGAACAAATGTCTGAACTTTATCCCTGCCGGGAGGCGGAGTCTCAATCACACTCATATCCCAAATTCCGGATAAAGCCATATATAGCGTTCTTGGGATTGGAGTAGCACTCATTGAAAGAACATCAATATTCGTCTTTAATTTTTTTATTTTCTCTTTGTGTGAAACTCCGAATCTTTGCTCTTCATCAATTATCAAAAGCCCCAAATCTTTAAAAACAACATCATTTTGCAACAATCTGTGTGTGCCAATTACAATATCAATACTGCCATCTTTTATGCCTTCGATAATTTCTTTTTGTTGATTTTTATCTCTAAATCTTGACAACATTTCAATTTTAAAAGGAAAAGGAGCAAATCTTTCTTTAAATAACAAAAAATGCTGTTCAGCCAAAATAGTTGTTGGAGTCAAAACACAAACTTGTTTCCCAAAATCCACCGCCTTAAAAGCCGCTCTTAATGCAACTTCTGTCTTACCAAAACCAACATCTCCGCATAAAAGGCGATCCATAGGCCTAAAATTTTCCATGTCATTCTTTACTTCTTCTATTGCCCTTTTTTGATCAGGCGTTTCTTCGTATTGAAAAGCTTCCTCAAATTCTTTCTGCCAATGGCTGTCTTTAGGAAAAGATATTCCATCATGCATCTGCCGATGCGAGTATATTTTTGCTAATTCCTTTGTCATGTCCTTTATAGATTTTTTCACTCTTGTTTTTGTATTAAGCCATTCGGAAGTCCCAAGCTTATTCAATTTAGGTGGTTTTTCTGTTGGAGCACTGTATTTTGAAATCAACCCCATCTTATTTATAGGAACAAAAAGACAATCATTGCCAGCATACTGAATAAACAAATAATCTGAATAAACATTTGAAACGCATTCTTTTTTTATTCCACGAAAAACACCAATTCCATAATATTTATGAACAACAAAATCACCTTCCTTAAATGGGAGCGGCTCGTCCTGTTTAATTTCTATTGTTTTTATTTCATACTTTCTTCGAGGCGCAATTTGACCAAAAATTTCTTTATCAGTATAAACCTCCAAAAAATTGTCTATGATAAATCCCTGAAAAAGTTCATCATGCACAACCCTAACATTTTCACCATAAAAAGGCATAAGCTCTTTTATTCGGCTTGACTGCCTGCTCACAACAAAAACATTATGCTTTTTTTCTTGAATTTCTCTTGAAAATTTCTCGATGTCTCCGTAAAAGGTTGGGGGCGCAGAAGATTGAATAACCATTTCGTTTTTTACGCCTGACGGAAGTTGGCTAAAAAAAATCTTTTTATGAAAGTTTATATCATTCGGCAATTCGTTTTTATCACAACAAAAAATTACTATTGCGTTGTTGTCCAGAGCAAAAAAACTTGATTCATTTTCTTCGAAAAAAGGCAAAATCAGCGCGTTTTGTACATTTGAAATTGATCTTTGAGTAACTACATCAAAAGTCCTTATTGAAACTATTTTATCATCATCTAATTCTATTCTAATTGGAAGATCATTTGGCGGGAAAATATCAACAATTCCACCTCTGATCGAAAATTCTCCCGGTGCTTCGACATTATAAACCTTAGAATAACCATTTAATACCAAGTTTTTAGAAAAATCTTGAATCGACAAAATACTGTTGAGTTTTATTCTTTGCATTTTTTTATTTAGTTTTTCACTTGAAAACGTTTCTTTATAAAAAGAAGAAACAGACCCGACAAAAACTCTTGATGATTCTTTTTCTATAACTTGTTGTATCGCTTTTATTCTCTGAGTAATATCTTCTCTATCTAAAAAGACAATCTCTTTTTCTTCCAAAAAATGTTTAAGCTCGTCATTTGCTTTTAGAGCATCATCGGTATTTGAAAATACAGCAAAAACATTTTGCTTAGCCTGGTCAAAGATTGATGAAATTAGTGCGCTTTTTAACGATCCCCACACTCCACTTATATGCTCTGAGGATAAAATCTCTTTAAGTGGATATTTTTCGCTTAAAATTATTTTGATGGCATTAAGATTCATAATGCAAATTTACGATTTGTTAAATAAATTCATCGTCTTTTCAAGACCTATTTCAATTATTGAAACAGCCGCATCAGCCGCTTTAGAAACAGTTTGTTCTATTAAAAGTTTCTCTTCTTTGGCAAATTCGCTTAAAACAAAACTTGATACAGACATGTTATTTTTGTCAGGTTTGCCAATGCCTATCCTGACTCTTGAAAAATCCTTTGTAGCAATATTTTCAACAATGGATTTTAGGCCGTTGTGTCCAGCAATTCCTCCGCCAAATTTTACCTTTATCTTGCCCAAAGGCAAATCAATCTCATCGTGAATTATAACAATGTTGCTTGCTCTGACAGAAAATTTCTTTTTTATAACGGCTATGGACATCCCTGAATTATTCATATACGTCTGAGGCATTAATAAAATTACGTCTCTATCAATAATTTTTATTTTCCCAAGAATAGAATTTGAAGTTTTATGAAGGGCCATTTTTGCAAAATATCTTTTTTGTAATTCTTCAATAACTCTAAAGCCGATATTATGGCGAGTAAATCTATACTGACTTCCCGGATTGCCCAAACCAGCAATTATATGCATCACTATGATTATATCACCGAAGGAGAAAAAGTTATAAAAAAATGAAGAGTTATTCTATTGATTTTATTGGTATTTGCGATTTTACCCCAAATCCTTTATTCCAATTTAAGATATACTCTATCATTCTTGAACCATAATCGGTTTTTGCTATTATTTCAGCGGCTTCTGCTCTTGTTAACCCTTCTTTCGGGGCAAATCTTTCTGATGAAATATAACTTATTAATCCTTTTTGTTTAGAAGTTTCAACATATGGCGCAGCCCAGTGTTCTTTAGAAACATCAGCAAATGGCTTTTCGTCCGGATCTACAATATAATCCGCATCAAATCTTGTTGCTATTGTAACTCCCTCTGCTCGATTTATTCTTTTATCCGCTTTAAACTGCTTGTCTGGATAACCAATAACTAATCCCATATCTTTTGCGGCTTCGATGTATCTTAAAGCCCAATGGTTATAAGGAAGATCAGGGAAAACTCTTCTTTCAATAGTTTGTTTTATATCTGGTTTGGATATGCGAACCATCATTGTTGTAAGTTCTGCCCTGCTCATAACCTGATTTGGTCTAAACAAACCATCAGGGAATCCTTCAAACAATCCGGCCGTTGCACCAATCTCTATGGAGTCAAAAGCCCAATAATCTTCAGGAACATCTTTGAAAGATGCAACTCTTAAAATTCTCCTCTTTTGTCTATCCAGTAAATTGCCGTCCTTGTCAAATGCCTCTGCAATAAAAGACTTTTTCCCAAAACCTTCAAGAGGAACTTTTATCTTAAAAACTTTTTCACCATCGACAATTTCTAACGGCACAGAAACACCATTTATTTCCACATTTTCAACTTCAGGCCTGACAATTCCTGAGATCCTCAAATAATCCTTTCTGGTAATAAACTTATCTTTTGGCAGTAACATCTTAATATAATCCTGAGATTTCGGCTCTTTTTTGCCTTCTTCTCCAACATAAGATATTGAAAAGAAATGAGTTGCATTATCAGGAATTGAACTATAAGGATGATAAGCATAATCAAATCTTACACCAGCAAACTTAATACCTGCACCAAGGGTGAGATTGGTCGCTTCGGATGGATCCACTGTTGAAGGAACAGGATCTTTATCAATTCCTGCTCTCAAGTATATATGCTCATTTGGAATGAATTCAGCACCAATATGACCGCCAAGGGAGCGATTTTGCATCTCAAAAATATCAATATCTCCTGAGAGATTAAGTTTTATTGGAGCTTCTATTAAAGCAATATCTTCCTCACCAAGCAATTTGATGGATGTACCAATTTTAGTTATTGATGGCATTGACTCTTCAACCCCACTTTTGTATGTCACAGCACCACCAAAACTTTGTGGAACAACATTTTGTTGTGAAATTCCAAGTGAAAGCCAAGAATTTGGAGTATATAGTATTCCCAAGTCAGCATCAATGCCTTTTCCAGCACCAAAATAAGCTTCATCTGTTCCTGATCCTTGAGAATCAAAATATTTAAGATTTGCGCCTAAATATATATTTTCTCCAAAACCAGCAATTTTATTTAATGGAAAACCATAAGAGAGAAAAACAACATTATTTGAATAATCACCAAGCATTGTTGGAATAGGCTTGTGTGTTTGTGAAACAGCATCCTCTCCCATTATCCAAATTCCATCAACTCTTGAAGAAACATAACCAAATCCAAAAGATCCAACTTCCATAGGTATTGCACAAGATAAAACGCTGTATTTTACATCACCCATTAAATTTGAATACATCGTCATCATTTTCCACAAGCTGATTCTTCCAAGACCTGCTGGGTTGAAAAATATTGTATCAGCATCTTCTCCAACAGCAACATATGCTTTCCCCATTCCAAGTGATCTTGCTCCAACTCCAACATAGGATGGATCAATAGCATAGCTTGTATCATCAGCAAAAACTTTTGCGCTGCTGACAATTTGCGTTAAAGCAAAAATCACTATTAAACTCTTAATTAAAGTTTTCATCGTTTTATCACCCATATCTTCGTCTTACCTATATATCTGCCATCCGCGACCAATCTTGCAATATACACTCCATTTCCAACTTTTGTCCCATAATCATCAACACCATTCCACTCAATCTCGTTAAACCCAACAGTTGCATTAACTACACGTTTTGCCAATATTTTCCCTGTTGTATCAAAGATGTAAATTGTTACTGTTGCGTTATCTCTCATATTGAATGCTATCTTTGTTGTTTCATCATTTGGATCAAATGGATTTGGATAATTGAATATCGGCCCGTCTTCACCATTTCCTATTTTTATTATTATTGAAAATTCAGCTTCATTACCAGAAGTATCCTTTACTGAAATTGAAAATAACTTTTCACCAAACGGTAGTGGTGAAGTTATTGTTAATGTCATCTTGCCAGAAGTTGGATCAAATACTACCGTAGGTATGGTAGAAGTAGTATATACATCAACAATTTGAACTCTAATAGAAGATGGATCAATTGCAACATCATCAGTCAACAGAGCGGTTATTACCGGAGTTCTGCTTACAAAATCCTTTTCAAGAACTAACTTCCCATCAAATCTAACATCGCTTATAACAGGAGGAGTTGTGTCTGATACTAAACCACCATTCGGAGCTAATACAACAAAAACATCGTTTGAGGTTTGAGCTGATGTGCCGTTTGGAGTTGTAACAGTTATATGATAACTTCCGGGAGTTAATCCACTTGGCACCACAGCTATTATTGTATTTGGAGATATTGAAATTATTGGCATTTCAACATTTCCAATATGAACTGATGTTGCTCCTCCAAGATTCGTTCCGGTAATTGTAACTTCGGTTGAAGATGTATTTACACCTGAATTTGGAGTAATTCCTGTAACAGATGGTAAATTGGTTCCACTACCGCCAGAAGTTACTGTAAATTGATCTGCAGCACTAGTCGCCGACGTCCCATACCCATTTGTAACTGTTATGTGATATGTCCCAACTGGTAACCCAGACGGTATCCTCGCATTTATACTACTCGCACTAACAACACTAAATGAACTAACATCCCATGTCCCTATCTTCACAGATGTCGTACCACCAAAATTTGTCCCGCTTATCACTACATCTGTCGCTGTCGCATTGCTTCCACTGTTCGGTGTCACCCCTGTAACCGTCGGCAAACCAGATACACTCACATCCTTGGCAACTATATAATCTATGTAATGCGCTAAACTGTTTACTTGACTCCCTCTGTAAATTATCGTGTAACCCTTTATTACCTTGCTAAATACCCCTTCCCTCTGTACTCCATATGGATCCCTAGCAAATCCAGAAAATGGTATCTCTATTTCATGCCAATTCGTATCGCTTAATGATATGTCTCCACTTATGTATGTCTCTTGCTCAACCCCTGATTCATCTGCCTCCTTCAAACTAATCGCTATCGTATTGCTACTACCATCTCCTTTTACCCATAAACTTATCCCATCGTAAGGCGTTAAGTCCTTTGTATCAGAGTTTAATCCTCCTCCTACATATCCTCCCCATTTCGCCCCACTAGCACCAGGATATGTAACCTGTAATGACCTTAAACCTTCTTTCACTTGTGCCGTCGAATTCACCGGCGAACTTATTACAACTTCATCAGCATTACCACCAGATTGATAGTAGTAATCCATCATTCCCCTACTATCCCTATTGGCATAATACTCATAATCATCTATCACTAAACCACTTGTGCTACCACTACCGCCAGAAGTTACTGTGAATTGATCTGCAGCACTAGTCGCCGATGTCCCATACCCATTCGTAACTGTTATGTGATATGTCCCAACTGGTAACCCAGACGGTATCCTCGCATTTATACTACTCGCACTAACAACACTAAATGAACTAACATCCCATGTCCCTATCTTCACAGATGTCGTACCACCAAAATTTGTCCCGCTTATCACTACATCTGTCGCTGTCGCATTGCTTCCACTGTTCGGTGTCACCCCTGTAACCGTCGGCAAACCAGATACACTCACATCCTTGGCAACTATATAATCTATGTAATGCGCTAAACTGTTTACTTGACTCCCTCTGTAAATTATCGTGTAACCCTTTATTACCTTGCTAAATACCCCTTCCCTCTGTACTCCATATGGATCCCTAGCAAATCCAGAAAATGGTATCTCTATTTCATGCCAATTCGTATCGCTTAATGATATGTCTCCACTTATGTATGTCTCTTGCTCAACCCCTGATTCATCTGCCTCCTTCAAACTAATCGCTATCGTATTGCTACTACCATCTCCTTTTACCCATAAACTTATCCCATCGTAAGGCGTTAAGTCCTTTGTATCAGAGTTTAATCCTCCTCCTACATATCCTCCCCATTTCGCCCCACTAGCACCAGGATATGTAACCTGTAATGACCTTAAACCTTCTTTCACTTGTGCCGTCGAATTCACCGGCGAACTTATTACAACTTCATCAGCATTACCACCAGATTGATAGTAGTAATCCATCATTCCCCTACTATCCCTATTGGCATAATACTCATAATCATCTATCACTAAACCACTTGTACTGCCACTTGCATTAATAGTTAAGTTTGTAGAAATATTTTCAGTGCCCGCAGCGCCTAAATTGGTTGAAAGTGTTAAAGTTCTTGCTCCAATTGCTGCTGAAGAAGAAATAGAAATGTTTATAGTGGCAGATGTAGAGTTTGTAATCGTAACAGAATTGATAGTAATTCCTGATCCAGAAATACTTGCATTTGTTGAACCATTTATAAAGTGCGTGCCAATGCCAGACACAACAATATTTCCACTCCATCCCTGATCAGCAGTAGCTGGACTTATAGATATTGAAGGAGAATTTACAGTGAAAACATTACTGCCATTTGCTGTTTCAGCGCCAGTTGTAACGGTTATATTTCTCAACCCAGTACTTGCAGCCGTTGCAATAGTTATATTAGCAGTCAATGAAGTCGGGCTTGAGACAGAAACAGAATTAACAGTTATGCCAGAACCAAGATTGACCGTTGTAATGCCATTTACAAAGTTTGTGTTACTTCCTGTGACAACAACATTTAAAGTATCACCTCTATAAGCACTTATAGGATTAACAGATATTATTGTTGGAGTTGATGATGCGGAAGGAGTAACAGAATTCGAATTTGCAGAGTAATACATAGACAAAAGCGGCGGAACTGAAGTTGTTCTATAAACTAGCTGAATAACATAATAATAAGTTGTGCCGTTGACAGCAGTGTTATCTACATAGTTTGTTGATCCTTCTACTGTTGCCAAAAATGTATAAGGCCCTGTTGGGCTTGTTGAACGAAGAATTCTATAACCGGTTATATTTGTCATAACAGGAGTACCCGGATCTTCTTGTGCAGCGCTCCAAGATAGGGTTACGCTATTATTTCCTCCGACAGCAACAGGAATAGGTATTGGTCTTAAAACACACAAATTAAATTCATCTGGATCATATCCTGTTAGATTCTTGTTTATTACTGCGTAATAACCTTTGTGAGAGCTTGTCCCTGAATTGATCTCTTTGTCAATTATGCACATGTGATCGTCTCCAACAAGCCATCCATTTGGTCTTTCAGGAGTTTCAGGAAGCTTAGCACCAACTTCCTCTATCCAAGCGTTTGAAACTAGAGCCCCAACAATTCCTGTAACTATTTTTGAGTAATCACCAACTCTAAAAACCCTAAAATAACTGCCATTTGCAGGGGTCCCATCAGCGGCATCATTTATAGGGCCACCTTCAGTGTGGATTAGTCCAGCAAGAGCAAAAGTTGCTGTTAAAAATACAATTACAACCGCCAAAAATAATCTTTTTAAACAACTACTCATGTTTACCCTTTGTGCCTAATTATTTATCGGCTAAAAATATTGAATATTTCAGCCAAGTAAAAGAAGGTAAGATTACCACCATCAATTCTTTACATTTGGTAGCCATAAAGTGTTAGAATTAACAACTATTCCATACCCTTCTCCAGGCACTATATCAAAATTTGTGCCTGACCAACTTCCAAGGAATTTTTCCCATCTTTCATAATCTTGAATATCAGGATTAAACCTTGAAATCTTCGTTGCATTTGGAATGCTTTGTGCCAAATCTGAAACTTTTGAATAAACGCTGTTGTATGGTATAGAAATCCAGTACACATTTGAAGCCGATTGACTATAAGGCATGTTTATTGTATAAGGATAATACCAACCAACTAATTTTGCCTCTGATGCTGCTCCAACAACTACAGCATAAGATTCTCCGGTAATGACATCAAAATTATCTCCAATCCAATTGCCCAAAAACTTTTCTAAGTTTTTGTAACTTTGAGAATTTGGATCAAACCTTGAAACTTTTGTTGCATAAGGTATATCAGTTGCAATATCTATGGCTTTTTTGTAAGGACTAATGTTTGGTATAGAAATCCAGAATACATTGGATTTTGCGGTATTGAAGGGTACAATTTTGTTTAATTTGTATCCAATATTTGATGGATTTACTGACTCATTTCCAGCAGCATCGAAAGCTTTAATTTTGTAGTAATAAGTTTCAGGGGAAGAAAGAACACCAACATCAGTGAAGGAAGTAGTTTGAGATGTGCCAATTTTATTTGCCGAAGATGGCACAAATTCCGGATTATTGCTCCTATAAATGTTATAACCCGTTACGCCAACATTGTCAGTTGCAGGTTCCCATTCAAGTATTAGATCATTACCAATCTTTCTCATAGCATTGCCAAAAACTTGAGATGGCGGTATAGTATCCAGTGAAGAAGAAATAACTGTAAAGTTAACAAAATTACTCTCTTTGTCATTTGATCTGATCTGAACAGGATATACACCATCTGCAATATTTGGAATTCTTACTACGATTGACGTGTCACTCCAAGACAAAACGTTTCCCGTAGTAATTCTGTATGTGCCAATTGTTATATGATTTGTTGCAGTTGATCTATTGTTTTCTCCGGGATCAGAAGAAAATCCGCTTCCGCTTATTGTAACTGTTGTCCCAACTGGTCCCGAGCTTGGAGATATCATGTTAATTCTTGGACCTGATGGATTTATACCAGTTACTGCAAATGGAACACCATTGCTGATCTGGCCATTTACCGTAACCTCTATCAATCCACTTGTTGCTCCATTTGGCACTACCATAACAATCCTGTTGTCAGACCAGCTATTTACAGGAGATATTTGACCGTTCAAAGTTATTGTACTTGATCCTTGATTTTGACCGAAATTTCTTCCTATTACTTCAACTGTTATACCAACTGGCCCAAAATTTGGCCCAATCAAATCGATTATCGGCCCAGTCCAATTGACAGCTTTTATATAATCAACAAAGTGAGGAGAAGAAGAATTTTCACCTCCAGTATAAACTAATGTGTAAGATTTTACCTTACCTGAGAAAACATTATCATCTTTCATCGCCCCTGTATATTCATCTCTCCACATTCTTGTAAATGGAACTTTAATCTCTTTGAAAGCCGTATTATTTGACAAAGTGAAACTATCCAAGGATCTAAAAGATTCATCTTGGGATCCATTTTTGTATTCTGAAATTGATATCCTGTTTGTATTGTTGGATCCATCTCCCTTAACGTGATATACCAACATATTTGCAGAACTAATATCTATTGCATCATTTGCAGGATTTAACAATCCTCCACCCCAATATCCACCCCAATTCGTTCCACTTGCTCCCGGATATGTTATTTGCATTGATTTTACGCCTTCATAAACATTTGTTATCGAATTGACTGGATTTGGAATTGATACTTCTCCTGCTTGAGATCCAGAATTAAAGTAGTAATCCATCTGCCCTCTCTCATCAGTCTTGTAGTTTTCCTCAAAATTGTCTATCAATATATCCCCAATATTCCCCTGCAAAACAGTAAACTGACTTTGAGGAGTTTGCGAAGAAGATCCAAAAGCATTGGAAACAGTAATATAGTATGTACCAACAGGCAAGCCAGAAGGAATAACAGCAGAAATGGATGTTAGGCTATTTACTGTATATGAACTGACCGGCCAAGTACCAATTTTAACAGAAGTAATACCATCAAAATTTGTGCCAGAAATTGACACATTTGTTGTAGATGTATTCAATCCGGAATTTGGAGTTACAGAAGAAACAGATGGAATATCTCCACTAAAGTTAATATTTCCTGCAACAATATAGTCAACATAATGATCAGATGAACTTGTTTGTGCCCCACGATAAACAATGCTATATCCTTTAATGACTTTGCTAAACACCCCTTCTAATTGGTTGCCATAAGGATCTCTCACAAATGCGGTAAAAGGTATATCAATTTTGTGCCAATTTGTATCTGCAAGAGAATAGCTGGGGCTTGAATATGTTTCCTGCGTTACACCATTTACATCCGCTTCAATTAAACTTATGCTGAAAGTATTGTTTGTTCCATCTCCTTTAACCCACAAACTTATCCCATTGTAAGGCGTTAAGTCCTTTGTATCAGAGTTTAATCCTCCTCCCCAATATCCACCCCATTTAGAACCATCTGCACCTGAATATTTGACTTTGATAGATCGATAACCTTCTTCAAAAATCGTAGTTGAATTCTCTAGATTTGGAATAATAACTTCATTAGGATTTGAACCAGATTGATAGTAGTAATCCATCATTCCTCTGCTATCTCTATTGGCATAGTATTCAAAATCATCTATTACTAACCCAGATGTTAAACTAGAAACAAAAAGATTTGAATAAATCATCTCTGAACCAAGCGCACCCAAGTCAGTCAAAATAGTTGTTTCTCTTGCAGAAATAGTCGCATTAGGTAAAACTGTAATATTAGCTATAGCTTCATTTGTGCTGTTAACAACAAAAGAATTAAGAATTATTCCACTACCAGCAAAAGATATAGAAGTATTTCCACTTATAAAATGTGTGCCACTTCCTGAAATTACAACATTCCCAGCCCATCCTTGATTAACAATAGATGGAGATAAAGCAACACTTGATTGATTAACAGTAAAAATTGCTCCACTAGCTGTTTCAGAGCCAGTTGTTACTGTAACTGTTCTATTCCCTAATACAGCAGAAGTTTTTATAGAAATACTTGCCAATAAATGTGTAGAATCTATAACGCTAACCGAATTTACAGTAATGTCAGAACCAAAATCAATATTTGAAGTAGAATCAAAATGTGTTTCTGCTCCTTCAATCAAAACATTTAGAGTATCTCCAGTATATCCGGATGAAGGATTTGCACTTACCAATGGTATGTTGCCACTACCGCCTCCACTACCAATATCTCCTGTGCCTATAGAAATTATGCTGTCAGCATACGCACTAGATAGCAACATCAACAAAGACAAAAATGTTGAAATAATCTTTCTTGCCTTTTTATTTTTCCCTATACTCATCACAAAACCTACAATATTTTTTTTCTCAATACTTTTGGATTGCCGCTTCCAATATCATAAACTGCAATCAAATATGTCCCTTTTGTAAGTTTCCCTGTTTCTGCTTGAAAAGAAATTTCTTTTTCTTCATCAGGGTAAATTTTAAACTTTTGTCCGGAATAAACACCGCTTATTTGAGAACTTTGATTTAGCAAAATATAATTTGGCTTTAATTCGTAAAATGAGTTGCCGGTATTTTTTGCAATATAATGTATGTTCAATATTTTTTTTGTTGAATCATATTTGGAATCCAATGATGAAATTTCGATATTATTCTTGATTGTGTCAGCAATTAAAATACTTACAGGCATTTCAATATGCATCATTACATTAAAGGTCATATCTTCTGGCCCTTTGAATTGTCCATTTGAATACGAAAAAACAAGACCTGTCCAATATCCTCCATCTGCATTATTTGGCACAGAAATATCAAGCCTTAAATCTTTTATTGAGTTTGGTGGAATAACAAAATTTTCTTCAGATAGCTTTATCCATTTTGAGCAGGTCCTTTTGTTTGGATTTCCTTGTTTATCAAGGATATCAGCAAATCCTGCTTTTACTGTTAATGGCTGGTTTGATAAATTCTCTAAAACTATACCAGCATTTAAGTGCTCACCTTTATTTAACAATAGTTCTAGAGATGGCTGTCTAATCAACAATGACGCATTTAAAGCCTCTGTCAACAAAACTGACATTGCCAAAAAAATCAACGCAACTAACTTAAAATTTCTGTAAACTCTTAACATAATATTAATCTGAGGGAAGAAGTAAAACTTCTTCCCTCTATTCTCCTTAGTTTGCCGTTCTTTGATAGAAGTTGATTGTACAAGATCTTGTGCCTGAATCTATTCCTAATCCAACATTTTCCGGCCAAAGCACCAAAAATTGAATATGCAACTCTTCAGTTCTATGGCAAAGTGCGTTATTGGGCGCAGCATAAACAAGTCCCAGCTGACTTCTGCCAATTATCTGCATGTTGTTTGCATTGCTGCTGCTTGCAGTATTTCTATCTATGTTATAGTGCACAACACCATTTGCAGGAATTGAAGATTCAGAAACCCCCGGCAAATCTCCCAAATATGACAATGTTTCATGAGTTGAAGTGTTGCTGGTCAAATAAGTTTTAATTGTTGTTGGATCAGTTGAATTTACAAGTGGCAGTACATTGAACATAATTGGAGAAGTCGAACCAGAAGGCTTATACCCAAATGCTTTTTTCGGAATTCCATTAACATCATTCTTCGCCCATGCAAACCATCTCATTGTTGCAGTTCTAGGATCAACTATTCTACCACTATTTAAAGCAGGTGCTCTGTTTGTCAGGATATCTTTATCAGCATATACATATACAGTCCATTGATAATTTGCTGATTGGTAATAAGGAGCTTGGATAGATAATCCCGTTTGATAAAACTTGTTTGCATCAGTCCCAGTTAAATATGTTGTTGGACTATCTGCTCCAGTTGCAGGATTTACAGTGTCTCCTTTTATCCAAATAGAGGGAAATGGCGAAGAAGACGTCCCGGGATAAATTGTAAAGCCGGGTACATGGTTCAAAATTGCGATATTTTTCCCAGTAACATCCGTTTTTGTAACATTTGTTGTCCCATTTAATGTATTAGCTGTAACTGCATTTGTCCTGTCGGCGGACTTTAAATTATTCACAGTTAAGTTAAAAAGGACAGGCGTTCCCTCAAATGTTTGAAATTGCCATGATTGGGAAATATATCCTATCTGAAAAGCTGGGGCTCCAACTCCTATACTACCAGAATCAATAGCGTTTGCTATGGAGCAAGAAACAACCAAAAATGCCAACAAAACAAAAAATTTCAAAATATTCTTCATAAAATTATTTATGCCCTCCTTTCTGTTAAATTTTGTTTTACCTAATGCACTCACTTTTTTCACCTCCTTTGCCTAAAGCAATTTTTATTGCCTGATTTATCATCGAAAAAAAATAATGAAAATTTCACCATTTTTTGGGTTAATAACAAATGACAAATTGTGACATCTAAGCGAGGATTTTTGCCATCCTTTCCCAACAGGCAAGACTATATCGTTATAACACATGTCTTCTATTTTTGCTTTTTGTTTCGCGACTTAAGACGCATAGAACTTGTAGTGTGTTTTTTTGGGACTTGTTTGGTGCTGGTGTTTTTCAAATTTTTCTCTAAAATAAGTTTTATTGGTACTGAAAATTCATATATACCACTATCAGTGATCTCCACAGAATTGTTTAGTGGTACTAATGGTATAATTTTTGACGGCAATGTGTTGGAATCTATAACTATACTGTGCATGCCGGGTTCAATATCATAAATAAAAATTTTACCTTCAAAGTCAGAAATGTATTTTTTGCCATCAACAACAATTTGAAAAACCGGGATTGCCCTATCGGTTGCATCAAAAACTCCATTTGAATTTAAATCAGCAAAAACTTTGATTTTTAAAGAAGATATCTTCCTTAAACCAAAATCAGCCCTGTTTTGTGATTGCAATTTAACAGGCAATTTCACTGGATTTGAATTTGTCAATAAATATCCGTTGCTAACTGATGACATATCCAAATAAACAGTTGTTTCTCCAACATTAACATTATTAATCTCATACGCTCCTTCGGAATTTGTATAAACAGATTTGCCACCTTTGATAAATACTTTTGCATTTGGAACTCCAATCTCAGATTTATCCTTAATACCATTGCCATTTTTGTCAACAAAAACATATCCCTTAACCGATGCATAACGGCCAATAGATAAATTTGAATCAATAACAGCATTGAAGCCGCAAACAAGATGTTTTTCTGATCTGTCAATAGGATTTGTGACTGATCCAGAATAATCCGCTGTTTTGCCTTTGATATAAAATTTTGTATCAGCTTTTGGTTTGTAAGACAACTCAACTTCTCCCCAAATTTGGTTTGAAGGACTGCCAGCAACAGTTCCATTGCTGTAATAAATTTTTGCAAAAGTAAAAAGTGGCGTTTTCCCAATTTGTGAATTAAAAGTGCCAATTGCCCTAAAAACTCTGCCATCCTGATTTGCTGTGGTACCAAATGAACTTTTAGAGTTCCATTCATTTTCAATATCAATGAAAAACGCATCTGACAAACCGATTCTTCCGCCCAAGGTCGTTGATTCATATAGATAATCTGATTCGGAAGTGTTTAGCCCAGTTAACTTGCTTGGCTGGTATCTAAGAAATAAATTTGACGGCCCACCAAGCATAAAAGAATAAGTTGCTTGAGCAAGAGATCCCTGCGCCAATCCGCCATTACTATATCCTCTTTGGTCATTTTGCCAAGGGCTGTAAGTAATAGTCAGATTTTTATTAACAAACAAATCTAAATTTGCCGAAATATCACTATTATATTCACTTGTTGCACTTTGCAAAAGATTGTTCTTGTATCTGTTTGCATGCCCGCTTAATCTGATAAAACTATAAGGAGAATAAGAACCACTAACAAAGAAGCCTTCAACCCCTTGTTGATTTGTGTAATCAGACGGAAAAACAAATGTTGCGGGAATTGATTTGTAAATGCCCTTAAAAGATAGCCCTCTATCGTTATAATCAACTTGCGATAACAAAGCCGTATCATCTCCGCTCTTTGCAACATCCCCCATAATTGAGAGCCAATAGCCGGGTGAATATTTTGCGGCTATTCCAAAAATATCACTTTTTAGCGACTGACCTTCAGTTGAAGAAGTAACCGCTCTGACATCTATAGAAAGCTGTTTCGATGGATTAAATGTTGTTTGAAGAGCAGCAAATTTTTGGAGATTTCTTGTGTCCCTAAGCGAATCTTTCCCCCAAAATCCCTGACCCCTTGCACCAGTTATGAGCAAAACTGAAACTTGCTCACTTAAATCTTTTCTAAATTTTAGGCCTTGGAAGTGCATATAAGGAACTGTTATATCAGATAGAAAAATATCATCATCTCCAAAACCAGCATAGTAATCTTGGCCACTTAAATTAATCGAAAATCTTGTGAGGGAATTAACTCCATTATAACCTTCATAATGCACATAAGAATTCATAGAACCGAGATTGGTATCTCCATACATTCTAATTCCACTAAAAAAGCCTCCATAAGCCCATCTGTTTATTGGATAAATTGAGTTTGATTGGCCACCATAAGAAGTAGCTGTAACTTCAAATTTCAACGGTTTTTCTTTTACAAGAGATAATGACGTATTATCTTGCGTATTTTGCACAACAGGCGGAATTACTGAAACTTTATAAACAGAATAAGATTCGTCACTCCACCAAACATATACATAAGTCGAACCAATACCAACACCAGTCAATTTAATTCTATTAGAAGAAAGGATTTCAGCAATAACAATATCTTGATCAACTGAAACTACTTTCGAAAAATTGTTCTGGCCTTCAATAATTTTTGTGCTGTTATAAGTCAATGTTAGTTCCTGAGCCAAAGCACTGCTTGAAACAATCAGTAAGATTGCAAAGAAAAAGAAAGTTATATTTTTTTGTATCTTATGCATTTTCAACCCTAAAAATTATTTCACTAAAATCCTTTTCTTTAATGAAGCGGGATTTTCCGCACCATAATCAAGAGTCAATATCACATCATATTCGCCTTTTGGCAAATCACTTATCCACTTTTTTTCAAGAGTAATATTTTCTCCTTGAAGAATGAATTGCTTGTCAATGTCAATTTTCGCCAAAAGATTCGAGAGGTCATCAACGATAATTATGCTTCCGGAAATTGGCGCAAAAGTATTTCCTTCATTTTTTGCTTTAACTCTAAAATATACAGGTTTGCCTGCCACTGGTTTTGATACTTCAAAATTTGACAACGCTAGTTTTTTTTCAGAATCTCCTTTTGTTTCGAAATATATTATTGTTCCAATTCTTCCGGTCAAAATAACATTGGCTTTTTTAAGCAGTTCCGGATCATCATGCTGTGCTTCAAAAAACACAACGCTATAATATCCCCCCTTGGCATTTTTGGGGACAGTTATCGTGTATTTTACCTGTTTCGTCTGGCCGGGTAATAAAGCAAATTTCTCTGGATAGAGTGAAATCCATTGCGAACAAGAATTTTTTAATGAACCAGGTTCTCTAAAAGATTTGCTTCTGTCAGGTAAAAAAATCCAGTCTTCAACATAAGCATTTACTTTTATTTCCTGATCTCCTCTGTTATCAACATTTATGTAGCCGCTGACACTTTGCCCTTTTTCAGCTGAAGTTATTAAAGTTGGAGGATCCACATTCATTGAAAAAGCATTAGCTATGGAGAAAGTCATCAAAAACCAGAGTATAAAACCAAAAAATTTTTTCATTATATCTAATCCCTCCTTATTGCGTCACAGTAAATGTAATTGTTGACGAATAATCGCCAGCAAGCTGATCTGGCGGAATAGCAATCAGATATTTAAGCTGTATTTCCGCTCCATTAGGCGTAGTTATATGGCCAGCCGAAGAAAGTTTTGTCGAATTTGCCGAATTAAAAAATGTTTGTCCTGTTTCATAAAACTGCCTATAAGAAATGGCTATTAAACCATCGCTGTAGTTGTCATAAGGAGCATTCTTGCTGCCAGCATAAGCGCTCATCCAAAGAAATTTTTCGCTTGGTATTGTAATAGCACCATTTCTAAGCAAACCATCGCATTTGACGCTTACCTGCCACGGCAAAGCAACAGAGTTTTTTACAACCAATGCATGCCAATATCCGCTTGAGGTTTGCAGTTCAGTCCAATCTCCGGGATTCATCGCACCAAAATTTATTATGCTCTTATCTGGCGGATCAAATTCCAAAGTCAAGGCGTAAGAAATTGAGAATGAACCTAAAAATGCAACAGTTAACAATAAAAAAGAGGCTGTTTTTCTAATATTATGGAGAAACATTTTAGCACCCCAATTATTCTGTCATTGTAAATTTTACAACCGTAATATAATTGCCCGGAGCTTGATTTTCAGGCACTTTTAATTTAAATTTTAGAAAGCTTATTGTACCTTGAGGCAGATTGTTTTCTTCCCCAGGACCAGAAGAATAAACAAGTGCAGGAGTAACAGATAAAGCATTATTCCCTGTGCCATACCATTTGCCAGTCCCATTTGACCAGCCATACCAATAAAAATTGGAATTAGGGATAACATTTTTACCGGAAGTAAAAGGTGTATCATTATTTATTTTTAGAAACCACTGTTTGCCGCCATTGGTCTTTGCTTGTACCATTATTCCAGCTGGAGGCATATTCCATTTTGTTTCTCCGGGGGACATTCTGCCAAAATCGATAAATCCCTGATCAATACTAAGCTCAAAAACAGATGCAACATCAACAGTAAAAGTTGCTTGCTGGCTTGCAGATTGAACAGCAAAAGAAATATTTCCAATGAATGCCAAGATCAAAAAAATAGATATCCATTTTGCAAAAAATTTCATATATTTTACCTCCTAAATTTATCAACTTAAATTATAAAACCCATGCAATGACATGGAGTTTATAATTTACTCTGTGAGCGTATAAGTTATCGTTGTTGTGTATGTGCCGGGATCTACTTTTATATTTGTCGGTATAAGGATCGCATACTTGAATTGAACTTCAACTCCGTTTGGCAAAGTGTTGTTGTTTGGTATCGATGCTAGAGCAGAGCTAAAAACTGCTTTGTCTGTCAGTGAAAAATCAATATAACCGTTAGACGGCGGATTTAAGAGGCCATCACTGTAATTGGTGTATGGAGCGTTTTTGCTGCCGGCATAAGTGCTCATCCATTTTAAAACATCGACTGAAATCGTTGAAGATCCTTTTGTAAGAGGGCTTGATGCTCTAATAGAAAGAGTCCAAGGCCTGCCAGTGTTGGAATAACAAATTGCCGCATTTGCATAACCAGATGATCCAGACACTTCTTTCCATTGCCCTTGATTTAGTGTTCCAAAGTCTATTGAAGAGGAATCAAGCGCCAAAGAAAAAAATTCTTTTACTGTAACAGTTGCGCTGGTACCAAGATCCAATGCATGCACCGAAATACTTTGCATTGTAAAACCAGCCAATAACACCAATAAAAAAATTTTTCCTTTGACGCTCATAAAGTTTCAATCCTTAAAATTATTCCTCATCACTTCCTTCTCTCGTTACCAACTTTACATTATCAATGTTTACGTTGGTATCACCGTCTTGAGAAGTAGCAATCATTATCATCTGTATCTGCAATAAACCGCCTGAACCTTTTGATTGGTCAAAATTCATTACCCCATCGCCTCTTTTTGGATTAGTTAAAACAAAGTTAGTAAATGGGATATAAACTCTTTTCCAACCTCTCCAATCAACTTTAAGTTCATAAGCAAAAAGATCATCTTTTACCGGGACCCAATTTTTATCATAAACAGTGTTCCAAGCACCCTTATCATCATCATAGAGTTCGATCTTTATTGTCCCACTGTCAGGCCCATATCCATAAACAAGCATCTCTATCCCAGTGTACCCGCTTGCATCAGTACCCAAATATGTTCCAATTCCCCCACAATACCAATTTGTCGCATGACCTTTGATATTCAAGGAATACTTTCCAGCCAAATTTGCAATAGTATCTCCGGGTCTTGCAACAGGATTTTTGACAACAGACACAGTTACGTTGTCAAACTTCCACCACTCAGGACTTTTTAGGTTTGGATTTCTTTCAAAATCATCTATTAATTTTGTGCCAATTTGAGCCGATGAAATAGCGGAAAACAAAATTAAAACTGCTGTAAAAGCTAAAAATTTCTTCATTTGAATTTCACCTCCTTTTCTATTTTAAGAGTATATTACAACCTTATTCCAAACAATTCAACTCAAATTATATATCGAAAAGAATCTCTTTGAATTTCACATGAAAATTTAAGGCCTCCTTTTTAAGGGAGGCCTAATTGTATTTAATTAACAAACTTTAAAATTCCCCAAACCCCGGGATCCTTATAAAACATATAATCACCATTCCAAACCATTTGTTTTGTTCTTGATTTACCATCATCAGAATCATCTATTGCACAATCAAAAGATATTTTCATCCCGCTAGAAGGAACAAAACCGGCCATTAAAGAATCCCAAGGAATTTTTGCCTCTAATATGTATCCATCTGGTTTTCTGCTAACAACTATTTTGGAATTTTTAGGTTCTTCTGCGTTTGTCCAATCCCAAATAGACGGCTTTACGCTTTTTCCGTCACCAGTGCTAAAGCCTATTTGCCTATCACCTTTTGCAAATTTTTCTCTGGAGGGTTGTGCATTTGGATTTAATCCAATTGTAATTTCGATTGCATCGCCATTCCAAATATTGCTTGTTGTTTTGGTGTTTTTAAATGGATGATTATCTTTAACATCCGCGGCAATATAAAGGTTTGAGCTGTCCCATTGAATATAAATTTTGCCACTCAAATCACTCGGGCCTCTCCAAAGAGAATATCCCTCTTGAAGTTGAGATTCTTGATCAATAACTATAGGATTGGAAGTTGTCCAATCTGACAAAGAACCATCAATTTTGGGTGGATTTGCAGCAAATCTTGCAAGCACTGTTTGTTTTGTTATTGCCTTTGTAGCTGGCAAAGATATTGTATTGGACAATATTTGAGAATTTGAAATTACATAAGGATTGTTTATAACTGTTTTGAAAGCAGATAATGTTTTTTCATTTGTTTCTATCCGCCAATCTGCCTCTTTTTTAACATCAAACCAACTCAGCTGTCTTATATACGGCATTCTTTTTAGATCCTGCAACATATCCAAAATCCATTGGGCTTTGTTGCCGCCTTTTTCAGAACAACCTACTTCAGCAATCATTATTGGTTTGTTTGGATACTTTCTCCACATCTGTCTGGCAGTATCTCTAAACAGTTCTTTAAATGATTGCCAAGAGCTCCAATCCTGTGTTGTCCCCCAGTTGTATCCATCAATACCAATCCAATCAACATACTCATCTCCCGGATAAGCTAAATGCATATCATTCCAGCTTTCCTTTGGCCATGAATCATTCATAGGGGCCCAAACAAAATAAGCATTATTAGCTCCTTCATTCTTAAAGATGGTTTTTACTCTTCTAAAAGCTGATACATATTTTTTTGGATCCTTACCATTATTGACTATGCACCAAGGATATCCTTCTATATTAAACTCATGCCCCCATCTAATAAATACAGGTTTGCCCCAAGCTTTTATGTCCTGAGCCCATTCGCGAATGTGAGAATCCCATTCGCCGGCAATTATGTTATCTAATTTTATCTTTTGCTTGTCTGACCAAAGCCAAGGTTCCCAGACAATATGTGGAATAGCTCCGTTAGCAATAACTCTGTTGCACAAATCCGGATTAAATTGAGAACTATAATCCTGATACCACATAACAACTGTAAATTTCTTGCCAAGTTTCTTTTCTAAACTTTTTATCAATCCCATATTTGCCGGTGCCCCTTCTCTAAAAACACCAAAAAAAACACCGGCATTTGATTCTGCAAAACAATTAGATAAAACCAAAAATCCAAAAAGCAATCCAAAAATAATCTTTTTCATCAATCTCTTCTCCCTTCTAAATTATTATTCTAACCTTTTACTGCCCCAGCGGTTAATCCCTTTACAATATGTTTTTGCAACATAAAGAAAAGAATCATCACGGGAATTGTCGCTACTGTAGCAGCGGCCATCATAAGATCAAATCTATTTTGGTAGTTTCCAACAAACAATCTTATTCCAACTGGAATTGTCATTGTGTTGGCATTTGTCAATACCCAAGCAAACATAAGTTCGTCCCACGCCGTTAGAAAAACGTATATTCCTGTTGCAACTATGCCGGGTATCGCAAGGGGAAGTGCAATATACCAAAAAACCTGAAATGGCGTGCAACCGTCAATTCTTGCCGCTTCTTCCAATTCAACAGGTATAGCAGCAAAAAAGCCTCTGAGTATCCATATAGAAAACGGCGTAAAAAACGCAGTGTAAACCAAAATCATTCCAAAAAATGTTCCCTTAAGTGGAATTGCAGTCAAAGAAGTGAATTTTGTAAACATAATGTAGATTGGGATCAAGTACATTATTGCAGGGATCATTTGTGTGGCAAGAACTCCAATACTAAAAAAATTACTCCCAGGAAAATTAAATCTTGCCAAAGCATAAGCCGCAAGTGTTGCAAAGAGCATTGCAAACAACATCGTAAATCCGCATATTATCAGAGAATTTTTTAGATATAACCCGAAGTTGATGTTTTTCCACAAATCAATGTAGTTCCTCCAGCGAATTGTCAAATGGCCCTTTGGCGTCACAAAAGTTTTTTCAACTGAAGAATTCGAAAGATTTATCATAGTTATTCTGCCTGCAGTTGATCCAGCAAAGAGTTTCCCATCTTTGATAAAAGTGCTCAACGCGTCAGATCTTACAAGAACATTTTCAACTTTTCCTTCCTGATCAATTTTTGAAAATATTGAGTCGAAATTTTGGATTTCTTTTGTTTTCAGATCTACCAAAGAAATTCCTGCATTTGTTGCAACTGCCATTTTATCATTGTACAAAGAAACAGAATTCGCACGATTTGATAATAAGCCGTTATCCATATTGAAAGTGTTTATGATTTTGCCTTTGTCAAGTGAATATTCAAATACTCCCTGAGAAGTTGCAAAAAATAAAGAATTTCCATGCTTTGTTAAACTTCTTATGTCAAGCTGTGGTATATTTAGATCTGTTAAGCTGATAGTTTTCAAAATTTTTCCAACAGCAATATCAAGTGCTATCAAACCTTTATTGGTTCCAATCCATAATAATTTTCCATCGCTAAACAAAGATGTGGCTTGTGCCGGAGAAAGATTACTGCTAAATGGAAGTTCTTTATCAAACATCATTGTTGATTTGTTGAATCTAAGTATTGATTCAATCCCTTTTTGTTGAACGGCAAGCCATAAATAATTTTGACCTTCAGCAAGAGATGTCGAAACGACTTTGTTTATGTCAAAATTTTTGAACTCATAATTAAAAAATCTTTTCTTGTTGAAATCATCAAAAGAAACTTGCACTAAACCTTTGTCAGATGTTGCAATCCATATATTGTGATCATCAAACAAGAAATTGGTTGCAGAAGACTTTATAGTTGTGTATTTTGTCAAAGTTTTTGATTCTATATCAAATTTGTTTATAGCCCCATCTGCTGTGAAAACGAAAAGAGATGGACCTCTAACGTCAATTTTAATGACATCATTTGACGCATTGCCAAATGGTATTTTGCCAAGCAATATCTCTGTATTGCTTTTTAGAGAAGAAAAGACCATCCAAAAAATAGGGAAAAGAGTTATAATCAGCAGGATTAGCATAACAAAATCTATAATTCTTTTTATAATCCTTTGTTGCAGATAATAAGGTATTAACGTCATCTGCTCTCTTCTTCCGCCTTTTGATAGAATTTAAACCAAAAATTGACTATTATAATCATCACGATTAAAAGCAATACAGATGCAGCGGCGCCAATTCCAAAAGCCCATTGCTGTAAAGAATTTCTGAATATATTTGTCATCATTAAATCTCCCCATTCTCCCGGGAATCCAGCGCCAAAACCAAACATCATAATTACAATGTTGAAAGAATATGTATTATAAATCAATCCAAACAACAGAAGAATAGCCCAAACAGGCTTTAACATTGGGAATGTGATAGACCAAAACTTTGTCCAGCCAGATGCTCCATCTATTTCGGCTGCCTCATATAGTTCTTCGGGTATAGATTGCATTCCGGCTAAAAGCATCAACATTGAAAGCGGCCAATAGCGCCAAATCGTTGGAATTATTATCGCCCAAATTGTGTTTAGCCCTAACAACCAAAAAGGTTTTGATGGCAAAAGTTTTAACCAATCAACTAAAACAAGGTTTACTATTCCTATTTCCTTCTGCCACATAAATCCCCAAAGCAACCCTGTAACATACGTTGGTACAATCCAAGGGAAGAGAAACAAAGCCCTAAATATCGCTTGGCCACGCATTTTTCTGTTCAACATCAATGCTATTATCATCCCAAAAGCTGTTGTCCCAAATGTGACCAATATTGTGTAAATAACTGTGTTTCTAACAGACTCAAGAAGGCCTATCCTGATAGGGCTATCTGCATTGAAAAGAATTTGATAATAATTGTCAAAACCGGCAAAAGGAGCTAACAAATACTGGCTTATGGTATATTGGTTCAATTTTAAGAATGACATATAAAATGCTTGGAAAACAGGGAAAATGTGGAGAATGAGCATAGCCAAAAAAGTTGGAAGAACAAAGTAGTAAGCTATTTTGTACTTCTTAATTTCGTGCCAAAGCCCTTTGTTGTTCACAAAACTACTCCCATAAAAATTCTGCGTTAAATTTTTCTATTCTTTTTGGGATTTTGACCAAACTGATTTCTTCTGAATTTGAAGAAATTAAATTTTCGTTTTCGTCAAAAACTTCCGCAAAAAGCTCAACAGGGCTGGGTCTCAAATTTTTTGGGATCTCTAACCCTTTTGTATAAAAATATACCTTATTTGTTATCTCTTTGCAACTATCTTCATCAATATCCATATAAAACGCGTTATAACCATGCAAAATTTTTCCTTTTTTTCTTATAGAAAAAACAATTTTCGCATTTTTTATTTTTCTGTGAAAGTCATTTATGAGCCAAAACTGGCCTTCAATTTTTCTTCCAATTCCAAAAATTTTTCTCTGCAAATGATTAACAACAACTATTGGCTGAAAACTCTTTTTAAGAGTGTAAAATGCTTTTTTCTTTTTTCTAAAATAGTCGACAACAGAATAGGAAATCGCAGGCCATGGCTCTAATAACATAAAATGGAATATCCCGTTTATTTGAGTCCATTTGTTTTGTCTATATGTTTCAATAGCAAACTTAATTAACTCGCTTTGATAATTTTGGCTATTTTTTATAAATTCGTCAATATTTTTGCCCATCTGTATCTGAGCGATCTGAAAAGTTTGTTCGTAGGCAAAATCTCTGTAAGCCCATTCAATCCAATTTGGAGGAAAGATTCTATTTTTGGGAAACATTTTTTTTAAAGATTCTTTGCATGGAAGTGCCTGCGCTCCAAATTCAGATGGAAACGGTTTGCCAACAAGCGACAAAAAATATCTGTAATGCCCCCAAAACCATCCGGGATATGGATGCTCGTTAAAATTAGAAGATTTTATAATTGCTCTTGAACTATCCTCTTTTTTTACAGCAAGGTACAGTTCTTCGTCAAGTTTTTTTGCATTAGCAACAGGTTCGTTGTGGCAACACCATACAAGTATGGATGGATTGTTGTGAAGCATTTTTACCATATCTTTTATCTGGGACACAGCGTTTGAAATAAATTTTGGATCATCAGTATATTCCCACTGAAGAGCAAAATCCTGCCACACCATAATCCCCTCTTCATCAAGAGTGTCATAAAGCTCCTTTCTGTTGACGTGAGCGTGTATTCTGACGGCGTTGCAGTTTGCTTCTTTTATCAATGCAACATCTTTTTTAATCCTATCCAAAGTATAAGTTGAAAGATATTCTTCAGGTATGATGTTCGTTCCTCTGACAAAAATTCTTCTCCCGTTGATAAACCATGTTTTGTTTTCAGAAATTTTTATTTCTCTAATGCCAAATCTCTTTTTTACAGAAGATATACTTTTCCCATCATTTTTTGCATCTAAAATCGTCACTTTTGCAAAATAGAAGTTTTGTTTTCCCATCTCCCAAGGCCACCAAAGTTTCGGAGATTTTATTTGCAAAAACTGCTTAACCTTATTTTGGCCTTTTTTCAAAAATACGTTTTTTTTCTTAGAAGCAACCTTTCTCCAACCTTCATCAAATATCTCTAAAAGAATAGTTGAAACAACATTAGAATTGCTGTCTATATCAACATCAAAAAGAACATTTGCAAGAGAAAAGCTTTTATTTAACTTTGGGGTAATAATTACATTTTTTATAAATGCATAATCATAAACTTTAATTTCAACATCATTCCATATACCGCCAGTACCCCTGCTTTGGCCAAATTTTGGATGCCAAGAACCAGGCCTTACATCGTGATGCGAAAAAACTCCTTTTATAATCGTTTTTCTATGTGGCCAAGCATTTTTCCCGGTTGGTTCTATTGGCGAAGTAACTTTCACAACAACAGTATTATCCTTTTTCAGAAAATCTGTTATCTCAAATTCAAATTTTTGGAAATAACCTTCGTGAGCCCCAACAAAAAAACCATTCAACCAAACCTTTGCAAAATAATCAACACCATAAAAAACGATAAAAATTCTTTTGTTTTTTAAATTCTTTTCATTAAAATGGAATTGTTTTCTGAACCAAACGGTGCCACCAAAATCATCTAAGCCAGCAACCTGCCAATTTGAAGGGATATTCATAGTTTTTTTATTGCTCAAACTAAAGAGAGGATCAAAATAACAAAGTTGTTCGCCTTTATCTTTTGGATCAGTGATATATTCCCATTTCCCATTAAGTGATATAGGACGCAACATTATACGATATTTTAACACGATTGTATTTCAAATATTTTAGGAATACACAAAAAGAGTTTGATTGCATCTTTCTTAAATAATCCATTTGCCTAAACAAACCGTTTTAGCAGATTTATCATCGCCAATTTCTGTATAAAACTGCATTAAAAGATAATCCTTTTTGAAAGATTTCATTATACACTTGACAAACACAGGCCTAAAATTAATGAGTTGCGAAATCCTTTTGTAATAATAATATCTTTCTATCCTATTGGCAAAAATCTTAAATTAAGCCTTCCATCTTAGTTGGTTTCACTGAGTGGTTAAATTTGTCCATAATCTTGTATCAAAAAATTCAGTGAAATATTTTCAATAATGAGTCGATATTATAAACGAATAATATTTGGAGGAATTTAATATGGAAACATCCGCAATACAGAAAGAAAATAAAAACAAACAATTTGCAGGCGAATATTCAGCGCTTAAAAGAAAAGCAGCTTTTTTAAAATCGTTAGATAGAGGAATTGGTTTAGTAAAAACATTTGCATCCGTTGCAGCTCAAATTCCCTTACTTCCTCTTTGTATTACCGGGTGTTCTAACAAAAATTTAGTTGAGCCAAAGCCAATAGAATCAGAAGAAGAAAAAACACTAAACGATCCCATCTACAAAGATAAAACTACTGAAATAGAAAAAACAGATACTCAACAAGTTGAAATTGAAAAAACCCCGCTCGAAAATTACGTTAGCAAAGGCGGATGCTTTAGAACAGATGATATATTTTATTTCATTGACAAGCTCCCATACCTTTATGTCTCTCGATCTGATTCTCTTGAAACATTTGGTTATGCAATTGAATTAAAAGAAGAAATAAAAGGAGAATTATCTTTTTCTTACTCAGCTATAGAAGGCTACACACAACCAATGAGACTGCAATTTATACACGCCAAAGATTTTAATGATTACTCTTCAGACGAAATAATTAAAGAAGAAGTCTTATATCCCAAAAATGAAGAGCAAAATGCAACTTTCAAAATTCCTGATGGCACAAACAAACTTGTCGTTATAAGAGTCGCAGATGATGAAACAAAAAATTTGCCGGCAGGAATATATATAAACAAAATTTTTGTGATCAAGGAAAAGCCAAAATCAAAATAATGTGAAATATTTATCCTTACATTACGATATATATTTTGGAGGGTATGACAATGAGTAACGATACAATGTCTATTAAAGAAAAGGCGGAATATTTAAGGGCAAACAATTTTTGGATAGGAAGAAGATATTCAGAAAATTTTGTTTCAAATCTTTATGATCTTGCTTCAAGAGGTATTTCTTCTGCCCAAATAGAAAAAACTGCTACCACCCAAAAAGCTGAACAAAAAACTACCAAAGAAACAAAAGAAAAAATAATACAACCCTCTGCCAAAGAAACTGAAACTGAACAACCAATCAGCATTGTCTCTGAAACCCCAGAAGAAGTTACTCAA
>CAZQZN010000008.1:49462-56070 GCA_964597815.1 uncultured bacterium | reverse complement strand
GTAGCAGAGCGATGAGGGGCGCAGCGTCCTCATAGAGCCGTAAGGCGAGGGAGTGAGTTCGAATCTCATCGCCCGCTTTTTGAGAAAGAATATTGTAATTAGTAAGAACATTGAAAAGTAAAAAAAGCTCTTGCGATGTAGAAATTTATTGAAGCGGAAATTTAACTTTTTGAGATAGTGAGTTGGAAAAAATTTAGAGCAAAATAGTTTTAAGTTTTGCGTATTTTTGTGCAGCTTAACTTATGTTTTTTTGAAGGGGGATAAATTTTGAAGATACTAAAACAGGCAAAGGAAGGCAACAGAGTTTCTCTTGAAATTGAGATTGATTATTCACAATTTTTGGATCAATTTAATAAAGTCATTAAAGATGCTTCCTACAAAATAAAAATACCGGGATTTAGACCGGGGAAAGCGCCTGAGTCGATTCTACGACAGCATATAAATATTGATTATGCAAAGCAAAAAGCTCTTGATGATATAGTCCAAATTCTATATCCAGATATTATTAAAGAGTCAAAAATTGAACCTATTGATTATCCATTTTGGAAGATTATTTCAGAAAAAGAAGGGGAAAAAGTTGTTTTTCTCTTTGAGGTTGATGTAATGCCTGAAGTTGAATTGGGAAAATATAAAGGTTTAAAAGGCAAGCGACAGAGTTATTCTGTTGAAGAAAAAGAAGTTGCGGATTATATCAAAGCTGTTCAAGAAGAAGGTAGCGTATTAAAAGAGGTTAACCGCCCGGCAAAAAATGGTGATGTTGTTGAATTGGATGTTGCTGGTTTTGTGGACGGAAGCCAAAAAGAACAACTTTCGCAAAATCGCCTTCCGATTTTACTTGGAGATGATAGAATCGCGCCCGGATTTGATGCACATATTGAAAACTTAAATATAGGTGATGAAGTAGAATTTTCACTCACTCTTCCAAAAGATTATTTTATAAAAGACTTTGCTGGAAAAAATGTCTTATTCAAAGTAAAATTGAACAAAGTTGTTGAGAGGAATTTGCCGGAATTTAACGATGAATATGTAAAAAGGATAAGTTCTTTTGAAAATGTTGAGGATTACAAAAAAGATGTAAAAAATCGAATTGAAGAATTTAAAAAAAGAAGAAGTGATGATGAACTAAAAGACAATTTGTTGGAACAAATAATTTCTAATTCAAAAGTAGAAATTCCAAATGCGCTGATTAAAAGAGAGACAGACATAATGATAAATGAATTGGAAGAAAGTTTATCAAAACAGGCGCTTTCGATTGATTCTTATCTTAAAAGTAGAAGGATGACATTGGAAGATCTGAAAAAGGAGCTTGTTTCCCAAGCACAGACGCGCATTAAAGCAAAATTGGTGTTAAGAGCGATTGCAGAAAAGGAAAATATTGAATTTACAGAAGATGACTTCTCAACTGAAGTAAAGAAATTGGCTAAAGATTTGAATGTTTCCGATGCTGAAATAATAGCAAAAGAAGGCATTAGAGAGTATATAAAAGATTTTGTTTTGAGACGCAAAGCTTTGGATTTTGTCGTTGAAAATGCAAAATTAACTGAAAAAGAATAGAATAGGGAGGATTTATTATGAATGTAATTCCTATGGTTGTTGAACAAAGCCCAAAAGGCGAGAGAGCTTATGATATTTATTCCCGTTTGTTAAAGGAAAGGATTATTTTTATTGGTGGTCCTGTTGATGATGATATTGCAAATATGATAATTGCTCAAATTTTGTTTTTGCATGCTGAAGACAAAGATAAAGAGGCCTCAATTTATATCAATTCTCCGGGTGGAGTTGTTACAGCTGGACTTGCAATATATGACACAATGCAGTATGTAAATATGCCAATATCAACTATATGTCTTGGGCAGGCTTCAAGTATGGCGGCTTTATTGCTTGCAGCAGGAACAAAAGGGCAGAGATTTGCTCTTGCTAATGCAAGAATTATGATTCATCAGCCGCTAGGTGGTGCACAGGGGCAGGCAACAGATATAGAAATTCAAACACAGGAGATATTAAGGATAAAAAGACTAATAAATGAAATACTTGCGATGCATACGGGTCAGCCAATTGAAAAAATTGAAAAGGATACTGATAGAGATTTTTTTATGTCTCCAGCCGAAGCGGTGAAATATGGTTTAATAGACAAAGTGCTTGAATCAACAAAAATCAAAAAACTTCATGAAGCTTTAAAAGGCAAAAAATAGATGGATAAGCCGGAAAAAAAATCGCCGGTAGCACAAGCGGAATGGAAAGATGAACTTCCGCTGATTCCTCTAAGGAACATGGTTGTGTTTCCTCAGATGATTGTTCCTCTTTTTATTGGACGAAGCAAATCTATAAAAGCCCTCGAAGATACACTTGAAAGGGAGAGATTAGTAGTTTTTGCTTCTCAAAAAAAAGAAGACATTGAAGAACCGTCTCAATCAGATGTTTGCTCAATTGCAACTCTTGCTGAAATAGTTCAAATGCTTGCTCTTCCTGATGGTACAACAAAGATTTTGGTGGAAGGCGTTGCAAGAGTAAAGATAGAAAAATTTTTGCAAAACGAACCATACTTTAAAGTTAAAATTTCAAAAATTTCAGAGTCAACGGAGATGAGCATTGAGGTAGAAGCTCTTGTGAGAACTGTTATCAAAAAATTTGAGCAATATGTCAAGATGAATAAAAAAATCCCAACTGAAACTCTTATGTCAATTATCAATATTGAAAATCCCGGTAGATTGGCTGATTTAATCGCATCTTATTTAACGCTCAAAATAGAGGAAAAGCAGGAAATTCTGGAGGCAATATCTGTTCAAAAACGTTTAAATAAAGTTTCCGAGATACTAGATAGGGAACTTGAAGTTTTGGAAGTAGAAAAAAAATTACAGAAGCGTGTGCGCAAGCAAATTGAGCAGGTACAAAAAGAATATTATCTAAAAGAGAAATTAAGAGCAATTCAGGAAGAACTTGGCGAAGTTGCTCAGGATGAAGATATGGCTCCTGAGGTGGCTGAATACAGAAAGAAAATCGAGGCTGCAAAATTGCCTGATGAAGCGAGAGAAAAAGCGTTAAAGGAGCTTGATAGATTATCAAAAATGCCATCTATGGTTGCTGAATCAACGGTTATCAGAACATACTTGGATTGGATTTTGGATCTTCCTTGGAAAAAGAAAACTAAAAGCAAAATTGATATATCTGAAGTAGAAAAAATATTGAATGAGGACCATTACGGACTTGAAAAAGTAAAAGAAAGGATAGTTGAATATTTTGCAGTTCTTCAAAGGACAGGCAAGATTGGCGGCACAATTTTGTGTTTGGTTGGCCCGCCGGGTGTAGGAAAAACATCTATTGGTAAATCAATAGCAAGAGCAATGGGTAGAAAATTTATAAGAGTTTCTCTTGGCGGTATCAGGGATGAGGCTGAAATCAGAGGTCATAGAAGGACTTATGTGGGTTCACTCCCGGGCAGAATTATTCAGTCAATTGCAAAAGGCAAGGTAAATAACCCTGTATTTCTTTTGGACGAAATAGACAAACTTGGCACAGATTTTAGAGGTGATCCTGCTGCCGCTCTTTTGGAAGTTTTAGATCCAGAACAAAACAAAGAATTTTCAGATCATTATCTTGAAATACCTTTTGATTTATCAGATGTGTTTTTTATTACAACAGCTAACACCACAGACCCAATACCAAGGCCGTTAAAAGACAGAATGGAAATGATAGAAATGTCTGGTTATACTGAGGAAGAGAAGATGGGTATTGCCAAGGAACATCTAATCGCTCGTGAACTTGAAAAACATGGCCTTTCAAAAGATATGGTTGTTTTTGAAGACGAAGCTCTTTTGGCAATCATAAGAGAATATACTAAAGAAGCCGGAGTAAGAAATTTAGAAAGAATGATTGAGACGATTTGCAGAAAAATTGCAACTGAAGCGGTGAAAAAAAAGAAGGACGAGAAAGTCGTTGTAAAGAAAAAGGATCTGCATAGATATTTAGGCCCTGAAAAATATCGATATGGAGTAGCTGAAAAAGAAGATCAGATTGGAGTTGCAACTGGGCTTGTTTGGACAGAAGTTGGAGGAGATACTGTTCCAATTGAAGTTACAGTTATGAAAGGAAGAGGGAATTTAATTCTTACTGGTATGTTGGGAGATGTAATGCAAGAAAGCGCAAAAGCCGCTATGAGTTATGTCAGATCAAAAGCCCAATCTTTTGGACTTGATGAAACTTTTTATAGAAAAATTGATGTGCATTTGCATGTTCCTGAGGGAGCAGTGCCAAAGGATGGTCCTAGCGCAGGAATTACAATAGCCACTGCTTTAACATCGGCGATCTGTTCAATACCTGTAAAAAAAGATGTGGCAATGACCGGCGAAATAACCCTGAGAGGAAGAGTTTTGCCAATAGGAGGATTAAAAGAAAAATTGTTGGCGGCAAAAAGAGCCGGCATAAAAAAGGTTATTATCCCTGCAGAAAATGAAAAGGATTTGATTGAAGTAAAAGAACAGGTAAAAGAAGGTTTAAATTTGGAAATTGTTCTTGCAAAGACAATGGATGATGTTTTAAAAGAAGCACTCACAAAATATCCCCAGTCTTCAGATATAGGCAAAAATTTTGCAATCAATCAAGGTGCTAAAGTTTTGCCGATAGAAGATATGGTAAATGGTTCCGATATAGACAATAACAGTCCAAACTCTTCAGAAAATCAGGCATTTTTGCAATAAATACTCAATTTTTTATTATGTTATAATTTTTCTATGGAATATAAAAATACACTAAATCTTCCACAAACTGATTTTCCGATCAAATACAACTTTAAAGAAATTGAACCAAAAATCTTGGAATTTTGGACTTCACACAAGATTTATGAAAAAATTCAAGATGCCGGTATAGAAGAGAAGGGCAAATACATACTGCATGACGGCCCTCCATATCCAAATGGAGATATTCACCTTGGACACGCTTTAAACAAAGTTCTAAAAGATATTATTGTTAAGTTCAAATCAATGGAAGGATATTATGTCCCATTTTTGCCCGGTTGGGATTGTCATGGTTTGCCAATAGAGACTCAGCTTTTAAAAGAATTATCTGTTAGAAGATCTTCGCTTTCAACTTATGAGTTTAGGCAAAAATGCAGAGAATATGCACTGAGATATGTTGAAATTCAAAAGGAAGAATTCAAACGAATAGGTGTTTTTGGCGATTGGGAAAATCCTTATCTTACGCTAGATCCAAATTATGAAGCTGCTGTTATTGAATTGTTTGGAATTTTGGCTGACAAAGGATATGTTTTTAAAGCTAAAAAACCGATTCATTGGTGTCCAACATGCGAAACTGCACTTGCTGAAGCCGAGATTGAATATGAAGATGAACAATCACCATCAATTTTTGTTAAATTCAAAGTTAAAGAAGAATCAATTTCAAAACTCCCGTTAAAAGACATAAACAACGATGTGTATTTTGTGATTTGGACTACAACTCCATGGACACTTCCTTCAAACACTGCCATAGCTGTTCATCCTGATTATGAATATAGTTTTGTCAATCACAAGGAACAAATTTTTGTAATTGCGAAAGAATTATTAGAATCAAGCACTAAGTTAATTGGTTGGGAAGATTACAAAATTATTGGAAGCACAAAAGGGATAGAATTAGAGGGTATAATTTGTAGCCATCCATTTATTGCCCGGGACAGTCAAGTCGTATTAGACCAATTTGTTACTCTTGAAAGCGGGACTGGTTGTGTTCATATAGCTCCCGGTCATGGGCAGGAGGATTTTAATGTTGGCTTGAAATATAAATTGCCTATAATAATGCCAATTGACGAAAAAGGCAATTTTACTGATGAAATTTCTTTTTTAAGTGGTGTAAATGTTTGGAAAGCCAATCCAATTGTTATTGATATATTAAAGGAAAAAGCAGCTCTCTTATCTCAACAAACACTGAAACATCAGTATCCGCATTGCTGGAGATGCAAAAAACCTGTAATTTTCAGAGCAACAGAACAATGGTTCATTTCAGTTGATCATAAAGATTTAAGACTAAGATCTCTTGAACAGATTAGAAAAACTCAATGGTTTCCTTCTTGGGGGGAAAAACGGATAACTTCAATGGTTGAGAGCCGTCCCGATTGGTGCATTTCTCGCCAAAGATCGTGGGGGATTCCAATTCCGGCTTTTTACTGTAAAAAATGTGGAAAGCCAAATTTTACAGGAATATTCAACAAAGCGGTTGTGGATATTGTAAAAAAAGAAGGCACAAATGTTTGGTTTATTAAATCCCCGGAAGAAATTTTGCCTTTAGGGATTAAATGTGCGTATTGTGGAGCCGATGAATTTGAAAAAGAAACAGATATTATGGATGTTTGGCTTGAATCGGGTTCAAGCCATTTTGCGGTGCTGAAAAAAAACCTTTCAAAGTTTAATTGGCCTGCTGATCTTTATCTTGAAGGTAGCGACCAACACAGAGGTTGGTTTCAAACATCTCTTTTAACTTCATGCGCCGCTTTTAGTAGCGCTCCATTCAAATCTGTTTTGACACATGGTTTTACTGTGGACGAAAAAGGCAAAAAAATGAGCAAATCACTTGGAAATGTTATTGATCCTCTAGAAATGAAAAATAAATATGGTTTAGAGGTG
>CAZQZN010000008.1:0-49415 GCA_964597815.1 uncultured bacterium | reverse complement strand
TTAGAAATGATATGGCTTTATCAAAAAATATTATAAAACAGATAAATGAAGGCTTTACAAAAATTAGGAACACTTGCAGATTTTTAATTAGCAATACCAATGATTTTGACTATTCAAAAGACAAAGTCGAATTTGTAAAACTTTTTGATATTGATAAATATATTTTGGGTAAATTTGAAAAATTGCTTGAAAGAATTCATGGCGCTTATGACTCTTTTGAGTTTCATATTGTTTATCACTCTCTGTATAGTTTTTGTGTCAACGATTTGAGCGCTTTTTATCTCGATGTTATAAAGGACAGGTTGTATTGTGATGCGGCGGATTCAATCAGCAGAAAAGCTGCTCAAACAACTTGTTTTGAAATATTACTTGGTTTAGTTAAAGTTATGGCTCCAATCTTGACATTTACTGCTGAAGATATTTATTCATACATAAATTTTTCGAAAAAAGAAAGCGTATTTCTTGAGAAACTTCCCCAAAAAAATGAAAAATATATTGACGAAGATATTTTGGCAAAATTTGACAGAATATACGAAATCAGAGGAGAAATTTATAAAAAAATCGAAGAAAAAAGGATTGCCAAAGAAGTCAACAAAATTTCTGAATGTGATGTTGAAATTTTTTGTTCAAAAGAAGATTTTTCAATTTTGAATAGTGTAAAATACCAATTGTCTCAAATTTTCATGGTTGCAGAAACACGAATTTCTATTGGTGATCAATTGAAAATAAGTGTTAAGAAAACAAGCAACAAAAAATGTGAAAGATGTTGGAGATATTTAAACGACATTGGCACTGATGAAAGTCATCCGACACTTTGCAAAAGATGTTTGTCAGTTGTATTATGCAAATTGGAATCAGGAGGAGGAAATTAAATGGATTATAAAGTAAAAGATATTACATTGGCGGATTTTGGCAGAAAAGAAATTGAAATTGCTGAGCATGAAATGCCAGGTCTTATGGCGATAAGGGAAAAATATTCAAAAGAAAAACCGCTTGCCGGTGCAAGAATAATGGGCTCTTTGCATATGACTATTCAAACCGCTGTTTTGATTGAGACACTTGTTGCGCTTGGCGCAAATGTTAGATGGGCAACATGCAACATTTTTTCAACACAAGATCATGCCGCCAGCGCGATTGCAAAGGCTGGAATACCTGTTTTTGCCTGGAAAGGAGAAACTCTTGAAGAGTTTTGGTGGGCAACTCAGCAAGCTCTTACATTCCCGGGCGGCAAAGGGCCTAATCTTATAGTTGATGATGGTGGTGATGCAACGCTAATGATGCATCTTGGCTATCAAGCGGAAAAAGATCCTTCAATTTTGGATAGAAAACCATCTGGTGAAGATGAAGCTGAACTTTTAAAAAATTTAAAGAAGAATCTAAAATCAAATCCGGGCATGTGGACAAATTTTGTAAAAGATTGGAAAGGTGTTTCAGAAGAAACAACTACTGGTGTTCACCGATTGTACAAAATGATGGAGAATAAAACTTTACTTGTGCCAGCAATAAATGTAAATGATTCAGTTACAAAGTCAAAATTTGACAATTTATACGGTTGCAGAGAATCATTGGCAGATGGTTTGAAAAGAGCAATGGATGTTATGGTTGCTGGAAAGGTTGCAGTTGTTTGCGGTTATGGTGATGTTGGGAAGGGGTCTGCACAGTCATTGAGAGCTTTTGGTTGCCGGGTTATAATCACAGAAATTGACCCGATTTGCGCGCTTCAAGCGGCTATGGAGGGCTATCAAGTTACTACTGTTGAGGAAACTCTCGGAATTGCCGATATTTATGTCACTGCAACCGGCAATAGAGATGTTATAAGAATAGAACACATGGAAAAAATGAAAGATCAGGCAATAGTTTGTAATATAGGGCATTTTGACAACGAAATACAGGTTTCTGCATTGCAAAGATATCCCGGAATCAAAAAAGTTAATATCAAACCTCAGGTGGATAAATACATTTTCCCGGACGGCAAAGAGATTTATCTATTAGCAGAAGGCCGATTGGTCAATTTGGGTTGTGCAACAGGTCATCCTTCGTTTGTGATGTCAAATTCTTTTACAAACCAAGTACTTGCACAGATTGATTTATGGAAAAACCATTCAAAATATGAGCCAAAGGTATATCGTCTTCCAAAACACTTAGATGAAGAAGTAGCCAGATTACATTTGGATAAAATAGGCGTAAAACTTACAAAATTAACAAAAGAGCAGGCAGATTATATTGGTGTGCCTCAGGAAGGGCCTTATAAGCCTGATCATTATCGCTATTAGAAATTATGGAAAAAGAGCAAGATTATTTAATAAAGATTGCAAATCATCTGGAAAAATCCAATTTTTCTGCATATGTTGATTTGTTAAATAAACCTGTAAGGTTTTTTTTTCTTAATTTTTTTGCTGGTCTTTTTAGAGGAGTTGGCACCGCAATCGGCATGACTTTGATTTTTGCGGTTGTTTTTTATATCACTGTTTTATTTCTAAAACCTTTTATACAAATTCCAGTTATCGGCTCATATATTTCAAATCTACTTGATTTTATCAATTCCTCAAACTCTCATAGGTTAAGATACTGATGTTTCTTGATGTGATAAAACAAAAAAAGATATTTTTTATTTTTACAGTTGTTTTTGTGACATTCGATCAGATAGCAAAATTTATTATTTTGGCAAAATTCCCTTTTGGGGAAAAGATTCCTGTTTTTGGTGATATATTTTCGATTTCTTACGCTACCAATACTGGCGCCGCATTTGGGATTTTTAAGGGGCAAAACGACTTTTTTATATTCTTTTCCTTGTTTTTTTTGGCTTTCATTATTGGATATGTATTGTATAAAAAAAATCTGGAAATAATTTTGCAAATTTCTCTTTCTTTTATTGTTTCTGGAACAATTGGCAATTTGATTGACAGGATTTTACGGGGATATGTGATAGATTTTTTTGATTTAAAATATTTTTCAGTATTTAATACAGCAGATGTGCTGATAAACATTGGAGTAATTTCGTTGATTTACAAAGTGTTTATTTTAGACAACAATAAAACACAGGAGAAAAAATAATGCATCCGATATTATTAAAGATTGGCGGATTAACAATTTATTCTTGGGGGTTTTTTGTTGCTTTGGCATTTTTTATAGGGATTTTGTATTGTATGTCACAGTCAGAAAAACACAATATACCAAAAGAAATGATTTTGGACGGAGCCATTTATGTTTTGATTTTTTCAATAATTGGAAGTCGTGTTTTTTATGTTATTGGATTTTGGCATGAATACAGATATAATATCTTAAAAATTTTTGCGGTTTGGGAAGGCGGATTGGTTTTTTACGGCGGGATTATTTTTGCTTTTATCGCTTTGTATTTTTGGTCGAGGATTAACAAGGTCAATTTATTAAATCTGCTTGATTTGATATCTCCTTCTGTTGCAATTGGTTATTCTATTGGAAGAATAGGTTGTTTTTTAAATGGCTGTTGCTATGGCACTGCATGTAATCTCCCTTTTGCGGTCCATTTTCCCGGCATAGAGGGATTTGTTCACCCAACACAAATTTATTCTTCTATTGCTGGATTGTTAATTTTTGTTGTGTTAATTTTTGTCAGAGAGCATAAAAAATTTGATGGTCAGGTTTTTGTTGTCGGGCTAATTCTATACAGTGTTTATAGATTTATAAATGAATTTTTTAGACACAATGTTTTGCACTGGGCCTTTTTTTCACCATCACAGTGGATTTCACTGTTGTTATTTTTTATTTGTTTGGCTGTTTTTTTTAAAAAGTTTAATTTGCAAAAATAATTTTTTTATTTTTCAGAAACCCACTTTATTGAATCTTTGTTCAAAATTTCTGACTCAAGTATTTTGTAATATAAAGATCTATCTATTCTTGCATCTTTTAGATCACAATTTTTAAAGGATAATTCAAAGAAAGATTCCGGTTTGATAATTACTGATTCTGTCATATCACAATCATCAAAATTTGTATATGATAAAAATGTATTTCGAAGACTGGTCTGTCTAAAAGAACAATTATCAAAACTTGCCCATGAAAGATTGCTGCCTCTTAAAATTGCATCATTTAATATTGCCGAACGCCCATAAACTTTCCTAAAATCAGATTCAATCAAAATAGAATTCCTAAAATCTGAATAACTAATATCTTTTTTAGAAAAGTTAGAATTGCATAAAATCATGTTTGAAAAATCCTTATTGCTAAGATCTTCTGTTGGAAAATGCACTCCAGACAAATCTAATTTTATATTTTTTTCATCGGCGAGGATTTTTATTTTTTCCCATGGCTTCATAGACATGTAATAGAATATATCGTCTATGTTCTTTTCAAAATCTTCATTTAAATCGCCATATTTCGGATAGAAGAGTTTTTCATCATATTTAAGATGTCTGCCCATTATTGCTCTAAAGATTTCTTTAATCAATGTGGGATTTTCTTCCTGATATTTGAAGCTTTTTCTAAATTCAAGCCCTGATTTTATGACCAAATCAAGCTTTTTATTTTTTGCTTTTTCATCTAAATCAATCCATAGTTTCATTGGATCAATTTTACCGCTTTCGTCCATAAGTCCGTGTGGAATTAAATATGAGGTCATTAAGCGGCTAGGAGCAATCTTTTCCTTAAATCTCAATTGAGATTTTTGTGCAATGCACCTTTCGATATTTAGATTACAAGTTCTAAAAAATATATTTTTGCCTGTTGATGTTTTGCCTATTGTAATCATTTCACATTTATTATCGAAAAATTCCATCTAAAATTTCACTTATGGATTGCGTTTGAAAAAAAAATTATTTTCTGTGAAATTTTCAATATTTTTTGCAGATAAACTAATTGGAGGTTTTAAAAATGATAAACATATCAACTAATAGCCAAATTTTCAGAGCCGCAAGAATGTATTTTCCTGATTTAACGATTTCAGGGAGAATGCCGATTAGAGTAAAATCTTTTACGCAATCCTTTCCCCAACAGCAAATAAGATTTTTTGAAAGGCATGGGGTAATCAAAAATTGGATTATTGATGTTGATAAATTGAAAAATATGGAACCATCTAAAATAATTGAATCAAGTAAATATTTTCAAATGCCTGTAAGAGGGGGATCTTATACTTATCAGAATTGTTTAGAGGCTATAGTAGGTAGAGTAGTCCCAAAAGAGTTGTTGTTGAGTAAATATGGCCTAAATCATAATAATATTGTTTTGGCTATGATGGACCTATTTAATGGATTTAATAAAGATTTTAGGGATAAGATGGCATACCTTCCAAGTTCGATAAAGCTGGATTTGTCAGGTGCAATTTTTGACGACTCTTATTTGGAAGATTTTAATTTATCTAAAGCAAATTTATCAAATTCCATATTTAATTATTCTGTTTTGAAAAAGATAAATCTGCAATCAGCAAATCTAAGCGGCGCTAAGTTTTATAGAAGTGTTGTTATGGATTCCGATTTAAGTAATTCAAATATAAAAAGAATATCAATGAATGAAACAATTCTTACAAGGGCAAATATACCATATCAGTTAGCTGAAAAAATATTCAAAAGTAAAGATGGGTCAATTTTAAACTGTATTTTTGAGAATTGCCCAATAGTAAAATCTTCTGAATGAGATAAATAAGGATCATAAAGATAAGAATAATTATTGCGATTTTGAGAAAATCAAATAAGTATAGAGCGAAAACAGCTTTGTTTCCAAAATGTTTCTTGAAAAAGTAATTTCTGCTTGATGTCCAAACCTTACTCAATTTTAAGGGAGACCATTTTTTCACTGCTGTTCCTCCATAATGCATGACAACAGAATCAGGGAAGAACATTATTTTCCAGCCGTTTTTTTTAATTCTGAAACACAAATCTACCTCATCAAAAAACATAAAATAATTTTCATCAAAAGCGCCAACAGCATCTAAAGCCTTTCTCCTGATCAGCAAACAAGCGCCCATCGGTTGTTCCACTTCCATTGTTTTATCATGATTAAAATCGATCATGAGATATTTTTTTGTAAAACTATTAAATGGCAGTAAGAATTCCAAAAATGTTTGACGCATTGCCATCGCGGCAAGAGTTGGGAAACCCATGCATGACCTTTGTAAAGTACCGTTGCTGTTTATCAGTTTTGGTGCCACAATAGCAACGTCATTGTTTTTTTCAAGAAAGTCAATCAATTTGTCAATGGATTTATCAAAAACTTCCGTGTCAGGATTTAATAATAAAACATATTCCCCTTTAGATTTTTCTATGAGAATATTATTTGCTTTTGCAAATCCAAAGTTTGATTCGCATTTAATAAGATTAACTTGTGGAAAATTCAATTTTATTATTTCAGTGGTTTTGTCCGAAGAATTATTATCTGCAACAAGCACTTCAAAAGTGTAGGAAGGTTGGTTTTTATAAATCGATTTTAAACATTTATCGATATATTTTTCAGTGTTCCATGTAACAATACAAATGGACAATTTCATTTGTTTTTATTGCCTTCCTTGACGCCGCTCCAAAACCAATATTTCCCGCTTAATCCGACAAAAAAGCCGAGTGTTTTGTTTTTGCCTGTTTTCTCCAGAAATCTAAAAAAGTATAGTATTTTTTCTTTTCCAACCATCCTTATCAAAAGAGAAAATATTGTATGAACAAACATTGGCAGAAAAAAATTTTCTGTTGAAATTTTTACTTCCAAACATTTATGTTTTTTATAATACAAAACTGCGTTTTTCCCCATATTAATAGATTTTTCTTTGATTTTGTCCAAATCTTTCAATGAGAATTCATGTTTGAAATGATAACCAAATGCTTTTGGATTATTTTTTTGTTTTATTCCCATTTTTCTCAGTCTAAAACCAAGTTCAACATCTTCCCAACACAAATTTCTAAAATCTTCATCAAACAATCCCGCTTTTAATAATGTTTCTTTTTCAACTGAACAATTCCAAGTAGTAAAATATCCGAATGAAAAATTGCTATATCCACCACTGTATCCCTTGTGTTTTTTCCCCAATTCTTCAATACTAGAGGTGTTTATAACTCTGCCTTGTGCAATAATAGATCCTTTTGAATTTAGATGTGTTTTTATATGTTCTTCGATAAGATGTTTGTCAGCGATTACATCATTGTTCATTAATAAAATATATTTGCCTTTTGCGGATTTTATTCCGAGATTGTTTGCAGCAGCAGGCCCCTTTTTATTTTCATTTTGCTTCAGATAAATTAATTGAAGTTTAGGATGGCTATTTTTTACTTTTTCAATAACTTCCTGAATATTTTCGGTTGAATTATCGTCAACAACAACAATTTCATATTTTTCTTTTGGATAAGTTTGATTTGCAAGATGTTCTAAAGTTTTGAACAAAATTTGGCTTCTATTAAATGTTGGGATAATTACGCTAATATCCATATTTTTGCGATGGTATAATTGTAGCATGAAGATTTTAGAAGTAAAAAGTTTGGCTGTAGATGATGTCAAAGTGATTAAATATGCGCGTTTTAAAGATCATCGAGGATATTTTACTGAAAGTTATCGCAAAAGCGATTTTGACAATATAGATATTTTTAAAGGAGTAAATTTTGTTCAAAGCAATGAAAGTTATTCTAAAAAATCTGTGATAAGGGGACTTCATTTCCAGTGGAACCCATTTATGGGTAAATTGGTTAGAACTTTAAAAGGCAGAATGATTGATTTGGTTTTGGATATAAGAAAAGGTTCAAAAACTTTTGGCAAAATAATTGCTTATGATATGCCCGCTAACACAGACAAAGATTTTGGTGAATGGATATGGGTTCCAATTGGTTTTGCACATGGAAATTTTTTTACAGAAGAAACGCTTATTGAATATTATTGTTCCGGTTTTTGGAACCCGAAGTGTGAAGCGGCAATTTCTCCTCTCTCAAAAGACATCGATTGGTCTTTATGCGATAAGGAATTAAAAAAGTTGTTTGATGAAATTTCCGCAAATCCTCTAATAAGCGACAAAGATAGAAATGGTTATTCGTTAGATTCATGGCAAAAAAATCCGGATAGTGACAACTTTATTTTAGGGCAATTCTAATGTTAGATGAAAAAATTTTGGTTACAGGTGGGAAAGGGCTTCTTGCCACTAATTTGAAAAAACATTTTCCAAAAGCGACATTTGTTGACAAAGATGAATTTGACATTACTAATTATCAGATGATGGAAAATTATCTTTCAGAAAAGAATGTCAAACTGATAATTCATTGTGCGGCTTATACTTCTGTAGCTGAAGCTGAAAAAAACATAGATATATTGTTGGACACAAATATTATTGGGGCGGCAAATGTTGTAAAAATTTGTGCGAAAAATGGTATTAAATTGGTTTATATTTCAACTGATTATGTTTTTAGTGGAGATAAAGGGCTATACAAAGAAGATGATCCTTTGTTGCCTGTTAATAAATATGCTTGGTCAAAGTTAGGTGGAGAATGCGCAGCCCATTTATATGAAAATTCCTTAATTATTCGCACTTCATTTGGATCTAATCCATTTCCTTATCCATCTGCTTTTGTGGATCAATGGACTTCAAGGGAAAAGGTAAGTGTTGTTGCAAAAAAAATTGCAGAACTGATAAAAAAAGGTGCAACAGGAATTTTTCACGTTGGTGGAGAGCGAAAAACGGTTTATGAATTTGCAAAATCGATTGATCCGTCAAAAGATATTGGAAAACGTTCAATTAAGGAGCTGGATGTAAAGCTTCCAAAAGATACTTCCCTTGACACAACAAAATTTGAAAAATTTTTTGAAGCGCAGTAATTAATTATATGTCTGTAAAAGTTCAAAACTTAATAGTTGGATGCGGTTTTTCCGGAGCAGTGCTTGCTGAGAGAATAGCCAATATAAAAAAAGAGCGTGTTTTGTTAATTGATAGGAGAGATCATATTGGTGGAAATTGCTTTGATTATTTGGACAAAAGCAACATACATATTCAAAAATACGGGCCACACATTTTTCATACCAATGAAAAAAAAGTAATAGAATACATTGGAAAATTTACTGATTGGCATAGTTATGAACACAAACCCAAAGCTGCGATTGACGGAAAACTTGTTCCGCTTCCTTTTAATTTTAATTCAATTAGAGCTTTATTTGATGAAAAAGATGCTGACGAATATATAAATTTGCTTATAAATAATTATGGAGAGGGAAGTAGAGTGCCCATTTTTAAGCTGGCTCAAAGCAAATTGGGTAAAATCCGAGATTTAGCACAATTTGTCTATGATAAAGTTTTTTTGCATTATTCAATAAAACAATGGGGGATAGATCCAAAGGAACTCGATTCTTTTGTAACAGAAAGAGTTCCTGTATGTCTTGACTATGACGATAGATATTTTAGAGACATTTTTCAGGGTATTCCCAAAAATGGTTATAAAGAGCTTTTTACAAGAATGCTTGACAATCCGCTAATACAGATAGAACTAAATACAGATTATTCTAAAATAAAGGGAAAAATTGAATATGACAGATTTTTTTATACAGGTTCAATAGATGAATTTTTTGATTATCAGTTTGGAGTTTTGCCTTATAGGTCATTAATTTTTGAGTTTGAAGAGCATAACAAAAAACAATTTCAAAACGTGGCAGTGGTAAATTATCCATCTGAGAAAGAGAAGTTTACAAGAATAACTGAATTCAAGCATTTTTTGGCGGATTCGTCAGATACTACTATTATTGCAAAAGAGTATCCTTTTGCATTTACAATTGGTAATGAAAGATATTATCCTGTTCCCAAAAAAGAAAATAGAGATCTTTACTTAAAATATCTATCCCTTGCGAACAAACTAACTAACACATATTTTTTGGGACGGCTGGGATCTTATCAATATCTTGATATGGATAAAACCATTTTTGCTGCTTTGTCTTTGTTTGAAAAAATAAAATGAGCATTTTTGTAATTTATCACAAACCATTTTCAATAATAAATTCTGAAGGGTTTATTCCTATTCAGGCAGGTGCGAAGAACGCAAAAGAGAAACTCGCAATGATAGGTGATGACACAGATGATAATATATCCGAGAAAAATCCATATTTCTGCGAACTGACTGTTCAATATTGGGCTTGGAAAAATTGGCAAAGCGATTATTATGGTTTTTTTCATTATAGAAGATTTTTAAATTTTTCCTCATATAAACTTTTTGGCGCAAACTATGAAAAATTTGATGATAAAACAATAAAAAAATATGCTTGGCATAAAGCAAAAATTGATTCCTTGATGAAAGAAAATGATATATTGCTGCCAAACAAAACTTTTTTTTATGGAAAGCTTTTCAAAAAACAAACTATGGAAGAACATTATTGCGCTTATCACAACAAAAAAGATTTAGAGACAATTGAAAATATAATCTTTTCGAAAACCCCATCATTTGCTGATGCTTGGACAAAAACAATTTCAAAAACAAATGCATATTGCTTCAATATTTTTGTAATGAAAAAAGATGTTTTTAGAGAATATATGGAGTGGCTTTTTAAAATTTTGTTTGAAGCGGAAAACAAAATATTTGTTGATAAAGAACATCCGTATCAAAAAAGAGTTTTTGGATTTTTGGCAGAGCGTCTTTTCAATGAATATCTTTTTGAAAAAAGCCCGAATATCAAAACAAAAGAATTTCAGCTTTGTACAGCAAAATAATTTATCTGGTTTGGAAAATTTCTTCTAAAATTTTTTCTATTTTGGGGTAATAGGGAGCTAAGCCAAAACTTGCAGGATTTACCACATTAAAAGTTAATTTTCTGTTTCCAATGCAGTATTCATCCCAATCGGAAAATTTTTTTCCAAAAAATTTCGCGAGTTTTATTGTTGGTTCAATAGGGAAATTTATTTTAAACTTTGGATTGTTTTTGGATAATACCTGGCACATTTTTTCAATAAAAATATCAGCTGTTATTGGTTCATTTCCCAGAATAAATTCTTTTTCTTTTGTATCGTTTTTTAACAAAAAATAAGCAATTTGAGCTATGTCTTTAGAGTGGATAAAATGGAAATTTATATCAACGCTGAAAAATTTAATAATATCGATAAATTTTGCTCCTGATTTTATCGCATAGTAAGCGTGAGAATATGGATGATTTTTGTCGCCACCCAAAACCCACGTTAAATACAAAATTACAGTTTTCTTATAATGTGGCATTGAGAGGAGTTTTTCGTAAAATTTGTATTTTCCTCTTATGTATGGCGTGCCGCAGGTTTTTACTGAAACGTTTGGCTTGTTGTCTTTGCCTAAAATGCTTGCTGTTGAAAAATACAATATTTTTTCAGTTTTATTTGCGTCTATGCAATTAAAAAAGTCAATAGTTTCTTGAAAATTGCCTTCTTCTCCGCCCCAATCAGCCAAAAGATGAATAATATAATCAGCGTCTTTTATTATTTCTGCATATTTTTTTATATTTTTAAATTCATCTTTTATGACATTAATTTTTGAAGTATCATATTTTACTTTTTCCGGACTTCTTATTAAGAATGCAAACTCAAATTCATCGTTTTTTTTAAGTTCATCGTATAAATAATGGCCAACACATCCTCCCATTCCTGTTGCGAATATTTTTTTTCTCATTTCAAAATTTCCTCAAATTTATTTGTCCATTCTTTTGCTATGATATCCCAAGTATAGTTTTCTCTTATAAATTTTTTTGCTTTTTCTCTCATTTCATTTAATCTGTTTTCATCTTGCAAAAGATTGATTGTTTCTTGAGCGAATTTTTCTTTGTATTCTTTGCTAAAAGGATTTCCCTCAATAAGTATCCCAGTTATACCGTTTTGTATGCTCTCAGACAACGCGCCCCTGTTTGAAGCAATAACAGGACATCCGCCTGCCTGAGCTTCAAGCGCGGCTATGCAAGATGTTTCTGCGTAGAATCCTGCATTTGGAACTTCATGGCTTGGATAAAGCATTAGGCTTGATATGTTTAAATCAGTTGCCAAATTTGCATGAGTTTTTGTTCCTTCCCTGAAAACGCCGTTTTGGTTTGTTTTTTCGTACAAGTTTTTTGCTAAAATTTTATCTTCATTTTTTAACATTCCTAAATCCCAGCCACAGTAAATATGCAGAGTTGATTGTGGAATTTTTTCCTTTATCAAGGGGAAAATGTCAAGCAAAACATCCAAACCTCTTGCTGGAACCGAAGTATAAACTAGACGATATTTTTGTCTGTTCTCTATTTGGTTTTTATTGTTAAAATATGGAAGATATACGCCGTTCTTTGTAACATAAAGTTTTTCCTCTCTGATTTTAAGTTTTTCTAAACAGATATTTTTTAACCAGTTGCTGACGACAAATAGATAATCACAGTATCTATTTACCAAAAAGCCAGCAAGTCTTAAAAAACTGCTTCCTAAAAATTTTCTAAAATCTGAATAATTCCATACGTTTGAAAAATCATCATGTCCCCACCAAATTCTTTTTTTTGCTTTTATTGGGAAGAGAAAAGCAGGGAGGTCTCTAAAAGAGATGAAAATGTCATAATTATTTTCTTGTGAATGTTTTGCTAAATCCAATAGTGTTGTAAATTGTCTGTATTCAACTCCTTCATATACTCCTTCTTCTGTCCCACAGTTATTAAAAATTAAAATTTTATGTCCAAGTTTTGCAAGTTCTCTGCTTAGGTAAAACAACGCTGATTCACTTCCGCCAAGTGGTTTTTCAAATACAGTTTTTCCAGAAAAACCTGTTGTCATTCTGGCTAGCACAAGTATTTTCATTTGTTTAATGCTTCCCTGTAAATATTATATGTTTCTTTTGCCATTTTTTGCAGAGTAAAATTAGATGAAGTGCTTAAACTTTTCTTTTTTAGATCGTTTTTTAACGTTTCACTTGATAAAATTTTTCTTATTGAATTCGCGATTTTTTCCGGATTTGTTGGATCAGTTAAGATTGCATTATTGCCTGCAATTTCCTCCATTGCAGAATTGTTTGACGAAATTATTGGGGCTCCACATGACATTGCTTCCAGTAAAACAAGAGCATTTCCATCGTATAAGCGCGGGCAAACGAATATTTCGCATTCTGATAGAAGGCAAGCCATATCTTTTTTTGACAAACAAGTTAAATGTTTCACATTATTTAATATATCCAATTTTTTAGCAATTTTATTTATCTCTAAAGAATTATTTCCATTTTTGTCTATAATTACCAAATCAGGTGGGGATTCGAATTTCAAAAATGAATAGCTTTTTAGCAAAGTAAAATAGTTGTTCTTTTCTTCATTAAAAGAGCCAATTGTCAGGATAAAGGGCCTTTTTATTGAGTATTTGGTTTTTGCAAGCATTGCTATACTTTTTGGCTGAGAAACAAAACAATCGTTAGCGGCTTCATAAACTACTTTGATTTTGTCCTCATTAAAGTTAAAGTTTTTCACAAGTTCTTCTTTAATGCTATTTGACGAAGCGATGATAAATCTTGAATTTAAAAGAATTTCTTTTTTTATTTTGTTGAATCTATTTTTTAAATTTCTTACAGTAAAAATCTTTTCTTTCGCTTCTGGCAAAACCATAGAAAAACTGCCTGTGTCATGATAGATATCCAAATTTTTATCAAAAAGAAATTCAAAAAAATACCTTTTTTGGATTAAATTGTGTTGTTTGAAATCTAAGATGCTTTTTTTGAAAAGATGGGATTTGCTGTACCATACGATATATCTATTTTCTTTGTCAATATTGCAAAGCCCTTTAATCAAATTATATGTGTAATTTGATAATCCATTTGATTCATTAAAAAGGCATTTGCCCTCTATTCCTATTTTAAAAGTATCATTTATCATCTGGAGAATAAATATCCGAATGAATTTTTTCAAAGATGCTAACGAGTTTATTTGAAAATATATCTATTGTATGTTTTTTTGCATGTTGAATGCCAAGTGCTTTCATTTGCAACTTTAGATTTAAGCTGTCTTTGGCTGATTTTAACATTTTAAGAAAAGATTTTTTGTCTCCTTTTTTGACAAAGACGGCATTTTGGCCGAGAAGTTTTTTATGAGATTCTGTTTCATAGCAGATAACTGGGGTTCCGCATGCCATGGCATTGAGTTCATCTTCACAGGTGCTTTCAAATAATGATGTGGTTATATAACCTGCTGCTCCGTTTAGAAATATTTTTTTGTCTTTGTCATTTAACCTTTTAAAAAAATAAATATTTTTCCCAGAATTTTTTTTGTTTAGTTGTTCAAATTCACATTGATCTTGGCATTCGATAATAAGAAACCCTTCATTATTTGCGTCCAAATACATTTTGAAAATTTCTAAAAGCTCATTTAAGTTTTTTCTTTTTGACTTATTAGAGGTAGTAAAAAAATATGGCTGTTTTATATTCGTTTTGCTCAATAAATTTTGGATTATTTCGTTGACAAAAATCGGCTGGTATTCACGACTTACAGGAAAGGGTATGGTTTCAATTTTGTTTTCGTCAATTGCCATCTTTGTTGCAATTATTGATTTTGAAATATCAGAGAAAGTTATAATTTTATTTGATTTTTTTGACGCAGATAACTTCATCATAATTTTAATTTTTGTTTCCCATCCCTTTGGCATTTCGTCTTTGAAAATCAAATAGGAAGGATCTTTGATTATTACGGCAGTTTTGCATGGTTGTCTAAGCGGTAGATTATTGTTAAAACCCAAAAATATATCAATTTTACTGTTTGCAACGGAAAATGGTAAAAATATCTCTTCGTATATCCAAGATCTTTTATTTGGTTCAACATTATTTAAATTTTCTTCGGAAAAATTTTTATAAACAATTGAATTTTTTCTTTTCGTGTCGTATTTAAAAATGTAATTTGAAATATTTTCAAAATTTTTGCTTATAAATTGCAGGGATTCAACAAAGGGTAATTCGACCCCATTCAAAAAATTATAACCAATTCTCATTTTTTATATAATATGCTATTTTTTTTGCGGCTCCTTTTGGCCCCATTCTTTTTTTGCCACAAGTGGCCATTTTTTGCATCAATGTTTTGTCAGTAAGAATTTCCCAAACTTTTTGCGCAGTTTTTTGAAAATTTCTGCTTCCGACAAAAATGGCATCCCCAAGTAATTGCTTTTGCCTTTTTGCAAATGATGATGTATATTGAACTCCTCTTCCTGTAAAAGAAACAATTGGCTTTCCAAGCCCAGCGGCTTGTTCGTTTCCTGTCCCGGATAATCCAATGATCAAGTCTGATTGGCTTATTACATCGCCAAATTTATTTGTAGCGAGAATCACATTTTCCTTATTTGTATATTTTGAAATATCTATCTCTTTTGTTGCTGAGATTAAATATAAATTCTTTTTGTTTTGGCTTTGAAAAATTTTGTCAATATGTTCGGAAAGAGTTATCATGTCCTCCAGATTTAAATAAAAATCATCTCTTGTGCCGGGAAGTAATCCTATTGTAAAATCGTATTCATTTTTGTTAAATGGCTCATTTGTTGTTTCAATACAGTCCATCATGGGATTGCCAACATAAGCGCACTTTATTCCATAAGAGATTAGATTTTCAGTTGTTTTTTCGTCTCTTGGGAAGCACATTTTACATCTCTTTTTCAGCAAAAATTTTTCCCAAGGAGTATAACTATAATCATAATAATCTGATTTTGCACAGCCAATAAAAATAAATTTTTCGGATACTATGATGGATCCGATTATTGGCACAATATCGCCGATTGCTATAACCTTGTCAAAAGTTCCTTTTAATATCTTTAAGGTTTTTATTTGCTCTAATGTATTGCCGATAAGCCCAGAAAATATATCTTTAACTATATTAGAAAAACTTTGATAAACGAAACCTCCACTTGGCATTTTTTTTCTTGAACCAAGTATTTCAACATTTTTTAGTTCTTCAAATGATTTCCCTTCCCCAACGAGCGGAAAAGCAAAAATTTGTTCGTTTTGAATTTCTTTGATGATTCTTGCTGCAATTATATCTTCGCCGTGGCCATTTGTAATAAAAAGTATCTTCATAATTTAGAACAATCCAATTTGTTTGTCTGTTTTTGTTTCATTTTTTTCGTTCTTGAACTGCATCTCAAAAAGTTTTTTGTATATTCCGTTTTTTTCAATTAGTTCGTTGTGATTTCCTTCTTCAATAATTGTTCCATTTTTTAGGACAATAATCTTTGTGGCGTTTTGAACTGTCGACAGCCTATGAGCAATTACAAACGTTGTTCTCCCTTTTATCAACTTTTGGATAGCATCTTGGATCAATCTCTCTGATTCAGTATCAAGAGATGATGTTGCTTCGTCTAATATAAGAATAGCGGGATTTTTTAATAATGCCCTTGCAATTGCAATTCTTTGCTTTTGACCTCCAGATAGAAGGAGCCCTCTTTCGCCAACTTCCGTATCATATTGTTTTGGAAGAGAAATAATAAAATCGTGAGCGTTTGCAGTTTTTGCTGCCTCGATAATTTCTTCATCAGTTGCTTCTATTTTCCCATATCTTATATTGTCTTTTATTGTGCCGCTGAAAAGCATAATATCCTGAGGAACCATTCCAATATGTTTTCTCAATGATAAAACTTTTATATCTTTAATATCTATTCCATCGATTTTTATTTTGCCATTGTCAATGTCGTAAAATCTGGGGATTAAATTTACAAAGGTTGTTTTGCCAGCGCCAGATGGTCCTACCAAAGCAATTGTTTCTCCTTTGTTCACTTTCAGGTTTATATTAGACAGGACTTTGTGTTTTTTGTCATAAGAGAAATCAACATTGATGAATTCGACATTTCCTTCGATCTTATCAATTTCAATAGCGTTTTTGCTGTCATTTATAGATGGAGAGATATCGATTATTTCAAAAATTCTTTCTGCAGAGGCAAGAGATTTTTGTACAGTGGTATTTATTTTTGAAATTACAATTATTGGATCTATGAGCAAAAATGCGCCGGCAAAAAAAGCAATCAGATCAGAAGGAGTTAATCTGTTTGCAATTACCTCAAAACATCCAAACCAAATTACTACAACAACAGCTATAACTTGCAAAAAACCCATAATTGGTTTTTGAGTTGAATCTATTTGTGCTTCTTTCATTGCCCAGCCAAAACTTTTTTCGGCTTCTGCATTAAATTTATTGATTTCGTGCTTTTCCATTGAGAATAATTTAACAATTCGTGCGCCTGTAATTGTTTCCTGCAATATTGAAGATATATCAGCAATCTTTTTTTGTGATTTTCTGCCAACCTCACGCATTTGTTTGCCAAATTTATCAATGGCAAAAACAAAAAAAGGTGAAATTATTAGGGCAAGTATTGTTAATCTCCAGTTTAGATAAAATAGATATCCCAGCACACCGAAAAGCGTGAGAAATTGAGGGATTATTTCTGTTGAAATAGACACTATTGCGATTTGGATATTTGCGATATCGTTTATCGTTCGAGACATTAATTCTCCAGTTTTCCATTTTGAATAAAAATCAAGTGATAAGTCCTGCAAATGCTTAAAAATTTGCATTCTTAAATCGGTTACAACCCTTTGCCCAATAAAGGACGAAAGATATCCTTGCCCAAATTGAAAAATACCTTTCATAAAGAAAACAGCAAGTGTAATAAGTATTAGGATATTTATCTTGTAAAAGTTTTTTTCTCCAACTGCTGTTGATAGTTTGCTAACAAGAGGCATTACTGCAATATTGCAAAGTGAAAACGCGATCATACAGATGAAAGTCAAAAGAATTTCTTTTTTGTAAGGTTTTATATATGTTAAAAGTCTTGTTAATGGATTCACAAGGTAATTATATCACTTAACAAATTTCAGGTTATCCCTGCTATTTCTTCAACAATTTTTTCACTTGCTCCTGCTGGCCCCATTGTTTTTTTTAGCTCAAATGTCATTTGCTCCAGTAGATTCTCGTCATTTAATAACTCCAAAGCTTTTTCTGCAACTTTTTCCGGGTAAATATATCCTTTTAATTCCGGAATAATTGATTTTCCTGCTTTTCTATTTGGAAGAGAAATATATTTTTCGGTTCTGCTTAAAATTTCTATTGCCAATCTTTTTATGTATCTTCCAAAAAAAGGTGCATTTCCAATAATTCCAACTAACCCATCAAAGATAAATGCTTCGGCTTTAAATGTTGGTATGACAACGAGCATAGGTTTGCCTAGTGCAGCTGCTTCTGCAGTATTTGTGCCGGGTATAGTCACAACGAGTTTTGCAGACTGCATTGCTTGAAATGGATTTTTTTCTATTAGAAGTATTTCTGTTCCGCTTTCCGAAATAATAAATTTTTTATCATCTTTAGTTGTTATAATTCCGCTGTTTCCAAATTTTTTTTCCAATTCTTCCATTTTGTTTTTTGAAATAAATTCTTCAAGCAGTGCATATGGGCAGTAAGGGGAGAGAGCAAAAGCAAATTTTAGCGAAGAGTTTTTTTGTTTGAGTATATTTGCTGTTTTGATAAAGTAAGGGGCTAAAAATTTAATGTGTTTTGGTCTGCTTCCCGGCATAAAAGTGATATCAATATTGTCTTCTTGCTCTTTTGAAATATTTAACAGTGCGGAATCAACCATTAGATCTCCCACAACTTTAATTTTTTCTTTTGGCGCTTTTTTTGAGGCCTTTTGCGCAATATTTTTGTCAGGTACAAAGAAAGTTTTGTAATGTTTTGCCCATGCAATTTTGTTCATCGAATATGCAAATGCCGGGTAATTTAACTTTTTTGAGAGGAGAACACCATTTATCAAATCCCCCCCTAAATATAAAACTGCACCTTTTTTTGAAAAAGAAATTCCTTTTGGTGGCTGGTTTTTGAAAATCCATTTTTTATATTCCTCTGGCAAAATAATTTCGAAAATTTCCGGGAAAGTTTTTGCAACCTCGATTTCTCTTCCGCTTGCATATTGGCAAGGAGTTATCACAAGGATTATTCTCGAAAATGGAATATGTTTACTTATTGATTTTATTAACGGTCTGACAAGAGAATAGAGTTCCCCTGGGCTGTTTGCTGTGATGACAATATCAAAAAGATCATTCTCCATTTTGCATAATTATATTAGTAATATATCAACAATTCAAGTAAATATTGATATTTCACAGAAGGTGTTTTTAATAACCGAGGATTTTAATGATTTCATTTAAATCTGCTTTGACTTCAAATGGTTTGTTGCCGGATTTTATTGAGGTATCTGGATCTTTTAGCCCATGTCCAGTTAGAACGCATACTACTTTGCTGCTTTGAGGTATTTCTTTATAATTTTTTAGCAATCCTGCAATTGAAGCTGCTGACGCTGGTTCACAGAAAACTCCGTCTTTTTCGCTTACAAGCTTATAGGCCTGTAAAATTTCATCATCTGAGACTGCTTTGATAGAGCCGTTTGATTCCTTGGCCGCATTTACAGCGCTTTGCCAGCTTGCAGGATTTCCAATCCTTATTGCGGTTGCTATTGTTTCTGGATTTGGAATAGGATATCCTTTTACTATTGGAGCAGCGCCTTCTGCCTGAAAACCAAGCATCTTGGGCAGATTTTTGATCTTGTTTTTTTGTTTGTACTCTTTAAAACCTTTCCAATAAGCTGTAATGTTGCCTGCGTTCCCGACTGGTATGCACAGATAATCAGGGCTGTCGCCCAAAACATCGCATATTTCAAATGCGGCGGTTTTTTGCCCTTCAATCCTGAATGGATTGATAGAATTGACCAATTCAACCGGATATTTGTTGCAGAGTTCTTTGACGATTTCAAGTGCTTTGTCAAAATTCCCGTCAACGGCGAAAACTTTTGCTCCATGCATTATTGCTTGTGCAAGTTTGCCAAGAGCAATTTTACCGCCTGGGATAATAACAATGCAATCCATATTAGCTTTTGCGGAATATGCCGCTGCTGATGCAGAAGTGTTGCCTGTTGAAGCGCATGCAACTGCTTTGAATCCTTTTTCTTTTGCTTTGCTGACTGCTAAAGTCATTCCTCTGTCTTTGAAAGATCCTGTTGGATTCATACCGTCATATTTTAGAAATACTTTGAGATTTGTGATTTTACTCAAATTTTCTGCATATAAAAGGGGAGTGTTGCCTTCATAAAAAGTTATAACAGGTGTTTTGTCTGTTACAGGGAGATATTCCCTGTATTTTTCTATAAGCCCTCTGTATTCCATAGCTTAATAATATCATTTTGTTAAAAGCATGACAAATGCGATTTGTTAATTTGAAATTGATAAAATTGCTGGAAACTAGAAATTATCGTTCAATGGTTAGCAAAACTTTGTAAACCTTATTTTTCAATCACTGTTCTTTGGCCGCTTAAGCTTTCAATTTCAATTGTCTTGGGACCATTTATGATGAATGATGCTGACTCACTTTCAATGTTTCCGCCGATACAAAAAACCTTGTTGTCGATGCTGATCACTCCTCTTTTTGGGAGATGTCCAAAAATCAGGTGGTTTATTCCCAAACTATCAATTAGATTATTTGCGCTGTCTATCTTGATAAGTTTTTCAAACCAATTTGTATCCCATAAAAAAGCGTTTTCATTTCCCTGCAAAAATTTAAAAACTTCATGTCCAAAATTTCTTTGTAAAAGAGCATTTCTTAAATCGTCCGTGGCTTTGTCCAAACATTTGATTCCTTTGATACCAGAGTATTCAAGAGTGCTAACTCCTTCATCATTTATTGGAATGCCTGCATGTGTGTAAAGGGCGCCGTGTTCATCTATATGATATAATTTTGCGTTTTCCATTATCCAATATGCAAAATCCATAAACATAACAGATTGTTTTGGGGTATAACCAAACATTTTGGAAAGAATTTTTTGGAGAGGATTGACTCTAAATTCATCTAGAGTTTTTTCCCCTCCGTTTCTTATCCAATTAACTAGTGATAATTCATCACCAAGAGCCGCGTTAACAAATAACAAATCATGATTACCCAATATTTGCGTGTATCTACCAGATGAATTAAGTTCTTGGGCCCTTTTTAGTACATCTATATTATGAATTCCTCTGTCGATTAGATCTCCGAGTCCTATTATTTTGTCACTGTTTCTTTCCGCACGTTTTGATAGTTCAATCCATTTTAATGAGCCATGAGCGTCACCTAAAGACGCAATTCTTGTGTTAAAAACAGGCCTTTTAACTTGGGTTCTGATTGGAAAAGGCACTATATTGTTCAATTTTGTTGCTATCATATTCTAAATATATTTCGACAAAAATATAATAAAATTCCACTGTCAAAATGCTATAATTAATCCGATGCAATTGCTAAAACTGGTAGTATTGATTTCTGGAAGAGGTTCAAACCTCAAAGCGATAATAGATTCAATTGAATCAAAAAAACTTAACTCCGAAATACTTTGTGTTATCTCTGATAATCCAAACGCTTATGGATTAAAAATTGCAAGTGATCATAACATAGAGACAGTTTTACTTGACTACAAAAAATTTCCCAGCAAAGATGAATACGAGAAAAGTCTTTTGACTATTTTGAAAGAAAAAAATCCCGATTTAATTTGTTTGGCCGGTTATATGCGGATTGTCGGAAAAGATGTTATAAACGCTTTTAAAAATAAGATAATAAACATTCATCCTGCGCTTTTACCCTCATTCCCGGGATTACACGCACAAAAGCAGGCGATTGATTATGGGGTAAAAATATCAGGTTGTACAGTTCATTTTGTTGATGAGGGTTGCGATACAGGCCCCATAATTTTGCAAAAAGCGGTTAATGTCGCTGATGACGATGATGAAGCGTCTCTATCAAAAAAAATACTTGAACAGGAACACATTGCTTATTCAGAAGCGATTTCTTTGATTGCCCAAGGAAGAGTAAAAATATTTGGAAGAAAAACAAAAATAGAAAGGCAGGGCTGATAAATTGAAAACTCCAAGATATGCTTTGATAAGCGTTTCAGACAAAACCGGGATAAGTCAATTTGCAAAGTCGCTTTCTAAATTTGGATACAAAATAATTGCCAGTGGGGGAACGGCAAAAGAGTTAAGAAAATCAAAAATAAAAGTGATAGAAGTTTCAAAAATAACTAAATTTCCAGAGATGCTTGATGGAAGGGTTAAAACTCTGCATCCAAAAATTCACGGTGGACTGCTTGCAAAACGAGACAATCCGCTTCACATGAAAACTTTAAAAAAATATCAAATCCCCAAAATTGATATTGTTGTTGTAAATCTTTATCCTTTTGAAAAAGTTGTTTCAAAGGAGCATTTTACTCATGAAGAAGCGATAGAAAATATTGATATTGGAGGTCCTTCCATAATAAGAGCGGCAGCAAAAAACGGAGAAAATGTTGCCGTTGTTACAAATCCAAACATTTACAAGCAGTTAATCAAGGAGATTAAAGAAAACAATGGAGAAATAACTCTTGAAACAAAAAAGAAACTCCAAAAAATGGCTTTTGAATTGACAGCAAAATATGATATGGCTATTTCAAGCTATCTTTCTTTTTCAAAAGATTCTGAAGTTTTCCCGAAAAAACTTGACATCTCTTTGAATAAAATTCAGGATTTGAGATATGGTGAAAATCCTCACCAAAAGGCTGCTTTCTATAAATTGGACGGATCTGGTATTACTTCATCGGATCAGCTTTGGGGAAAAGAATTATCTTTCAATAATATTTTGGATATAGAAGCAGCATATTCTATCGTTTCTTATTTTGTAAATCCAGCAGTTGCGATTGTTAAACACAATAATCCTTGTGGAGTTGCCACTGCAAAAACAATTAAAGATGCTTATCTAAAAGCATATGAGTGCGATAAAGTTTCTGCTTTTGGCGGTATTGTTGCCGCAAACAGAGAGATAGATGAATCCAGTGCTAAAGAAATATCAAAGCTTTTTGTTGAAGTTGTTATTGCACCAAGTTATTCTAATCAGGCGCTTGAAGAACTCAAAAAGAAGAAAAATCTTAGAATAATCAGATGTGATCTAATAAATCACTCAAATGCAGTCAAAAGTTTTGACTATAAAAAAGTATCAGGCGGGATGTTGATTCAAGAGCAAGATATTGCCGAATTGAACATGTCTGACATAAAAGTTGTGACAAAGAGACAGCCGACTTTACAGGAATTGGAGGATTTGTTTTTTGCTTGGGGAGTTTGCAAGTTTGTAAAATCAAACGCAATTGTTTTGGCAAAAAATGGTGCAACAATTGGAATTGGTGCAGGTCAAATGAATAGGGTTGGATCAGTTGCTATTGCAATAAACCAAGCTGGTAATAAAGCCAAGAAATCCGTCCTTGCTTCCGATGGATTTTTCCCATTTCCCGACTCTATTGAAGTTGCTCGAAAAGCTGGTGTTACCGCTATTATTCAGCCCGGCGGATCTGTAAAAGATGAAGAAGTGATAAAAGCGGCTAACAAATACAAAATGGCTATGATTTTTACAGGCAGGAGACATTTTAAGCATTAAAAATAAAAAGGAGGAATTTTAAAGATGAAAAAGATATTGACGGGGTTATGTTTGTTGTTGACAATTGTTTCTGTTGGATATTCTCAGGTTTCTTCAGTTTACACAACGGCAAATTTTAGCAATGGCATTGCACTAAATTATCTGACATCCGGAGGAACTGGTTCTGGGATAGCCACATGGAATCCTGATTTTGGACTTGGAGCGTTAAAATTGGGGCTTTCAATAAATATACCTTTGAATGATCCTTCTTCAAGAATCACTGACAATATTGTTTTAAGATATGCCCAATATGATTCGCAGAATTGGGGATTTAGATATGGAATTATTAGCAACTACACGCTTGGCTATGGTTTGTTGGTTGACAATTATACTTCTGCCCAACAGGGTATTTTACAAACAAACAATCAGTCTGGGTTAAGGCTATATTACAAAAAAGACATTTATGGATTGGATATGCTTGGGACTTGGTCAAGATTTTACGCTATTAGAATTTCAGAAGAAATTTTACCGCGTTTGACAATAGGCCAGTATTATGCGGCAGACAGCGATGGAGTCAATTTTACAAGGCCTGATGGCACGACGGTTAGTTATCCTTCTCAATCCGGTTTTGGACTTGATGCAAGCTATTCACTTTGGGCGGGAGGTTCTCTTTTTGCTGAATACGCCAAGCTAAACAACTATGGTGCAGGTTTTACAACTGGATTTAATCAGGATTTAAACATATTTGTTGGACAAGCTAATTTCAGAGCAGAAAGAAGATTTTTGGAAAAGAACTTTGTTCCCGGTTATTTTAACGCTTATTATGAAACAAATCCGATCGATATTGTCTCTTACGAGGCGCTATCAACTGAGAAAAATGGATACAGAGTTTCTCTTGGTGCAAGCGTTCTTGAAAGAGGGAATTTTTGGGCTGTTTTGGAGGGATACGAGGGCAGCAATACTTCTCTGAAAGCTTATGCGTCAGCAGTTTTATCGGAAAACTATTTTGGTCAAGTTGAGTTTGTCCAATCCAATTTTGTTGATGCACGCAGTTTAAATTTGGAAGAAGGTGCGATTATAACTGGAAAACTCGGGTATAAACTAAATCAATTCACTAATGTTATTGCAAATTACAAACAGTACTATGATCCTAATCAGGGCAAAGTTGTATATCAACAGTGGTATGAAGTAAGTTTGAATTTTTAACCTTGTTTTGCAAAATTATTTAACAAAAACGGTTTTGTTGTTTTAGCAATTTCATAATGATAGGATAGATATATGGATTACAAAGAAGCAGGCGTTGACATAGAAGCGGGATATGAAGTTGTAAATCGCGTAAAAAAATTATCAAAGTCAACATATAACAAAAATGTTTTGGGCGACATAGGTTCTTTTGGAGGGCTTTTTCTTTTTGATAAAGATAAGTACAAAAAACCGGTTTTGGTTTCTGGAACTGATGGGGTTGGCACAAAACTAAAAATTGCTTTCTTAATGAACAAGCACAACACGATTGGTATTGATGCAGTCGCAATGTGCGTAAACGATGTTGCAGTGCTTGGAGCAAAACCTCTTTTCTTTCTGGATTATCTGGCTTTTAACAAAGTAGATCCAAATTTGGCTGAACAGATTTTGCAGGGAATAGTTGAGGGCTGTAAAATGAGCGGTTCAGTTTTGATTGGAGGCGAAACTGCTGAGATGTCAGATATGTATTCGAAAGGCGAATATGATATTGCAGGTTTTTCTGTTGGTGTAGTTGAAAAATCAAAAATAATAAATGGCTCAAAAATAAAAATTGGAGATAAAATAATTGGTATTTCTTCATCTGGCCTGCACAGCAATGGTTTTACATTAGCAAGAAAAGTTCTTTTAGAAAAAGCCAATCTTAAAGTTGAACAATTTATTGATGAGCTTGGAGGAACGCTCGGAGAAATACTTTTAACTCCAACAAAAATATATGTAAACACAATTCTTTCTCTCATAGAAAAAGTTGAAGTTTTGGGATTTGCTCATATAACTGGAGGCGGACTTTTTGAAAATGTCTCAAGAATTTTGCCAAGAGATGTTGATGCAAAAATAAATTCTGATTCTTGGCCAAAACAAAAGATATTTGAGTTCATTGCAAAAAAAGGCCAAATAAAAGTTGAAGAAATGTACAAAGCATTCAATATGGGAATTGGCTTAGTTGCAGTTGTCAGGCCATTTGATGCTGAAAAAACAATCGAGGTATTAAAAAATCTCGGTGAAAACGGATATTTGATAGGGGAAATAATTCCCGGCAGCGGAAAAGTTAGTATTTCTTGAAAAAGGATTTATTACAGGATGAGATATCAACTATTGCGCGGTGTACATGATATTTTGCCAAATGAGTCATTTAAATGGCAGTTCGTTGAAGAAAAGTTTAGAGAGATTTTTGGCTCATTCGGATTTTCTGAAATTAGAACTCCTATAATTGAGCAGAGAGAACTTTTTGAAAGAAGTATAGGAGATCAAACGGATATTGTTTCAAAAGAGATGTATTCTTTTGTTGACAAAGGGGGAAGAAACATAACATTAAGGCCGGAAGCCACTGCATCTGTTGTTAGAGCCGCCATTGAACACAATTTGCTGGGAAAAGGCAAAATTGTGAAGTTGTTTTATATTGGCCCAATGTTTAGATATGAACGCCCGCAGGCGGGGCGTTTTAGGCAGTTTCATCAGGCTGGAGTTGAATTTTTGGGATCTTCTTCATACCTTGCTGATGCTGAAGTGATAATGGCTTCTATGGATTTTTTATCTTCTTTACAGATAAGATCTTTGAAATTGCATATCAATTCAGTCGGCTGTAAAAAATGCAGGCCAAAATTCGAACAAAATCTTAAAGATTTTATCCATGCAAATTTAGAGAATTTATGTGATGATTGCAGAGAGAGATCAAAAAAAAATTTATTGCGAGTTTTGGACTGTAAAAACAAATCCTGCCAGAAAATTTATTCCGATGCTCCGAAAATTCTTGATTTTTTATGTGAGGATTGCTTATCACATTTTGAAAAACTAAAAAAACTGCTCTTATCTTTGGGGTTGGATTTAATTGTTGATGAAAAATTGGTAAGAGGACTTGATTATTATATCAAAACAACTTTTGAGATTGTTTCGATGGATCTTGGATCTCAAAATTCCCTTTGTGGTGGTGGAAGATATGATAATCTCGTTAAAGATTTGGGAGGTTCAGAAACACCTGCTGTTGGTATGGCTATCGGACTTGAGCGGCTTTTATCAGTTATAGAATCTCAAAATACTCTTTCTATAGAAACTCCCTTGATAGATTTTTATTTTGCTGTTTTGGATGAGCAGTCAGCTGAAATTGCATTTTCTTTGGTTAGTAAAATCAGAAAACTTGGCAAAAAAATTGAAGTTGATTATTCTGATAAAAGTTTAAGCTCAAAACTAAAATCCGCTGATTCTATACATGCCAAAAATGTTTTAATCCTTGGTGAAAATGAAAGGCAAAAAGGAATTTGCATCTTGCGCGATATGAAATCAGGAGATCAAAAAGAAATAAAAATTTCAGAATTATTAGGGGAGATAAAAAAGTGTTAAAAAGAAATGCAAGTTGCGGTTTGTTAAAAATTAATGATGTCGGGAAAGAGGTTGTGCTGTGCGGATGGGTACATCGCAGGAGAGATCATGGGAATTTGATTTTTATTGATCTTCGTGATAGATCTGGGATTGTTCAGGTTGTTTTTGATATCGAAAAAAAAGATTTGCATAAAGTTGCTGAAGAAGTCAGAAGCGAATATGTTATTGCTGTCAGAGGGGTGGTAAGCAAACGTGATCCTTCCTCAATAAACATGAACATTCCAACTGGTGAAATAGAGATAATTCCGTTTGAGATAGAAATTTTAAACACATCAATAACCCCTGCTTTTGAAATAGCCGATGCCCAAAAGCCGATAGATGAAACAACACGCCTCAAATTCAGATATTTGGATTTAAGAAAAGAAACTATGAAAGAGAATTTGCTTGTTAGATATAAAATGTTAAAGGCAGCAAGAGATTTCCTTGATGATAACGGCTTTTGGGAAATTGAAACGCCTTTTCTTGGTAAAAGCACTCCCGAAGGAGCCCGGGATTATCTTGTGCCTTCAAGAGTAAACAGGGGGAAATTTTACGCACTTCCCCAATCCCCGCAACTTTTTAAACAGATTCTTATGGTATCCGGAATTGAAAAATATTATCAGATTGCAAGATGCTTTAGAGATGAGGACTTGCGTGCAGACAGACAGCCGGAATTTACTCAAATAGATTTAGAGATGTCTTTTGTGGAAAGAGATGATGTTATATCGTTAATAGAGAAAATGATTGAGTACATTTTGCAGGAGTTGTCGAAACTTCCTCTTTCAAGAAAAATTCCTGTTGTCAGATCGCCTTTTCCAAAAATAAGTTATGACGAAGCTATTAACAGATTTGGTACAGATAAGCCTGATACAAGATATGGTTTAGAGTTAAAAGACATTTCTGATATTGTCAAGGGTTCTTCTTTTAATGTATTTTCAAACGCTGTTGGGCAAGGAGGAGTTGTTAAGTGCATTTGTGTTAAAAATGGGGCTGAGTTTTCAAGAAGTGAAATAGATTCTTTAGAAAATTTGGCCAAAGAAAACGGGGCTAAAGGAATGGCTTGGATTGTTTTATCAAAAGAAGGAGTAAAATCTCCAATTGCAAAGTTTTTAACCGCCGATGAACTCAACAAAATAATTGAAAGAGCACAAGCTCAAACTGGAGATATTATTATTTTTGCTGCTGATCAATTATCAACAGCGGCAAATGTTCTTGGGCAGCTTAGAATATCTATTGCTCAAAAGATGGGGTTAGTAGATGATTCTCAATTCAACTTTTTGTGGGTTGTTGATTTTCCGCTTTTGGAATACAGTGATACAGAAAATAGATGGGTTTCAAGGCATCATCCATTTACAAAACCGCAAGGGGATCTTTCTTCGATAGAACAAAGATTTAGAGAAAATCCTTCATCGATAAAAGCCGAGGCTTATGATCTCGTCCTAAATGGAGTCGAGCTTGGCGGTGGAAGCATAAGAATCCACAATAGTGAGATTCAAAATAAAATTTTTAATATTTTGGGATTGAGTGAGGAAAGTGCAAGAGCTAAATTTGGTTTCTTTTTGGACGCTCTTAAATATGGCGCTCCGCCTCATGGTGGGATAGCATTAGGGGTTGATAGATTTGTGATGCTTTTACTAAAGGAAGATTCTATCAGGGATGTTATTGCATTTCCAAAAACACAATCCGCATTTTGCCCACTTACTCAGGCGCCATCAGAAGTTGATCCAAAACAGCTTAAAGAGTTAGGAATAAAAATTATCTGATAAATATGCTAAAATAAATTGGGCGCTTAAATTGCGCCTTTTTTTAGGAGAAAAAATGTCAGTAACAATAATAGTTGGGTCCCAATGGGGAGACGAGGGCAAAGGCAAAATAACAGATCTTTTGTCCAAAGATATGGATATGGTTGTGCGCTACCAAGGCGGAAACAATGCTGGCCATACAGTTGTAATTAAAAACAAAACTTTTAAACTGCATCTTATTCCCTCTGGTATATTTTATCCAAATGTCAAATGTGTTATAGCAAATGGAGTTGTGGTTGATCCATTGGTTTTGATTAGGGAAATGGAAGAATTAAAATCGCAAGGAGTAGATGTCTCAAACCTTTTAATAAGTTCAAGAGCACATGTAATTTTTCCTTATCATAGGCTGATTGATCAAGCTCAGGAAAAATTAAGAGAAGCGGGCAGAATCGGCACCACAAGCAGAGGGATTGGACCTTGTTATGTAGATAAGATAAACAGAAGGGGAATAAGGATTGCTGATCTTTTTAATGTTGATTCTTTTAAAGAAAAACTTCTGTGGAATATAAAAGAAAAAACCTTTATGTTGGAAAAGTTTTACGATTTTTCGGTTGATTTGGATTTTGACCGAATATTTGACGAATATCTCGGATATGCGCGAATAATCAAGAAAAATGTTGTTGAAGATTCGGGCGCTCTTATAACCAAAGCTGTTTCATCCGGCAAAAAAATTCTTCTTGAAGGGGCGCAAGGCACAATGCTTGATGTTGATCATGGAACATATCCTTTTGTTACTTCTTCAAATCCAATTTCAGGCGGAGCATGTATTGGCGCTGGGATTGGTCCTACTTTGATTGACAATGTAATTGGCGTTGTAAAGTGTTATCTTACCCGTGTTGGAAGTGGGCCGTTTGTTACAGAAATCAAAGATAAACTCGGCGATTATTTAAGAGAAAAAGGAAATGAATACGGCGCAACTACTGGCAGACCTAGAAGATGCGGATGGTTTGATGCGGTTGTTGCTTCTTATTCAAAGCAGGTAAATGGGTTTACATCGCTTGCATTAACGAAATTAGATGTTCTGGACGATCTGGAAACCATAAAGATCTGCGTCGCTTATAGATATAACGGAGAACTCATTACTTATTTTCCTTCAGATTTAAGTGTTTTGGAAAAGTGTGAACCTGTTTATGAAGAATTGCCAGGATGGAAACAGGACACAACAAAAATTTCTGATTTTTCACTTTTGCCTAAAAATGCACAAAACTATGTTAAAAGGATTGGAGAGCTTTCAAAAACTCCTGTTGAAATGGTTTCTATTGGTGCGGAACGCACCCAAATCATAAGATTATGAAAAGTATATGTTTATTGTCAGGTGGACTTGATTCTCTGGTATCGTTGAGTTTTGCCAAAAAAGAAACCGATGTAATTTTGGCTCTGACTTTTGATTATGGGCAGAAGGCATTTAAGAACGAAAAAGATAGTGCACAAAAAATCGCACAACACTACAATATCCCACACAAAATAATAAGACTTGAATGGTTAAAGCAGATCACGAATACAAGTTTGGTTAATAAGAGTGCAAAAATTCCAAGTTACGACAAGATTGATTTGTCTTCAAGGCCAGAAGTTTTTATAAAAAATGTAGCGCTTGTATGGGTTCCAAACAGAAATGGAGTTTTTGTAAATATTGCAGCGTCTTTTGCAGAAGCATATTCAGCCGATCTTATAGTATGCGGTTTTAATAGTGAGGAAGCGGCTAACTTTTCAGATAATTCAATTCAATTTGTAAATAGCATAAATTCTGCACTCAAATTTTCAACGCTTTCACGGCCAAGAGTGATAAGCTATGTTCAAAGCTATCAAAAATCCGGCATAGTAAAAGCTGGAATCAGAATGAATTCTCCTTTGCATCTTATTTATTCCTGTTATAAAAAATCTTCAAATCAGAAAATGTGCGGAGTTTGCGAAAGCTGTATAAGATTAAAGCGCGCTTTCAGGCAGGCGAACGCTTTTGAAATGATAAAGGATAGATTTAAATATGCCGATTAACGGTTTTAATTATTCATTTATTGAAAAAAATATTCTTTATGATGGCTCTCAGTTGAGATCTTTTTTTTGTGAAGAAGTTTCCGGCATAAGAGGAAATGCAATTATATCTTTTATTGGTCCAGCAAAGGTTAAAGAACACATGGTTGATATCGAAGACAAAAAAAACAGGGAATTCATTTTCAGTGACAATATGCTTCACTTCATCATAGAGATTTTTGATAAAGATCTGCTCAAAGCAATTCTTTTGAAACGGCTTTTTCTATCAATAATCAGCGATGAAATAAACAAAAAAATCAAAGTAAAAAGGCTTATAAGAAGAGAAAACGGCATTTATGACGGCAAAAAAAAACTAACTGTTGCAGTTGCAACTTGCTCTCCCGTTTCTTGTCTTATACATATTGGCCTAAATATTGTAAAAACCGGCACTCCGATAAGAGTGGCTTGTTTAAACGATTATAAAATAAATCCCGAAAAATTCTCTCTTAAACTGATGAAATTATTCGCGGATGAATTTAAATCTGTTTTGCATTCCCCTAAAAAGGTTAAAAGTGTAAAATAAATGTATAGGAACAAAAAATGAATGTCCTCATTTTTGTTTGTATATTAACTGCAATAATACATTTTACTGAAACACTTTCTTCATCCATGCGCCTTGCAGGAGTAAGGAGCAAGCAAGTTGCAACAAGTCTTGCTTTTATTAACACCGCATTTTTAGTTTCAAGAATGTCAAACATGCTTCAAGCGCCAATGCTTGGTGGTATGGTTGACAATGCAATAAGGTTAAATTCTCCTGATTCTCTGGCATTTAATTTTAGAATAATTATTTTTGCCGCTTTTATCGGGAATGTTTTGGGAGCGGTTCTTATACCATACTTTGTTTATCTTTTTGAAAAGGCGATTTATGTTTTTGAAAAAGTAGGTTCAATCCCACGGCTTTTTCTTGAAGCAGTAAAACCTGTCAACATAAAAAAAATTGTTAAAGCATTTCGATTGCCGAACAAAAACACATTCAAAAATCTAAAACTTAAAAATATGTCAACAACTTTTTTATGGCTCAATTTTCTAATGGTTTCAATATATGCAATAGGGGTTTTATCTTCTTTGTATGCAGGAGCGCAAGTGCCGGAATTTAGGACAACAGCAAGCCAATTATCCGGAATTGTAAATGGCATGGCAACAGTTTTATTGGCATTGATGGTTGATCCAACTTGCGCATTTATAACTGATCAGGCAGTTAGAGGAAAGAGAGATGAAAATGATGTAAGGGCGATGGTTTTTTATATTATTTTGGGAAGAATTTTAGGAACTTTGGTCTTGGCGCAATTATTGTTTTGGCCAGCCTCTGAATACATAAAAAGCGTTACTCTTTTGGTTAGATCGATTTTCGTAAAATGAAGATTATTAAAAATATCCATAGATTTAACAAGCCAAACTGTGCTGTTGCTCTTGGGACTTTTGATGGTGTTCATCTTGGCCACAAAAGGGTTATTTCAAAAGCCGTTGAGTTTTCCAAAAAGCAAAAAATACCTTGTGTTGTCGTAACATTTGATCCGCATCCTTCCGTCATTATTCACAAAAACAAAAAAACGGGATTGCTTACAACTATTTCTGAAAGAGCCTATTTTGTATCATCGCTTGGTGTTGACTATATGCTTGTTCTTCTTTTTGACAAAAAGTTTGCATCTACAGGCTACAAAATGTTTGTTGAAAAATATTTGGTTCGGTTATTAAGAACAAAAGCAATTTTTGTCGGCAATGATTACACTTTCGGGAAAAACAAAGAAGGCAATGTTGCAAAACTGAAAAAAATTGGCAAAAAAGATGGCTTTTTTGTGTTTGGCGTAAAAGATAAGATTGAGAACAACAGAGTTGTAAAAAGCACATTGATTCGAACTTTAATTAAATCTGGAAAATTTTATCATGCTGTAAATCTGCTTGGGCATCCATATTTAGTTATGGGCAAAGTAATAAAAGGGCATGGAATTGGCAGAAAAATAGGTTTTCCAACAGCGAATTTGGAATTGTCAGAAGAAAAAATTTTGCCCAAAAACGGAGTTTATTGCGGCTGGGCCTTAGTGAACAAAAAAAAGTTTTGGTGTGTTGCAAATATCGGCAGCCGTCCGACTTTTGGCAAAAACGAAATTACTTTTGAGGTCCATTTGATAGATTTTAACAGAGATATAACAGGCAAAAAAATATCAGTTTTCTTGATTGAAAAATTGCGAACAGAAAAAGAATTTGCTTCAATTAATGATCTTGTTGAGCAAATACGAAAAGACATAAATTCAGCAAAAAAAATATTAAGCCGAATAAGTGTTGCGCGGAATTGATGTGATATGATATAATCAAAGCAAATGGACAAAAGAGCGATAATAGAAAAATACAAAATAAATGAAAAAGACTGTGGTTCAGCTGATGTTCAGATTGCGATTCTCACAGAAAGAATCAGGCACCTGTCACAACATCTTGAAAAATTCAAAAAAGATCATCACACACGTCAGGGATTGTTGAAAATGGTTGGCAAAAGAAAAAGATTGCAAAATTATCTCAAAAAAAACAATCCTGAAAGATATGCAAAATTAGCAAAAAGTTTAGGGATCAGATGACAAAAACTTCCTCTTTGGGAATTGCCGGCAAGACAATTACTCTTCAGACAGGCAAATTAGCCACTCAAGCTTCAGGATCAGTTGTTGTAAATTGTGGAGACACTATGATACTTGCCACTTGTGTTGTAAGTGCAAAACCAAAAGAAAATGTGGATTTTTTCCCTCTGTCTGTTGATTATGAGGAAAAAATGTATGCTGTTGGCAAAATTCCCGGCGGATTTTTTAAGAGAGAAGGCAAGCCGTCAGAAAAAGCAATTTTAACTTCAAGGCTGATTGACAGGCCAATCAGACCACTTTTCCCAGAAGGTTTTAGAAATGAAGTTCAAATTGTTGTAACTCCTTTGTCTGTTGATGAAGAAAATCTTCCGGATGTTTTGTCGATAATTGGCGCTTCAGCCGCTCTTACAATTTCAGAGATCCCGTTTTTAGGTCCTGTCGGTGCTGTTCGGATCGCAAGATTAGATGGAAATTTTATTGCAAATCCCTCAAGCGCAGAGCTTGAAAAAAGCGATTTAGATTTGGTGATTGTTGGCACTAAGGAAAGAATTTTAATGATAGAAGCCGCAGCAAAAGAAGTTTCAGAAGAGGATTTCATTTCAGCGATAAACTTTTCAAAAGATTATATTTCAAAAACTATAGATTTGCAGATTGATTTGCAAAAACAAGTGGGCGTTGAAAAGATGCAGTTTGAGCCTTACAAGCCAAATCCGCTTGTCGAAGATTTTATCAGGTCAAATTTTGAAAACGACATAAAGGACGCATTAAACATTGCAGATAAAGACAAACAGATTGAAAAGTTTGAGTTCATAAAATCTCTCATTGAGGAAAAAATAAAATCTTCAGGCAATGAAGAAATGATATCCTCTTTGGAAAAGAATCCGTTTGATATTTCTTTTGTTGTAAAGTCAATCCAAAAAAAGTTTGTAAGAAGCATGATAATAGATACAAATATCCGCCCAGACGGCAGAAAATTGGATCAAATTCGCTCAATAAGTTGTGAGGTTGGAATTGTTCCAAAAGCTCATGGCAGTGCGCTTTTTACAAGAGGTTTAACGCAGGCGCTTACTGTGGTAACGCTCGGTTCAAAAGGAGATGCCCAAATTATAGATGGCCTTTCAACTGAAGAAAGCCAGAAAAGATACATTCATCATTACAATATGCCTGCATATAGTGTTGGCGAAGTAAAACCTCTTAGAGGTCCCGGCAGAAGAGAAATTGGCCATGGTGCGTTGGCAGAAAAAGCGCTTCTTCCAGTTATACCAAGCGAAGAAGAATTTCCATACACAATACGCCTTGTGTCAGAAATTCTAGGTTCAAATGGCTCTTCGTCAATGGCTTCAACCTGTGGAAGCACTTTGGCTTTGATGGATGCAGGTGTTCCAATTAAAGCGGCTGTTGCCGGGATAGCAATGGGTCTTGTTGAGGAAGATGGAAAATACAGAGTGTTTTCTGATTTGCAGGGTCTAGAAGATTTTTTGGGAGATATGGATTTTAAGATTGCGGGAACTTCAAAAGGAATTACGGCAATACAGCTTGATATTAAAAATAGCGGATTGACTGATGAGATAATAAAAGATACTCTTTTTCTCGCAAAAGAAGGCAGAAATTATATTTTGCAAAAAATGCTTGAGACAATTTCTTCTCCCAGAAAAGAGCTTTCAGAGAACGCGCCAAGAGTGATCAGCTTTTCAATAAATCCTGATAAGATTGGGCTTGTTATTGGGCCTTCAGGGAAAAATATCAAAAAAATAATTGAAGAAACAGGAGCCCAAATTGACATTGAAAATGATGGGAAAATTTTCATCACTTCAACAAATGCTGAAAACGCACTGTCCGCAAAAAAGCGGATTCTTTCCATTGCCGAAGATATTGAAGTTGGAAAAGTTTATACAGGTGAGGTTACGCGCATTATGCCTTTTGGAGCGATTGTTGAAGTTTTGCCCGGGAAAGATGGGATGGTACACATATCAAAACTTGCGCGAAAACGTGTAAACAAAGTTGAAGATGTAGTAAAAATCGGGGACAAAGTTTTGGTCAAAGTTTTAGAGATTGATCCTCAAGGCAGAGTTGTTTTGACTATGGTTTTTTGATTATAGCATAATAATTTTGCCGTAATTTCGAATAATAAAGACATCATTTCCCTTTTTTCTGTAGTTGTATCATTCCACAATTATTTCCTAATAAGGTTTTTTGCGAAAAAAATGTTGACTTTTGTATATTCTACACTCTATAATTTTATAAATTAAAATGATAATTAAGTTTGCCAATATTTTAAGTAAAGAAAATAAAGGGGAATTTTTGCTAAGAAGTTTTTGCTTTATACGGTTTGTTGTGTTTTTTCTGATTTTTCTAACAAAAGTACTTTCTTCTCATGCTTTTTCAGAAGTCATTCAAATCTATTATCTTCAGCAGTTAGATAAAATTAGAGATACCGTAAATTGGTCGAGCAAAACTTACATTTTGATGAGGGATTTGGATTTTAATTCTGATGATAGTTATGATCAAAGTGATTCAGGGTGGCAAACAAAAAAAGCTGAGTGGACAAATCCAGAAATAGGTTGGGAGCCGATTGGGGACAGCCTTACCCACTTTCAAGGAACATTTGATGGTAATGGGCACAAAATAACTGGTATTTGCCTAACAAGTTCTAGGAGTGATTATACCTATATAGGCTTGTTTGGGGCTGCTGGCTCTAATTCAGTGATAAAAAATTTAACTGTTTCTGGTTCTTATGAGAATGATGGAAAAAGTTCTGCAACGGTGGGTATGTTGGCAGGACTTGCAAAAGGAACTATTGAATCCTGTTCTGTAACTTCTTCAAAGTTACATGGCTTGAAGTGGGATACAATAGGAGGATTAATTGGTTATGCTTATAATGAACATCCTAATAGGTTTATTACAATAAAAAACTGTTTTGCGTCATCAACAGTTTCTATTTCTAATGAAGGGACTTGGAGTTATGCAGGCGGATTAATCGGACTTGCTCTGAGCACCAAGCAAACTATTATCCAAATCCGAAATTGTTATTCAGCGGCAAAAGTTTGGACGCCAAGTCCTCACAGGGGAGGTTTAATTGGATATGCAATAAGTTATACTACTATAGAAAGTTGTTACTATGATAGACAAACCTCTGGGCAAAGTGATACAGGAAAAGGAACCCCAGAATCAACTTATGATATGACACAAGAGGCAACATTTGTTGGTTGGGATTTTCAAAATGTTTGGAGAATTAGACCCCAATCAAATGTCAATAATGGATATCCTTATTTGTTCTTTTATGGAGATATTTGTACATGGGAAGGAAAAGGAAGCAATAAAAAATGGTCAACAAAAGAAAATTGGAAAGATTCTGTTGTGCCAACAAATAGGGATATAGTAGTTTATGCGACAACGGATGCATCTTTCATTGATAGTGATTTTACAAGTGAAGTTTATTCGATTCAATTATCAACTTATGTTGGTCAGGTAATCCAACAGAGGGATTTAACTGTAGAAAGCAATTTTTCTATCCTTGGAGGTAAATTTATCCAAAATAGTGGTGTTAGTTTGTCAGTAGAAGGAGATTTTATTTGTTCTGGTCCAATTGCAACATACGAATGTTCAGATCCATCATCGAGCCCGTTTTTTGTTGGCGGAAGTTTTTCTATAAATCCAGTTTATCCGCATTTTTATAGATTTAGTGGATCTGGCACATCATCAAATCCTTACAAAATATATGATGTTTATGGTCTGCAGGGAATGTGGTCAAATTTATCCGCTAATTATGAACTTGCAAATGATATAGATGCAAGTCCAACTTCAAGATGGAACTATAATGCAATTTATGGAACTTATGAAGGTTTTATACCAATTGGGCAACGTACTTATAGTCTAGTGAATAGGCAGTTTAGAGGTGTTTTAGATGGTAAACATAGAAAAATATCAAACCTTTATATAAAACATTTTGGACAAATTGCTGGTTTTTTTGGATCAAGATCTACACATGGGGGGCTTTTTGGCAGAACTGTAAATGCATCTATAAAAAATCTTACCATTGAAGATGCTTATTTGGCTATTTACAATGTCAGTGGAGGAATTTTAGCTGGTTATTGTGAAAATTCAACAATCAGAGGTTGTTCTGTTTCTGGAAATATGGAGGTGCCTAATTCAAGTTCTGATTTTTCTTTAAATTTTGGTCTTTTGATTGGTAACGCTTATGGTTCAAACATTTCATGGTCAAAATCTAATGGGGTAATAAACCTAAATTCTACTAATAGTTCCTTCTTTTTTGCATCAGGTGGATTAATTGGTGCTTTATCGGGTTCTTCTTTTTTAAGTAATTCTTATTCAACTGCTTCAATCAGTTTGGAAGTACAAAACTTAGGTGTCTTTACTGGATATGGTGGTTTAGTTGGAATTACCAATGGTAGTACAATAACAAAATGTTTTTCAGATGGCAAGATATCTTCTGCATACTTGTTAAATAACGTAGGCGGTCTTGTTGGGTCTTGCTTTTTAAACTCTTCCACTATTGAGTCATCATATTTTTCTGATTCTACTTATGATAATGGTATTGGTGAGTTTAGAACAAATTCACAACTGAGTCAAGAAGAGACATTTGCCGGTTGGAATATTGCAAAAGATCCAAACGGCTTTTGGCATATAGATGAAAATATCTCCCATCCATATTTTGTCTGGGAAAAATATAAGTGGTCTGGAGACACAAGCGATAGTTGGCTAGATTCTTCAAACTGGTTTGGTGATTTAACAGGATATCCTGATTCAAATGAAGACATTGCTTACGCTTACAATGGTGAAAGGGGTATTGTTTTACGCGATACATCTCTTACAATAAGATCTTTGGTTTTGACTCAAGAAAGTGCAACTTTTGAAACTGATGCAACTTTTTCAAATAGTTATTCAAGAGGCGTTTTGCATATTGGTGCAAACTCTTTATTTGATATAAGAAACAGAGTTATTACTCTTGAGGGAAGCTTATTTGTTGACAGCACAAGCACATTTTTAACTTCTGGAAGTTCTGTTTTTTTTGGAGGGACACAAGAATCAGTTGTTTCTGGTTCCATTACTTTAAATAATGTTTTTTGCTCAACACCCGGTAAACAGATAACTTTCAATAATGGTTCAGTTTTAACAACACAAGGAACTGTTGAATTTATAGGACAAGATGGAAATAAGATAGTTCTTTCGGGAGATACTAATGATTCAACTTGGTATATTTATCCCAGTTCAACTGTAACAGCAAATTATGTGATTGTTGCAAATTCCTATAATTTGGGTTCTGTAATTACTGCCGAAAATTCCTATGATGGCGGCGGCAACTATGGATGGGATTTTAGTCGTGGCGGCGGTTCTGTGACAGTTTCAAGCAATGAAGGAGGCCTTATTACTCCTTTTGGAGTAAATGGGAGGGTCTGTATTCCAACATCTGAGTCTAAAACTTTTACAGTTGAGGCCTTGGAAGGTTATTATATTGGCTATGTAAAGCTAAATGGAATAAAACAAACACTTTCTAATACCCATGAATTTTCAACTGTAATATTTGGCAACACAGGGCATAACACACTTGAAGCGTTTTTTGTAAAAGAAGGGTATAGATATTGGTCGGGAAATGGTTCAAACAATAATTGGACTAATATGGATAATTGGTTAGGTAATTATCTGCCACAAGCAAATGATATAGCAGTTTTTTCAGGCATTTCTACAAAAAACGCAATCATAAACACCCCGTTAAATATTTCTGGAATTTTGATTGAAAAGGAATATACGGGTACTATCACGCAGATTGCTTCTGTAACCTTATCAACTTCATTTGAACAATATGGGGGTAATTTTGTTTGTACAGTTCCAATAATTTTTCCATTTTCAACACAGAAAAATTTCTATGTAGATTTTAGCAATGCCTCTTTTAAAAGATTTTCGGGTTCTGGAACAGCGCCAGATCCTTATGAAATTTACGACATTTATGGATTGCAGGGTTTAAATAGTGATTTGAGTGCACATTATGTGTTAAAAAGATCTTTAGATGCTTCTCAAACAAGAAATTGGAATTGGAACTCAAAATTGCAAACTTTTGAGGGATTTATTCCGATAGGATTTAATGCCGGTTTCTCCTCAATATTTGACTTTTATCTTAGGAGTGATGTAAAAATTTTTCAAGGCAATTTTGAAGGAGAATACAATTCAATATCAAATTTGTATGTAAATCATCCAAACGATATTGCTGTTGGTTTGTTTGGCTTTGTCAGCAATTCTGCAATATCTAATCTCTCATTAGACAATTTTTATCTTAGCGGAAACCAGTCTATTGGTGGGCTGGCAGGTTTGGCAATAGGTTGTTCAATTAGCAATGTTAATGTAAGCGGTGAGGTTTATTCAAAAGATTCAAAAGGTGCTGTTGGAGGATTGATTGGGAGTTTTAATGACTCATTAGTTGCTTATTGCACATCTAATGTTTCGATTAATATAACCAATCCAGTAGAAAATCTCTGGTTTCTTCAAATTATTGGCTTTGCTGGGGGATTAATTGGTGTTCAAGATGAATCTACTACTTTGTTTTCCTATTCTTTAGGGAAAATATCTTGTCCAACAACAATTTATGGTATAGGGGGTTTAATTGGTTCTTTATTTTCAAAATCATCTCTTTCACAATGTTATTCAGATGTAGAGTTGGATATTCCAATAAGAGTTTTTAATGGTTCGCTTGTTGGTTATGCCTCATCGGAAGCAACAATTTTCCAATGTTTTGCAAGACAAAATAATGCTTCAACAAATAATTATGGATACATTGTCAATAGTGAGGAATTAAAGTATAGATCAACATTTTTGCCGGGAGAATATATCAAAGATTCATTTGGATGGAATTTTGGTTTCCCTTGGCTTATTGATGAAGGGATTTCTTCGCCTCGATTATATTGGAGTGAATATATATGGACTGGAGCCGCAGGAGATTATAACTGGAAAACACTCACAAACTGGAAGAAAAATTTTAGCAATGTGAGTGTCTATCCAAGCACAAGCCAAGATATGGTTTGTATTAATGGAGATCAAGTGTTCTCTACTCCATCTGATTCAAAACTTTATCTCTCAGACTTAATACTAACACCCTTATTTGAAGGTACTTTATCGCTCGGGAATGATTTAACGCTTTATAATGAAAATCCTTCAAAAGGCAGTTTGTACATTTTGGGAGGGGAATTCTATGCTGGTTCATGGGAAATTCAAGTTTCTAGAGATTTTCGAACAAAAGAAGATTCGATTTTAGGAATTTTTGAAGGTTTTTTTAATTATGGGATTGCTAGCACAGTAAAATTTATAGACAACACCAAAATTTCTACTGTTAAAGGTAATAACACTTTTTACAATTTGTACTGTGATGTTCCCGGTAAGAGATTAGTTTTTAATTCTGGTGATGTTCAAACAATAGAATCATATGCTTATTTTAGCAGGGAATCAAATGCTGGCAGTTTAATTGTTTTGTCTCCATCTACTTCTGAACATTGGTATATTCATCCAAAAGGATCTAAGGTTTTTTCTGGATTAAATGTTTCTTATTCCTATAATATCAGCAGTGAGCCAATTCATACACAATTTTCTTATGATGGTCACAATAATGTAAATTGGGATGGATTTGTAGGAATAATTGTAAGAACCATTTCAAATTCTGGAGGAACAATAGAGCCACCCGGCGAAGTACAAGTAAACTATGGTTCAATAGTGTCATTTGAGGTTAATACTAATGAAGGGTATTACATTGGCTTTGTAAGAATTGATGGAAGGTCAACAACCGAATCATTAGCTAATCCGCCAATAACATTTTATATTTCTGCAGAATCAGACGTTCAAAGTATTGAAGTGTATTTTGTGCAAGAAGGCGTAAAGGCTTGGACTGGCGACGGTCCAACACCGTATTGGTCAGATCCTCTAAACTGGACTGGTGTTTCTACACCTCAGGTAAATGAACGAATTGTTTTTAACGAAAAAGCTTCAAAAAGATATTCAATACTTGACCAATTTAATCCAAACAATAATATTTTAGGCGTTTCAATCGAAAGTTCAAGCGATATTATTATTACTCAAGAAGCAGATCTGACTGTTCTAAATGATTATATTCAAAGTTCAGGAAATTTTGTTTGCTTAAATCCACAAAGTTATGGCTTTAATGTTGAAGGGCAATTTAATATACCACAAACAATTTCTAATTCTGGCTTGCCATATTTTATGAGAGTTTCGGGAGAAGGGACAGAAGGCAACCCTTATTTAATTTACGATGTTTATGGATTGCAGGGTATAGCTGGCTTTCCACCAAACAATTTGTATTTTAAACTCAACAATGATATTGATGCAAGTATTACTTCAAAGTGGAATTATGATAATTTAAGCGGTGATTATCAGGGATTTATACCAATTGGCTTTATATCTTCTAATCCATTTACACAAAATTCTTTCAATGGGAATTATTATACTATTAGCAACTTATGGATAAAGCGTTCAAATAGTGATAATGTTGGGTTGTTTGGAAATGTCAGAAACACCAATATTTATGCTTTAAAGCTTTCTAACGCGACAATAGAAGGATATACTAATGTTGGAGGTATAACAGGAAGTATAAATTCTGGAACAATCTATAATTGTTATTTTGTTGGTTCTGTAACTGCAAATAATTATAACTCTGGCGGTATTTGTGGTCTTTTGTCTGAAGATGGTTCCATCTTTTCTTCAAAGACCGATGGAAATTTCAATTCAAAGAGCTATAAATTTAATCAGCAGGGTGTTATTCATGATTTTGGATCTGGAGGCATAGTTGGCTGTGCAAACGGTGGCACAATTTCAAATTGTTACTCTTTATCTAATGTATCAGGCATAATGCAAGCCGGTGGTATCTCTGGATATTTAGCTGAGCAAGCGGCAATAAGCAATTGCTATTTTGATGGATCGCTTAGTGGAAGTCAGTTAGGCGGAATTGTTGGATATGTTGAAAATGACGAAAGTTATCAAATTAACAGTTCGTTTTTTGACAACATATCTTTTGAAAACGGCTATGGCACATATACCCCTGAATCATATATGAAAAGCAGAAACAATTTTACAAATTGGAATTTTGGCTCGGTTTGGTCAATAGATGATGGTTATTCCTATCCTTATCTTTTGTGGGAGAAACATTTATGGACTGGTGCAGGCGGTGATTCAAACTTTTTAAACAAAGATAATTGGTCAATAAGAACGGCACCCTCAAGTGCTTCTGATAAAATTTTTATTAGCACTTCTGAAAGCGATATTTCGTTATCAAACTCTGTTCTTAATCTTGGTGGGATTCAATTGTGTCCAATGTTTAACAAAAGGTTAATACTTGGAGACAATAGTGGAATATATCTGTCTAAATCGAACAATATTGATGCCAATCTTTTAATTTTTGGTGGCACTTTTGAAGTTTCATCTTCGTCTCCGATTTCTGTTGAAGGTATTGTTTATAAATCTGATTCCGCGGATTTTATTTGTGGAGATGGCTCTTTCTATTTGACAGGCAATGATGCTGCTGGGATATATGGCTCGTTTAATTTTAATAATTTAGTTTGCGAAGTTCCCGGGAAAACGTTGAGGTTTGAAGAAAGCAAATTGCAGAACATTTTAGGAAAGTTTGTTGTAAGCGGTGGATCTTCAAATCCTGTTTATTTAAGGAGTTCTTCTGATGAGAGTGTTTGGAGAATAAAGCCATCCTCAGCAGAAGTGCAGAATGTTGATGTCAAAGATTCAACAAACGAAGCAGATTTCATTATTAAACCCTTGGGAAATTCTATAGATAGCGGAAATAATTTTAGATGGTTTGAATATGATATATCTGCTTATTCTTTTGGTTCCGGCTCTATTTCGCCAAGCGGAGAAATAAAAGTCAATTTTGATCAAAATCTTACAATTGATATTACTCCTGAGTCGGGTTATAGTGTCTTGGATGTAATAGTTGACGGACAGTCATTAGGGCCAAGGACAAGTTATACTTTCTCCAACATTAGAAGCGATCATACTTTTATTGCGCTTTTTAGTGATGCGATAAAAATAATAACAGCAGAGACAAATGGATCAGGATCGGGATCCATATCTCCTTCTGGGTTGGTAACCATATACAAAGGGCAGAACAAGGTTTTTGCTTTAACACCCGAAGCAGGAAATTATTTGGCTTATGTTAGAAAAGACGGCAGAATTTATAATGTTGGTTCTTCTGGGACATATTTAGTAACCTTTGAATCCGTGGAAGAAAATCACACTCTTGAAGCATATTTCCTTCCAAATACTGATTGTGTATGGACTGGTTTAGGTGAAACAAATTATTGGACTGAACCTTCAAACTGGAGCGGAAATATATCACCTGAACAAAGTTCAAAAGTAATTTTTAATGATCTTGGCTCTAAAGATTCTATTGTTGATATTGGCGCAGTAAATTCACTTTATGTCACAAAGGATTTTATCGGTAAAATTTCCCTTAATAAAGCGTTCACAATAGAATCTGTATGTTCTATTGAAGGTGGCACATTTACTCAAGAGACGTATCCATTATTTATTGGTGGAACTTTCTATTGTTCTAATGATGCCCAATATAATGGCAATGATCAAAATATCTACTTTACAAAAGATAGTGGCATACAGTATTTGTATATGAAAAAAACTATTCCAAATGATATTAATAGTATAAACTTTGGAAACTTTATTCATTCTGGAAATGGTAGCATTTCACTTGAAGGTGATATTGTAGTTAAAGGTAATTTTGTAAATTCAGTTGGAAATTTTTATGGAATTAACACCAATGTTTTATGTTATGGAAACTTTATCAACAGCTCTGGCTTTACATTGGAACCCCAGTTAAATCTTGATTTGTCATATAGGAGCGGTTCAATAATTTTCTCTGGTGAAGCGCAAAAATACATTTCTACTATAAATGCAAATGTGTCAATCCCGTCAATAGTTTTGAATCAAGGTGCGAAGTTACAGCTTCAAAGCGATATGAATGTCGATTTTATAGATATGGGTGAAAATACAAGTTTTGATGCTTCAAATTATGATGTGACCTTTTCATCACTTTATAACCCGAGATATTTTGCGGCTTTTAGGCATCTTTATATTAAAGAAAATCCTCAGTATTTAAAAACATATATAAACGGTCTCTATGGTTCTCCTGACACAAGTGTTTTGGGAAACTTAACCGCAAAAGGTTTAAGTTGTATAGTTCCCTCAAAAAGGTTGAGATTCTATGGACAAACAACAATTGAAGCAGGTGGATTTATAACTTTGGAATCCTCAAATGTTTCTAATCCAGACCAGTTGTTATATTTATTAAAACACAGCACAACAGAATCCCAATGGATAATTGATGCTAAAGCCCAGTCAAGAAGTGTTAGATACGTTTATGTTCAAGATTCTAAAAATGTAGATGCAAACCCTATTGTTGCTTATAACAGTGCTGATGGAGGGAACAACGAAGGGTGGGAGCTTGGATATTATGTTTTTGCCACTTCAGAAGGTGGTGGAACATTGACTCCCTCAGGGATGAGTTATTATAATTCAGGTGTTGATGCCACTTTTGAAATAAACGCACAAAGTGGCAATTATATTGGTTATATTTTGATTGATGGTTCGCCAGAGATTGTAAGCGGTGAAAATCCAACAAGTTATATACTTACTTTAGAAAGTATAGCATCAAATCACACACTTGAAGTCATTTTCTTAAATGATCAGCAAAGAATTTGGTCAGGACAAGGCACTTCTTCTGATTGGTCCGATCCATTGAATTGGACAGGCAGTGTTACACCAAGCGCTATTTCAAATGTGTATTTTACTGATTTAAGCTCAAAAAATTCTAAAATTGATGAGCTGTTTCAAGGCACTATTGGGAATTTTTACATAAGAGAAGGATACAAAGGAACAATTGAGGCAAATAGAATATTTACTGTTGAGTCAGATATTTCTATGGAAAGCGGCTCTTTCCTACACAAGAGCAGTGAAATGTATATTGGTGGTAATTTCTATAACTCTTCTAAAATGTTTACTGGTTTTGTTGGTATTCTTGGCAACTATTGTGGATCGTTTACTTCTGAAGGAAAAGTGGTGTTTAGCAAAAATGTTGATAGAACTGTTTTCTTAGGCAACGATGCTGCAGGACAAACTTTCTTTAACACTTTGTTAGTTACTTTTGAAGGAGGGAGAACTACTTTTGAAGGATTGCTGGCATGTGGCGGTAATTTGCTGTTATCCGGAGAGGTTTGGATAAATCCATTGGTCTGTTTTGGAACTTTTGAAAATTATGCAAAAATAACTTTGTACGATCAAGAGGGCTTTCAAATTTTGCCGATAATAGTTTTGGGTGATTTTACTAATGAAAGCGGTGCAGTAATAAATGCCATGAACCAAAATGGTTATTGTCTAACTGCTATTTATGGCAATTTTGTAAATAAATCAAATTTTGGGATAAAGGGTATTACTTTTTTTTCTAAAGACTTTATTAATGATGGCAGCATAAATTTTGTAGATATCGGGCAATTTGTACCAGATACAGATTTATTTTGTGGGACAGTAATTTTTAACGGGGAAGAAAATCAATTAATAAAAACAAACGGCACGGAAGAGGGCAAAGTACTTCCAATTGTTTTACACACAATATTTGATATATTAGGAGAGCGTAATAAAGTTGGGAATCTTATTTTAGATTCAGCAGATTTGAAAACATATTACCTTGATAATATTGGTACAGTTGAATCAACAGCTTATAGTGTTCAAACAGGGTATTTAAACAACTCTTCCAACGAATCACTAAGTTTTATTGAAAATGTGAAACTTATTAAGGTGCCAGCAAGTATTCCAAGTTTGACAAACATTGTTCCAACATTAGATGTTAGCTATGTGGCAGGAAAACACATCATAAGAAATTTAGAATGTTCTATACCATCAAATACAATCTATTTTGGGACTGGGCCTATAACGATAGAAGTTAATGGTCACATTACACTGGAAGGCGGAACAGATTTGACAGAAAAGCTTAAATTACGTACTTTAAGCGATAATCCTGATCCAGATCTTAGGCGATGGCTTATTGATCCAATTACAAATGACCGAAATATTGTTGATGTTGATGTTGCGGATTCGCACAATATAGATGAGTCTGCCATTGATACATTAAGATCGATTGATAGTGGAAATAATATCGGGTGGAATTTGCAAAAAACAATTAGTGTAACACATAATTTGGGCGGAGTTGTTTCACCAGATGGAGTTTCTTATTATAATATCGGTGATGATGCACAAATTACGGTTTCAACAAATGAGGGTTATTATATTGGAAGTGTTTTAGTAGATGGGCAATTTTATGGAGATTTTGGAATTGCGTATTCTTATCCATATCAAATAAATCTTACAAACATTCAATCAAATCACACAGTTGAAGTATATTTCCTACCACAAAATATAAGGATTTGGAGTGGAATTGGTTCTAATTCTAAGTGGTCAAATCCTGAAAACTGGTCAGGGTTTTTGCCGCCAAATGAAAACTCAGAAGTTGTTTTTAACTCGCAAAGTGGTGCATACGCAATTTTAGACGATGTTTCTTATTCGAATAAAATAGCAGGTTTGCATATGCAATCAGGATATAGCGGGACTTTGGTCCTTAACAATATTTTGACAATTGAAGGGAATGTGACCATAGAATCAGGAACGTTAAGCCAGTATGATTTTGATCTATATGTTTCTGGAAATTGGCTTGTGACAAATGAAGGATTCTTTTCTTCAGATCAAGGACCGTTAGGATCAAAGCCAAAAGTTGTATTTTATGGCAATGCGCAGAAGGAAATATATACAGGCGGATTCGATTACTCACAAATTAAATCATCTTTTTATGACTTTTATATTATTGGCTTAGGAAAGATTAGAGCGCTTGATAGCATTTTAGTCAAAAACAACTTTGTCAATTATTCGACTTTCGAAGGTTTAAATACGAATTTATATATTGTAAATGGATTTTATAACTATGGGACAATTTCTCTTGAAACGGATTATAGCTTAAATTCTGCAAACCTGCCTTCTACCTCAAAAGGCAAATTAATAGCGTTTCAATCACTACCAATGATTATTTCAACTGGTGGCACGGGAGAAGGCAAAACCCTACCTTATATTGATTTATCGATCCCTTATGTGCCGCCGACAATCAGCTTGGAATCTTCATTACAAACAGATTGCATAGTTGGTTGTGGAACTATTCTTACAAATGGCAACAATTTTATTATCACAACACTTGCCTCTTCACAGGCTAACTCTTATAGTTCCATAACCAATCTAAATATTATTTCTGCTCCGCAAAATATCAAAGAATTATATAACGGTCAAGATGTGTCTTTCTTGATCGGCAAATTTTCCATTTCAAATCTTAATTGTAATTTGCCAAGCAAAACACTTTACTTTTATGGTGGTCCAACAACTATTGAATCCGCTGGATATTTGACGTTTGAAGGTGGAAGTGGAGATATTTCAAATAAACTTAGGTTGCAAAGCCTTGTCTCAAATATTCCTTGGTATCTTAATGTTAAAACTAATAAGAGAAATGTTACAAATGTTTTTGTTTCTGATTCTCGTCACATTGGAACAAATTCTATTGAAGCATCAAATTCATACGATGGAGGCAGAAACAGTGGCTGGCTGTTTGATAAATATTCTATAACTGCTTACTGCAATTATGGTGGTACGATTGAACCTTACGGAACAAATTGGTATTCAATTTATTCAACTCCTGAATTTGTTGTTTCTACCAATGAAGGTGTATATATTGTTTCTATTCTTAAAAATGGCGAAGTTGTTGGGACACCGGGAGCTTATGGCAGAAGTTATGTGATAACCTTTGAATCAATAAATTCAAATGGTTCGGTTGAAGCTATTTTTTCTTCTTCTAATATTAAAATATGGACTGGAGCTTCAGGTACTCAATGGTGGGCTGACCAAAGAAACTGGTTAGGAGGAACTATTCCAACATCTAGTGATGTTGTTGTTTTTAATAGTTATGGTAGTGATAAAAATTCTGTTGTGAATATAGAATCTGTGCTTGGGGTAAGTGTTGAATCAACTTATCTTGGTGAAATAACTCAGTATAATGATCTGTCGGTTAAAGGTGACTTTTTATTGAATGGCGGAACATGGAAAACTAAAAATCAAAATTTGATAATTGGTGGTAATTTTATAAGAGGGAATGGAACTTTTGACCCTTCAAACTCTAAAGTAATAATCAGCGGAGAAGGGACAAGTTTGATAAGCGGTGAGACAACTTTCAATATATTAGAGTGCAATAATCCTTGGAAAACTCTCAAATTTGAATCTGGCAAATTACAAAATGTTTCCTCCAAATTAGTATTAAATGGCAGTGTAGGAGGATTGATTAGTTTAGAAAGCACGGTTGATGGGGAGCGATTTAGAATAAAAGCATCTTCATTTGAAGTGGTTAATGTAAGTGTAAAGGATTCAACAAACGAGGGAGAATCTGTGATAAATCCTCTTGGCAACAGCGTCAATCTTGGCAACACAAGCAGATGGTTTACTTATTATATATATTCAACTGCTGAACCTCATGCCACGATTACGCCGGAGGGCACAAGAGAAGTGATAATTACATCAAACGATCCAATTAGTTATTCAATTACATCTGAGATTGGTGATGGTTATTATGTTGCAAGCGTAGAAGTTGACGGCATTAAAGTTGCAGGGCCATACACATCACTTTATGAATTTAGAGATGTCAGAAGCAATCACACGATAGAAGTTAGAGTTACAACTGAAGCGATGCCAACAGATTGTCCAAGGGGGCTGAGGGCAAATATCGAAAACGGTACAGAAGTTGTTCTTACTTGGAGGAGAGTTGAAGGTCCATTAGTTCAATATAGGATATACAGAAGCAGTAATAGATTTTTGCCGCTTGATCAATGGCCTTTGGTTGGAACAACCAATGAGACAGTATGGAAAGATGTTGGCATAACTAGCTTGACAAATGAGGCTTATTATGTAGTTAAAGCATATACTGCTGGGGGTGAAAGTGAACCATCAAGTATGGGAGTTTATAAAAAGTTAGTATTTACAAAGAATGTTAGCAAGCCAAATTATAATAGGA
>CAZQZN010000007.1:0-65132 GCA_964597815.1 uncultured bacterium | reverse complement strand
GTGGAATTTTTACCTCCCCTACCCAATACCTCTATTATTTCAGTCTAAATAAAGGTAAATCGGGGCGGCGGGATTTGAACCCACGACCTTTCGGTCCCGAACCGAACGCTCTACCAAGCTGAGCCACGCCCCGATTATTTTAGAACTTTGGAATGTTATAAGAAATTTTTTTGTAGCCGGGCGGAAGAACAAACAGATTCTTTGGCGAAGAAACAAATTTTAAGTTTTTTAACTCAAAAAAAACTTTACCATTTAATGAAGCCGATTTTACAGGAAAACCAGAATCAGTTGAAATCCATTGATAAAAAGTATAGTCCTTGCCTTTTGATAAATAAACAACTTTGTATTTGTCCGCTTTCATACCATTTACATTTTCAGTTCCGATTTTCTCTCTTTTTACTTCTCCTTCAACTTTTGAAGAAAAATCTCTCGCCATTTCTTTTGAAAATGGAATCTCCATATAACTTTTTTGTTCTGGAATTAATATCCAAACAATTTTGCTATTCTTTCTTATAATAGAAATTGATTGAGGCGATTCAAGACGGATATTGCCATCAGAAAAATAAAGTTTTGAAACCAAACGCGATGCCCCTTCTCCAGCAATGTAATCAGCAACAAAATCCTTTGCATACAAAACTGAAACCGATCCCAAAAAAAGAACAAAAGCAAACAAAAACTTAATGAATTTCACAAAAAATTCTCCTTTCTCTAATTTTCAATAAATTATAACATTAAAAGTCAGATAATCTCAGCGGTATCTTTTCCTGTAAATGGATTAACTCTAACGTATAGAGAGAAAAGATAAGGATAGTTATTTTTTAAGTGCATCATGTATAAAAAATATTCTTTTAACAGTGCGTAAAAAAACCTTTCAATGTCTTTTGCCAGATGAGATTTATCGTTTTCATAAAGATTTTGAAATGATTTTCTAAATTCAAGTTCTTCTGTTAAGTGCGAAATTGCAAGAAGCATATCACTAAAATCTTCGTGTTCCAGCAAATTTTCATTTTCTAGCAATCGCAACATAATTGTCCTTTTGTCAAGCAAAAACTGTTTCAGCGATTCTAAATTTTGCTGGTTTATGACAAAAGAAAATCTAGTTTTGCTTAAATTTTTTATAGCATTTTTGTAATCATTATCTTTCCATTCAGATTGAATCAGAAAATTTTGTTTGTTCTTTTCAAAATCAGCATCAAGAACCTTGTATTTTTTCAGCAATTCATAACCTATTTCACTGAAGAAAACACTAATTACCATGTTTAACTTTTTGAAGAAATTTTCTTTCTCCCGCCTTTCCAACAGCTGGTTTATGATGAAAGACACAAGCATAACTTGGATTGGAACAAAAGCTAAATCCTGAAACAGATAAAAAAATGTGTCTCTTGTAGAATGAAATATGTTTATCTGCAAAAAATATAAAATAGCAGAAACAAACACAAAAACAATTCCCCAAAAAACATACCAACTATTAAAAACCAAGATCTAACAACTCCTTTCTTAAGTCTCTGAAAGCTTTTCCTCTGTGTGATAAAACATTTTTTTTCTTATCACTCATTTGGCCAAAAGTTTTTTTATAACCTTTGGGAATAAAAACCGGATCATAACCAAAACCATTTTCTCCAAACATTTTATCGCTGATTTTGCCATAGCAATATCTTGTTATGTTTTTGTACCTGCCATCGGGAAAAGCAACTGTTACTGAACAAACAAATTTAGCTTTTCTGTTTTTTTTACTCTTTAACAAAGAAAGCAGTTTTTTGCATAATCTCTCTTTCGTCACTGGCGGGCGAACAAATCTTGCAGATTTTATACCGGGCTGACCATCTAAAGAATCAACACAAAGCCCTGAATCTTCAGCGATTGAAACTATATTGAACTTTTTAGCAGAAAGCACAGCTTTTTTTATTGAATTTTCCTGAAAAGTTTTCCCGTTTTCTATTATTTTTATCTTAAATGGCATATCAGAATAAGAGAGAAAATTTGTTCTTCTTAATTTGAGAATTTTTCTTATTTCTTTTAACTTTCCTAAATTAGTTGTCGCAAGAAGTATTTCTTTTGAGCGCACGAATTCCTATGTCCTTTCGGTAATGCATGTCTTTGAAATAGATTTTATCAACAGCTTCATAAGCCTTTTTTATCGCTTTGTCTATCGTGTCATCAAGCGCTGATACGCCAAGAACTCGCCCGCCTGATGTAACAAAATTGCAGCCTGCGAGAGAGGTACCAGCGTGAAAAACAAAAATATCTTTTTGGTGATGGAGCGATTCTAATCCATTTATTTCATAACCTTTTTTGAACTCACCGGGATATCCACCAGAAGCTAAAACAACACAAACACAAGCTCTTTTATCCCATTCCAAGGATATTTTATCCAACTTGTTTTCAACAACAGCGTTTGCAATTTCAATTAAATCGCTTTTAAGGCGCGGCAAAACCGCTTGTGTCTCAGGATCTCCAAATCTTGCGTTAAACTCAAGAACTTTTGGCCCGTCTTTTGTCAACATCAGGCCAACATAAAGAACTCCTTTGTAAATACAGCCTTCATTTTGAAGAGCTTTGATAGTTGGATAAAGAATCTTATCTTCAACCTCCTGCATAATTTCTTTTGTTACACATGGCGCAGGGCTGTAAGCTCCCATTCCACCTGTGTTCGGACCTTCATCATTGTCAAAAACCCTTTTGTGGTCTTGAGAAGGTTCCATAGGCAAAATAATTTTGCCATCTGTAAAACATAAAATTGATGCTTCTTCTCCTTCAAGAAATTCTTCAATTATTATTTTTTTCCCGGCAATGCCAAAAATGTTTTCATCTAAAATTTGTTTTATCGCTTGTTCAGCATCGACAAAAGTTTTTGCAATTATTACGCCTTTGCCTGCCGCAAGCCCATCCGCTTTTATCACAACTGGATAATTCATGTCTCTTGCAAAGTCAATCGCACTTCTGCTTTCCGAAAACTCTTCAAATCTTGCAGTGGGAATTCCATATTTTTTCATCAACTGCTTCGCAAATATTTTGCTTCCTTCTATTTGCGCGGCTTTTTTGCTTGGCCCAAATATTTTCAAGTTTTCCTTTTCAAATTCATCTACTATCCCCTCAACCAATGGGGCTTCAGGGCCAACAATTGTCAAATCTATAGAATTTTCTTTCGCAAATTTTAAAAGTTCGGGTATTTTCGTTATTGTTATATTTTTGGCAAAAAGCGACGTGCCGGCATTTCCGGGAGCACAAAAGAGTTCTGAACAGAGATTGCTCTGCTTAACTTTCCAGCAAATTGCTGATTCTCTCCCCCCGCTTCCAACAACCAAAATTTTCATTGCTCCGCCCTCCTTATATCAACAAGACGTATCTTTGGAAAAATATCGCCATTCCATTTATCTAAAAAAACATTATATGCAATATCAACTTTCATCCCCTTTTTAATCTTGCCAAATAGTTCTCCAAATCCAAAACCAACAGCACTGGAATTTGATGCCCCATCAAACAATTGTATTTTTAAGTGATTTCCATTTGCACCGATTTTGGAAATTGAACTAATTTTTAGAGAAGGAGTCATAAAAACAGGATTTAAGTTCCCCTGTCCAAAAGGAGATAATCTGTTAACCTGCATAGCAAAATCTAAAGTTATATCATCGAGCTTTGCTTCCGCATCAATCTTTGTCTTCGGAATCAGCTCTTCAAAAGAACAATATACATCAATCTTTTGTGATATTCTGTTTTTGAATTCTTCCAACAAATCTGAAGAAATCTCAAAACCAGCAGCATCTTTATGCCCGCCAAAATCCAAAAATATGTCATGGCAGGTTTTTAGCAAATTATAAATATCAAATCCATCTATACTCCTAGCCGATCCGCGGCAAGTTTTCCCATTATCGCTAATTAATATTGAAGGTCTGTTAAATTTTTCGCTGATTTTGGAAGCAACTATTCCAATAACGCCGGGATGCCAGTTTTTCCCAGATAAAACTATTAGTTTCGCTCTATCAACATCTTTTATTCTTGAAAATACATCCTCGCCTATCAAAGATCCAATTTGCTGCCTTTGAGTGTTTATGATGTTTATCTCATCAGCGATAAGTTTTGCTTTTTGGGGATCGTTTTCTAGAAGAAGTTTTAAGCTAAGTTCAGCATGTCTTAATCTGCCCGGAGCATTAAGCCGTGGAGCCAAAATAAAAGATATTTCCTTTGAATTTATTTCGCCGTCAAATTTTGCCGCTTCAACGAGGCATTTTACTCCGTGCCTTTTTTTCTGATTTAACAACTTTATCCCTGAAACAGCCAGAATCCTGTTTTCACCTGTAAGAGGAACTACATCCGCGATAGTACCAAGGGCGGCAAGATCCAAAAAGTCCTTAATTACAGATGAATTTTTTTCACCAGCTCTTCTTAGAAGCGCCCAAACAAACTTAAATGCAACTCCAGCGCCAGATAAATCTTTTGAGGGATGATCACCTTTTATAATTTTTGGATTTACACAAGCAAAAGCATTTGGCAATTTTTCTGGAAGATTGTGATGGTCAGTAACAATAACATCAATACCAATACTTTTTGCGTATTCAATCTCATCAAAATTGGAAATACCACAATCGACAGTTATTAGAAGTTGGCCACCGGATTTTGCAATTTTTTCTATACCAACTTTGTTTAAACCATAGCCTTCGTTGTATCTATGAGGAATGTAATACTTTGCATTTGCACCAAGCTTTTTCAAACAAAGCATAATTATGGAAGTGCCTGTTACACCATCAGTGTCATAATCTCCCCAAACAAAAATGTCTTTTTTATCTTTTACAAAAGTTAAAGTTTTATCTACTGCCTTTTCCATATCAGGAATTTCAAAAGGATCTCTTAAAAAAGATAATTTTGGGTTTAAAAAAAATTCAATGTCTTTTGGCGTCTTTAATCCTCTATTTAAAAGAACCTGTGATATAGGAGCTGATAAACTAAAAGATTTTGAAATTTCTTTTATAGCGGTTTCATCGCTTTTGTGAAAAATCCATTGGCGTTTTAAGAAACTCATTTCTACTTTTTCTTTATCAACATGAGTTTTTGGCCAAATTCCACTGGGGTTGCATTTTCTACCAAAATTTTTATCACTTTTCCAGAAACATCAGATTCAATTTCGTTAAATAATTTCATGGCTTCTACAATACAAACAATCTTGCCTTTTTCGATATCATCTCCTTCTTCAACATAAGGAGGGCTGTCTGGAGACGGAGATCTGTAAAAAGTTCCAACCATAGGCGAAGTAATCGCAACAACACCTTCTTCTTCAACAGGTTTTTCAGAAGATTTTTCAATTTCTTTTGATGGAGCATGAAGATGTTCTTGGGAAATTGGAATTGGCAGGCTATGAACATGTGTCTCTTTTTTTACTTCTACTTTAAAGTCACCTTTCTCAACAGAAATTGCAGTAATATCAGATTCTTCAAGTAATTTTATAACCTTTTTTACGGTATCAAAATCTATATTAGATTTGTCTTTATTTTGTTCCATTAATATTTGCCTCCTAATCTTTTGCCCTTTCAATATAGTTCCCATTTCTTGTATCAACAACAACTTTATCGCCAACGTTTATAAACATTGGCACTTGGATAACAACTCCAGTTTCAAGAGTTGCCGGTTTCATAACATTTGATACTGAATTGCCTTTAAAGCCGGAACCAGTTTCGATAACTTTTAAGGCAACAGATGTGTCCATCTCTACCCCTAAAATCTTTCCTTCATGTGAGATAACCTCAATAACATCCTGCTCACGAAGATACTTTGGAACATCTCCCATCAAATTTTGAGGAATTGCAACCTGCTCAAATGTTTCCTGATCCATAAAGTGATATTGATCTTCATCTTTGTATAAAAACTGCATCTTTTTTCTTTCAACATGTGCTCTTTCCACTCTATCATTTGATTTGAAAGTTCTCTCAATTGTATTTCCTGTGTCTATATTTTTTAATTTGACTCTTACTATTGCGCCTCCTCGACCCATTTTTATATGGTTGTATTCAATAACTTGATAAACTTGATTTTCTAATTCAATTGTTACGCCCGGCCTTAATTCTGTTACAGGAATAGACATTTTCAAACATCTCCTTAAAAACTGGTTACTTGATAATTTTACTATAAATATATTCAGCATTCAACAAAGGGCTGTGTTTGACTTAAAAAAAATATCATCGTAAAATTGACAATATGATTGGAATAATTATTGTATTATCCAGTTTTTTTATAGGTTCAATTCCATTTGGCAAAATTGTTGCAAACTTTAAAGGTATAGACATAACAAAACATGGTTCAGGAAATATAGGCGCAACCAATGTTTTCAGGATAATTGGCAAAAAATACGGCCTGATGGTTTTGTTTTTAGATGCCCTAAAAGGATTTCTGCCAACATATTCTGCAATATTTTTAACAAAAGATCCAACAATAGTTGTTATCTGCGGATTTGCGGCAATAATGGGGCATATGTTTTCTCCATTTCTAAATTTTAAAGGCGGAAAAGGAGTAGCAACAGGAGTTGGAGTTTTTTTAGCAATAAGCCCAAGAATTTTTATCCTTGCTTTGATTTTGGGACTGCTGATCATTGCCTTGACTCAATATGTTTCACTGGGGTCATTGACTGGCTCATTATTTTTTGTAATCCTTATGTTTAGAAGCGGACAACCACCACAATATTCAATTATGGCATCTATTGTTGCTGTTTTTATACTCATAAAGCATATTCCAAATATAAAAAGGTTGTTAAACGGCGAAGAAAATAAATTATCATGGACAAAATAACTAACGTCTCGGTAATAGGCGCTGGTGCTTGGGGAACAACAATAGCCAACCATCTGGCTAACAAGAATTATCCCGTATCAATTTGGGCTTTTGAAAAAGAAGTCGTCTTAAACATCAATAATAAGAGAGAAAATTCAGTTTATCTTCCACAAATAAAATTAAGCAAAAAAATAAAGGCATTTTTTGACATTGAAGAAACAGTAAAAAACGCAGATGTAATAGTAATTGCTATTCCAACAAAACATTTAAGAAAATGTTTGGAAAACAATAATTTTGCATTTAATAAAAAAACTATTTTTTTGAGTTTGACAAAAGGAATTGAAAAAAACACTTTCAAAAGGCCCTCAGAAATAATATCTGAAACGAAAAATACAAAAAAAATCTGTGCTCTATCAGGTCCAAACCTATCCTTAGAAATTGCAAAAGGGCTCCCAGCAGCAACAGTTATTGCATCTGCAAATATTGAAGATGCTAAAAAACTGCAAGAGATTTTTTCAAGCTCAAATTTTAGAGTTTATACAAGCGATGACATTATAGGAGTTGAAATAGGCGGGGCGTTAAAAAATGTCATAGCTATTGCCGCAGGAATATCAGATGGGTTAAAACTTGGCAACAACGCAAAATCAGGCCTTATAGTAAGAGGAATTAAAGAAATTACAAGACTTGGCGTAAAGATAGGCGCTAATAAAGAAACCTTTTTTGGATTATCCGGTATCGGAGACCTTATCACCACTTGTCAAAGCGATTTGTCAAGAAACCATTTTGTTGGATATGAAATCGCAAAAGGTAAAAAATTAAAAGATATTTTAAGCAGAATGAAAGCAATACCAGAAGGCGTAGAAACCACTTTATCAGCATTTGAGTTATCAAAAAAACTTGGAGTTGAAATGCCAATTACAAACGAAATACATTCTGTCTTATTTGAAGACAAAAATCCAAAAGACGCAATAATTAATCTCATGACTCGACCTTATAAAAATGAGAATTAGACAAAACAAAACCAAAACATACCAAAATCTGTTGCCAATATGAATAAAGAAAAAGCAATAATTGTCGGAGTAGAACTGCCAAAAGACAAAGAAAATTTTCAATCCTCTATGACTGAACTTGAAAATCTCGCTGATACAGCCGGTGCTGAAGTTGTCGGAAAAATCACCCAAAGGCTTGAAAAGCCAAACCTAAAATACTTTATCGGTGAAGGAAAGCTTATTGAATTAAAAAATAAAGCTGATGATATGGGCGTAGATTTAATAATTTTTGATAATGACATACACGCTTCACAACAACGTAATCTTGAAGAATTCCTTGGGAAAAAAATCATAAACAGAACTGAATTAATTTTGGATATTTTCGCTCAACACGCTCATTCCCATGAGGGTCGTCTACAAGTTGAACTTGCTCAAAACCAGTTTATGTTAACTCGTTTAACAGGAAAAGGAATAACCCTATCACGGCTTGGAGGCGGAATTGGAACAAGAGGACCCGGCGAAACAAAACTGGAACAAGATAGAAGAAAGATAAGGGCAAGAATTTCAAGATTAAAAAAAGAACTTGAAAAAATCTCCAAATCAAGATCAGTCAGAAAAAATTTCAGAATAAAATCAGGAATAATATCTGCATCAATAGTTGGATACACAAACGCTGGAAAATCAACATTGCTCAATGCTTTAACAAAATCTTCGGTTTTGACTGAAAATAAACTTTTCGCAACGCTTGATACATTTACAAGAAAATTATATTTGGAAAAAGACAAGTTTATCCTTTTATCAGACACTGTTGGTTTCATTCAAAATCTGCCACATCAGCTAATAGAGGCATTTAAAGCGACTCTTGATGAAGTTGCCTCTGCTGATTTTTTAATCCATGTTGTTGATTTGTCCAGTTCAGATATGGAAAGGCAGATTGATGCTGTTTATAATGTCTTGGAAGAAATTGAAGCAATCAGCAAACCGATGATAACTGTATTTAACAAAGTTGATCTTCTAAACAAACCATTGGATAAATCATTGTTAGAAAAATACTATCCTTCTGTTGTTGTATCAGCTGCCAAAAAAACAGGATTAGAAGAGTTAAAGAAAACTATAATGACCTGCCTATTGCCTCGGCAATTGGCCTAAGCTCTTTCATCAACTTATCAAAAGAATCAAAATCTAAAGTTTGCGCACCATCAGACATGGCTTCTTCGGGATTTGGACAAACTTCAATCAAAAGCCCATCAGCACCAGCGGCAATTGCAGCTTTTGCCATAGCTGGAACCAAACTTCTTTTTCCTACTGCATGGCTTGGATCAACAATAATAGGTAAATGGCTCAATTCTTTTATTGCTGGGACAACACTTAAATCAAGAGTATTTCTGGTGTATGTTTCAAAAGTTCTAATCCCTCTCTCGCAAAGAATAACATCCTTATTTCCTTCACTCATAATATACTCAGCGCTCATCAAAAACTCTTCGATAGTGGCAGACAACCCCCTCTTTAACAAAACAGGTTTTTTTGCTTTACCAACTTCCCTTAACAAATTAAAATTTTGCATATTTCTTGCACCAATTTGAAAAACATCAGTGTATTTACCAACAAGAGCAACATCCCTTGTGTCCATAACTTCTGTCAAAATAGGCAAACCCGTCAATTTTTTCGCTTCAAGAAGTAGTTTTAATCCTTCTTCGCCCAATCCTTGAAAACTATAAGGAGATGTCCTTGGTTTGAAAGCTCCTCCCCTTAAAACGCTTGCACCAGATTTTTTTATTGCTTCAGCAGTTGATAAAATCTGTTCTTTTGTTTCAACAGAGCATGGACCAGCAAAAACAATCACTTGGCCAGTTCCACCAACAGAAACCTTATCATCAATTTTTACAATAGTGTCTAATGGATGGAATTCTTTGCTGGCTAATTTATATGGTTTTCTAACATGTATTATTTGGGAAACGCCCGAAAGTGCAGAAATACTCTCAAGTTGAATTGTTGATTTATCCCCTATGGCTCCAATTATTGTCTGTTCAACTCCTTTTGAAATATGAACTCCAAAACCATGTTTTTTAAGTTTGTCAACAACTTGATTTATTTCATTTTCAGTGGCATTATGCTTCATTACAATAATCACAGAAAAAACCTCCTCTAACTCAAATAATAAATATCTTTTTGTTCGTCAGAAAGATCAGGCCTTAACTTTTTCGCTTCATCTAAATAGACATGCTTGATTTTTGATTGTGGCTTGTCAGAATTTATTAGCATCAAAACACGAATGCACTTTTGCAAACTGCCTTCAACATCAATCTCACTAGTACACATAAGTGGAGTGTAAAGCCATCCCATTTGTCTTGCGGCAACAGCAGGGAATTCTTTGTTTAAATCGCTTGTAGCGGAAAATATAACAGCGGCAATATCTTCTATTTTGACTTCATTAATTGAAATCATCTTTTCAAGCAATATTTTTGTTGAAAAAATTATTAAATCTTTTTCGTTTTTCTTTACAGTAATTGCCCCGCGTATCCCTCTAGTTGACATCTACTATTTCTCCACTGTTAATATACTCAATTTTACCATCAGTTGACTCTATTAGCAACGATCCATCATTTGCAAAATCTATTACTTTTCCAAAAATGTTTTTATCGGCGACTTTTATATTGACATTTTTCCCCAAAGTATATGATTTTTTCTTTATTTCTTTTATTAAATCCAAAGAATTGAAACTTTCTAAAACAGATTCAAAAGAAGAAAAGAAATCTTTTAGAAAAATCTCTTTATTATAAACCTTTCCTCCCTCAATGAATAAAGATGTGGCTTTTTCCTTGATATCAATTGGAAAATTTTCTTTTCTGTTGTTTAAATTAACTCCAATGCCAACAATATAAAAATTCTTATATTTTTCAACCAAAACACCTGAAACTTTTTTGTTGTTCACAATAACATCATTTGGCCATTTAATAAATGTTTTAATATCTGAAATTTGTTCTATAGTTTTAGAAACAGCATAAGCAGCAATCAGTGGGAGAAGTTTTGGATCGAAATTTATTAATGTGGCTGCCAAAATAATTGAAAGATAAACGCCCCCAATATCAGATGAATGCCATCGTCTTTCAAATCTTCCTCTGCCTTTATTTTGCTTGTTTGCAAGTATAACAATACCGTTTGAATCCACTTCATTGCAAAATTCTTTTGCCAGATCATTAGTAGAACTAACTTCATCAAATGTGATTACTTTGTGGCCTATCAATTTAAAATCTTCCAACGAGAGAGATTAATATTAAATCTGAATTTGGCAAGATTGAATTTGGATTGTTTTCATTCCTATAAAGGATTGATAAATTCGAATCATTATTGATATTTAATACAAAACCACCTTCCAAAGTCAAGCGGGAGTTTTCTTCCCCCACACCATACTTAAAAGATGGGGAAAGATCCAAAGAGCCCCTGCTTGAAAAAGACAACAATTTTGTTATTTTCTTGGAGAGTTTATATGAAAATCTTCTCGTTCCATTTTTCGTCAATCTATCAAAAACATCTAAATCCAGCCAGCTCCATTGCCCGGTTTCATCCGGCGCTACAAGACACTTTGACCCAACCAACGCTATTGAAAGCGCAAGATCCGAATCTAGATTAAATAGATTTTGAAAATCAATGTTTTGAAAAAAAGCAATTTTACTTTTGTCAATATCATGAAAAGAACCAACTTTTAATTTTGAAACCCACTTAACATTTTTGGAAGGATAACTTGTAAGGATTATAGATGACTTGAAATTTTTCAAATCACTGTAATTTGAATTCACATAAAAATAATCTGCTCCAAGTTCTAAAGTTCCATTATTCAATAAAAACATGTTTTTTACCGGAGCAGAAAATTTCGCACTAAACCTATTTGTCAATACTTCACCTGAAATATCTGATGTTAGAACTGAAATATTTTGAGCATAATAACCAACTTCTATATCATTAGAAAATATTTTTGAAGATAATTTTATTCCCGGATAAGGTCTTAGATAAACTTTTTCATATTCGCTTGGAAAAATGTTTTGCCCTGTTAAATGTCTAACTGGACCGGGGCCATAATAAGCGGTTAAAGTTAATGGGGATTGCGGCCCAAAATTATATTTTCCTTCAAGATCAATTAGCTGCAAAAACGAAATTTGACTATTCCCATAAAAGGCAGAATCCATTGAATCAAAATTAATTTTTAACGAATTTAATTTGCTCAATTTGGGAATTAAATAAGTTGCACTCAAACGATAGTTTATAACAGAAGTTTTTACTGCTGAAGAACCACTTGTGTTAATAAAATTATTTGAGGTCATAAAATTGGTTTCAAAAAAACCGAAAAAGTTTTGATTTGCAACTTGAGTTTCTTCACTATGTAAGATTGTCATTATTTCTGATTTTAATTCTGCAGCAACCTTTTCAAATGCTGCATAGCCCAAGCTATCAGCCAATTTTGCAAGAAAAAGCGCTGTTTCATACCTTGTAATTGTTCTTGTTCCTCTAAAAGTACCATCTGGAAATCCTTTGGTTATTCCAAGTTTTACAAGTTTATAAACAGATGGAGCAGCCCAATGAGAATCAGACATATCTCTAAATTTAAATTCCTGGCCTGTATCAAAAGTTAGCGCCTCTTCGGTTATTGCATAACAAAAACCAACTAAAAAAAGCATCAATATTGAAAATGCAAGAAGAAACTTTTTCATTTAAAAACCCCTGTCATAAACATATTTGAGTATAAGTTCTGCAATCTGATAAACCGCTTTCGGATTGCTTGTTTTTATAATCCGTTTTCTATATTCATTATATACTGATGGCCTTAAAAAAGTTCTTATGCAATTACCAATATGGTTAAAATCTTTGCAGACAAGGCCTACTTTATTTTTTACAACATACTCAACATTGCCTTCTTCCTGACCGGGAAGCCAACTTGTGATAATTATTGGCAGTTTTTTTGCAAGCGCTTCCGCAATAGATCCTGGACCAGCTTTTGTGATGACTAAATCAGATGCGCTCATTATATCCGGCACTTCATCTGTGAAGCCGTAAATTTTTGCAGGAAATGGAAAATCACTTTTCATTTTTTCCAAAGATTTCCGCAACCTTTCATTTCGTCCAGATATAACTACAAGCTGAATATCCAATTTTTCTTTAGAAATCGTTTCAACTATCTTTTTTATGTTCCCGCCTCCTTCACCACCACCCATTATCAAAACGGTGAAGAGATTTTTGTCCAAACCCATCATTTCTCTTAAAATTGTTTTGTCTTTGCTAAGTTTTATAAACTTAGGATCTATCGGCAGTCCAATTTTTTCAACTTTGTTTGCATCTGCCCCATACTCGATGCATTGTCTTTTTGCTTCATCTGTTGCAACAATAATTTTGTCAGCTTCAGGACAAACCCAAGTTCTGTGCAAACTAACCGGATCTGTAACAACAGTTATTAATGGAACTACATTTCCTGCAATTCTCATAGCTCTTGCGGTGACATGGTTTAAGAGAGGATGAACAGAAACAATTAAATCTGGTTTCCTTTTTTGTATAAGATTGATCAATTCCTTCTCAATAAATGGACGAGATAATTTTTCTGCCTTTTGTATTTTTTCAGGATTATTAAACCAATAATATAAAACGCCCCAAATCTTTGGAGAATATTTGATAACAGGAGCGTATAATTTCGCAAGAATATTCAAAAATCCGCTGCATTCCGCAAAAACATCAACCATTTCCTGAATTGGAGGATCGGTTTTTTTTACCTCTTCAACTGCTTTGATAAGTGCTTTAGCAGCGCTTCTGTGGCCGCCTCCTGTATCAGAAAAAAGGTATAAAATCTTCTTTTTCATTTTCTATATCCTTTTGGATGATTTTGCATCCACTGCCAAGTGTCTTTTATTATTTTTTCGATCTCGGAATTTTGGGCAACCCATCCTAATTCATCTTTAATTTTTTTTGAGCTGGCTATGAGCGCAGGAGGATCTCCTTCCCTTCTTGGAGAATCAACAACATTGATTTTTCTGCCAACAATTTTTTCAGCAGCAGAGATGACTTCTCTGACAGTAAATCCATTTTGGCTGCCTAAATTATATATGGAGCTTTTTGGATCTGAGTTTAACAATTTTTTAAGAGCAAGCACATGAGCAGAAGCCAAATCAACAACATGTATATAATCTCGTATGCATGTCCCATCTCTTGTGGGGTAGTCTGTTCCAAAAACTGAGATACTCTTATTTTTCCCTAAAGCAGCAAACAAAACCAATGGGATTAAGTGAGTTTCAACACTTCTGTCTTCCCCAATATCATTTTCTAAATCAGCTCCAGCCGCATTAAAATATCTTAAACTTACATAATTTAGCCCATAGGCATGTTCATACCATTTCAAATATTCCTCCACTGTTAACTTCGTCTGCCCATAAGCATTTAACGGCAAAGTTGGCGCATCTTCTGTAACTGGTATCGTTTTTGGATTCCCATAAACCGCAGCGGAGGAAGAAAATATAAAATTGTTGACATTGGCTTTTATCATTGCGTCTAAAAGATTCATCGTCGCAATAACATTATTTTCAAAATATTTTGATGGATTGCTCATAGATTCCGGCACAATTGTATATGCCGCAAAATGCAAAACGGCGTCAAATCTTTCTTCTTCAAAAACCTTGAAAATATCTTCCTTTTTCCTTAAATCCCCGACAATTAGTTTTGTGCTGTTTGGAACAATTTCTTTATGCCCGCATGACAAATTATCAAAAACAACAACATCAAATCCGTTTTTTAATAATTGCCTAGTTGTAACGCCGCCAATAAAACCGGCGCCGCCAGTTACAAGTAATTTCACAATTTTTTCCTTTCTAAAACAATCTTATAAACTTCTTCTATTTTATCCCCGATTGATTTCCAATTATATTTTTCTTCTACAAGTTTTCTCCCATATCTGCCCATTTCTCTTGCCATTTCGGGATTCTTCAGAACTTTAATAATCGCTTGTGCCAATGAATCCGGATCTCTTGGCTTAACCAATAATCCACTCTTTCCATTTTCCATAACATTGTTTACTCCCGGAATATCCGAAGCAATAACAGGAGTATAACAGGACATTGCCTCAAGTTGAACAATTCCAAAGGCTTCCAAGCGGTTTATTGAAGGAAAAACAAATACAGCACTTGTTGAATACAATTCAACCATTTCATCTAAATTAACTTTTCCTCTAAATTCGATATGTTTTCTAACCCCTATTTTGTCAATATAAGATTCAATGTATTGTTTTTCTTCTCCCTCTCCGCAAATTACAAATTTTGCGTCAGGCACTTCTTTTAAAACAATTGGAATTGCATGAACAAGATAATCAATCCCCTTGTTAGCTGCTAATCTTCCTAAAAACAGCACTTTTTTGCTGTCTCTTTTTTCATCAGTTAAATTTTGCTTTTGCCTTGAAGCGTCAAACAATTCATAATGAATTCCAATCGGTATGGCATAGTGTGGAAAATGTTTCATCACAGGAGAAGTTGCGGCATAACTTTCAGTTGTTGTGATAATAGCATCAACTTTTGGCAAAATAAGCTTCGCATATAAATTTGTAAATAACTCAACACCCTTAATAACAAATTTTGGCATTTTGATTCCGAGAAATTTTTCCGACATCGTTGTATCGCAATGATAAGTGACAACATGAGGAATTTTCAATCTGTCTCTTACAGCCCGGACAAATCCAAATGGGGGACAATGTGTATGGACAACATCAAATCCATCAAGCATTTTAAGATTGAATTGAAAAGAAATAGGAAGATATACAAGATTTATCGCGTCCAATCTCTTTATGCGTATGCCATCAGAAAACTCTTCCTTTGGAGCATTTGCTTCTTTTGGCACATTGTTTGAAATCACTGTAACTTCATGACCTCTATTTGCAAGTTCTATAGAGAGATCTTTTACATATTTTTCAGTTCCTCCAAAATGTGGGAAAAAATATGGGACCAGCATCGCAATTTTCATACAAAACTCCTTCCTTTAAAAATAATAGAATTTTCGTTGAATTGATTCATACAACGGGTTGTTAGGTGATATTCTTTTATACAATTCAAACGCATCCCTTTGTTTGCCATTTTTGATCCAAATTTGGCTAAGATTATAAATAGTTACATCAAAGTTTTTGTCATGTTTTAACGCGCTGATAAAGTGCTTTTCAGCCAAATCAATTTCTTTGTTAAGCAGATAATAAACGCCCATATTGTTTAAATATATTGGGGAAGTTGCATCTTCAATTAAGAGATTATCTAAAATCATTTTTGCATTTTCAAAATCTTTGTTTTTCAGTTTAGCAACAGCAAGATTGTTTTGAGATGGCAAAAGTGTCGGATCCAGCTGTGTGGCAATTTTAAAATCTTCTTCTGCTTCTTTCGCTTTGTCTCTTAAAAATTTTTCAAATCCTAAATTATTTTGCTCCTGCCCAAAAGTTACTGAAACCAGATCTTCATCATCATTTTTATGTCTTCTTACATCTTTGCCAAATATTGCTTTGATTTGTTGTGTCTCAATTTCAATGTAAGCAGCTAATACTTTGTTCCTGATAAAAAACGGATTTATATTTTTGAGCGTTTTTAATCTTTCGGGAATGCCTTCAAAATCCACATCTTGGGACAAAACTTTTTCAAAAGCATCAATTGCAGAAGAAATATTACCAAGTGCTTCATAGCAGGAAGCTATTTGAGATAAAGCCACTTTTTCAGCTTCTAAATCAGGTTTGTTTCCAAGCATTTTTTCAAACTGTAAAAGTGCTAAATCAAATCGGCCTTGTTCCTTAAAAATTATTCCCATCAATTTGTGCGATGGTATAACTTTTGTGGTGTCTTTCAAAGCATTTTGCAAAGCTCTTGCGGCAGAATCAAGTGAGCCTTTTTTATAGAGCAACCTTGCCAAATCCAAATTAAGCCCTATTCGCCAAGGATCCTGTTGAATTTTGGATCTGATTGATGATATTTCTCTTTCAAGCTCTTTCTCAGAAATTAGTTTGAATTTGTTTTGTATATCATTATCAAACGGTTTTATCCTTAAAGCATTTCTGAGAGCGTCTTTTGCTCTGCCTAACAAATCTATCTTTGAATATGCTTCGGCTAAAATCCTGTACGCCTCAAAATTATCTTTATCTTTCTGGACAAGTTCTTCTGCAAGAGTTATCGCTTTTCTGCAATCTTGTGACATTAAAAAACATTCAGCCAAAACTAGACAAGGCTCAATCATCTGTGGATCGGCTTTTAGCGCTTCCCGGCATTTCTTTTCAATATAAGGAATTTCTGAAGGATCAAATTTCACAAATTCCAAATAATGTTGCATTGCCTTTTTTATATTCCCTCTTGAGAATTCAAAATCCCCAAGACATTTTCTAGCTACTGATTGCTTTGGATAGAGCTCAATTATTTTATTGTAAGATAGAACACATTTTTCAGCAAAAGAAGGATCAGAATTTTGAAGTTTGCTCAAAATTTCGGCTGCTTCAGAATATTCACCACAATCAATTAAACACTGTGAGAGCAGAAAGAGCGCATCTTTTTCCTCTGGATAAGTTTGCAAAAGCTTTCTGAGCAATGAAAGCACTGCATTAATTTTTGACTCGTCTAATTTTAAAATTCTTTTTAATTCTATAACAGCTTTTGTAGGTTTTAAACTCCTAAGATAAACTTCTGCAAGTTTCTCGTGAATAAAAGTGCTGTTTGGAGCAATTCTTGCGAGGTTTTCTATCTTTTCTGTCACTTCATTTATTACCTCTGGATCTTCATTTAGCATTTGATAATAGCAGAAACTTGCGCTTTCGAAATTATTTATCCTAGTGTATAATTCACCCAAGGATCTCAGCACCCTTTTATTTGATGGCCTTTGAGAAATAATCTTTTCATATAAGGCAATAGCATCAGTATATCTGCCTTTTTCCAAATAGGCGTTTGCCAATGATTCAAAAAGATTTTCATCAATGGTTCCAGATTCAACCGCTTTTTCCAAGAGAGATATAGCCCCGTCAATCTTGCCAATTTTAAGATATAACCTTCCAAATTTGTTATAAATAACAGAGGACTCAGGAGATAACTCTACAAGATCTTCCAGCTCCAAAATGGCAGAATCAACATCTCCGCTTAGAACCAAAAAATCAACGAGTGCCAAACGCGCCTCAATGTCTTCAATATTTTGCAAAATATGCTCTTCAAAACTTACCATAATATCACTGGCAAGACGAGGATAATTCATAAGCGTTAGATGAAAGTGTTTTAGTGCTCTTTTATAATCTTTATCTTTCAAAAAAACATTTGCAATTGAAAAATTTGCATGCGGATCGGAAGGATTTTTTTTCAGCAGTTTTTTTGCCTCTTCCATAGACAAAGGAACCATTTTAATGTTTTGCCTCCCTATAAATTAAAATTATACCAAATAAAGAAATTAGAATCGGCGGAAACCAAGCGGCAGCGAACGGTGAAATAACACCACCCCTGCCTAATGATCTAAAAACAGAAGCAAAAACATAATAGCTAAAAACAACGACAATTGAGACAACAAATCCCCACGATTTTCCTGCTTTTTGCGACGGAATGCTTAAAGGGATGCCGATAAGCGCAAAAACAATTGTTGCTGCTGGAATCGCAAATTTCATAAAATAGTCCGTTTGAAGTGCAGAAGTTGAAACCCCGCCTTTGTTCATCTGCGCAATAAGAGTTTTGAGTTCAGAGCTATTCATTTCATCAGTTGTTTTTTGGTCAGAAAATCCCATCACATTTTCTTCAACCAAAATATCAGCGTTTTGAAAAGAAGCTTCATATTTTAATTTTCCTTCAGTATCAAACTCGTGAATGACTCCATCAATCAAATGCCATTTGCCTTCTTTTGGAATTGCTTTCTTTGCAGTAATTATTCTTGGAAGATTTGAATTTGTGATTTCATAAACCAAGATATCTTCAAGCAACTGTTGTTTTTGGTAAACTCTTCTCACAAAATAATGTCTTCCCAAACTGTCTTTGAAGAAAACATTTTCCTTTATATCAGTTATTGGCTGTTTGTATATAATTTGACGGATAATACTGTCAGAAATTTTGTTTGAAAAAGGGACTATATATTCATTTATTAAGAGAGAAAGAGATGCGATAAAAAAAGAAAGGATAACAAAAGGCAAAATTATCCTGTAAAATGAAATGCCAGATGTTCTTATTGCAGTAAGCTCATTTTCTCTTGACAATCTACCAAGAACCAAAGCGCAAGCAAACAAAAACGAAACAGGAAAAGTAAGAACCATTATTGCAGGAAGTTTATACAAAATGAGCCGAACTATTGCCCAAAGCGGGATACCTTTGTTTATTATCATATCAACAAAGGTAAACAACAAGTCAGTTGTCATTATCAAAACAAATCCCGCTATTCCAATCAAAAAAGGAGAAATCAAGTCACTGGCCAGATAACGGTCAATGATTTTCATTGATAATCGTTTTCTTTTTGTCTTCTCTTCTCTCTCTTAATCGCTTGAGCAAGTTCTCTTCTTCTTCTTTGAGATGGCTTTTCATAAAACTCTCTTCTCTTCATCTCTTCCAAAAGCCCTTCTTTTCTGAGCTTGCTCTTGAATTTTTTAAGAGCTTTATCAATAGGTTCATCTCTTTTAACTTCAACCTTAGTCAAAAATATCCCTCCTTTTCATTGTCAATTTATCCGGGCGGCCAAAGCATTTGCCTTCCTGCAAGCAAATGAAAATGCAAATGCCAAACTGTTTGCCCCCCATCAATTCCAGAATTTACAACAATTCTAAAGCCGTTTTTAAAAACACCGGATCTATCATTATTAATAATATCATTTATTGCGGAAAAAATATCGGAAAAAATTTCCATATTTTTAACATTTTCGACCTTTTCAATGTGCTCATTTGGAATTACTATTATATGCGTCGGTGCTTGAGGAGCAATATCCCTAAATGCAGTAACTTTATCATTTTTATAGACTATATCTGATTTTATTTTTCCTTGGCTTATTTTGCAAAAGATACAATCATCCATCATTTTCTGATTCCTCCTTTGCATTTGAGTTTTGAAAAGCTTCAGTTTCATATTTTAAACAACATAAAAATTTCCCGCATAATCCGCATATCTTGGATTGGTTTATTGCAATCCCCTGTTCTTTTAACATTTTTACAGGAACATGAGGAAAATCTTTTAGAAAAGAAGCACAACAAATTTTTCTGCCACAAGGGCCAATACCTGAAACTAACTTTGCCTGTTCTCTGGGACCTAAAGAGTGCATTTCGATCTTTACCGAAAAATCAGAAGAAATATCTTTTATAAATTGCTTTGGTGAAAACGCGTTTTTGCTTTCAATATTTTTATAGTAAACTATTAATTTGCTTTCATCAAACAAAAGCTCTGCGTCCAAAATGCTAACTGGCGCATTCAAATCAGCACATTTTTTCTTTATTTGCCTGATTAGTTTTTTTTCTTCAGCCTTAATTCTTGAATACTTTTCTAAATTCTCTTTTGTGGCATATCTGATAAGTTTTTTAAGCTTGATTTCAATTCCCCTGTGGAGTGGCTTTTCGGCTATTGTTTTTACAAGTTTCCCAATTTCAATTCCTCTTGAAGTTTCAATCACAACATAACTTCCGACACTCAACATTTCATCAGAAAAACCACTGATAGGCACAATGTTATCAAATTTTTCAAACAAAACCCCTATCACCTTATCCATCCTCCCAATGATAAAAACAAATGGTCAAAAACAATCTTAACATTTGCGTTGTTCTTTAACATTTTTACGGCATTCATAGTTTTATAAACTTTGTCAAAATCTTTATTTCTGTATAATGTATAGAGAATTGATTCCATTTTTCTTAAAGCTTCCTGTCGATCATTTTCCTTGCTAACAGGATAATTGGAGGAAGAATATTGCAATAAATCATATATTGAATTACTATTTGGAAGACCAACATTTTCTTCAGTGATTTGCTCGTTGCCGCTGAAAATGATACATTGACAACGGGAGATAACTGTCTTGGGCAAGTTATTAATATTTGAAACTATTAGAACAAAAACCACTTTTGATGGCGGTTCTTCCAAAATTTTTAATAAGCTGTTGGCAGCTTCCTGTTCAATCTGATCAGCCCCTATAATTGTTATAAAGAGATATTCTGCCTCTGTCGGGCCAATGTTGACCCGCTCTTTTAACTCTCTAATCATATCAATCTTTATTGTGTTTTTTTTGCCCTCTGGCTGCAAAACCACAAAATCTGGATGAATGTTTAAGTCTATTTTTTTGCAATTTTGACATTTGCCGCAAAGGTCCGCACAATTTAATAATTTGGCAAATTCTCTTGCAAAATCCGCCATCTCAGAAGAATTAAAACCATAGAAAATATAAGAAGAAGAAATCCTCTTGTTTTTTACTGCGCCGAGAATCATCTTTTTTGCTCTGGCTTCACCTTTGATTGACTCAAAAACCATAACAAAGTGATTATAACACGCGTTCTCAATATAAAAAATGCGTGATTACTCGTGGGGATGATTGGAAGTGGCTCTAAAAACATCAATCACATCAGAAACTTTCCTTATTGAAGCCATTACGTTTTTAAGATGTTCAAGATTGGAAACATCAACAACAACCGATATTATAGCCTTTGAACCTTTAATTGTTTTTAGTTCCGCTGAACTTATATTTGTAAAAGTATCGGAAATTTGAGCCAAAATATCTTTAACAAGCCCTACTCTGTCAAAAGCCTCAATTTCCAAAGCAGCTGGGAAAAATTGGTTTATGTTGTTGTCCCATTGAATAGAAATCAAATTTTTTGCCTCATCATCTTTTCTCTGCAAAACATTTTTACAATCAGCCCTGTGAACAGAAATTCCTCTGCCTTTCGTCACAAAACCAACTATCTCATCACCCGGAATGGGATAACAACATTTCGACAATCGCGTTAATATATTATCCATGCCAAGAACTTTTAATCCTGCTCCTTGGGAAGATTTTTTTTCTTTAATGGTTTTTGTTGGAGGAACTTCTTTGCCAGAGTGATCTGCTATTATCCCCTCTTCTGACAAAATCTTTTTTATTTGATTTGATAAATGCTGAAAACTGTATTCTCCGCTTCCAACACTTGCAAAAAGATCTTCGGAAGAAGAAAAATTTTCGGTTTGTAAAATTTTCTGTTGAATCTTTTGCGGAAGTTTCTCAAATTCAAGATTTATTTTGTTGAGTTCAGTGTTGACAAGCAATTTGCCTCTTTCAACATTTTCTTCTCTTTTTTGTTTTTTGAACCACTGTTTTATCTTATTTTTTGTTCCAGAAGTTCTTACGAATTTTAACCAATCTAGTTTTGGAGATTCTTTTGTTGAAGTTATAATTTGCACTATATCACCGTTTTTTAATTGATAGTCAAGTGGAACAATCCTGCCATTTACTTTAGCACCTATACATTTATGTCCAATTTGAGTGTGAATATGATAAGCAAAATCAACCGGTGTAGAACCAACAGGCAATTCATAAACATCTCCTTTTGGAGAATATACAAAAACCTCATCCATAAAAAAATCAATCTTAACATTGTCCAAAAATTCCTTTGCGTTCTTTATCTCTTTCTGATAGTCAAGCATTTCTCTGATCCAAGCCAATTTTTTATCAAAATTTTCGTCTTTTGAGGTGCCTTCTTTGTATTTCCAATGCGCAGCTATGCCATACTCTGCGGTTTTATGCATTTGCTTGGTTCTTATTTGTATCTCAACAGGTTTTGCATTTGAAGCCATAACAGTAGTATGGAGAGTCTGATATCCGTTTGGTTTTGGTAAAGCAATAAAATCCCTGAATCTGCCCGGGACAGGCTTCCAAAGCGAATGGACCACCCCCAGAGCAGCATAACAATCCTTAACTGTATCAACAATAATCCTAATCGCCATAAGATCATAGATATCATCAAATTCCACATTTTTTTGAACAATTTTGTTATAAATGCTATAAAAATGTTTTGACCTTCCATAGATTTGGCAGGGAATGCCAACATTATCTAACGCGATTTTAACCTTATCGATAAACTCATTAATAAATTGGTCTCTTTCTTCCTTTTTCTCAGCAACTAACATTTTTATCTTTTTGTATTGCTCTGGCTCTAAATAATAAAAAGCCAAATCTTCAAGCTCCCACTTCAAACGCCACATCCCAAGACGGTGAGCCAATGGCGCGTAAATTTCCAATGTTTCTTTTGCAATGTCTAATTGTCTGTCTTTTGGAAGAAATTCCAAAGTTTGCATATTGTGCAATCGATCAGCTAACTTTATCAAAATAATACGAAGATCCTTAGCCATAGCAATAAACATTTTTCTAAAGTTTTCTGCTTGTCGTTCTTCTTTTGTCGCAAAATTAATTTTCCCAAGTTTTGTAACACCAAGTACTAAATCCAGAACAGTTTTGCCAAACTCTTTTTCAATTACTTCGCTTGAAACATTTCCATCTTCAATTGTGTCGTGTAAAAGGGCGGCAACAATAGTAGGAATATCTTGCTCCAAGTCAGCAAGAATCTGTGCTACAGCCAAAGGATGAAAAATAAAAGGATCGCCAGACAAACGTTTTTGGTCCTTGTGAACAGAGGAAGCAAACTGAAAAGCTTTTCTTACGATATTTAAATCGGCTTTTGGATAATAGTCAAGAATTTTTTTCTCAAGATTTTCAATCTGTTGCATAAAGTTTTAATCAGCGCCTTGAAAATCCGCCTGTCCTTCTCCCCATCACGCCAATACCGGGAGGAATTGCGCTTCTCTTTCTTTGGTCAAAACGAGACTGCGCACCAGAAGTAGAGTTTGTCTGTTGATTGCTTTGGTTCTGTTTGGATGCTACTATTTTCGAAGCAAGCCATATCTTTGCAGATTGTTCTAAACTCGTTATAACCTCAAAAGCATCCAACAAATTTTTCGCTCCAACAAAAACTCCATATCCTTTGATGGCTATAACATAAGGTTCGCTAGAAAGATTTGAATTTTTTACCGCTGATAAAAGTTCGCCAAAATCGTTGGCCTGTCGCGGTTTGATTATGGATATTCCTTGTGGGAAAAAGGTCTGACCTTTAGTATCTTGTGGTAAAATTTTGTTTTCCGTTATACATAGTGCCATTACATTTGGAAGATGCGCATGAATGATTGCCTGATTATTTGAAGCAAGATATATTTCTCTATGTATTGGCAAATCCCTTGAAGCAATTTCATCATTTGAATCACTCTCACTAAGAGCAACTTCAATTAAATCTGCTTTTTCGAGAATTGATAACATAGCGCTCCTTTTCGTTATTAAAATCTTTTCATCTTTTCTTAGACTTATGTTACCGCTGTGAGAATCGTTAAGGCCTAATGTAAAAAGTGACTCTCCAATTTTTTTGAACAAATCAAACATTTAAAATCCTCCCTCTTTAATAAGATTTGATTCTATATCGCCAAAAGCAACATTTTCTCTCATGCTGGAATATCTCATAAGTATTTCTTTTTTTGTGAGATTTTTTGTTCTCTCGATTGAAAAATCTTCAACACAAAACGAAGCAATTACACTACCAATTATCACGGCTTTTTTAAGCGATTCGAAATTTATATCCTTAACTGCTGATAGATATCCAATTAAAGCGCCTGCAAAACTATCCCCTGCACCAGTTGGATCAACCAATTCTGTCTGAGGGTGAGATGGCGCAGAAAAAGCAAACTTATTTGAAAAAAGAAGGGCTCCGTGCTCGCCTTTTTTGATTATAACATATTTACACCCATAACCTAAAATTATCTGAGCGGCTTTTATAAGATTTGGTTCTTGCGTCAGCTCCCGCGCTTCCATGTCATTGATAACAAGAATATCAACCATTGAAATAAGTTTTAAAAGAGATGGCTTTTTGTTTTCAAGCCAATAATTCATAGTGTCTGCTACAACCAAAGATTTGTTTTCCAATTGAGCTAATATTTTCATTTGTATATCAGGATCTAAATTAGCCAAAAAAATATATGGAGTTTTCTTTTGCTCCGGAAGCAAAACGGGGTCAAAACTTGCTAAAACGTTTAGATCTGTCCTTAAAGTGTGAGCCATATTCATATCATATTCATAAAAACCTTCCCAATGAAAAGTTTTGCCTTTTAGAACCTTGATGCCATTGGTATTTATGCCTTTTGAATTTAAGAAATCAAGATATTCCTTTGGGAAATCCTCTCCAACAACTCCAACTATTTCAACTGGTGAAAAAAAACTTGCTGCAAGAGAAGCATGGACTGCTGAACCTCCCAAAACATAGTTTCTTGATCCAAAAGGAGTCCTTAAATTATCTAAAGCTATTGATCCAGCAATTAGTACTGACATAAATTACTTTCTTTTAAAATATGGTTTTAGGATATCCAAATCTTTGACTTTTTCAGGCGGCATCAAAATTTTTTCTTGATTTTTCCTTAAAATAACTTCAACTTTACCTTCTGCAAAAGATTTCCCAAAAATTATTTTTACGGGAATGCCGATTAGATCAATGTCCTTAAATTTTACTCCGGCTCTCTCATCACGATCATCAAGAATCACTTTTATCCCTAAAGAAATAAGTTCATGATAAAGTTTTGCAGCAGCATCAAATTGTTCGCTTTCAGTTATATTCACAGGAATTATTGCAACATGAAAAGGCGCAATTTGAATAGGCCAGATTATTCCATTTTCGTCGTGATTCTGCTCTATTGCAGCTTGGAGGGTCCTTCCTACGCCAATACCATAACAACCCATAACAAAGGGACGCCTATTGCCATTTTCATCTAAAAAACAAGCATCCATAGCAGAAGAATATTTCGTTCCAAGCTGAAAAATATGTCCAACTTCAATGCCTCTTTCAACTTTTAATACTCCTTCGCTGCACTTTGGGCAAGAATTGTCAACTTCAATTTTTGAAAGTTCTTTCGATATAGCCCAATTGCAATGGGTGCAATATGCAATTTCATCTTCACCTGTCGAAGCGATAACCATAAACTCTTGTGAGTAACCTCCCCCAATAGCGCCAGGATCTGCATCAACCACTTTAAATCTCAAACCACATTTTTCAAAAATACTGCAATATGCCTTATGCATTTTTTGATAACTGACTTGGAGCCCTTTTTCATCAGCGTCAAAACTGTAACAATCTTTCATTAAAAACTCTCTTGATCTCATTAGCCCAAACCTTGGGCGGATTTCATCTCTAAATTTTGTTTGAATTTGATACAAAATAATAGGAAGTTCTTTATAAGAAGACACATTGTTTTTCACTAAATCGGTTATGACTTCTTCGTGAGTCGGCCCAAAACAAAAATCCCTGTCATGCCTATCTTTGACACGCAACAATTCTTTGCCATAGACATCCCATCTCCCTGTCATTTTCCATAATTCCGATGGTTGAAGAGCAGGAAGCAAAACCTCTTGACAGCCAGCGTTGTTCATTTCTTCCCTGATGATATTTTCAATATTTCTTAAAACTTCAAGCCCAAGAGGAAGGTAAGAATAAATTCCTGCTGCAAGTTTTCTGACATATCCCCCTCTAAGCAATAATTTATGGCTAATAATTTCAGCTTCTTTTGGCTCATCTCTCAAAGTCGGAGCAAAAAAATTACTCATTTTCATTTTTTGTTTTCTCCAAAACCAAAATTTTTGAAAAATCAGCATAAGCTTCAAACAATGACAAGATCTGGCTTAAAAGAGCAAGGCGATTATTTTTTATTTTTTCATCTTCATGCATTACTAAAACTTTGTCAAAAAAAGTGTTTAAAATATCTGCAAACTCAGACAAAACTTTTAAAGAAGAGACAAAATCACGTTTCAAAGTTTTTTCATTAAAATCTTTTTGCTTCAAAATGAAGAAATCATACAATTCTTTTTCCTCTTTTTCCAGAAACAAAGATTTATCTATTGAACCGCGATATCCTTTGCAAATTCGTTTTACTCTATCTGATGCAAGCAATATTTTATCAAACCATTCTTTATCTCTGACGGATTTTATTGCAAACGCTTTGCAATATGCCTCTGGCAAAATATCGGCAACAGTTAAAATTGAATCGGCGATATCCTTTTCCAAACCATCGTTTTCAAGAACCATCTTAAATCTCTGCAAAATAAAATCCTTGATTTTTTGTGCTAAATCATTGGAATCATCGCTTTTCAAGAGAGAGAGCGACTCGTCTATTAAATCGCTTAAAGAAATCTTGATATCCTTGAACAAAATTATTGAGATAATCCCTAAAGCAGCTCTTCTCAAACCATAAGGATCTTCTGAACCACTTGGAATAATCCCCGCAGCAAAACATGAAGAAATCGAATCTATCCTGTCAGCAATTCCCAAAATTGCCCCAAACATAGAATCTGGAACTTTATCTCCAAAAAAACCGGGAAGATATTGCTCTTTTATAGCATCAGCAACGATTGGATCTTCCCCGCTTAGCAAGGAATAGTATCTACCCATAATTCCTGACAAATCTGGAAACTCTCCAACCAAATGAGTAGAGAGATCAAATTTTGCCAGCTGAGTCGCTCTGATCAGTTTGTCTTTGTTTTCTGCAAAATTTAGTTGTTCTGCAATATATGCAACCAAAGATTTAAGTCTTAATGTTTTGTCAAAAAGCGATCCTGCTTTTTCCAAAAATATAATTTTTTTTGTTTTATCAATAAAATCGCTGAGTGGGATCTTAATATCTTCTTCATAAAAGAATTTTGCGTCAGATAATCTGGCATTTACTACCTGTTCATACCCTTGTGAAATTTCACCATTAGATCTTCCATCAGCAACAATAAAAAACAGGTTACCAGATTTTGAAGGAAAACATTTTTGTTGTTTTTTTATCACAGAATAAATAACTTCATTTGGGATTGAATTGCAAAAATCTTTTCTGTAAAATCCTTTCAACAGAATCGGATTTTCAACAAGATTTGCGTTTTCATTTAACAAATCTTCATCTAATTTCTCTGATTTTTGAATTGCTTTTGCCTGTTCTGCAATAATATTTTTTCTCTCCTCAAAGTTTGGCAATACCCCAAATTTTTTAAGAAAGACTTTGTAATCCCCTATTGATTTTCCGAAAAATTTTATCTTTTTATTGTTAAATAAAAACTTATGCGCTCTTGAATAATTTGAACTTTTCAAACCAAAAAGTTTTAAATTTACCAATTTCCCTCCATAAAATGCAGTAATGTAATGAACAGGTCTAATAAAACTATATTCTCCTGAACCCCATTTCATTGAAATAGGAAGATAAATAGAATAAATAATCTGCGGAATGACTTCATTAAACAATTCTTTTATCATTCTGCCTTTTTCTTTTTTTATTGCAAAAAGATACTCAACCTCATTAACCTTCTCAAAAAACAAATCTTTTTCATTAACTCCTTTGGATTTTGCAAAAGACAACGCAACTTGGCTAAATGAGCCATCTTCGTTTAAGGAATGTTTTTTGGAAGGGCCTTTAATTTTTAGTTCAGCGTCAAGCTGCTTTTCATTCAAAGAATAAATCCCAAGCACAATTCTTCGCATTGTTCCAAAACATTCAATTTTTTCAAACAGCAAACGGTTTTCTTTTAGAGATCTTTCGGTTTTTGCCTTTATCTCTTCAAAAAGCGGCAGTAAAAATCTTGCAGGGATTTCTTCTGTTCCTATTTCCAAAATAAAATCCGATTTCTTTTCCATAAATCTTTCTTAGATAAATATTATCACAAACCTAAATTGGTTTTATGAATCAATAAAAGATCGAATACAGCTGGTCAAGCATATCTTCAAAACTAACTTTTTCATAAGTGCCTTGTTTTAAGAAGTCATTAACAGCATCAATTTTTGCTATGGCTTCATCAATTTTTGGATTGCTTCCTTTTACATAAGCCCCAATATTTATCAAGTCCTCCGCCTCAGAATATCTTGCCAAAACCTCTCGAAGCTTGCCAGCAGCTTCTTTATGCTCATCGGAGACAAGATTTGACATAAGCCTGCTTACGCTCGGCAAAATATCAATAGCAGGATAGTGGTTTTTTGCCGCTAACGCTCTTGACAAAATTATGTGACCATCTAAAATACTTCTTGATTGATCCGCTATCGGCTCATTAAAATCATCTCCTTCAACCAAAATGGTGTAAAAGGCAGTAATTGAACCCTTTTCAGAAGTGCCGGATCTTTCCATCAAACGCGGTAATAGAGCAAAAACCGATGGTGTATAACCTCTTGTTGTTGGAGGTTCACCAGAAGCAAGGCCAACATCTCTTTGAGCATAAGCAAATCTTGTTGTGGAATCCATCATGAAAATAACTTTTAATCCTTTGTCCCTGAAATATTCAGCAATCGCAGTTGCAACAAATGATGCTTTTAACCTTATCAAAGGAGGCTGATCAGAAGTTGCAACAACGACTACAGATTTTTTCAATCCCTCTTCACCAAGAGACTCTTCAATAAAATCTCTGACTTCTCTTCCGCGCTCGCCAATCAATGCAATTACGTTTACATCAGCTTCAGCATTTCTCGCAATCATACCCATCAATGTAGATTTTCCAACACCTGAACCAGCAAATATACCCATTCTTTGTCCACGGCCGATTGTCAACAAACCATCTATTGCTCTAACACCAACTCTCAAAATTTCCGTAACTCTTGGCCTTTTTACGGGATCAGGAGGATCTGCATCCATAGGCCTTTCTTCCTCATAAATCAAAGGCCCTTTATCATCAATAGGATCACCCAAACCATTTAAGACTCTTCCTAAGATTTGTGGACCAACCTTAACCATAAGAGGATGCCCAGCAGCTAAAACTTCTGCTCCCGGAGATATACCAGCAGTTGTACCAAGCGGCATCAGAAGAACTCTTCCTTCTTTGAATCCAACCACTTCTGCATATGTAGTTGATTTGCCTTTTTCAACAGAAATCACACACAGATCACCTATTGATACTCCCTGAACCTGAGCTTCTAATATCAAACCAACTACTTGTATAACTTTTCCAATAACTTTTACGCTGTCGGATAGTTCTACTGCTCGAAAGTATTTGTTTAGATCAATTGAATAATTTTCTTCCTCTATTGTTTCAGTCAGATTCACTTTCAGAAACCTTTTGTAAGGATTTTTCTATTAAAGAAATTTTTGTGGAAATTCTTGCATCAACAAAACCCAAATTTGTTTCAATAACACAACCACCCGGCTCAACTTGGCTGTCTTCAATTATTGAAAGATTCTTTACACCATCAATTATACCTGCAATTTTATCTTTATTTTGTTTAACAAACTCGAGATCTTTTTCGTTGACTTTAATTATTATGTTTTCTCTGTCGCTAACCCTAGATATCGCTTCCGAAACAATATTTTGGACAACTTCCTTGTTTGTTGTAACTTCGGTTCTAATAACTTTTTCGGCAATTTTCAACGCTAATCTAACGATTTCTGATTCAGCATCTTTTATAATTTTATCTCTTTGCTTTATAGCTTCATTTAAGGTTTCCATAGCTTGATTAATTAAATCAGCTACTTGCTGCTGTCCTTCTTTGAACCCTTCCTGAAATCCTTCTTCCCTAGCACTTTGCCTTATTTCATCCGCTTCTGCATTTGCATTTGAGATCAAATCATTTGCTTCTGACTGAGCTTGTTCAATTATTTTAGATGCATTATCATATGCTTTTTCAATGCTTTCTTCTTCACTCACAGAATCTTCAACTAAATTTTGTCTTTCAATCCTGATTCTTGCCGCTTCAAAATCCTTTTGGAGATCATCCTGTTTTGGCAACTCAATAAAATCAGACGAGGGCTCAACAGGAGCAGAAAATCTTCCAACATCTACAACGCCTTTTTCAACCACTTTATATTTTTTTATAACACCCATTTTAGCTCAATGACAACCTTTCCAAACGAGCAGACAAAATTTTGACAACATTTTCTTTTATTTTTTCTTTTACTAAGGTATTTTTTATTGTCTTTATCATTCTTTCAAACTCGATTTTTTTGTCGCCAAAATAATTAAGCACTTCCTTCCTTTGAACTTCGGGCAGTATTGAAAGAACAAAAACAATGACTGGCACTCTTTCAGCTGATAATGCTGCAGCAACTTTTTTAGGTTGAGAATAAAACAAAATGTCGTATGGACTTCTTGGAGTTTCTGATTGCGTCGGTTTAACATTAACAACCCGTGCAGGTTCAGATATATTATTTTGTTTTGTTGTTACAGGAGTTTCTTGCACAGCAGATGGCAAAGCCATAAATCCAGATAATTCCTTTATCACAGAACTAATTAGTTCCGGAGAAGGTGCAGGCAAAGAGTTCATTCCAGATGTAATTGCATCTTGCAAATCTTCAGGCAAAAATTTTAATATCAGACCAGACAATTCAGGCCCCAAAAGTGATAATAATATAGTTGCCTTCTGCCTTCCAGTCAATGGCATTTGTTAATTTGCCTCCTCATCTTCATTTAACCACTTTTCTAATAATTTTGCTACTCTCTCGGGAGAATTAGAAACAGCTTTTCTCATTTGTTCTATAGCATTTATATTTGTTGGCCTTCTTGGAGAAGATGAAGTTTCAACCCTTGCTTGTTGCGAAGATATTTTTGATCTCACAAATAATTTCCTAAACAGGAGAACAAAAACTATAATGCCAACAAACCATAATAAATTTTTTCTGGTGAAGATATTTTTTATTAAAGAGAAAACATTGCTTTTAGACTTGGCTGATGGTTGACCCTGTTCAGGAAAACCAACAGCAACAAAACTTTCAGTGGTAAACATTTCCGGGCGCGCTATATTTGCATAGTGAAAGGGAACTTGCTTTATAATTATCTCATCACCACGCAACTTGTAAAATGGCAAAGCAGAAGTGACCATATCTACTGTTATTTTTTTAAGCTGTGGAGTTAAATTAAAACGATTATCCACCAAAATTATGATTGTCATCTTTTTGATATTTTCATTAAAAAGTTCCATTTCAGATTTTACAATTGGTTTTTTCCTTTTGTTATTGACTGGTTTATAATCCTCTAATTGAAGACTAACTTTTACCAAAATACTGTTTGGCGGATAAAAACGATTGACAATCTTTTGCGCAATGGAAGATAATTTGTCTTCCATTTCCTCTTTTGCTTTTAATGCCAAAAGCGCTTTTTCTTCAGATGTTTTGCCCAACGGAATAACAACTTCTTTTGTTACAACTGCCTCTGGTTTAATAGGTGGAGCAATCTCATTTGTAGTGACTATCTCTTTTTGCTCTGGTTTTATAATCTCAAATCTTGGCTTTTCTTCTTGTTTCTGCACTGGAATAACCGGCATAACAGAAGTCATTTCAGGCGTAACCGACTCAGGTCCGTTTAAGATATTTCCATAGATATCAACAATGCTGACATTTTCTGGGCGCAAATTTTCTACGCTCCTCGATACCAACAGCACAATCCCATTTATTTGCTCTTTGGATAATCTTCTGCCTGGTTTTAATTGCAACAAAACAGAAGCTGTGACAGGAACTTGTGTTGCTTCGAAAAGCGTCGTTTGGGGAATGACGACTTGTACTCTTGCATCTTGAACTGCATCAATTCTTCTTATTGTGCGAGCAAGCTCACCAGATATTGCCCTGATCAATTGTATCCTTCTATCAAAGTCAGTTGTCCCAAGTTTAGATTCGTTAAAAATTTCCCATCCAACAGAGCCGCCAATAGGGAGATTTTTTTGGGCCAAAATAAGACGGGCATCATCAGCTTTTTCTTTGGGGACAGCAATAGTCGCACCGCCGTCGCGTATTTGATAGGGAATTTTTTGGTCCTTTAAAACAGAAACAACATCGGCAGAATCTTTTAACTCCAAGTTTGAATATATAACGGTATAACCTGAATAAGGATCACGATTTGCACAGGATCTAAAAAAGCTCAATACAAAAATCAGAGAAATAACTACTACAACAGAGGACATTATCAAAAGTCTTCTTGCTTCTCCGCCCTGAACTGCCGTTCCCATCAATTACTCCTTAAAACTAGATTTGCATCTGCGTCATTTCTTTGAAAGTGTTTACAACAGAAGTCACAACCGCAACAGCAAGTTGTACAGAAAGATTCATCTTTGCTGTAGCTATCATAACATCAGAAATATCTGCTTTGCCCTCAGTATATTGCTGTATCAAAAGATTTGCATCATTTTCTATTTTGCTGACTTCTTCAAGAGACCCAACAGCCCTTTGCAAAATATCATCAAATGTAATCTTTTTCTGCAACTCTAAAGGCTTTTGCTCTTCATTTGGTACGTTTGTTGCAGGAATGGTCTCTCCGGGGCCAAGAATTTGGGCTACCAAATTAGGATCGATTCTATTTAACGATTCCACCATACAAATCTCCTAAAATTATTGTATTTGCAAAGTATCAGAAGCCATTTTTTTTGTTGAATTTAACACAGCTATATTTGCTTCATAAAGCTTGCTGACATAAACCATATCAGCCATCTCAGATGGAAGAGAAACATTTGGAAGACGCACATATCCCCTTTCATCGGCATCTGGATGGCCGGGATTATAAACTATTGGCATAGGATTGGAATAATCTTCCACAACTTTTGCCTCAACACCACCTTTTAACAATTTTTCTCTCCTGTCAATTGCTTTATCAAGCTCAGTTGAAAAAGGAACTTCAGAATAAACAACGCTTTTTTTGGCATAAGGCAAACCACTTGAAGTTTTCGTAGTGTTAATATTCGCAATATTGCTTGCAATAACTTCCATATGAAGACGATTTGCTAAAATCCCAGAATAAGATATATCAAATGCATCTGAAAGACCCATTTGTTATTTCCTCCCTTGTGTAATAATTGTCCTCAGTATCGACAATTTGCTCAACAAAAGTTTGATGTATGCCGCGTGCTTACCGCTATTTTTTGCTTGGTCTGCCATTTCTTCTTCCAAATTAACTCCCGGAACATCTCTTCTTTGAACTTCTTTTTCCAAAACTTCATCAAATTTTTTTGCGTAATAATTCGGAGTATTAGCATTTGCAATATTTTGCGCAATAACTTCTTGAGCTTTAACAGCGTTTTTTATTCCTTTTTCTAAAGAAGACATCGCGGGATCAAAAATTCCATCAATCATTGCATGCCTCCTTTCACTTTAATTTTTCTCTCAATCTTTCAATAGCTCTTGATATTAAACGGTTTACTTTGCTTTTGGAAAGTTTTAACTCTGAAGCAATATCCTTCTGAGAAATACCTTTTCTGAAAAATTTTTCAAGAACGACCCTTTCAAGTTTTGGCAATTCATTTATTTCCTTATTTAATCTCTCTTGCAGTTCGTTTGCTTCGATATCGTCAACTTGTGTCCTTTCACTGGATACCTGAACTTCAGTGTTTTCTGCAAGTTGTTCAAGTGAAACTAAATACATCAAAGCCGAAGCAGAAACAATTTTTTGTATTTTTGAAATAGCCGATTTAAATTCATCTTCTGAAAGTTTTTTCTTTTCAAGCACTTTTAGGTCTTTCTTAGATATTACATCTCCTTTATTTTTCAAAACAGCTGAATATCCCTTTTTGGCAAGATCCCTTATCATCACTTGAACGCGGTATGGAACAGGATTGTAACATTTTAAGCCATCTAAAATTTCCCCTCTTATCCTATAAGAAGCATACGTTTCAAACTTTACACCTCTTTTTGGATCAAAATTTTCCCAAGCTTTCATCAAACCAATCATTCCATCGCTAACCAAATCATTATAATCAATGTTTGGAGGAAGCCCTTTGCCTGATATCATAGAAGCAATTGAATGGACAAGAGGCATATAAGCTTCCATCGCAACAGGCGGTTTAAACTCTGGTTGTTTTTTAGAACTTTTTGATTTGCCTTTTGTTATTTTAAATGCCATATTGTTCCTTTTGTTTTAGATTACTCCATATTTCCCCTAATAAATTCGTTCAGTCCAAATAGGTCCTGTTCAGAAATGTTTTTTATTATCTCAGAGTTTAACATATCATAGAACACATTTACATTTGTGTTGTTATCAATTAGACCATTTTTCCATTGATCTTTGAATAGTTCTTTTAACATCGCTTCTAAAAACACTGAATTAAATTGGCTTACATTTTTATCTGAAAACTTGGTATTATTTGCAACGGGATTTCCCTGATAATCATAAGGAATATTATCTATTGAACCAATTGGCGGTAAATACATATCCATACTACATCACCTCTATTTCAGTATTTAATGCACCAGCTGCTTTTATCGCTTGAAGAATCGATATAAGTTCCCTTGAAGAAGCCCCAATTGCATTTAAGCTTCTAATCAGATCCCCAAGAGATGCACCGCCAACTTCTGCAAGCGGTTTTGTTTGTTCAAGCACATTGTATTTTGAGGAAGAAGCACCCGAAAATGAAGGAGTTGAATTTTCTGAAATCGTCACGGTTATATGGCCAAATGTAACAGCAACAGGAGCAATTTTTACATCTTCACCAATGACAACAGTACCTGTTCGTTCGTTTATTACAACTTTTGCCTTTACATCAGGAACAACTGTTAAATTCTCCACTCTTGAAATAACATCCATTATATTTTCGCCTGAAGCCAGCGCAATAGTAATTGTAGATGGATCTTCAGCTTTTGCATCTATTCCAGCTTGGGCAATTGTGTATGCAACTCTTGAAGCAGTAGTAAAATCCGGCTCATTCAAAATTACTGAAAAATAAGATGAACTGCCCTGTCCGGATAAAAATGCTTCTTCGGTTAAAGGCGCTTCAGATACAAATTCAAAATTAGCCAGAACTTCCTTTTCAACAATCGCCCCGTTTGGTATCCTGCCAGAAGTTTGAACTTCACTTATAGTACTTGAAACAGAGGCAGGGCCATAATAGCCGCCAACCGATATAGGTCCTTGAGCAACTGCATAGACATTTCCATCAGCACCATATAGTGGTGTTTGCAAAAGTGTACCCCCTTTTAAACTGGTTGCATCACCAATTGATGAAACAGTAACATCAATCTTCTTGCCGGGTTTGGCAAAAGGAGGCAGATTTGCCGTAACCATAACAGCTGCAACATTTTTTGATTTAAACTCTTGCGATTTTGGAACTGTTGATAAATTGTAGATTGGATTTGTCCCAGAAGTATTTAGAGGAGTTGGCCCTTGAAGACCCATTTTTGTCAATAAGTTTGTAAGCGCTTGCTTTGTAAACTCTGTTTGCTGACTGTCACCGGTTTGTTTCAACCCAACAACTAAACCAAAACCCATCAATTGATTTTCTCTGAATTCTTTGATAGTGGCAATGTCCTTTATTCGGACAGGCGGAGAAACAGCAAAAGATGGAGCAACCAAAAAAATGATTAAAAACAATCTTAGTGCAAAACTAAATTTTGCCCGCAATCTTTTATCTCCTTAAAACAAAAAGTTTAGTATTCGCATAATTAAACCGGGAGAAGAAGCTTCGCCAACCGCACCTGTCCCCTTGACAGCAACTTCAGCATTTGCAACTTGATATGAATAAACTGTATTCCAAGCAGTTATATCTTTTGGCCTTATGATTCCTGAAACTTTTATCTCCTGCCTTTCTTCATTTACAGAAACTTTATGCGTCCCTTCAATATAAAGATTCCCATCAGGAAGAACATCTTTTACACTAACGGCAACAGTTGCCAATATATTGCTCGATCTGCTTGTCGAACCTGATCCCTTAAAAGATTGTGAGCGGGCACCCTGCAAACTTGCTGATGGAGGTAAAACGCCCTGTAATTTTTGAATTGCATGCGAAAAACTTGCAGATAGATTGTCTTGATTTTGAGTATCAGTGCCAGCTTTTTGCACAGCTGAAGTATTTTCTACGATTAAAACCATTATCACATCACCAATTTTATAGGGCTTTTGAACAACAAAAGGGCTGGAACTGTTTTCATTCCATAATGAAGAAGAAAAAGCACTTCCGCAAAAAATGAGCAGAATCAAAACATGCAATAAAAACCTTTTAAACAATTTTAGCTTCATTTGTCCACCCTAGAACTTTCGCCATATATTGAAATGACTGAATCTATTTTGTTTGATTCATTAACAAGAACAGCTTTTGGATTAAATTTTTTAACGAAATTATCCCAATCACTTTCGTCAACTAATGCATAAGAAATAACAATGATCAAATCACCAACAACCCCTTTTCTGGCAGCAGCACCATTTAAGCATACAACTCCAGAACCTCTTTTGCCGGATAAAAGATAGGTTTCAAACCTTTCCCCGTTGTTTATATTTACAACCTGAACTTTTTCTCCTGCGCGCATGTTGGCAGAATCCAATAATTCTTGATCAACAGTGAGAGAACCTTCATAATTTATATTTGTTTCGGTCACTTTCAATCTATGAAGTTTTGCGCAACAGTATTCTCTTAAAATCATAATGCCTCCACTTCAAAACTGCTTCTAACTTTTCCTTCAACCACCTTGTTAGTATCCAAATTTCTTACTTTTATATTAGCATTGATAAAGCCATCTTCAACAGCAACTGCTTTGACTTTTACAAAAACATTATTGGCTCTTTTATACAAATCCACCATATCTCCATTTTTGATAATAGGAGTTTGAAGCAACATCCAGTTATAAACAGCAGATCCTTGTGATAGATATGTGCTTGAAGTTTTGCCAATAACTTTCGACAGATCTAAAACATAATTTTTTGGAAGAAATGTCACATCTTTTTCAGAATATCCAACATTATCGTTTGTAAAAACATCTCCCTTTTTTATCTTATTGGTGGCAACAACTATATTTCTATAAATTCTAATTGTGACTTTTGAAAGTATTGTATCAGTGTTTTGTTTGCCAATGACTCTAATTGGCACAACTACATCTCCCGCTAATGGCATATTGCCTGGATAATCAACAACAATATCCGAATCAGAAAAATTTCGATTTTTACTTTGAATGGATTTTATCACAACATCAATCTTTGCACCTGTTAAAAACGGATCCCTCCTTACAACTTCGTTTTTTATTGCTTGAACAATTTTTTGATTGATAGTTTGGGCGCAAACTATTGACACAAAAAGAGCACAAATCAGAAAAATCGTAAAAATTTTCTTAATTATGCCAAACAACATAAATCATCCCTTCATTTGTATAGCAGATGAAACCATTTGATCATAACTTTGAATCGCTTTAGTAACAGTATCAAAAACCCTCTGTATCATAACCATCCTCATCATTTCAGAAATCACATCAACATTTGCCTGCTCGAGGGCGGATTGTTGAATTGTCCCAAAACCTGCTTGCCCTGCAATACCATATATTGGATCTCCAGAAGCTGGAGTTGGCAAATAAAGATTCTGGCCAAGACTTTTTAGCCCAGAAGGATTTGTAAACTTTACCAAAGTTATCTGCCCAATTTCAGTTAAATCTGAAGAATTATTTATTGAAACTAAAACAGTTCCATCAGTTTTGATCAAAACACTTGTCGTCCCATCAGGAAAAATTATAGGAGGATCAACAAGGTGTCCATTTGGATCAACTAAATTTCCTGCATCGTCAGAATGAAAATTGCCCGCTCTTGTGTATGCAATAGTTCCATCCGGCATTTTAAGCTGAAAGAAGCCTTCACCATTTATCGCCAGATCCAATGGATTGTTTGTAACTTCAATAGTTCCTTGCGAAAAATCTTTCGGAGTTGAAACAACTCTTACGCCTAATCCTGATTCAATGCCTCGACGTGGATTGTCAGCTTCAACGATTTTGTCATACGCATCTTCTAGATAATTTGAAAAATTTTTCGAAATGTAATACATACTCTCTTTTTCCACTCTTCCCTTCTTGAACGCAACTGTTTTTGAATTAGATAAATTGTTTGTGATATTTGACATCTCTTCTTCGAAAGTATTTAAACCTGTGGCAGCAACATAAAGTGGTTGAAACATATAATATCCCTCCTTTTTTTATTGAGGCGGCCTGCCAATCTCAATGATTTTTTGCATATCAGCTTCTCTGTTCTTTATTATTTTTGCCGCAATTTCATAAGATCTCTGAGTTGTGATAAGATTCGTCATTTCATTTATTATGCTGACATTTGATGATTCTAAAAATCCTGTAAGGATATTTGGAGATAAAACTTCTTCGTAAGAGATACCCTCTGGAGGCGCCTTAAATAAAGAATTGTTCAAAGAAACCAGCGAAGAAGGATTTTTTATCTTAACAACTTTTATAGTGTCCATTTGAACATCATCAACAATAATATTGCCGTTTTTACTTATTTCTAACTTTGAGCCAGATGGAATTGAAATTGGTCCAGATTGCCCCATAACCGGGAAATTGCCTGATGCGCTGACCAAAACTCCTTCTTCATTGACAAAGAATCTGCCATCTCTTGTATAAAGCTGTCCTTCTTCGGATTGGAGGACAAAATATCCATCTCCCGCAATTGCAAGATCTGTATTAGAACCAGTTTTATATAATGCACCACCTTGAAAATTGTTAAAAGTCCCAACAACTTTTGGAGCATCTAAATTCGCGGAGCGTTCCTCTAAAGTTCTCTTGGCATTTTCCAACATGACTGGAAATGAAGAAGTTATTATATCCGATTTTTTATATCCTGGTGTTTGAGCATTGGCAATGTTGTTCATCAACATTTTTACTTTCATTTCGTTTGTTTCAAGCGCCGCCTTGCCAATCTCAAGAATGCTGTCAGACATATTTTCTCCTCTGCCTAATTAAGTATTATTATACAAAAAAAGTAATAAAAAGCAATAGTTTTTTTGGTATAAAGGAATATGCCGACAGTGCTATTTGTTAAGTTTGCTATAGAGTTTTTTTCTCTTTTCAGCCATCTGATCTAACTGGTAGACATAATACAAAACTTCTGCAACCAATGGATATAATTCTGGTGGAATTTGAGTGTCAAGTTGCAACTTTGACAAAAGTTCAGCAAGTTTTGAATTTTCATAAAGAGGGATTTTATTTTCCTCGGCAATTCTTAAAATTTCTTCCGCAACAACACCACGGCCTGACGCTAAAACAAGTGGAGCAGCATCTTTGTCAACATCATATCTTAGGGCAATAGCTGTCCTTTTTTGATCCCCTGAGTCGGAGAGTTGGCTTCTCTTTTTAATATTTTTTAACGCCTCTTTTATATCTGCCATTCTTTTTATACCGTGCTGTCTATCCTAAATAATTTTTCAAGTCCAAGCAAAGGAATTAAAAATGGCTTTATGCTACACATTGTCTTGTTAACTCTTGCCTGACACTCTTCAACTTTATAACCTTTTTCAGCAAGCTTTTTTCTAAGATTTATGCTTTGGCTGTCACACAGCTTTTTTGTTTCTTCTTCTTCTGTATTAAACATCATTTTAACATCTTTGTCTCTAACGATTATCGAAACTACCATTTTGCCCAATGCTTCAGTTTCTAATCCAATTGCAATGTGAGTGTCACTTAGATCAACAGACGTTTTTCTTGTAGGATCTTGTTTAACTATTATTTCAACATTTGAAGGAGGAGTAAACATAGCATTTGGAATTTGATAATACAAATAATCGTCTTGTTTGCCTAAATAGTTCTTTGATGATGGCTGGCTCAATAGCGCCTGAGATGTCAAATTTTCCAACAAATCAGTCAATTTTTTTGTTGCAGCAATTATTGCTGATCTTGCTGCTTCGTTCTCCGGAGTGGCAGCAGATTCTTTTGATAAAGCCTGGCTTTGAATTCCATCAAGCAAAGACATCAACGCTCTTAGGTCGTTTATCAAATCATCTCTGCCAAGAGAAGGGACGCTTTCTGATGTAAATTTATATTTTTTTGGAAGTTGATCCAACAAAGCAGCAAATTGAGTAATCAGAGAAGATATTTGCGATAACAATGCAGGTGGCAGTGCCGATTGATTTATCTGCACAGCTGCTGTCAATTGTGTTAATGCATTGTTTAATGAAGAAATCTGTCCGGTGATGTTTGGTGTTTCTGACAATTGATTTGCAAGCATTTTTACAGCTTCAGAATTATTTATGCCTTTAGTTAAAAGAACCATAGCAGCTTCCTGTATAGAAGGAGAATTGCTTGTGCCTTCTGTCATCGCCATCGCTTTTAGAAAATTTTCACGGCTAAGTTCTATGCCAAACCTCAACATCAAAGATGCCAACTTTATATTTGCATCAGTAGTTGGCAAATTTATCGAAGACAAGTGAGATACAATATCGTTTATTGTAAGCTCTCTTACAGCTTGCGAAGAGGTTTGTGAAGAAGCAGAGGCAACACTTGTGGCAGTTGTGGTAGAAGACATAGAAGAAGCTTGTGTAGCTGATGTTGATGTTGTCTGATTTGTACTTTGTTCAGATTGGATTTTAGATTGTTGACTTTGAGATTGAGATTCAGTTGTAGATTGTGGCTGCCCTTTTGTCTGTGGCCAAATAACTGGTTTGCCCGGATGAATACCGCCTGCAGAAGTTTGCATTTCAGCCATAATAAATCCCTCCATTGAATAATATATTGAGAAATGGAAATTGTCAACTAATAAGAACTTTACAATGATTTATCGAACCAAACTGGCTTAAACTTGCGAAAAGTTATTTTTGAGGTTTTTGTTGAGCTTTTGTTTTTGAATCATCTACAGGTGCTGCCTTTGCTTTCGAATCAGCGGTGGATTTTTGTTCAGTTGGTGACTTTTCCTCACCTGCCTCACCAGTAGTTGCTTCCTGAACAGCGCCAACTTCCATTGCAGCAGCAGTTTCAGCAACAGGCGCCTCTTCTTCTGTTGGGGAAGTTACTATAACAACAGTTTCATCTTTTGGTGTGATAATAGTAACTCCTTGTGGAGGAATGATATTGGAAACATGCAACGACTGGCCAACTTTCAGATCAGAAACATCAACAATAATTTTTTCAGGGATATTGTTTGGAAGACATTTGATTTCCAATTGGCGCAAAGAGTGAACCAGAATACCACCTTCAAGTTTTACACCAGCAGGTATGCCAGAAAATTCTATCTGAACTTTTGTTTTTATTTCTTCTTCCATGTTGACTTTTAGAAAATCAACATGAATAATCTGATCTGTAATGGGATCAACCTGAAAATCATGAGCGAGAACTGGAATTGTTTCTGATTTGCCATTACTTTTGACATTTAGAGAAATTAGAACATTTTTATTTGCGCCATGTGAAAACAATGAAGAAACAACTTTTTTGTCAACTTCAATAATAAGCGGCTCTATTCCCTGCCCATAAACAACAGCAGGAATCGCTCCTCTTTTTCTTATCAAGTTAGACTTTTCAGTTCTTATTGAAGCATTAAGGTCTAAATTTCTCATACATTATTATTATAAATCAAGTTTTCTAAAAAAACAACTCCTGTTGCCAGTATGACAAGCGGGCCCCGTTTGCTCAACTTTCAATAAAATTGTATCTTCATCACAGTCATAATATATTTCTTTAACTTCCTGAATATTTCCTGATGATTCGCCTTTCATCCAGAATTTTTTTCTGCTTCTGCTCCAATACCAAGCCTTTTTTTCTTTTATTGTCCTTTCTAACGATTCTTTATTCATATAAGCAAGCATAAGAACTTCACCAGTTTTCCAATCCTGAGCAATAGCAGGAATTAGCCCTTCACTGTTAAACTTAAATTCAATCATTTTGTTCCTCCTTTTTTTGATCTTTTTCTTCAAACTCTATCCAAACTGTATCAGGTCCGCTGATTTGCTCTAAATTTTTTATCAATTCCTCAGAAATTGTAACATTATAAGCATCAGAAGCAGATACAATTTTATCTCCGAAGTGCAGATAAGTGCTTTCAGTGCCTCTGTTCATTGTCAAAATGGTTTTTATAGAATTAAGCTCATCATGAGTTATATTTGGTGGTATTTTAATATGCAACGATCTTTTGCCGTTTGATGAATCCACTAATTCAACAGAATCAACAATTATCTGAGGTGTATCTCTTCTAAAATCAACTTTGCCAGTTATTATCACAGGAGAATCTTCGGTAATTAGATATGAGTATTTTTCATAAGTTTTCGGGAATAATACCAACTGAACAGTACCAGATAAATCTTCAAATTCAGCAAGCATCATAACATCGTTTTTTCTTGTCATCATTTTTTTAAGATTTTTTAAGATTCCACCTAAAACAACCTTTTCCTGCGGCATTTTTTCTGAAACTTCACTTGCTTTACATGAAGCCCTTGCTGAAATAAAATCACTTATTGAGTGTAGTGGATGTCCAGAGATATAAATCCCCAAAATTTCTTTTTCCATGCGCAACAATTGATCCTTAGGAAACTCTTCAACTTCTTTGATTTTCCCTAAGTCAATTTCATCAGAATATTTTTCAAAGTCAGAAAACAAAACTGCCTGTTTGCTTTTTGAGTTTCTATTTTTTGTGATTACTTCCTCATAGTTTGCCAGCAATCCAGCTCTCGTATACCCAAAAGAATCAAAAGCGCCTGATTTGATCAAGCTTTCTAAAACTCTCTTATTAACAAGACGAGAATCAATTCTGTTTGCAAAATCTCTAAGGGATTTATATGGACCATCTTTTTTCCTTGAAGCAATAATCGAATCAATAGCACCAAAACCAACATTTTTTATTGCTGACAGGGCAAATCTTATGCCATCTTTTACTGGCATAAAATCTTTTTCGCTTTCATTGATATCGGGTGGCAAAATTTTTATTCCCATTCTAATTGATTCGCTGATATAAACATTTATTTTGTCGGTATCACCAACAGAAGAAGAAAGCAAGGCAGCCATAAATTCTTTTGGATAATTTGCTTTCAAAAACGCAGTTTGATATGAGATCATTGCATAAGCAGTGCTGTGTGATTTATTAAAACCATATCTGGCAAATTTTTCGCAGAGCTCAAAAAGATCTTTCGCTTTTTCTTTTGAATGGCCAAGTTTTACCGCGCCAGAAATAAACTTGTCCTTCTGTTTTGCCATTTCAACAGGGTTTTTTTTGCCCATCGCATATCTTAAAATATCCGCTTCTCCCATAGTAAAACCAGCAATTTTATTTGCAATCTGCATAACTTGTTCTTGATACAAAATAACACCATAAGTTTCTCCCAATATTTCTTTTAGTTCATCTATTTCATAAACTATTTTCTTTATGCCCTTTTTCCTCTCGATATAGTCATCAACCATTCCACTATCCAATGGGCCGGGCCTGAACAAAGCCAGAAGATCTATTATTTCTTCAAATTTTCTTGGCTGTACTTCTTTTATCAAATTTCTCATGCCTTGGCCTTCAAGCTGAAATAGGCCTAATGTATCTCCTTTTGAAAGCAGATCATAGGTTTTAATATCGTCCAATGGAATTTTTTTTATATCGATTTCAACTCCATTTAGTTCTTTAATCAGTTTAAGAGCTTTGGCTATCATCGTAAGATTTTTTAAACCGAGAAAATCCATTTTTAGAAGACCAATTTTTTCGATTTCTTTCATGGCATATTGTGTAACGATCTGATCATCTCCGGATTTTTGTAAAGGAACATAGTTAAATAATGGTTTTTGCGAAATCACAACTCCAGCAGCATGAACGGAAGCGTGTCTGCTTAATCCCTCAAGTTTTTTTGCAGTATCAATAAGTTTTTTTACTTTGGGATCTTGAGTATATAAGGTTTTTAATTCTTTTACATTTTCAACAGCTTCATCTAATTTAGCATCAGGAGTGGAAGGAACAAGCTTTGCTATTTTATCCACTTCCTGAAGAGGAAGATTTAAAACTCTGCCCACGTCTCTTATAACTCCGCGGGCAGCCATAGTCCCAAAAGTTATGATCTGTGCAACATGATCTGGCCCATATTTATTCGAAACATAATCAATCACTTCTTGACGTCTTTCATAACAAAAATCAGTGTCAATATCTGGCATTGTTACTCTCTCAATATTTAGAAATCTCTCAAATAAAAGGCTGAACTTTAATGGGTCTATTTCAGTAATTCCAATTAAATAAGCAACAATACTCCCAGCAGCAGAACCTCTTCCAGGACCAACTTCAATGCCTTTTGATTTTGCATAGTTTATGAAATCCTGCACAACCAGAAAGAAAGGAGCATATCCCATTTTTTCTATTATTGATAGCTCATAATCAACTCTTTCTCTAACTTCTTTAGAACAATTTTGTCCGTATTTCTTTATCAATCCGTTTTCAACCAGTTCTCTGAGATAAGACATGTGAGTATGGCGCTCTGGGACTGGAAAATCAGGAAAATGCAAGGAATTGGTCTGAAGTTGAAAATTGCATTTTTCACTTATTTTTACTGTATTTTCTATTGCATCAGGAATTTCACCAAAAATTTTTTGCATTTCTTCTGCTGATTTTAAGTAAAATTCTTCTCCATAAAATTTCATTCTGGTTTCATCATCTATCGTTTTATTCATCCCAATGCACATCAAAATATCTTGCGCCTGTGCATCTTCTTTGTTTGTGTAATGGGTATCATTAGTAGCAACTATCGGTATATCCAACTCTTTAGATAACTGTAAAAGTTTTTTTGTAACAGCTATCTGTTCAGGAATGCCGTTATCCATCAATTCTAAATAGAAATCATCGTTAAAAATTTCTTTGAACCATTTTGCAACATTTTTTGCTTCAGAATATTTATTTTCTAAAATAAGTGAAGGAATTTGTCCGGCCAAACAGCCGCTTAAAACAATTAGCCCATCTTTGTGTTTTTCCAGAAGTTCTCTGTCAATGCGGGGTTTTTGATAAAAACCTTCGAGATGTGACAAAGTAACCAAAGATATTAAATTTTTGTAGCCAATATCATCTTTTGCCAAAACCGTCAGATGATATGGAGATCTGTCTTCCTTGGTTTCTTTGTCAAAACGTGTGCGCGGAGCAAGATACATTTCACATCCAATTATTGGCTTAATCCCAATTTCTTTGGAAGATAAATAGAACTTGACCGCGCCATACATATTTCCATGATCGGTTAGTGCCACAGCGTTCATATTTAGTCTTTTGACTTTATCAATTATTTCTTTTAACTTGCTTGCTCCATCTAACAAACTATATTCGCTGTGGACATGCAAATGAACAAAGTCAACTGAAGCAGACATGTTATTTTGCAGCTCCGATCTTAAACATTTTCGTTCCGCATACAGCGCAAACACCTGTAACTGCTGGTTTGCCGTTTTTTAATTTTACTTCTTTCGCATCTTTCATCTCTTTCTTGGCCTTGCATTTAACACAATACGCCTCCATGAAATCACCCCCTCTCAAAAATCAGGAAAAAATTATGATGAGAAATATTCTTGCAAAGATTTCACAGTCATTTCTTTTTTCTTTAAAGATTCTATCGCTCCAACAAGCGCGGAAGCGGCTGAAATTGTTGTAACAATCAAAATATTTTTCATAAGTGCCTCACGTCTGATTAAAAAATCATCTTCTCTTGCGTCTCTGCCAAGGGGTGTATTTATAACATATTGAATTTTTGAAGATTTTATTTCATCGACTATGTTCGGTCTGCCTTCGCTAACTTTGTTAACCCTTCTAACAGGTATTCCACTTCGAGCAAGAGCATTGGCAGTGCCTTCTGTCGCAACTATATCAAAACCCAAAAGATGGAAATTTTTTGCTATTGGAGCAATTGCCCTTTTGTCTTTGTTTTTTACGGATATAAAAACCGTCCCATTTGTTGGAAGTTTTTCGCCAGCAGCAATTTGTGATTTTGCAAAAGCCTGCCCAAAATCATTGGAAATTCCCATAACCTCTCCAGTTGATCTCATTTCCGGGCCAAGCACAACATCTTGATTTTTGAATTTAATAAATGGGAAAACCGATTCCTTTATCGAAATATGTTTTGGGATTTTCTCTGCTACCCCAAGTTGTTTAATAGTTTTTCCTGCCATAATTTTTGCGGCAATTTTCGCCCAAGGAATTCCTGTTGCCTTGCTCACAAAAGGAACTGTTCTTGAAGCCCTGGGATTTGCTTCTAAAATAAATATGCAATCATTTTTGTAAGCAAACTGAAGATTCATTAATCCTACAACTTTCAGTTTCTTTGCCAGCATTTCAGTATATTCTCTTATCTTTTGAATGACATCGTCTCCCAAAGAGAATGGAGGAATAACACAAGCACTATCACCTGAATGAATTCCTGCTTCTTCTATATGCTCCATAATTGCGGCTATTAATACTTCTTTGCCATCGCTTATACAATCAACATCTATTTCAACAGCATCCTCTAAAAACTGATCAATTAAAACAGGATGCTCCATAGAAACTTCAACATTTTTTTTCATGTAATCTTTGAGCATTTCAGGTGAATAAACTATTTGCATAGCGCGTCCGCCCAAAACATAAGAAGGTCTTACTAAAACCGGATATCCAATTTTATCCGCAATAAAAAGTGCTTCTTCAAGTGTCATTGCACTGCCATTTTTGGGCCTTGGAATACCAAGTTTTGAAAGGAGTTTATCAAATTTTTTCCTGTCTTCGGCAATATCTATTGAATCTGGCGAAGTTCCTAATATTTTGACTCCGGAGTTTTTTAACGGCAAAGCCAGCTTTAATGGCGTCTGCCCTCCAAATTGAAGTATTACGCCGAGAGGTTTTTCCTTTTCTATTATGTTCATAACATCTTCATATGTCATTGGCTCAAAATATAACCTATCTGATGTGTCATAATCAGTGGAAACTGTTTCAGGATTGCAATTTACCATTATTGTTTCAAATCCCTCTTCGGACAACGCATAAGAAGCGTGAACACAACAATAATCAAATTCAATACCCTGACCAATTCTGTTTGGACCGCCTCCTAAAATCATTATTTTTTGACGGGATGAGGGTAATACCTCGTCTTCTTTTTCATAAGTTGAGTAATAATATGGAGTGTAAGATTCAAACTCCGCAGCACAGGTATCAACTGTTTTATAAACAGGCAATATTGAGTTTTTAACCCTTTCGTTTCTAACATCTGCCTCATCAAGACCTTTTAATGAAGCAATTTGAGCATCAGAAAAGCCAAATTTTTTTGCCGCAAGAAGATTTTCTTTTGTAAGCGGTTCTTCAATTATTTTCTTTTCCATTTCAACAATCTGGGCAATGTTATCGATAAACCACAAATTAATTCCGCTTAATTTTGATATTTCTTCACTGCTTATCCCTGCTTTAATCGCAGATTTTATGTACAAAATTCTTTTATCAGAAGGTATAGATACTTTTTTCTTCAACATTTCAAGATCTAAATCATTGGGCTTTTCAAAATAATCTTTGGAATAGATTGACAGCTGAATTTCTTTATTTTTATTGTTTTTTGCTGCTTTCAGCGGATCCTCCAAACCATTTATGCCAATTTCTAAAGATCTAAGAGCTTTTTGAAGAGATTCTTTGAATGTTCTACCTATTGCCATCGCTTCTCCAACCGATTTCATCTGAGTTCCAAGAATTGGCTCAGCGTTTGCAAACTTTTCAAAATTGAACCGTGGAATTTTTGTCACAACATAATCAATTGTCGGCTCAAAAGAAGCTGGGGTTTTTTTAGTAATATCGTTGGGAATTTCATCTAAAGTATACCCAACCGCCAGCTTTGCCGCAATTTTGGCTATCGGGAAACCAGTTGCTTTTGAGGCAAGCGCAGATGATCTTGAAACTCTGGGGTTCATTTCTATCACAACCACTCTTCCATTTTCAGGATGAACAGCAAATTGAACATTTGAACCACCAGTATCTACACCAATTTCTCTCATTATTGCAATAGAATAATCTCTCAACTTTTGGTATTCTTTATCGGTTAAAGTTTGAGCTGGAGCAACAGTTATGCTGTCTCCTGTGTGAATGCCCATTGGATCAACATTTTCTATTGGACAGATTATAACAACATTATCCTTTAAATCCCTCATCACCTCTAACTCATATTCCTTCCAGCCAATCAAAGATTCTTCTATCAGCACCTGTTTTATAGGACTTAAAAACAAACCATGAGCAATTTTTTCCCTTAATTCTTCTAGGTTATAAACTATACCTCCTCCTGCTCCGCCTAATGTAAAAGCAGGCCTTAATATTGCTGGAAATCCGATTTCTTTAATAGCTTCTTCGGCTTCCTCAATAGAATAAACATTTTTGCTTTTTGGCAAATCAAGACCTATGTTTTGCATCGCTTCCTTAAACAATTGCCTGTCTTCAGCCTTTTTAATACTCTCAAGTTTTGCTCCAATAAGTTCAACTCCATATTTTTTGAGAACACCTGAATTTGCCAAAGAAACAGCAACATTTAATCCTGTTTGTCCTCCAATCGTTGGCAATAAAGCATCCGGTCTTTCGATAGCAATTATTTTTTCAACAAGTTCTGGAGTTATTGGCTCAATATAGGTCTTGTCGGCAAATTGGGGATCAGTCATTATTGTCGCAGGATTGGAATTGATCAAAGCAACTTTAAAACCTTCTTCTTTTAATGCTTTGCAAGCTTGTGTTCCGGAATAATCAAACTCGCAAGCCTGTCCTATTACAATCGGGCCTGAACCAATAAGGAGTATTTTTTTGATGTCAGTTCGCTTTGGCATTATTTTTAAAATTATAACATCTTTTGTGTTGAATTTGATAGGTTATGATGTATAATCATTTAGTAAGTATAGTTGGAGTTAAATTATGCCGATAGAGGGCATGCCTTCTTCAAATCAACAAGCCGCTTTTGGCGCCGCAGGAAGTGTTGCATCAACTGGATATGATCGTGTTCATCATAAAGACAGAAACAGCGAAGCTGTTGATCCTGAAAACGCCGTCAAATTCAAAAACGCATTAGTTGATATGATCAGCACAGACGCAACTCCCATTGTTGACACAAAACGGGAAAAAAAGCCTTACGAAGAAGAATTACTTTATCAGGAAGAACTGAAAAAAATATCAGATTATAAGCTCAGATCTGTAGTAAAACCTGCAGAAAAACCAACAAAAACAAAAAAAGAACAAGAAGAAGAAAAGCAATCACAAGCAAATATGCAAAACGAAGAAACAGCCGCACAATACATGAGCACAGCAGACAGATTAAAAGCTGTTGAAGAAGACATCTTAAAAAATTTTATTGCTTTAAACGCAAAACGAATTGTTGGCAGACCCAAAAACGCTATTGAAGGCGTAAAAGTTGAACTTGAAGCCTTAAAAAACCAACTTTTAACTCAAGGACTATTGCTGAGTGATTTTACTTATCTGGATTACCAAACCGCAGAAATGATAAAGGAAAGTTTTTTGAAACTAATAAAAGATAAATTTTATTCTTCCGAAGAAACATCTCTAAATGTTGCTCAGTGGGTTTTGGACGCAAAAAAGTCCAAAAGCATCACAGAACTTTTGGCGTTACTTGAAAAAGATTCAATAACACTAAGCGAGAGAAACGATCTATTGCAAACATTTGAAATCCCTGATCTAATAGAAATTGCTTCATATTTAAATTTGAACATTGACGCATGGATGGGCATCCTCCAAAAGGAAAGTGTGAAAATTCAAAAATCAGCACAGGATTTATATATAAAAATTCTGGAATTTCCAAAAATAGAAGAAATTTCACTTGTTACTGACAGTTTTAGAACAGCTCGAACTTCTTACCTGTTGGAAGACAATATTTTTAGAAAAATAGAAAAGTATTTCCAATTGATACAGATAAAAAATGAACTCCAATTAAGAGGAGTTGGCAAAGAACAAATTACAGAAATAGAAAATCAAGCAAGAAAAATAGCTTGGCTTAAAACAATTTCATCATTAAAAGAAGCGCATTTAAACAGAATACTTAGCTCATCTTCAAGAGATTTCGTTAAAATGTCAAAAAAAATTGAGAAACTGACCAAAAAAGCAAAAAAACTCGGATATGATATTCCCAGTGAAGGAATAAAATGGATCGAAACAGGACTTGCCAAATTAGGATTTGACACAGCAGTTTATAAACTGGAGCTTCTAAAATCCCTGCAGGAAATAAGTTATGAAAAAAACCGTGATGAAGATATAAAACGACTGGAAAAAATAATCGAATCTTTAAAAAGAAAACTCCCAAAAGAAATCAAAAAAACTAGTGAATCCCCATAAATTTGTGACATTGCGGTATAATCAAAACCTTATTTAATTTCCTTTTAGCAACAGTATGAAAAGAAAAAAATTGTTCAACTGTTGGAGCAGATTTAAACGAACGCGAAACTGTGGCCGGTTGCAAAACTAATGGGATATTATTGTCAATTTCTGAAATAAGCGTTGCAACATCATCAATATCCTGAACTGTTGTGTCTTTTGTAAATACAGCTTTGACAAACACCTCTTTTAATTGGGCAATTTCAAGAAATTTTCTATGTTGTTTTGAATAATCATCACATTTAGTTGCACTTGGAATTTTATAATCCATAGCAACAATATCTACAAATTCGATAATTTCTTCCAATCTCTCAGGCAAAGTCCCGTTTGTTTCTAAATATTTTGGAATATCAATTTTAGCGGCGAAATCTTTAATGAAATCAACTTGTAAAAGAGGTTCCCCACCGGTCATTGACAAAGAATGAAAAACATTTTTTTGGACAATAAAAGAATTTATCGCATTAACAACTTGGCCTGCATCAACAGGATTTTTGATTTTTTGAATATCTTTTTTTTGCTTTACCAAGCAAAAGTTTTCATCTTCAACATTTGTGTCGCAATAAGCGCATGACAAATTACAACCAATAAATCTAATAAACACCTGTCTTTGGCCTACATATATGCCTTCGCCTTGAAAACTTTGAAAAATTTCTGAAACAAAACCGGGATTGTTGCTCATCTGACAAATTCTTTGTATACAACCTGCCCAAATTGTCCGGGGGACATTATTTCCTTTTCTCCAGAAAATAATTTTATTCCAGCTGCATTGCCAACTTTTATCTGCAATCTTTTATCCGCTGTCCATATCTTTTCTTGATTAGGACTGGCGATGCCCTTAAAAACAATTCTGCCGTCAGAAATCACCAAAAGCCAAGTTTTTTCAATTATTTCTGCTTTTATCTTTATAGCAGTATTTTTTTCAGCAAGAGTCACAGTTGTGTTATTTTTTTTGTTTGAAACACTTTTCAATGATCTAGTGAAAAATCCTACAAAAGAGAATATGCCAACAAGTAAAACTATGACAATTGAAACAACTAAAATCATTTTACTGGCTTTGGCTAAATCCAAAGATGGTAATTTTTTTGTAGAGTTAGAGACAACTTTTTTTTCTTGTTTGAAATCATTTTTAGGTTTGTCCTTTTTTATTTTCTTGTTTAATTCTGAGATCAAAGCGTTTGAATCAACACCTAAAAAATCAGCATATATTTTCAAAAAACCCTTTAAGACAACCTCACCCGGAATTTTGTCAAAATCCTCTTCCTCCATAGCTTTTAGATAGGTTTGCGATATTTTTGTCTCTTTCGACGCCTTTTCAAAAGATATTTTTTTGGAAGTTCTTGCGTCTTTTAGTGTTTTTCCGACAATATTCCTTTCTTCCTTCATATGTTGTTTTGCTCCTTTTCATCTTCTTCTAATGGCGGGAGTTCACTTAAATCATGCAATCCAAAATGTTTTAAAAATTCAACTGTTGTCCCATATAATATCGGCCTCCCAACTGCATCAGATCTGCCAACTTCTTTTATAAGTTTCTTCTCTATAAGATTTTTTATGACTCCATCGGACATTACTCCTCTTATTCGCTCAATCTCAGCTTTAGTAATTGGCTGTTTGTAAGCAATTATCGAAAGTGTCTCCATTGATTGCTGGGAAAGAGAAATTGATACAGGACTTTTTAGCAATCGTTCAATATACGCACCATATTTTGGCCTTGTAGCCATAAGAAAACCATTTGCAAGTTTAATTACCTGCATGGCTCGGTTTTGATAATCCATTTGTATTTCTGCCAAAGATTTTTCTATTATTTGCTGGTCAAAACCACACAATTCCTCAAAATCATCTACAGAAAGAGGCCTCTTTGATACGAAAAGCATAGATTCAATTATATTTTTTGCATCATCAAAAGAAACATTTTCAATTTGTTGTTCCATTTGCGTTGCTCTCGCTTTTTTGCGCAAAAATAAGAATTTTTCCAAAATAAGTTTCTTGCTTTAAAAAAATTTTTCTCAACCTGATCAATTCAAGAATTGCCAAAAAAGTGACTATTATTTCTATTCTTGATTTGGTCTTAAACAAAGAATCAAATTCTATTGGTGAATCAATTTTAGAAACTCTTTCTGATATTTCTTTTATTTTTTCTTCAACTGTGATTAACTCATCAATAATTTCATAAGAATTTGATTTTTCATTTGCCTCTGCCCATACTCTTCTAAAAGCGCTTACAAGATCAAAAATCTCCACATCTTTCAAAAAATACTGCTTTTCTTTGGAAGTTGCAGATTCTATCCTGAACCTGTGAAAAATTTTTGAGAACTCTTCTTTTCTGTCTTTTAAAAATTTTGCAACTTGTTTAAAAATTTTGTATTGTGCTACATGGTCCACAAGAGAATCAGCAATTTCTTCAATTTCCTCTTCTTCCTCTATTGGCAGAAGTTTTTTCGATTTTGACTCTAACAAATAGGATATTATCAGTAAAAACTCCGAAGAATAATCAAGATCCAGACATTGGCAAAGTGTTAGATATTCGAGATATTGAATAGTTATAGCAGTCAGCGATATGTCACATATATCAACTTTTTCTTTTTCTATAAGAGAAAGCAAAACCTCAAAATGCCCATCAAATACTGGAAGTTTTACACAAAATTTTTCAGAAGAATCCGTTTCTTCTTTCTGAAATGAAATTAAGCTGGAAGCAGAAACATTTTGGATATTTCCAATTTCTTGTAAAAATTCCATCTTTACTGCCTCAAAATACCCATAAGTTTTTTCGCCTGAGAAATTGTATCTTTTGCAACTTTTGAAGCCTTTTCAGAGCCATCATCTAGTATTTTCTCTATTATACTTGGGTTATCTTCCAGTTCAAGCCGTTTTTTTCGAATATCTTTCAAAGAATCTATGAGGTTATTAGACAACATTTTTTTGCACTCAGTACAGCCAATACTCCCTTGTTTGCACTGTTGTTCAATATCTGCCACAATATTTTTCGAAAAGATTTTATGATATGAGAAAACAGAACAAATTTCAGGATGTCCCAGATCGTTTTTTCTAATTCTTGCCGGGTCAGTAATCATTGAATTTACTTTTTTTTGTATTGTTTCCGGATTATCTGAAATCGCTATCGTGTTGCCATAGCTCTTGCTCATCTTTCTGCCGTCAATTCCGGGCAAAACAGGAACTTCTGTCAAAAGATCTTTTGGAATTGGAAAAAGCTGGCCATAAAGATTGTTAAATCGTCGGGCAATTTCTCTTGTTAATTCCAAATGAGGCAACTGATCCTGCCCCACTGGAACAAGATCCGCTTTATAAATCAAAATATCTGCTGCCTGTAAAACAGGATATCCCAAAAATCCATAAGTGCCTAGATCAACCTCTTTTAACTCATCTATTTTGCTCTTGTAAGTTGGAACTCTTTCCAGCCAAGCAAGTGGAGTGATCATAGAAAACATCAGATGAAGCTCACAATGTTCAGGAATATCAGATTGGACAAAAATCGTACATTTATTTGGATCAAGCCCAGCAGAAACCAGATCAATAGTTCGAAAATATTGTTTCTTAATTGTTGGGTATTCATATAGCCAGTTGTCAATGCGTGCAAATCGGCTATTTCAAAAAAAGATTCATATTTATCCTGCAATCTGACCCAATTTTGCAATGCTCCAATGTAATTGCCAAGATGTAATTTCCCGGACGGTTGAATACCTGATAATATTCGCGACATTTACGAAAATTATATCACAAGTCAGGCGGAATACTCAAAAATCTGAGAGCAAATTCACCAACATTTTTGAAAACAGGAGCAGCAATTGTGGCCCCCCAAATTGATGACTTTGGCTCGTCAATTACTACCAAAATTGCAATTCTTGGATTTGAAGCAGGAATAAATCCAACAATTGACGCAATATATCTGCCCACGACATATCCTTTGCCCGGAATTGGTTTTTGCGCTGTGCCTGTCTTTGCTGCAACAGAAAAATTGTCTATTTTTGCCTTCTTGCCTGTTGCGTGTTCTCCGTTCACAGCAAATTCCATTAATTTAATTGCTTTTTTTGCAGTATCGCTTGAAATAACCTTATCTACCCGCTGTTCTGGAATATATCTAATAATTGAAGTATCAACACTTTCAATCTTTTTAATTAATCTTGGTTTTATCCTACTGCCGTCATTTGCTATTGCAGAGATCGCACATATAAGCTGAAGGGGAGTAACAGCAATTGTCTGTCCAAAAGATATAGTAGCCACATCACTGTCATGCCATTTGTTGGGAGGTAACAAAATGCCTTTTTGCTCTCCGGGGAAATCTATGCCAGTAAGTTCTCCAAATCCAAATTTTTTTATGTGTTCATAAAACTTGTTTTTTCCTAATTTTATGCTTACATAAGCAGTGCCAGTATTGATTGACTCAGCAATAACATCTAAAAATGTTTTAAATTGTTTGCCATACATTTTAACCGGATGTGAATTTTTTACAGTTATTCCACCGATTTTGAGTTCATCCGGACAAGGAATAACACTATTTAAATCAACAATTTTTTCTTCAAGTCCAGAGCAAGCAGTTATCATTTTGAAAGTTGAACCGGGTTCATATAAATCAGTAATAGGAGAAAGCCGCCATGTTTTTGGATCAAATTTGCTGTATTCATTTGGGTTAAAATCAGGATACCCGCAAATCGCAAGAATATCTCCGTTTTTAACGTCCATAACAATTATAGAACCTCTTATTGCTCCACTTTCCTTTACAATTTTTGACAATTCTCTCTGTGCAACATATTGAATTGACTCATCAATAGTCAGATAGATATTCATCCCATCTGAAGGCGGAATGATAACTTTTGAGGGAGCAGAAAATATCTGCCTGCCAAATGGATCTTTTTCAACTATTGATTTGCCTGCCACACCAAACAAATCTTCGTCGTAAGCAAGTTCAATACCAGACAATCCCCTGTTGTCAATGCCGACAAAACCTATCAATTGAGAAGCCAAATTCGCGTTTGGATATACCCTTTTGCTTTCAGGAATAACATCAATAGCAGGACAATTTATTTTTATGACTTTATTTGCAAATTCTTTATCGGCTTTTCTCACAAGCCAGAAGTTCTGACTCTTGGCAAATTTTTCTCTAATCAAATGCTCCTTGCCTTTGTCTATATTGATTAACTGCTCCAAAACTGATTTTTTTTGATCATCACTTATTGCTCTCGGCCTTACATAAACAGACCATCTTTGAATGGAAGTCGCCAAAAGATTGCCGTTTCTATCCAAAATATCTCCCCGTTGTGGAGATATTTCAATTGCTCTGATCCTTTGCTCATCAGAAAGTTTCTCGAAATAAGAATGTTTTAAAATCTGCAAATAAAAAAGACGAATCAAAACAACACAAAAAGAAACAAGAATAATTAGTATTATGACATCTAACCTGTTGCGATTTGACATCATCTATGTCCTGCTCATAATTTCAAAAAGCGCAATCTCCAAAGCAACTCTGGGTGAAGATGAAGAATTTTTTATCTCAATATCCGTTTTTAACAAAACATCTATTGCCTTGACAAATTCATCAAGAGAATATTTAGATATCGTTGAAAGGCATTTATCATAAAAAAATCTATTCATTTTTAATTTGTCCACAATTTCTGCATCTGAAATTTTCTTTTCTTTTAAAGATTTTATCAAAAGGCAGGTTCTTATCCTAGAAAAAATTTCTCCCAAAATATAAAATGGAGGTTTTTTCGCTTTTAAGGCGTAATCAAGCGATTTATAAGCGGCTTTAATATCTCTATTTGCAATAGAGTTGACAAGTGCAAATGAGCTCATCTCACCTGAAATTGCCAAAGATTTTATGTCTTCATCCGTTATTTTCTTTCTCTCCCCTACATACGTGGCAAGTTTTTCAATCTCTTTTGCCAAAACCCTTAAAGAGTGCCCGGAAATTTCATAAAGAAGATGAGCAGATTTTGGATCAATAGCTACTCCAAAATCTTTTGCTGTGTCTAAGATAAATGCTTCAATTTTTTGCGTCTCCCACTCTGCAAATGTATTGAACTCTTTTAAAATTGTAATTGAACTCAAAAGTTTGTAAAGAGAACCTCTTCTATCCAGCTTTTCCAAAATGATCACAACAAAATTTGTGTTTAGAAAAGAATTCCGTTTTTCTAAAATTAAAAGCAATTCATCTTCTGAAAAATCGTTTAAAACATAAATCTTTTGCGGGCTAAAAAGGGAAGCAGAACAAAGCAAATTAACAACCTCTGAAATGGGCATACTTTGAGATGAAACTTTGTCTATTTCAATATTGCTGCCGCTCTGTTTAGAAATTTTATTTTGTAAAATTGATATCTCCTTTTGTATAAGGAAATCTTCATTTCCATAAAAACAAAAAATATTTTTTGAAAGATCCATATTGTTAGATCAGCCCTCTGTTTTTTTCATCTTTGATGTTTGTTTTCGGGCCGTGCCCGGGATAAACTATAACATCTTCTGGAAGTTTGAAAATCCTTTTCAGAGAAGAAACCATATCCTTATAAGAACTTCCGGGCAGATCACATCTTCCATGATCAGAATAAAAAAGTGTGTCCCCGGAAAAAAGAATTTTATCTTTTTCATCAAAAAGACAAATCGATCCGGGAGTATGCCCGGGGGTGGAAATAACCTTCAACTTTATGTCATCTAAAGATATTTCCATACCATCTTCTAATGGTATATCAACTTCAAAATCTGATGGGAACATAAATGAATCAGCTAAATTTATCAAAAGCTTTGCATCGGTTTCCTTTTTTAACACCATTGCAGCAGTAATATGATCAAAATGCCCATGAGTGGAAACTATCATCTTTATTTTATCTTTGGGAACTTTTTCTAAAATTTTTTCTGGGTTGTCGCCCGGATCAATTATTAAGAAATTTCCTTCGGCGCTTTTTAGCAAATAACAATTTGTTTGAATTGGACCAACCACAATAGAATCTAATTCCATATTGACTATTGCTCTTTTTTGCGTGAATTATTTCGCTCAACAACCGATCTTAAAAAGCCGAGGGTGGGATTCGAACCCACAACCTACGGTTTACAAAACCGTTGCTCTGCCGTTGAGCTACCCCGGCAATTTACCAACACTGGTTTTATACACAATTATAACCGAAAACATATCTGGATTTAAAGATTAACAAAAGAAAAATTTCCTTATGCAGTTTTACAGGTTAAAACCTCTTTGATAGATTCTTTTAACTCGTCTAAATCCAAAAGTTTTACAATATAAGCGGCAACTCCCAAAGATAAACCTTTATATCTGTCTGTTAATTGGTCTTTTGCAGTTAAAAAAATCACGGGTATAGATGAATATTTTTGGTCTTCTCTGAGTTTTTTAACAAATTCATAGCCATCCATACGAGGCATCATTACATCAGCAACTATCACATCAGGATTAAACTCTTTAACTTTATTTAATCCTTCTTCGCCATCAATTGCCGTTTCAACAATATAACCTTCTACTTTTAAGAGCTCTTTAACAATATCAAGAATATCCTTTTCGTCATCAACCACAAGAACTTTATTTTGCATATCTAATTGCCTCCTTTCATTTCAAGGAGATAGCAAAATGTATTCTATCACAAAATCAACAAAAATCAATGTTTTTTAAGTTTTACAGCAAAAGCCGATGGTCAGGATCGAACTGACGACCTGCTGTTTACGAAACAGCTGCTCTACCACTGAGCTACATCGGCAACACAAATCTCTCTTTATAATATCACAGCCAAAATATTTTAGAAAAATAGAAAGTAGAAATCAAGAAAAGTATGTGGAAAATTTCTTCATCAGATTTTTAGATAATATAGATTTGCCGGGACGCAGAATCGAACTGCGGACACATAGCTTTTCAGGCTACTGCTCTACCAACTGAGCTATCCCGGCAAAATATAATACGGACCCGAAGGGATTCGAACCCTCGATCTCCTGCGTGACAGGCAGGCGTGTTAAGCCCCTACACTACGGGTCCAAAATACATAAACTCTTTTGCCAATTTTCTTTCAGTTATCAAAAAAATAATAGCACTAAATTCTTTAGCGCAAAGTAAAAATCTAAAATGACCCACCCGCGACTCGAACGCGGCACCACTTGCTTAAAAGGCAAGTGCTCTACCTGATGAGCTAGTGGGTCCTAACAAAGAGATTATAACATAACTAAAAAGCAAAGAAACTTTTGTCAAGATTTTTCGATAATTATTTGAGATATGATAACTTTTTTTATTGATCCCGTTCTCAAAATCAATAACTGTAATATCAAATTGCAGGCAAGAAGATATACCGCCGGATTTAAAAACCTTGAATATTTGAGTAAAAAAATGCCTGTCAACGCTTATATTGAAAGAGGCGGAATGTTTTTGTTTAATGGTGAAAAAGTATCAAACACAGAAGAATTATCCAAAGAGTTGATAAAAAGCGGAGCACATCAAATTTATATTCCAAAAGATTCTTTTTCTGACGAAATCGCATTTGCTGCTTCAAACTTATTTAAACAACAAAAAATAGACAAAAACCTTCCAAAGGCATATCAAGAAAACCTTTTTATTACAAATATCATAGAATCAAGAAGCCATCTTTTAAGCGAATCACTTTATGAAAAAATTTTAAAAAACCTGACCTACAAAGGCAATGAAATAGCTATAAAACTTTCAGCACTCACAGTTGGAAGTGCTGGTGCATTGTTTTTGTTATATACCTTCCCATTAAATAATTTTCTTTTAAGAGGACTTTCAGCATCATACCTGTTGTCATCAGGAATAATGTGGCAATATAGCAAAAAAAATTACTCGCAGTATTTGGACGCGCTTCAAGCCGCATTTAGGCCAACATTCTCCCAACATAATAGTGAAACAATAAAGTTTACAAAAGAAGCTGTAAGTTTACTCACAAATGAAGAGGTAAAAAACGAATATTTAAAAAACCTTCCGAAAGAAAGCAAAGCGCTTCTTAATCTGTAGAAACTTTCATTTTACTTGTAATTGAATATGCACAAAAAATAATATACAATTTTTGTATGATCAACCCTGAAAAAATGACTATTGCACTTCAAATCGCGCTTAACAAGGCGGTTGAAACATGCAAAGAAAGCGCAAATCAGGAGATCACCCCAGAACATGTTCTTGCTTCACTAATTGAAGACGATAGCTCTTCAATTAAAGATATTCTATCCGAAGCTGGAATAAACTTAAATAATTTAAAGAATCAACTTAATCAGAAAATAAATAAACTTCCAAAAATAAGCGGAGAAAATATTGAGCCTTTCGTTGGGAACGATTTGAACCAAGTATTTAACACAGCAAACGAAATCTCAAAAGAATTTGGTGATTCATTCATAAGCTCAGATCATTTTCTTCTCGCGATGGCAAAACTCAAAAAAATTAATGCCGACTTTAACACTCTTAAATCAGCAACAATAAAGATAAGAGGAGGACATAAAGTGGAAGATCAAAATGCTGAAAGCAAATACAGTTCACTAAAAAAATATGGAAGAGACCTGACAGAACTTGCTAAACAAGGAAAAATAGATCCGGTTATTGGCAGAGATGAAGAGATACGCAGAATCATACAAATTCTTTCAAGAAAAACAAAAAATAATCCTGTTCTAATAGGTGATCCGGGCACAGGGAAAACAGCGATAGTCGAAGGGCTGGCCACAAGAATAGCCAGAGGCGATGTGCCACAGGGATTAAAAGACAAACAAATAATTGCTCTTGATCTGGCTTCCCTTGTTGCAGGAGCAAAATATAGAGGAGAATTCGAGGATAGATTAAAATCAGTTCTCAAAGAAATAGCCGAAAGCCAAGGTAAAATTATTCTGTTTATAGATGAAATTCACACATTAGTCGGTGCGGGAGCCGCAGAAGGATCAATCGATGCATCAAATATGCTAAAGCCCATGCTTGCTAGAGGAGAATTAAGATGTGTCGGTGCTACAACACTTGATGAATATAGAAAATACATAGAAAAAGACAAAGCGCTGGAAAGAAGATTTCAACCGCTTTTTGTTAAAGAACCGACAGTTGAAGAAACAATCGCAATTTTAAGAGGTCTTAAAGAAAGATATGAAGTACATCATGGTGTCAGAATAAAAGATTCCGCTATCGTAGCAGCAGCCACACTTTCAGACAGATATATCACTCAAAGATTTTTGCCCGATAAAGCAATAGATTTAATTGATGAAGCCGCCTCAAAATTAAGGATAGAAATTGACAGCTTGCCATCAGAAATAGATGAAATCGAAAGAAAGATTTTGCAATTACAGATAGAAGAACAAGCGCTTAAAAAAGAAAAAGATAGCGCATCAAAAGAAAAGTTAGAAAAAATAAAACAAGAAATAGCAGAACTTAAAGAAAAAAATAATCGCTTAAAAAATAAATGGGCAAAAGAAAAAATGCTCATTAACGAAGTGAAAAATATAAAGCAAAGAATAGAAAATCTAAAAATTGAAGAGGCAAACGCAACAAAAGAAGGCAATTTGGAAAAAGCCGCACAAATAAAATACGATGCGTTAATAAAAGCTCAAAAAGAATTGGAACAAAAAGAGGCAGAGCTTTCATCTTTGAAAAAAGAAGGCTCAATTCTAAAAGAAGAAATAGACGAAGAAGATATCGCAGAAGTTGTATCAAAGTGGACTGGAATCCCTCTTAGCAAATTGATGAGCTCAGAAATTGAAAAACTTTTGCATATGGAAGAAAAACTTAAAGAAAGAGTTGTTGGACAAGATGAAGCAATTTCCATAATCGCAAATACTATACGAAGATCCAGAAGCGGCTTAGTGGATCCAAACAGGCCAATTGGATCTTTCATTTTTGTTGGACCAACTGGCACTGGAAAAACATATCTTGCGAAAACACTGGCTTGGTTTTTATTTGATGATGAAAACGCTCTTGTCAGGATTGATATGTCGGAATATACAGAAAAATTTTCCGTCAGCCGTTTAATTGGCGCTCCCCCCGGATATGTTGGATATGAAGAAGGAGGACAACTAACAGAAAAAGTCAGGCGAAGACCTTACTCTGTAGTTTTATTTGATGAAATAGAAAAAGCACATCCTGAAGTGTTTAATGTTTTTCTCCAAATCCTTGACGATGGCAGATTAACAGACGGGCAAGGACATTTGGTTGACTTCAAAAACACGCTAATAATTATGACATCAAACATCGGATCAGAATTGTACAACGAAAATCTTTCTCAAGAAAAAATAAAAGAAAATGTGCTGTCTCAAATAAAATTGCATTTTAAACCCGAATTTTTAAATAGGATTGATAGCATTATATTCTTTAACAAGCTTACAGAAAAAGAAGTTAAACAAATTGTAAAAATTCAACTCACAAACCTTAAAGAAAGGCTTTCAGAAAGGAAAATATTTATTGATTTTGAGGATGAAGTCATTGATAAACTCGCAAAAGACGGCTATGATCCTGTTTATGGTGCAAGACCACTTAGAAGAGTTATTGAACAAGAAATACAAAATGCATTAGCAATTAAACTGTTAAAAGGCGATTTCAAAGAAGGCGACAATATTTTAGTCAAATACAACCAAAAAGCCGGCGAATTTGAATTTAAGAAAAAATAACATAGCTCTTTGGTCTTGATTTTTTTGTATTTGTGCAGCTAATTTATTGGCATTTATACTACGATTGTTGATTCCTAAAAATCTTTTCTAAAATTTATAGTTCAGCAAATAATATTTTTACCAAGTAAAATCGGAGAGGGAGGGATTCGAACCCCCGTTACGCTTGCGCGTAAAGTGGTTTTCAAGACCACCGCCATCAACCGCTCGGCCACCTCTCCTTTTTGGTGATAAATCTATTCTAACAAACAAAAAATAAATCAGCAATAAACAGGAAGATCAAAACACAACAAAAGAATTAATAAAAATTCAGAAAACAATGTCGTAAAGCATACCGTAATAATTATTTTTATCATCAAAAAGCGGAACTAAGTGAAATTCGCCAATTCCACCTTCAAAAAGCTGTCCAAGATAAGTTGTTTCTTTTCTGCTGTTTACAATATTTGTAAAATCAACTGCTTTTTGGCTCGAATATGATGAAAAATCAAAATTTTGCAAAGAATGCTCAAATGGCACCCCTAACCTGTTTACTGAATTTTGGTCTATCCATTGGACACTATAACAAGGATAATTATTATAAAATTTCTGCATCATATCAATAATTGTATTTTGATCGTTTGATTTTATTGCATCAACAAAGTTTTTATCTTTTGCTAATGCTCTAAGTGCGTCAGTTCTATTTTTCAATCCAAGTGAATAAAGAGTTCTGTAAGGAGATGATAATTTGTCTTTTGTGCTGTCAGCAACAATTTTCCACTTTGTTCCATAAATACTAACAGTTATCCACTGGCCGTATTTTTTTACAACATTTTTAGTGCCCCTGTCATAAAAATCGTAGTAATGCGCGCCGCTTTCCAAGGTTGAAACAATTTTTGCAAAAGCGATCAAAGAAGGAAATGCCTTGTAAATGTCATCAGAAAATATATTTCTCCCTATTTCCTCATCATCGCAGTCATAAATAATTGTTCCATCTTCCTGCATAACCCAAATATCAACTTGATCATTTTTTGTCTGAGAATCAATAATTCCTTTTAACAATTCTTTTGGCCTTACCAACAAACTGAGTGCGCCAAAAAAAATATCATTATCAACAATTGGATGTTGAAAAGCAACAGCAGGAAAACCTTCAACTGCAGTAAACATTTGGCTCAATACTGGTGATTTGGTTTGAGTCAATCTGATAAAATGCTTCTGCATTGAAATGTTTGTTCCAATTAATCCGGGAAATTGAGGTTGGACGGCCAAAATAGTTCCATCTGCCGATATTAAAGCAACATCGAATACATAAGGCGCACTTGTCAAAACATCTTGTAAGATAGGATTTATCTCAAAAGGATCAATTTGGTTTGGATTTATCTGTTTTAAATTATTTCCAAAAGAATAAGATAGTTGCCCGCCGGAATTGTTTAACACATTTAAAATTTCTTGCGATTTCTGTGTCATGTATAAATCAAGAGACTTAAAAATTTTTAGTGTTGTGCTTCCAATAGAATTGATTTTGTCAGAAGAAAATCCATTTTGCCCTAGAGAATGCGAAGCAATGAAAGTCATAAAAGAAAGTGCAACAATAAAGTTTGATAAAATTTTGTTCATTTTAACGCATTATATCAAATAAACCCAAAAAATAGCAATAAGGTAAAATCTCAAATGTTATAATCAACAAGTGCTGATAGAAATAAAAAAGGAATTAAAAAATTTTTCTTCAAAAAAGCAAGCCAAGGTATTATCTTCGTTTTTCAAAACCGGCAAAGGTCAATATGGAGAGGGAGATAAGTTTTTGGGGATAAAAGTTCCTATTCTAAGGAAAATTGCAAAAAAATACTTTAATTGCACAATGAAAGATATAAAAAAACTTTTGTCTTCAAAATTTCACGAAGAACGGTTGTTGGCTCTTTTTTTATTGACATATAAATACAAAACCGGCGATGACCCTGCAAAAGGAAAAATTTTTAATGTTTATCTGAAAAACACAAAATTTATTAACAATTGGGATTTAGTAGATTTATCTGCAGAACATATTGTTGGAGATTTTCTTTTTTCAAGAAAAAAAGACATTTTGTTTTCTCTGGCAAAATCAAAAAATATTTGGGAAAGAAGAATTGCCATTTTGGCAACGTTTTGTTTTATCAAGAAAGGAAAATACAAAGAAACGTTTAAAATAGCAAAAACTCTGCTAAATGACAGACATGATTTAATACATAAAGCTGTTGGATGGATGTTGCGTGAGGTAGGTAAAAGATGTTCCTTAAAAGCGGAAGAATCTTTTTTGAAAAAATACCATAAGAAAATGCCCCGCACAATGCTAAGATATACAATAGAAAGATTTCCCGAAAAAAGAAAACAAATTTATATGTAAAACCAATTTTAAAAGTAACGATTTTTTTAAATCACAAAGAACAAAAATTACTAAATCTTCAGAAATAAACATTGTGTATAGATATAAAAAAGGCAAAATGCTGTTATTCATTAAAAAACATAAATAAAATTGTAAAAAAATGCCTGCCATATTTTTGAAAAAAACCTATGCTTGCAGACAAAAGAACTCATTAATTTTTTGTTTACAATGAACAGTTTTATCTGTTAAAATGGGAAAAAGCAACAAACATATAACATTTTGCTGAAAAGAAATTAGAAAAAACTTTCATTAAAAACGCAATCGAGGTGCTTTTGGAGGGGTACTCAAGTGGTTGAAGAGGACGGTTTGCTAAACCGTTAGATCGGCGAAAGCCGAGCCGTGGGTTCGAATCCCACCCCCTCCGCCAATCAGAAAAAGAGGTTGCTGGCTCGCCCTCTGCGAGGGCTCGCCAGCCGATTTTAGGCGCAAACCGCCAAAGAACCTGAAAAAATGTCGGCTCG
>CAZQZN010000006.1:48008-67780 GCA_964597815.1 uncultured bacterium | reverse complement strand
TTTATCGCTGTAACAGTATTTGAACCATTATTAGTCACATAAACCTTGTTTGTAACTGGATTTAATCCTATCGCTACAGGGTTTGTCCCAACAGTTACTGTAGCAATAACACTGTTATTTGTACCATCTATCACTGAAACATTATTTGAATTATAATTTGCCACATAGATCCTATTGGTATTTGGATTTACTCCTATCACTCTAGGGTTTGTCCCAACAGTTACTGTAGCAATAACACTGTTATCTGTACCATCTATCACTGAAACATTATTTGAATTATAATTTGCCACATAGATCCTATTGGTATTTGGATTTACTCCTATCACTCTAGGGTTTGTCCCAACAGTTACTGTAGCAATAACACTGTTATCTGTACCATCTATCACTGAAACATTATTTGAATTATAATTGTTCACATAAATCTTGTTGGTAAGGGGATTTATTACAATTCCCCTAGGCTCTTCCCCAACAGTTATGTTATTAACAACTGTATCAGTTGAACCATCTATCACTGAAACATTATTTGAACCGATATTTTGAACATAAACCTTGTTAGTAATTTGATTAACTAATGGTTGATAAGGCCATGTACCAACACTTATATTCTTAATAAATGTATCAGTTGAACCATCTATAACTGAAACATTATGTGAACCAAAATTTGCCACATAAATCTTGTTTGTAAGGAGATTTATTGCTATTACATAAGAATTAGTCGCATAAACATTTATATCCTTAATAAGTGTATCAGTTGAACCATCTATCACTGCAACAGAACCTACGACAATATTCACATAAACCTTGTTGGTATGTGGATTTATTGCTATGTAAAAAGGGTATGATCCAAAAGTTATATTCTTAATAAATGTATCAGTTGAACCATCTATCACTGAAACATTATTTGAATCCCAATTAGAAACATAAATCTTGTTAGTAACAGGATTTATCGCTATTGCGCTAGGAGAATTACCAACAGTTACAGTTTTAGTAACTGTGTCAGTTGAACCATCTATCACTGAAACAGTATTTGAAGCATTATTTGTCACATAAACCTTGTTTGTGTTAGGATTTACTGCCAACATATAAGGCCTTGACCCAACAGTTACAGTTTTAGTAACTGTGTCAGTTGAACCATCTATCACTGAAACATTATTTGAAAAATGATTTGTCACATAAATCTTGTTAGTAATAGGATTTACTGTCACCGAATAAGGCATTGTCCCAACAGTCAGTGTTGCAATAACAGTGTTATTTGTACCATCTATTACTGAAACAGTATTTGCACCATAATTTGCAACATAAATCTTGTTAGTAATAGGATTTACTGCCGTACACCAAGGATTTGATCCAACAGTTATAGGATTGTTTACCCAGTCCGCATTCGCTATCTGAATACCAAACAGATTGAACAAAACAAAAATGATTGCCAACTTTGTCAAAACACCACGAGACAATTTATATGCCTTTCTTTTCGCAATTTTTTAAATAACATTAATAAGTATATATAAATAACTTACCATAAGCAAAATCTATGTCAAGATATTTCCAGCTTAATACTAAAACCTCCGATAAATATTAACTCAAACAATAGAAAAATTTCAGTTCTAATCAAAAGTTCTTTCAGCTCATAATTGCTCAAAAAAATATATGCCAAATGAATAGAAATAAAACCCTTAAAATTTGATAGAAATTGTTCAGATTATCCCCAAGATCTTTTTTGCTTCTTCAACGGCTGAAACAGCATCTTTTGCAAAATTTGCACCAAATCCTTTGGCAAAGTTATTTGTAACAGGCGCCCCACCAACCATAAGAGGAATATCTAATCCGGCCTCTTTCATCTTCTCTTTTACAACTTTCATCTGTGGCATTGTGGTTGTCAAAAGGGCTGAAAGCATTATCATAGAAGCATTGTTTTCCTTTGCAAAACGAACTATATCTTGCGGAGCAACATCTTTACCTAAATCAATCACATTAAAACCATGATTTTCAAGCAACATAGCAACAATATTCTTACCAATGTCATGCACATCTCCTAAAACTGTCGCTATAACAATTGTTCCAAGATTTCTCCTCTCAGATGGTTTGATTTCTTCTTTTAATCGCTTAAAAGCAATTTTCATAGCTTCAGCTGAAGCCATAACCTGAGGAATAAAATACTGGCCATTGCTAAACCTTTTCCCAACTTCTTCCATTGCAGGCAAAAGCGCCTCATCAATAATTTTTTGCCCATCATACTTTTTTATCGCTTTTTCAACAACACTTAAAATAGATTCCTTATTGCCTTCAACTATAAAATCAAAAATCTTTTCTAAATCGTTTTTTGAAGTATCTATCTGTGGTTTTTTTGAAGTTAATGTGGTTTTCGAAAAACCATATTTTTGTATCCATCTTTCAGCGGCTTTATCAATGTTAAAAAATACATCCATCGCATCTTTTAGTTCGGCTTTAGAAATTTTAACCGCCAAATTCTCGGGGTTGTAAATCGCAGCATTTAAACCTTTTGAAACAGCAATCTTTAAAAATGCGGCATTTAATTTTTTTCTGTTTGGGAGTCCATGAGAAACATTGCTAACTCCTAAAATTGTTTTTGTTTTTAGCTTCGATTTGCACATTGACAAAGAGCGCAATGTCTCTTTTACCAATTCCTGTTGTGCGCCCACCGAAAGAGTTAAAACATCAACAAAAATATCTTCCTTTGGAATGCCAATTTTTTGCGCTTTGGAAATTATTTTCTCCGCAATTTTTATCCTGTCTTCTGCCTTTTCTGGAATTCCTTTTTCTAAACAAAGTGCTATTATTGCCGCACCATATTTTTTTGCAATAGGCAAAATTGAATTCATACTTTCATCTTTGCCGTTTACAGAATTGACTAACGCTTTTCCGGGGAAATTTTTTAGCCCTTCTTCAATAACTTTTGGATTTGAACTATCTATACAAAAAGGGACATCAACTGCTGTCTGTGCAACTAGCACCGCTTTTTTCATAGTTAGCGCTTCATCAATATCAGGCATGCCAATATTTATATCAAGTAAATCAGCGCCAGAAGCAACTTGAGAAACCGCTTCCTGTCTTAATATGTTGAATCTGCCGTCTTTTAACTCAGATTGAAATTCTTTTTTGTTTGTTGGGTTTATTCTCTCACCTATTATTATCAATTTTTGCCTATTCGAGATTTCAATGTTTTTTGTCCTGCTGGCTAATATCATCACGGATTTTTCTCGTTTTGTTTTGCGGAAATCAAAAGAATATTTTTTTGAATCCAAGATTTTTCTTAAAAACTTTATATGTTCAGGAGTTGTGCCGCAACAGCCCCCAATAAACTTTGGCTTAAAAGAAAGAATCTTTTTCATATAAAATCCGTAATCAACAGGATTCATTCTGTAAACTGTTTCATCATTTATAAATTCGGGATTCCCAGCGTTTGGCATAATCGAAAACGGAATATTACAACTTTTGTAAAACTTTTTTGCCAAAGCCACCATATCTTCCGGACCAGTTGAACAGTTTGCGCCAACAGCATCAGCCCCTAATGAAGTTAAAACATTTATTGCGACTTCCATTGGCGTTCCTGTGTTTGTCTTTCCTGCCTTTTCATAGGTCAGATGAACTATCACAGGCAAAGAAGTAGTTTGCTTTACAGCAATTAAAGCGGCTCTCGCCTCCTGCAAATCGCTCATTGTTTCTATTGACACCAGATCAGCTCCTGCTTCCTCAAAAACTTTTGCCTGATTTGAAAACTCATTAAATGCCTGATCAAAAGAAAAATCACCCATTGGCTCTAAAAGATGGCCACACGGCCCCATAGATGCCGCTACCAAACATCTGCCTTGAGAAACTTTTTTGGCTATACTTACTCCATCAAAATTAATTTTGTAAAATTTGTCTTCAAGACCATAATTTGACAATTTTGTTCTGGTACCGCCAAATGTATTTGTCTCAATGATATCCGCTCCCGCCTCAACATAAGATCTGCTAATATCTTCAATAATTTCTGGATTAGATATGTTTAATTCTTCAAAACATATACCGGGAGCAACGCCTTTGGATATTAACTGAGTCCCCATAGCACCATCAAATAGATAAATTTTTGAATCTTCAAAGATTTTCATTTTGCATCACCAATGCATCTTCCAATGGATGCTGATAATATTCCCTTCTTCTATCTATTACCTTGAATCCTAAACTTTTGTAAATTTTTTGAGCCGGGAGATTTGATTGTCTAACCTCAAGAAACAACTTTTTTAAGTTTTTTGCCTTTGCATCTTCAATCAACTTTGCAATAATTTGTGTTCCAATTCCTTTCTTTCTATATTTGGGATGAACTGCCAATGTTGTTATATGGCCCTCGTCTAAAACATGCCTAAAACCGCTGTATCCAACAATTTTGCCGTCAATTTTTGCAACTAAGTAATGTCCGTTTTCAGAAGTAAATTCCTCAAAAAAAGTTTGTTTGTTCCAATGAGAAACAAAGGACTTCTTTTCAATTTTCAACAACTCGTCTATATCTTTTATATCCGCTTTTTCAAAAATCATCTTTTGTATTCTCTTATATTTGGCTGATGAGAATATTCAGGAACAAGTTTTATCGGATCGTCATTTTCTCCTTCTAAAAATTTATTATATCCAACTCTAGCAACATTTTCTGAATCACAGAAAGATTTTAAATAAAAAATATCATCTTTACCAAGAATTTCTTTTACATTATCAAAAGATGCAACAACATAAATTGGCATCTTAAATTCACAAATAATTTTTTTTAAGTGGTTTTCTTTTATGATCATGTCATCTGTTAATCTTTCCAATTTCATTCCCGACGATTTGAAAAGGGCAAAGTTATATTCCTCTTTTACAGCATCAAGTATTACTGCAATAACACCTTCAACGAAAACCATAGAATAAGCCATTGATTCCAGAGCACTAACAGCAATAATTGGTTTTTTCAAAAACTGCGCAAAAGATTTTGCCGCCGCAAGACCACCTCTTAAACCAGAATAAGAACCGGGCCCTTTCACAACACTAATTAATTCAATTTGAGAAATATCCGTTTTTGAAATTTCAAAAATATGGTTTAACATTTTAGAAATATCTTCGGATTTCGCAAAAGAAGAAGAAAACTGACCAATTATAGATTTTGGATATAAATTATCCTTTTCAAAATCAACAATCGAAACACTTGCTTTTTTTGACGGTGTGCTTATCGCTAAAACTCTCAAGAAAAAACTACCTCTCTTTCATTATCGGAAATAAAATTCAAAAAAACTTTTTTGCAATTTTTCGGCAAAATCTTTTGCGCTTTTTCTGCCCACTCAATAGCAACAATCGAAAAATCGTTGAATAAATCTGAAAGCCCTAAATCAGTTAATTCTTCTTCAGTTTCTATCCTGTACAAATCAATGTGAATAAATGACAATTCTTTATTTGCCATCTCAAAATGGTATTCGTTTATTATAACGAACGAAGGGCTGGTAACAAAATTTTTTATTCCAAGACCTTTGGCAATTCCCTGAACAAATGTAGTTTTCCCAGCGCCTAAATCCCCATAAAGCGCCACAACATCTCCGGCTTTTAAACTATTTGCAAATTCTATGCCTAACTCAATCGTTTGTTTAGCGCTACCAACGTTCAAAATCTTCTGCAATATCTCTTTTTCCTTCTCTGAAAGCTAAATCATCATCAAATTTTTCGGGTTCATCTCCTTCAAGTTTTTTTTCGTTGTATAAATCTTTTATTGTCCTCTCAAGCACAGGATGTTTAACATTTGGAGCAATTTCAGCTAATGGTTCTAAAACAAAAAGCCGTTCATGCATTAGAGGATGAGGAATCGTTAAGTTGTCATCGCTGACTATTTCATCACCATACAAAAGAATATCTATATCAATGGTTCTTGGCCCCCATTCAATGCTTCGATCTCTGCCAAGAGTATCTTCAAAACCCTGCAAAAGCTCCAAAAGGGTTTGTGGAGAATAATGAGTGCTGATTTCAACAGCGGCATTTATGAAAAGCGGCTGATTTTTGTTGCCTTGTGGTTGTGTTTCATAATTTGAGGATCTTCTTATAACTTTTATCCCGGGGGTTTCCCTTAAAAGAGTAATCGCTTGTTCAATATACTCTTCTCTGTCACCAACATTTGATCCCAAAGACAAATACGCGGTTTTGTATTCCTGTTTTGCTGCCTTTGCTTGCTTGTCATTTTTGCCTTTTAGTTCTGCTTTTGTTTTAACAGGTTTTTGAATCTTTACTTTTGGTTTTGGTTTTTTTTGTGCTGTTTTTCTTGCGGTTTTTTTTGAAACTTTCTTTTTTACTTTTTTGGACGCCATAATTATATCTCCTCTCTAAAAATTTTATCTGAAACTTTAGCCGCTTGCACAGATGGTTTTACATTGTGCACTCTGATTATATCAACTTTTTTTGCAACAGCAATAGGGATTGTGGCTATTGTAGCAAAATCCCTTTCATTAGGCACCTCCAAGTTCAAAAATTTCCCCAAAAATGACTTTCTGCTTGTTCCCAAACAAATTGGGAACCCTAATTTTCTAAACTCATCTATTCTTCTCAATATCTCAAAATTGTGTTCCACAGTTTTGCCAAAACCTATTCCCGGATCAATTATGATATTTTCTTCTTTGACACCATTTTTACAGGCAAAAGATGCTCTTTCTTCAAAAAAACTCATAATCTCGCTAATTAAATCGTTATATGCAGGATTAATCTGCATAGTTTTAGGATCTCCCTTTGAATGCATTATTATAACAGGAACATTATATTTTGCAACAACTTCTGCCATATCATGAGAATATGTCAGCCCGCTAACATCGTTTATTATATCAGCGCCGAGTTTTAGAGCCATTTTTGCTACAGAAGATTTGCGAGTATCAATGGATATTAAAACTTTACCAATCTTCTTTTTTTGTGAGAGAATTTTTTTTAAAAGTGGAATAACGCGACTTGCTTCTTCTTTTTCGCTTATTGTTTCTGCGCCCGGCCTTGTGGATTCACCTCCTATATCAATTATATCCACTCCGTCTGCGATCATTGACAAACAATGATCTTTGGCATTTTCTAAATCGACAAATTTTCCTCCATCAGAAAAAGAGTCAGGAGTAACATTCAAAATACCCATTACAAAGGTTTTTTCCCCAAATTTTATCTTCTTTGTATTAAAGTAATTTCTTTCAAAATTTGCCAGTGCTTTCTGTATTTGCTCCGCTAAATTTGGCAGACCAAAATCCTGCATTTTTAATTTTTCTATCAGCCGCGCATATTGAGACAAAACACCAAACAAAATGACATCGCTTTTTTTAGTGGAATGATTTATAACACCATAACTTGTTGCCGCTTCACCACCGCAAGAAAGCATTTCCTGTTTTATGATATTCGCGGAAATAACAGGCACATCTTTTAGCTTTACTGCACGAAATACAGCTTTTGGCGCCATAATTTCTATTCCTCTTTTATCTGCACCAATTTTTAGCATTTGTTTTTCCGCTTCAGACAGGTTGTTTATAGAAATAATTTGAACAATTGTATCCATATTCGCAGGTATTATAACACAATGAATATCAGTCAATACTTAACTTTAGGAATCTTTTGGTTGAAGCGTCAATTTTTGCCAAATCTGATATCCTATGACCGGCAATCCAAACAATTTTTTTTGAATCGCATATAACAGGGATTTTGTGTTTTTTATCTTGTGGAATCTTTATATCAACAAAAAAATCTTGAAGTTTTTTCTCCCCTTTCATCCCCAGCGGAACAAACTTATCTCCAAAAATATAATTTCTAACAATCAATCTGTCACCATCTAATTTATCGAAATCAACAATTGCACTTTTACCAGATATTTTAAAAATATTTTTGGGCCTTTTGCAAAACATTGCATTCAATCTTTTGCCAATTTCTTTAATATAGATTGATCCGGGAATTTTGAGTTGATAGTTGAATTTTTTTACCCTTTCTGCTTTTAACAACTCAACATTACTTGTCAAAACAAGATCATTTGTATTTTTTATAGCAAATGTTTTGTTTGGCAAAGAAAGTAAACCTTTTTCAAGTTTGATTATAGAATCAATATGTTTTGAAGAAATGTTTGTCAAATTACCTGATATATCTGCTATACCCGTTCTGATAATAAAACCAACCAAGGAGTTGGGAATACTTCTTAGTTTTTTTAATGGAATAATTATTGCATCATCTCTTCTCTTGACAATTTTTTTGTATTTTTTAGTTATAAATTTCTGCAAAATGGAATAATCTTTGGAAAAACCTTTAATGAGATTGAGAATGATCCCTTTTATTTGAGGATTTTCCTTTTCAAGGGCTGGGATTATTTGATTTCTTATTCTATTTCTTAAAAATTTATTTGACAAATTTGACAAATCTTCTCTAAAAGTTAAATTATTCCTTTTCAAGTAGTCATAAATCTCTTCCTTAAAAACATTTATCATCGGACGGATTATTTTATCTCTTTCAATTGGGATCCCGCACAATCCTTTTATACCTGTCCCACGGAGAAGGCGCATCAAAAAGGTTTCAATATTATCATCGGCATGATGGGCAAGAGCAATTTTGTTGGCTTTATATTTTTCAGCAACCTGATCAAAAAACTTATATCTTTCAATTCTTCCTGCCTCTTCAATTGAGAGTTTTTTCTCTTTGGAAAGCGATTTTATATCAACTCTTTTATAAACAAAAGGCACTTTTAACGAAGCACAAAAACCTTTCACAAAATTTTGATCATCGTCGGAATCTTTCCCTCTTAAACAATGATTTAGGTGTGCAGCAACAACTCTATATCTGTTCATAAAAAGAAAATGCAACAACGCTATCGAATCCGGACCGCCGGAAACGCCAATAACTATTTTGTCTTTTTTTGGATTTAATAGTAGTTTTTTAAATGATTCTAGAATTTTAACTTCAAACAATTTACGCCAACCTTTTTGAAATTGATGTTATAAATGGAATGAAAAGCATCTTCCCTGCCAAAAACAAAATACTGCACCATAACATAAAAAGCTCAAAAGCCAAAAAAATTATATTAAGAAGTTCTTCCAAAAACGAAATTTTAACATAAAAAGAGAGATAATAAGCAATAAATTTTATTAAAACAACCAAGGAGAAAAAAAAGATCCAAGAAAAAAAGGACTGCGAAGCGTGGAAAGCCAAAAATTTATTTTTTCGAAGATCAGTAAAAATGATCTTAAAAACTGGCAGAAAAAAAATATATGAAAAAACGACCAGAATTTTTTGCGAAAAAGGTAGTTTTTGTTGTTGCGGATCAAAATAAATTCTTTTCATCTATATTTTTCTGCTGTCATAAGCCCAATGCAAAAGCGCCTGTCTCTGCTTTGGCCTGCATGACAAATCTCCTTTTTTACAATTTCTCTTAATTTGTGATATGTGCCTTTTCATATTCTTCCATCTTTTAATCTGCCTTTCATCTTCAAAAGGGATTCTTCTACCCATATAATATCTACAATACCATTGGAACCAGCCTCTTGGGTCTTCATGGTAAATCCAGCCCTTTTTCCGCCAAAAGGAAAGCGGCTGAGAAGCATTTACACCAAAATAATTCAGCTTGGGATCGTGAAAATCAGGATTTAGCTTAGCATTTTCAAACCAATCCTTTGGAAACTCGTTTACGCAATCGGTCATATATTTGCCACCAAAAACACCAAGTTCAAGCATTTGTTTTGGAGTTAACTCAGGTTTAAAATCAGGATGAAAGTTTTTCCCAATTGGTTCTGTCAAAAAATACACATAATTCTTTTGCATTTTGTCATTAACAACTACTTTTTTTCTTATATTTGCTGCCATAACAAACGACTTTATTTAATTATACATATTTTAGTGAAGATATTCCTTTTATGAGGATAAAATTTTGATTATTGCCGGGGGCCAGATTCGAACTGGCGACCTAAGGCTTATGAGTCCCTCGCTCTGACCAACTGAGCTACCCCGGCAACTGCCTAGTAAAATTATATACTATGCAAATCTCCTTAGGACAAGGCCTGACAAAATTTTTGGATAAAAGAACGTGGATTTTTGAGGCAAACGATCATTCAAATCAGCAATACGCATTATTTGCGAAACAGGAGTTGGATTTAATAAAAAAGCGCATGAATACTGACCACTTCTAACAAGAGAAATTGTTTCTTTGTCATCGTGAGAATATGAAATAACTGGTTTGGAATCCTCACTTTTGTATTTTTCCAGAACATCATCTATCAAAAGTGAATGTAAAATAGAAGTGTCAACTTCTGCTTGCGTTTCTTTGCCTTTTGCTCTCATAACTTTATTTTTTGAAACAACATTTCTTAATTTGAACATATAAAGTTTATTGTCTTTTCTGTTAAAAAATCCAAACACTTTTCCTTTCGCTTTTGTTATTCTCTCATAAGAATCTATTTCAACAATTAAAAAATATCTTTTTGCAATATTTTTTATTATTTCGATATCTTCCTGAGAAATATTTAACAATCGATGCGTTGGAAGCACTAAAAGACCCGGATCAGATTCTTCAACAAAATATCCAAGAGCAAAATTTTTTGGATCCGAACTTTTTGGATCTATATTTAGATCTCTGGCATATTTATAAGCTGTTTCAAATCTGTGATGCCCATCAGCTATGTATAATGGTTTGCTTTCAAAATCAGAACAAAAATCTTCTATGTCAGAAATATTATCTACCCGCCATAATGCATGATGATTTCCGTATTCATCATTAAAAGATATCAAGGGCTCTGTCTCAGGTAATTTCACAGGATATCCTTTATAAACAAAAAACACTGGTTCTGTATTAGCCATTGTGGTTTTTAAAAGCTTCATTCTGTCTTCTTTTGGTTTCTGGTAGGTGTTTTCATGAAATTTTACTAACCCGCTGTCATCAAGCTTGACTGTGCCGAAAAAACCTTTTCTGCTGTAGCTTTTGCCATTATAAAAAAACTGTTGAGTATGTATATACATGGACGGAGATTTGTCTTCTAGAAAAATTTTTGTTTCCAGCCATGACTTTAAATAAGAAGCAGCTCTTGTATATTGATTTTCATTTTCATTGTCGTTCTGATATGAGCGTCCAAGAATTATTCGAACAATATTGTATTCACTTTTTGAATACAATCTTTCCTGATCATTTTGATTGATAACATCATAAGGCTGGCTAAGCACTTCTGAAAAATTGTTAATTTTGTCCTTGTTGTAAATTATACCTTTGAAAGGTGCTATTGGAGACATTATTTATTTACCCCTATGGTAATATTATACAAAATACAAAATGCCATTTGCAAAAAAAAATTAATTTTGCTAAAATGTTTCCATAATGGCGGAAAATAAAATAAAAGTATTAGTTGTTGACGATGAGCCGGGGGCTTTGGAATCTTTTAGAATGATTTTAGAAATAAAAGATTTCGAGGTGTACACCTTTTCTGACGGCAATGATGCACTAAAAGAAGCGGAAAAAACAAATTTTGACATAGCTTTTATAGATCTTAGAATGCCTAAGATAGATGGCATTGAGGTTCTAAAAAAATTAAAACAAATTTCTCCATTAACAGAAGCGATTATTGTAACAGCATACGCAACAGAAGAATCTCAGGCAAACGCAATAACAATAGGCGCAATGGAATATCTAAGAAAACCATTTCTAATGGAAGAAATTTTTTCTCTTTGTGAAAGAGCACTTAGAAAAAAAAGAGAGAAAGAAACCGCCAGCAAATTAAAAGGCGGCCCAAATCTTGAAAATATTCACTAATTTATCCAAAAAGCAGCATTTTTATTTCTCTCAAAAAATTCGAAAACTTCTTATATAAATTTTTCTTTACTAAAACCGATTTAAAATCCAAATCCTCAAAAATTTCACCAGCAACACAACCTTTGCAAGAAGAAAGTTTGCCCTGTAAAGATTTATATGACTTAAAAATTTCTGTTGTAAATAGATCCGTTAATTTGCCATTTATTGGAATTGATGACTCTCTTGCCCAAAAACATGGCAACAAAAGATTATTATCAGGAGATATTGTTATCACATTGCTTAACACATTGCAGGAAGGACTGGAAATATCATTTCCGCCTTTTCTTGCAAGAGAAAATAATCTTTCATCAAATATCACCAAAGGATGATTTGCATATCTTTTAATATATTCAAAAGTTATATCTTCAAAACCTTCTATCTCAAAACAGTGATGAACAAAATTAAAACGAAGCATTGCTTTTTTTTCTGTTGCAAGATCTATGACTTCAGGCAAAAATCTAACACTATCTCTTGTTAATAAATAATCAATTACCACATTTACGCCAAAATGCAAACAAGCTGAAACAGTATCTAATGTTTCCTGAAAACACTCCTGCCCTTTTGCCCTATCGTGTTCTTCTCTAACTGGATATGCAAGAGAAACAAATAAGTTGTCTATGTATTTTGCCAAAGAAGGCAACTTTTTTGATGAAATCAAGCCATTGGTGCTCAATAAAACTTCAAAATCCAAAGATTTTGCAAATCTGCACACATCTGCCAAACTTTCATAAAGGAAAGGTTCTCCGCCCGTAAAAAAAATCTTTTTAACGCCAAGATTGTGTAAATCTTTAATGTTTTGGATAACATCTTTTTCAGAAGCATAAATTTGTTGTTCGATAGAAGCATCCTGCCAAGTAGGGCAATATTCACAACGGCAATTGCAATCATAAGTCAAATAATAATGACATATCATAAAATTTACACATTTTTCCACAATGAAATATCTTTGCCAACGTGCTCAATAATTTTGGGCAGTAAAATAAAATCTATGTTTTCTATTTCATCCCTTGAAAAAGCAAAATTGCTTTCAAAATCTTCAATCTGAGAAATTCTGCTTTTTATGCTCTCAGAAAATTTTTCAATTGGCAAAAAACCCTCATATTTTGCAAAAAGTATATTAAACACTCTTGTAACAGAAGAAGGATCTTTGCCGTTTTTTAACATTCTCAAACAATTTAAGAACAAATTGAAAAGATCCTCGTTGGGAATTTTTTCCTCCAAAAAATGATACAAAATTTTTGCCATATATAATCCTGCCAAAAGCGATCCCTCTTTATCCTTTATTTTATAGAAATTTTCAATAGTTTCTACTTGGCTGATAATATCAATATTTTTTCCCTCGGCAAGAAAATAATGATTATAATTTAGTGCTTCAAGGCGTCCGCCATATTTACTGCTTGGTTTGAAAGCGGATTTTGCTATTGCAGAAACTTTCCCTTTTTGCTTTGTAAATAAAGAAATTAATTTATCAGATTCTGAAAATTTTATAATTCTTAAATTTATCGCTTCACAATTATATGAAGGCATATATAAAATTTAACACTTTGCTTTTAACCAAGTCAATATTTCAAGCCTTTAATCGTTGACGGCTTGTTTGCATTATGTTAATTTAATAATATATGAGTGAAAAGAAAAAAATCTTAATGGCTGATGACGAAAAAAATATTCTAACATTTTCAGGAGACATTTTAAGGCAAGAAGGTTATGAAGTAATTATTGCACAGGACGGTATTTCCGCTTTTGAAAAAGCGTTAAAAGAGAAGCCGGATTTGATAATTCTTGACAGGAATATGCCCGGCATGACAGGTGATGAGGTTTGCCAGAAAATCAGAGCAACAAACGATTTAAAAAACATTCCAATAATTTTTTTAAGCGGCCAAGACTCAAAATCGCAAATTATCCAAGGTTACAGCGAAGGCGCAAACGAATATCTTACAAAACCATTCAACGTTAACGAGTTGGTTGAAACAGTAAAAAATATCTTTGCAAAATTTTCTCCCTAATCTACTTTGCACCAGCCCTCATACTCAAAATATCCTAAAAAGTTATACGAAACTTTAATTTTGTACCACATAGAATCATTTGTTTTGCCAGTGACAACAATGTCAATTGGAACATCATAGACAACTTTGGATTTCTCATCAGGTTCTAAAAATAATTTTTTTATTGGCACATTTAATTTTATATTTTCATCTTTTGAAGTAGCACCAAGTTTGAAAGATATAAAAAATAATAATATCATTAAACACACAAACAAAAATTTTTTTAACACATTTACACCTCCTCAAAGTTTTGCAAAAAATCTAACTCAAAAGTAGTGCCTTGTCCGACTTTTGAATTAACGCTTATTTTAACCTTGTTATCTTCTAATATCTTTTTAACTATTGCCAAGCCCAATCCAGCACCATCACTTTTAAGCGTAAAAAAAGGTTCAAATATTTTTTCAATATAATTTGGTTCTATACCAAAGCCTGAATCTGTAATTTTTAATTTATTTTTATCTATCTCAAAACTCAAAATTCCACCATTTGGCATTGCTTGAATAGCATTAATAACGAGATTGAAAATCACTCTTTCAAAATCCTCCTTAACAAAGTGAATTTTTAAAGGATATTTTTTCTCAATTGTACATTTTATGGATTGTGCATTTATCTGCGGAATAAAAACAATCAAAACCTCATTAATAACTTCAAAAACATCAATTAAGTTATTTCGATCTTTTTGATTAGCCCAAAAATTTTTCCTTTCAAAATTAATTAGCCTGTTCACCGCAATTGATATTTTATCAATCTGCCTTGGCATAATTTCCATAAAATCATCTAAAAATGATGTATCATCTTTCTTTTGAGGAAATATTTGCATTAATCCTCTTATAGATGTTAAAGGATTTTTAATCTCATGTGCTATTTCCCCAGCCATAATCGAGATCGCAGATTTTTTTTCATCTCTAAACATCTCAAACTGATCATTCATAATTTTTTCAGAAAGCAAAATGTTGTTAAGGGCATTATATAAATTAACTGCAAATGTTTCGAGTAAATCGAAATCTTCTTTGCGCCAAGAAGATCTTTTGTTTTTGTCTCCAAGAAAGATAAGGCCTTTGAGATCATTTTTCTGCAGAATAGGCAAACATAAAATAAAATTGTTTTTTCTCATAAAATCACTCAATCCGTCATCTGCCACATCCTCCAAAAAAACCAAGTTATTTAATGCAACCCTAAAAGCTTTTTTAGATAATGTTTGAGACAGTTCAACAAACTCACCAAATTTATTAAAAAGAGAAAATCGATCATTTTGTTCATCGTAAATATACAAAGCCGCTTTTGATATGTCTAATATTTCAGAAATGTTTTTTGTCGATAAAACACCTATTTGTTGCAAAGTCAAGCTTGAGGCCATTGCATAAGACAATTCTTTTATTACAGAAGAATAATCATAACTTCTGCCAAACAAAATTTTGTCAATTATATGTTGAATATTTCTTCGCAAATAATCAAAAAACAGAGAAAAAAACAGCAGAACTATAGTTGCTGCGGCAAAACCATAATCAACTTGAAAAATTTTTATCAAAGTAGCTGTCAAAACTATGTAAAAAGCAGTAAAAAGCGCGATTATTATAGAATAAACAATGCCTTTGCCAATAACAATCTTGATATCAAGCAATCTGTGTTTAACTACCGCATAAGCACCAACAATGAGATAAAAAGGAGTTATCAATATTCCAAAAGGATAAATATCCACACCAAAAGCAGGCAAAAACCACAATATACCCCCTCCAAATCCAATTATTGACGCAAGAGTAATATAAGCAAATTGATTTTTTCTAGAAGCAGTTGAAGCCGCCCACTGTTTCAAAAGCTCAAAAAAACCTGTTAATACTTGAATTATAAAAATGAACAAATATAAAATATAGACAATTCCCCCTTTTGGATAATATCTATAAAAAGATGTTGAATAAAGATCATTCACAAAAAATCTTGTAGGCAAAAATACCAAAAGAAACAATGTAAGAACTCCAAACAAAAATAACTGAAACTTTTTATGTTGTAAAGATTTTGAAAACGAATATACAAAAATCAGATATGAATATGGAATCAAAACGGCAAAAAGAAGGTTCACTCTCGTCCAAAAAAGGACTATACTTTTAGAATATGAGATTTCCCCTAAAAATTGGCACAAACACCAAAGAGCAAATAAAAGGTTATAAATCGCAAGCGAGTTCTTTGTATATTTTTCTTTGCCATAAAGAAAGACAATAAAAGAAAAAACAAATCCTGTCATTGCGGCAAACAAAAGAAGAAAACTATAAAGAGGCACTTCTATTCTCCGGAGTATTCAAATCAATCATTTCCACGCCGGGCATATATTCCCTGACAATTGGCTCGCTAATATCCGACAATCTTGCAAGCAACTGATTAATTCTGTTGGCCTCATTTTTAACAGTTTTTAGTTTTTCTAAAATAAAGTCCAAATCAATAGAATCATCTCTGTCCATTCTAATGTTTAATGCTTGTGTAATAGCAAGAACAGAAGTTAAAGGATTGTTTATTTCATGTTGAAGCGCAATAGAAAGTCTTGAAGCTGTAGAAACTCTTTCAGCCTTAGCAAGGGCTTCCCGCGATTTTAATAAATCCTTGTTAATTTGTTCCAACTCTTGTATATGTTTTTCTTTTTCTTCGGCATCAGCAGAAATTTCTATAGCTTTTTTCTCATCTTCCAACAGCTTAATATTCTCCAAATACACAGATACTTGATTTATGATGGTCACAAAAAAGTCTATCTCCTCATCAGAATATACCTCACCAGATTTTTTCAAAGATAAAACCAATATCACATTTAATAAATTTTTTGTTTTGCCCGGAATGCACAAAAATGCAGAGATCTTTTGCATATTTAACAAAACATTGAGTATCTTATTCCTATCAGCTTCACTGATCTTTTGGTCAGATACTTTTATCTCCAAATTGATTTTATTAAGTGGCCTTGTCTCTGAATTAAGATATTCAATTAACGGATAATTGCTGGTAAAAGTAATGCCTTTTAAATTTTCATATTCGCCGTTAGCGACTTCCGCCTCGTATCTGTCTTTTTCATGATCATATATCAAAAAACATGCTCCATTAATAGACAATTTTTGACAGAAATAGTCCAAAACTTTTTGTAGAAATATGGTTTTGTCAGTTGAAAAATCCATGAAAGATAAAATTTTTGAAATTGCTTCATCATAATTTAGTGGCATCCTTGAAAACGTTCTGTTTATTAAGATTTCTATCTTTACCCGCAGTGGATCAAGCAAAACCGCAAGAATAAAGAAAATAATTAGATTGGTCAAAAAAGAAGGGCTGCCACTAAAATTCTGAAAAAACTTTGCCATAAAAAAGAGCGCAAGAAAATATATTGCGCTTGAAATAATAGCCATAAGAGTAAAAAATACTCCCCTTCCAAGATAATAATGAAAATTAATAAAGTTATACCTAAAAATTGCAACAAAGACAAAAAGGTTTAACAATAAAGTGGTTAAAGGAGACACATTATAAAGATCTAAATTTAAAGAGAATCCCAAAAACGGAATCAATATATTTACAAAAGCTGAAAAAATGGAAGGTAAAAATGTACCAAGAAAAACATAAGCAACTTGTATTTTTTCATTGTCAATCGAATTTAAGTATTTCCTATACAAAATCCAGTAGCCATAAATGAAAAAAGAAATAAAATAAATAAAGTATAGTCCCATCAAAATAGAGCTATATTCTCTGAATGTGTTATCAGGCAGAAGTTCAATCCCTATCAAAACTAAATTGTTTTGAAAGAAAAACCAAAATAATATACCCGGCAAAAAATATAAAATGTCGCTTAAAGCTAAATGATTCCTGGTTTTACAATAAAACTCTACAAAAAATAGATAAAGCACTGGAATAGGAATAGTAGCAATATATGCCAATTTTGTAAATAAAAAGGAACTATAATTGCTTTTTATGATCAAATACACAAAAAATATCCTACCCAAAGCAAACAAACTGGCTAATCCAAAGAAAATATTAACAGGGCTTCTATAATCTCTATACAAGATAACAATCGATAAAATCAATCCCGATACTAAAGAAAAAATATAGAGAAAGTCTATTAAATGCATTGATATTAACATGATTTTTATCCCTTAACAAAAGGAGCTATTGCATTTGACAAATTATGCAACAAATCCCTAATTTTTTTTGCCTGTTCTTCTATATTTTTTATAACACTTCTGATTTCTTCCTTTGTTATTGAATTTTTATTTTCTCTTGATTTTATCTCAAGTTCATCAAGCTGATTTATTATTTTTTCAACAGGCAAATTAATTTCCTTTTGCGAAGACACTGCTAGCATAGTTACAGTCGCAAATCTTTCTTGTTTTATTAATTCCTCTTTCGTTTCAATCAATTCTTTATTTGTCGATTCCAAAATTTTTTCATATTTTTCTTTTGCTTTTTCTCTTGCAATTCTTTCAGACCGTTCTCTTTCTTTTTCAACAAGCGAAAAATTTTGCAGAAAAATAACCAGTTGCCCGATCAAAGCGTTCACAAATGCTATATCCTGATCATCAAAAATATCACCGGAAATCTTTTTGCCAAGAAATACAAAACCATTCAATTCCCCTTTTACAAAAACAGGGAAACAAACATTTGCTTTTAATTGTTCAATTTCTAACAATAACTTTTTGAATTCTTCCTTTTCAGCATCAGATTTAAAAATGTCAACAGCAAAATTTTCAATATCAGATTTAAAAAAATATTTTTTATGCGTTTCTATAAATTTTATCAATGGGTCATCATCTTGGAATTTTTTATCTTTTAGTGAGGAAGATATCCCGCCGATCCCCTTTGCAACAAATCCGGAAGAAGCTGGGTCTTTCAAAAAAATAACGGCGCCTATAAGTCCCATTCTTCTAACTAAAAGTTTTGTGAGCAAATCAATCAATTTTTCTTTATTGCTCATATAACTAATTGCTAAACTAACCTGTTTTAATGTTTTCTCATAACTAATTTTTGATTTAAAGAAGAAAATATCAACCAATCTTTGTACCCAATCTTTTATAGGGCCAAACATAATTGCCATTGTCAGAAAAAATAATGAGTAAAATAGCAAAGAATATAAATTACTTATCACATAAAAGTACCTTGTCAAGATATATAAAAAACCAAAATAAGTTGCTGAAACAAAACCAGCAACCAATGTATAAACAATACCTTTCCCAAAAAAATAGTTATACCCAAGAATTTTGTGTTTCACAATTGCGATTGAAATCATAACTGCAATAAAAATAGTTGAAAGAGGTGCTATGTTAAACAGAACACCCGGATTAATATTTAGCAAAGGCAGAAAGAAATTGCCAAGTCCGCCAATAACAATTGGCAAAAATGTTCCTATCCAAACATATTTTATCTGAACCTTTGCCAACCCTTTTGATCTAAAATATTTCCAAGCAAGTATCGTCAGCGTTGCGCCAAAATAAAAAATGTAGTAAATTGCAAAAAGAATTACATAACGGCCATATATTTGGACCAAAAAATTTTCATAATTATTTAATTCAACTCTCTGGGCTATTTTACCCATAAACTGCAAAACATAAAGCCCTGCCGTTGGAATAAACAACAAATAAGTTTTTGGCGAAGGCGGGGTGTCTTCAGGAAAAATTAAAGAGAAAAAAATGAAGATAGCAGGAACTGGCATGATTGTGATATAACGCATCTTAAACCAAAAAGAAGCAATATCAAACAAAGAAAGATTTGCATAATAAAAAGTCAAGTATGATGACAAAACCCACAAAGAAAGGAAAAAAACAATTAAAGAAAATGATATATTGATTTTGTTTGTGACGCCTCTGTATAAAATGACAATCCCCAATAAAAGATTTGCGCCTATAACAAGAAAATAAGAAAATGCCAAAATTAAATCAGAAAACATTTTAAATATTATATTGCGAAAAACATCAACACGTCAATCTATA
>CAZQZN010000006.1:32143-47960 GCA_964597815.1 uncultured bacterium | reverse complement strand
ATCAATGTAGATCTATCTATCTTTAGAGATTCAGCTGCTCTTGTTTGATTCCAATCTGATAAAACAAGCACTTTTTTTATGTATTCAGATTCCTCTTTTTCGATAAAATCATTAAGTGGCTCTATCGCAAAAATTTCTTTATTCAAACCAAAAAAGAAATCTTCTGCTTTCAAGATTTTATCACTAGCCATCGCAACAATTCTTTCAGCTGTGTTTTCTAATTCTCTGACATTCCCCGGCCAATTATATTTCTTTATTGCATCAATTAAATCTTGGGAAATTACAACTTTCTTTCCAAACTTTTTACTAAATCTTTCTACAAAATTATGAAAAATATGGACAATATCATCATCTCTTTCTCGAAGAGGCGGAACATTTATTGGAATAACATTCAACCTATAATACAAATCCTGACGGAATTCCCCTTTTTTAGACATCTCAAACAAATCCATATTGGTAGCACATATTAACCTAGTATTTATTGGAATTGGTTCATTTCCACCAACTCTTGTTACTTCGTTTTCCTGCAAAACTCTTAAAAGTTTTGCTTGGAGCGGCAATGGAAGACAACCAATCTCATCTAAAAATATGGTTCCGTCAGAAGCGTATTCAAATTTGCCAATTTTTTTCTCGAAAGCGCCAGTAAAAGAACCCTTTTCATGCCCAAAAAGCTCTGTTTCAAAAAGATTTTCAGGAATAGCGGCACAATTCACTGCAATAAAAGGTCTTGAAGAACGTTTGCTTTTTTTGTGGATCGCTTTCGCTATCATTTCTTTCCCTGTTCCTGTTTCTCCGACTATCAAAACTGTGCTGTCCGTTGGTGCTATTTTTTCAATTGTTTCAAATAGAGCTTTCATTTTTTTAGAAGAACCTATAATGTCACAATAATTAGATTCATAATTCGCCTTGTATGCTAAATTTTCTTTTAATATTGATCTTTTTTCTAGGGCTTTTTCAATTGATAACTTTAATTCTTCAACATCAAATGGTTTATTTATATAATCATAAGCTCCTTCTTTCATAGCATTTATAGCTGTTTTTATATCTCCAACAGCTGTTAACATAATTACTTCAATTAAAGGAGATGATTCTTTGACTTTTCTCAAAAGCGTTATCCCGTCCATCTTTGGCATTTTTATATCGAGCAACATCAAATCAATATCTTTTGAAGAGATAATTTTGAGGGTCTCTATCGGATTAGAACTTACACTTATCTTGTAATCATCTTTTAATACTGCGGAGATTGTCTTTAATATATCTTCGTCATCATCAACAACAAGAATATGTGGTTTTTTAGTAGCCATTAAAGCTTTACAAGTTTTGCGTCCGTTATGCCAGATATGTTTTTTATCTTATTCAAAATTTCTTTTGGAATTGGATTGTCAACGCTTAAAATCATAACCGCTTTGCCGCCAATAGCTTCTCTACCAACATCCATCGAAGCAATGTTTATTTTTTCATCACCAAGCAACATTCCCACTTTCCCGATTATCCCCGGCTGATCAATATGCGAAGTTATGAGTAAATATCCAGCAGGAGCAACATCAGTACTAAAGTTATCTATTTTTACAATTCTTTCTCCAAAAGTTGAAGAAACCGTCCCGGCAACAGAAGTTGAGGTTTTTGGAGAATTAACTTTCACAGATATTAAATTTGAAAAATTTTCAGAGCTGTCGCTCTTTATCTCTTTTACATTTATTCCTCTCTCTTTGGCTATAATGGAGGCATTGACTAGATTTACAGAATCTCCTAGCGCTGGTTCTAAAATTCCCTTTAATACTGAAATGGTAAGGGGAGCAGTATCCAGCGAAGATAAAGATCCAAGATATGAAATTTCTACCGATGAAATTGGCTCAGAACTTATCTGCGAGATAAATTTGCCTATTTTTTGCGATAGATTTAAATATGGCTTTACCTGCCTTAAAACTTCGGGTTTCATTGATGGAATATTTACAGCGGCTTTTGCGGGCTCACCATTTAATACCGCAACGATCTGTTCAGCAACATCTTTAGAAACATTTATCTGTGCTTCAACAGTGGATGCACCCAAATGCGGAGTAGTGATAACATTATCAAACTCGGCAAAAATGTTTTCTTTTAAAGGCTCAACTTCAAACACATCAAGCGCAACACCGGCAACTTTTCTTGAAATTAAAGCTTCTTTTAAATCGTTTTCATCAATAATACCGCCTCTTGCCACATTTATAATTCTGACTCCATCTTTCATCAACGCAAATTTGCTTTTATTTATCAAATGCAACGTTTCTTTACTCTTTGGGATATGAAAAGTGATAAAATCTGATACTTTCAGAAGTTCATCAAAAGATTTTATTTCAACACCCAGATTTTCAGCATATTCCTTGGTTATAAAAGGATCATGGACAATCACTTTCATACCGAAAGCAAGCGCATAAGAAATAACTCTGCTTCCAATTTTACCAGCACCGACAACTCCAAGAGTCTTGCCATAAAGCTCTGTACCGATGAATTTACTCTTTTCCCATTTGTTTTGTTTCATTGAAGCAACTGCTTGAGGGATATTTCTTGCAAGAGCCAAAATCATTGCAAAAGTATGCTCAGCAGCAGCAATTGTATTGCCCTCAGGTGAATTTACAACAATAATGCCTTTTTTGGTAGCAGCTGCCACATCTATGTTGTCAACTCCAACACCAGCTCTGCCGATTATTTTCATTTTTGTCATTGCATCAATAATTTTCGCAGTAACTTTTGTCTCACTGCGAACCATCATAGCGTCATAATCGGCAATTATATCAATAAGCTGTTGTTCGCTAAGTCCGGTTTTAACATCAACCTCAAGATTTGCTTTTTTTAGAACTTCAATTCCCTCGTTTGCTGCTTTATCCGCAATCAATACTTTCATGATAGTACCTCTTCAGCAGCAGCAACAGCCGCGCCTGTTTTAACTCCTAATTCAATTTCCAAAGCCGCTATTGCAGAAATCAATTCCAATTTGTCAATATATCCAAGATGTCCTATTCTAAAAATTTTGCCTTTTAAATCTTCTTGTCCGCCAGCAAGCACAACTCCATATTTTTCTCTTATCGTTTTTCTTAATTTGTCGGCATCAACTCCTGAAGGCGGATAAACCGGGGTAACCGCTCTAGATGCAATTTTCTCATCTTCAACAAGCAACTTTAACTTTAATGCGGTCATTGCTGCTCTTGTTGCTTTAGCCATTTTTTCATGCCTTGCGAAGATATTTTCTAATCCCTCTTCCTTTAACATTTTTACTGATTCCTGCATTCCATAAATAATGGAAATAGCTGGGGTCCAAGGAGTTTCTCCAATTTCTGCAAATTTCATTGCAGTTTTAAAATCAAAATAAAACCTCGGCATTTTTGCAATTTCATTTGCTTTCCAAGCTTTTTTACTTATCGAAACAAATGCAAGTCCTGGAGGAACCATAAACGCTTTTTGAGAACCGGAAACCACAACATCCAGTCCCCACTCATCAACTTTTAACGGCGCTGTTAACAACCCTGAAACCGCATCAACAATCATTAGTGCCCCATGCTTATTGACTTCTTCAGCAACTGATTTTACATCATTTAAAACACCTGTAGAAGTTTCATTGTGTTGAATCAAAACAGCTTTTATTTCTTTGTTTTTATCAGCTGTAAGCTTTTCTTTCACAATGTTTATATCTACAGCTTTTCCTCTTTCAAATTTTACTTCGTCAACATCAGCTCCATAAGCACGGGCAATTTTTGCAAATCTATTTCCAAAAGCGCCTATATTCAATGCCAGAACTTTATCATTTGGGGAAAGAAAATTAACAATTGCTGCTTCCATACCACCCGTGCCAGAAGTAGTCAAAACAATTATGTCATTTTGGGTTTGGTATGCCCATTTAACTCCTTCAACAATCTCTTTTATAATGTTTGAAAATGAGGGCCCTCTGTGGTTTATCATTTGTTTCGTCATAGCGCTCAATACTCTTGCTGGGACAGGAGTCGGTCCGGGAATCATTAGATATTCTTTGAATGCCATAATAAAACCCCTTTCTAATCAGTTTTTTTTGGAAGGTAGTAAAGTAATTATACCTCAAAAATATCATTGTCATCAATAATCATCGCAAAATTTTTTGTCAAAAATATTTATTTCAAAAAAGCTGCAAATCCAAAAAGTACTGTTGAATCGTTCTTAATAATCAAGCATAATGGTTAAATGATGGGGGAAAATTTTGATCTTTCAATAATAATTCCAACCTACAACGAAGTTGAAAACATTCCAGAAATTATTAAAAGATTAAAGAAAGAACTTACCGGAATATCATATGAAGTTATTTTTGTTGATGATGATTCTCCAGATTTAACATGGAAATTTATTCAAGATCTAAATGAAAATAACATAAAAGTTTTAAGGAGAATTGGAACAAGAGGGCTGGCTTCCGCAGTTATTGAAGGCTTTTCTATCGGGCAAGGTAAATACTTTGTAGTAATGGATGCTGATCTGCAACATGATCCTAGCATTATACCAACGATGACAAAAAAAGCAGAAGAAGGCAACAAAATTGTAATAGCATCAAGATATACGGAAGGACTAAATAGTGAAAAATGGCCCATCCATAGAAAAATAATCAGTTTTATTGCAACAAAACTCACAAAACTTTTCACAAAAGTTTCTACAACTGATCCAATGAGCGGTTTTTTCTTGATAGATGCAAAACTTGTTAAAAATATAAGTTCTAGATTACACCCAATTGGTTATAAAGTTCTACTTGACATAATCATACATTCTAAAAATGAAAAAACTATTGATGTCCCATATAAATTTAGAGAAAGATATAAAGGAACAAGCAAATTAGATGCTGGAACAATTTTAGACTTTTTGGATTATTTGCTTATTGTAACTTTTGGCAGGTTTTTATCAGTAAAATTTATAAAGTATATGATAGTTGGAGCCACAGGTGTCCTTGTAAATTTCTTTTCATTTTGGTTCTTATTTGATTTTGTAAAAATGGATTTTGGATTGTCTTTGATTTTTGCTATCGAAATAGCTATTAGCTCTAATTACTTACTCAATGAGATATGGACTTTTAGAATAAATTCTAAAAACAATAACCCAAACTTTGGAGGATGGTTAAAGTATAATATTGTCTGCTTATCAGGTTCGTTTATTAACTACGCGATAAGTTCTTTGCAATACCTAACAAGTAATAAGTGGATACCTTCAGTTTTGATTGGGACCATAATTGCTGCTTTATGGAATTATGTCTTTTCAAAAAACTATGTTTGGAGATAATTGTCATCTGTTTTTGATTTTTATTTTTGCAATTACAAAGCCATTTCTCTCATTTAACAAGTCCACCTTTGCATAACGATTTAAATTTTTAATTTCACTGTTTGAAAACAACAGATAGTGTTCGCCATTCCCATTTTTTAAGAATGACATAAGCTCATCTTTAGAATTTATCCAAAAAATGTGCTGTTTTGTGTAAAAAGCGATACTCGCTATCCTTTGTTGATTGTAAATTCCAATTTTATCATTACTGCGGACATTTTTATTGAGTACTAATGACAACTCTTTTATAGGGTTGTACTTTTCTGCTTCTGGCAATAATTTTTGCACAACATACAAAACAAAAAACACCATCATTACAGATATTAAAAATGGCAATAGATAACGTTTTTTTGATTTAAGAAGCGCTAACATAGACATTGCACCAATAAACACTATTGCTGAAATTGGCAACAATACATTAACGCTGTTTGAATATTCTTTCAATATTCCAGAGTAATAAATGTATAAAATTGAGAAAGCCAATAAAAGACATATTAAAACCTCTAAAACAATTGATATTCCAAACAACACCTTGTTTTTATTTGATTCAATATCCAAAAATGATTTTGCTAAAAGTATTGACAGCGGCACATAAATTACATTTATGTAATTTGGAAGTTTTGTCCCAGCAAAAGAAAAAAACACAAAAGCAAACAAAATCCACAAAATGTAAAGATAATCTCTTGCATTACTGTTTTTTTGTAAAGATGAACCCAAAACCAATGGAAGGAAACCAGTCCAAGGGAAAAATCCTATTAGAAGCACTATTAAATAGTAATACCATTGGCCTTTTTGATTTTCAACTGCTCCAAAAAATCTGCCAAAAGTTTGATATCCTAAAATATATTTAATAAACAATTGTCCATATTGAAAATAAACTGCTAAATACCAAGGAAGAATAATTAAAAAATATACAACCAGTCCAAAAAATAATCCCTTAAAATTAAAAAAATCTGGTTTTTTTGTTGCCAAACTATGTAAAATTATGACAACAAGAGGAAAAACAAGTGCAATCGGCCCTTTTGTCAAAGTGCCTAATCCTGCGCTTATAAAAAATAAAAAATGAAAATAATAGTTTTTAGTTTCAAAAAATTCATAGTACAAAAATAAACACAAGGAAATAAAGAACATAAGCGCACTGTCCATAACACCTACTCTTGCATTAGCAATGATCTGAAGCGAAGACAAAAAAATAACCGAGGAAAGAAATCCTGCATATCTGCCATACGACATTTTTCCAAATTTATAAGTTAAAAATGTAGTCAATGCAACAAAAAAAGCCGAAACTATTCTTGGAGTAATTTCAGCCCAACCAAATATTTTTGACACAATTGCAGTCAACCACATAAAAAGCGGAGGATGAATAAACCATGGTTTTCCATTAAAATGGAGTACAATCCAATCTTTTGTTACAACTATTTGCCTTGCTATTTCAGTGTATAAAGCTTCTGATTCATCCCATAAAGCAACTTTGCCAAGCTTGTAAAAAAATAGTGTAAAACAAAGAAAAACAAGAAAAATTACAGGCGCTTTTTCTTTTAGATTTGAAAATAATTTTGACATTTACTGATTGTTTCAAAAACCAAACAATGCATCTTCGCTAAAAATATTCAATACTTTTAAACAAAGAAAAACAATTTTGCAAATAAATACAAACTATCTCTTTGTGTATTGGAAACTCTTCCTTGCTCTTTTGCGACCGTATTTTTTTCTTTCTTTCATTCTTGGATCACGCACTAGACATCCTGTTTTGCCCAAAACTGACTTCATCGCCGAGTCAACTTTTAAAAGAGCTCTAGCAATTCCGAGTTTTATTGCTTCTGCTTGAGATGAAATTCCTCCGCCAACTGCTTTAACCTTTGCATCAAAAACTTTCATTAAATTGACTGAAGTAAATGGTTTTAATATTTCAGAAATAAGTTTGTGTCTGTTGGAAACATATTCCTGAAAATTTTTACCATTTATAATTATCTGACCACTTCCGGGCATTAAAACCACTCTTGCTATGGCGGTCTTTCTTCTTCCAACAGCGCTAACTATTTTTGAGTCATCACTTTTTTTAGCAGATTTTGTTCTTGTTGTTTTTCTGCTTTTCTCTATTTCTGTCATTAAATACTCTCCTTCTCAGTTAAATATTTATTTGTTCAGGTTTTTGGGCTTGATGAGGATATTTATCATCAGCATATACTTTAAGTTTTGTTATAAGCTTATCACCAAGACGACCTTTTGGAAGCATTCCTCTCACAGCGTGAATTATTATTTTTGTCGGATCCTTTTTCAATTGATCCTCAAAAGAAACAAACTTTGCCCCTCCGGGATATAATGAATGCCTAAAATAAATCTTGTCCTTCGCTTTTTTACCAGTAACCTTTATCCCAGAAGCGTTTATAACTATAACAAAATCACCAGTGTCAAAACTAGGGGTAAATATTTCTTCATCTTTTCCTCTCAAAATCATCGCAATCTTGGTAGCTAATCTGCCCAATACTTTATCTTTTGCATCAACAACGAACCACTTTCTTTCAATTTTCCCGGGTTTTGCCGAAAAAGTTTTATTTCTTTTCATTTATCTTCCCTCCAAATATTATCCAACAAGTTCAAGCAGAACAATATCTGCATTATCTCCGCGTCTTGTTCCAATATTTATTATCCTGCATACTCCTCCAGTGTTGTTTTTGTATCTTTCAGGTGCAGTTTTAAAAAATTCAGAAACAACCTTCTTATGCGGAAGAATTTTTATTGCCTGCCTCAAAGATGATATATTGCCTTTCTTGGAAAGAGCAACTATTTTTTCAATAATTTTTCTGACAGCTTTTGCTCTGGTTCGGGAAGTTTTTATCTTGCCATTCATTATCAGGGAAAAAGCTAAAGATCTTAAAAGAGCAATTCTCTGATCAGTCGGCTTTGATAATTTTTTTGATTTTTTTGCATGCCTCATTTTTTTAATTGCCTCCGGATTGTTTGTTGTCAGAGGATTTTAAAGATAAATTAAATTTTGATAACACATCTTTAATTTCTTCAAAAGATGTTGCCCCTAATCCCTTTACCTGTAAAAGATCATCTTCTGTCATATTAACCAAATCAGCAAGGTTTTTTACTCCAGCTTTTTTCAAGCAATTTAAAGATCTTGAAGATAAATCTAAATCATCAATGCTCGTCTCAAGTATTGTTTCGTCATTTTCTGATTGGCCTTGAATGTGTATTGCCAAAGAATCATCAGATCTTTCTCCTATATGCAAAAACATATTCATATGCTTTGACAATATTTCTGCGCTTTTTTCAACTGCTTCTTTTGGTGTGATTGCTTTGTTTGTCCACACATCAAGGATTAATCTGTCGTAATTTATTTCCTGACCAACTCTTACTTCTTCTGTTGTAATATTAACTTTTTTTACCGGAGAAAAAACAGAATCTATTGGAATTGTTCCAAGCGGCTGTGTCGGTTTTTTATTTCTTTCCGCCGGCACAAACCCTTTACCCTTTTCAACAACCATTTCTATATTCAACTTTCCACCTTGTTCCAAATTTGCAATAATGTGTTCTGGATCTATTATCTCTATATCTGCATCATGTTTTATGTCACCAGCCTTGACAGGACCTTTGCCTTTTGCTTCGAGTTTGATTATTTTAGCCGTGTCAGAATGAGATTTGACAACCATTTTCTTTATATTCAAAATAATTTGGATAACATCTTCAACAACATTTGGGATAGTAGAAAATTCATGAGCAACATCTTCAATCCTTATAGAAGTCACCGCGGAGCCAGAAATTGATGACAACAAAACTCTCCTTAAAGAATTACCTAGTGTGGCACCATATCCTTTTTCAAGAGGCTCAACAATAAACCTTCCATAACCCGGCTCGACTTCTTCATACCTTACCCACGGCTTTTCACCTAACATCACCATTTAACATACCTCCCTATCTAGAATAAAACTCTACAATCAGATGCTCTTGTATCAAAGCATCAATATCTTCTCTCTTTGGAATCGAAATTACTTTACCTTGAAGATTATCTTTGTCAAAAGAAAGCCAATTTGGAACAATTCTTTCTTTTATAGATTCAACAATCTTTTTCAATGAATTGACAAATTTTTCTTTGAAGGTTATTACATCACCCTCTTTAACCTGAAAAGATGGAATGTTAACTTTAGTACTATTAACTCTGACAAGACCATTTCTTACCATTTGTCTTGCTTCAGATCTGGATCGAGCAGCACCTAACCTCCATATAACATTGTCCAGTCTTCTTTCCAAAAGCTCCAACAGTTTTCCGCCAGTATTCCCTTTGCTTTTTTTTGCAATTTCGAAATATTTTCTAAATTGTCTTTCACCAATGCCGTATATTCTGCGAGCTTTTTGTTTTTCCCTTAATCTCAAACCATATTCCGAAAGCCTAGTTTTTGCCGATTCTCCCTTGTGCCCCGGTGCATAAGGCCTTTTATCAAAAGGGCATTTTGCTGTATAACACTTTTCTCCTTTTAGGAAAAGTTTTGCACCTTCTCTACGACATAATTTACAAACTGCACCTACATGTCTTCCCATTTACACTCTCCTTTGCTTTCTCGGTCTGCAACCATTATGAGGTATTGGTGTAACATCTTTGATAGAATTAATTATCAATCCAGCCGCTTGAAGAGCTCTTATGGCAGTTTCGCGGCCTGCTCCCGGACCTTTCACAAAAACATTTACTTCTTTCATTCCCATGTCAATTGCTTTTTTTGCCGCTATTTCCGCTGCTGATTGCGCTGCAAACGGAGTGCCTTTTTTAGTTCCTTTAAATCCTGCATTGCCAGCACTAGCCCAAGCAACAACATTGCCTTTGGAATCAGTTATTGAAACAATTGTGTTATTGAATGTAGCTTTTATATGTGCCGCACCTTGTATCGGAACTCGTTTTTCCTTTTTCCTTTTTTTAATTTCTTTCTCTGTTTCTGCCATATTTTTTAACTCCTAATTATTTTTATGTTTTCTCAAGTGTTCTTCGACCTGAACCAACAGTTTTACGTTTCCCTCTCTTTGTCCTTGCGTTTGTTCTCGTTCTTTGGCCTCTAACAGGCAAATTTCTTTTATGTCTTTGGCCTCTATAAGTTCCAATGTCAATAAGCCGTTTAATGTTTAAAGAAACTTCTCGCCTTAAATCCCCTTCAACTTTGTAGTCCTTTATGGCCTCTCTTATTCTGATAATTTCTTCTTCCGTTAAATCCTTTACTTTTGTATCAGGATTTACATTTGCTTGCTGCAAAATTTTATTGCTTAAAGTTCTGCCAATGCCATAAATATATGTTAGTCCAATTTCAACTCTTTTGTCTTTGGGTAAATCAACACCAGCAATTCTTGCCATATTTCCTCCTTTTAACCTTGTCTTTGTTTATGTTTAGGATTTTCACAAATAATTCTAAGCTTGCCATGCCTTCTTACAATTTTGCATTTTTCACACATTGGTTTTACTGATGATCTTACTTTCATTTATTTGCTCCTGTAAGTTATTCTTCCTCTTGTCAAATCATAAGGAGACAATTCAACTTTTACTCTGTCTCCAACCAATATTCTAATAAAATTTTTTCTCATTTTTCCGGAAACATGCCCCAATATAACTTGACCTGTGTCAAGTTTTACCCTGAACATCGCGCTTGGCAAAGCTTCTATCACTTCGCCTTCCAACTCTATTACATCTTTTTCCTTTGTCATATATTTTCACACTTTTGTCAAAATTTCTGTGCCATTATCCGTTATAGCAATAGTATGTTCAAAATGAGCCGATAATTTTCTATCCTTTGTTATAACAGTCCATCCATCACTCAATGTAATTATGTCGCTCCCGCCTATATTTAACATCGGCTCGATTGCAAAAACCATTCCTTTTTCAATTTTTGGGCCGGTTTTAGGTCTGCCAAAATTCGGGACCAAAGGATCTTCATGCAAAGATCTTCCAACCCCATGGCCAAACAAATCTTTTACAACAGAATAACCTTTAGCATTAGCAAATTGTTCAATGGCGCTGGAAACATCTCCCAAATAGGCGCCATTCTTGGCCCTTTTTATAGCGATATTAAGTGCTTCTCTAGTTGCCTTTACCAATTTTTCTGCTTCTCTACTAACTCTACCAATCATCAGAGTCCTTGCACTATCGCCATAAAAACCGCCATAAATTGTTCCAACATCTATCCCTATTATATCGCCTTCTTTAAGCTGTCGTGAAGAAGGAATGCCATGAACAACTTCTTCATTGATCGACAAACATGAAGAATGCTCATACCCTCTGTAACCCTTAAATGCGGGCTTTGCACCATAATGCTCTATTTTGTTTTCAATGAACTTGTCAATTTCAAGGGTTGACAAACCCGGTTTTACATACTCTTCAACATCGTCTAAAATCTGAGCCGCAATTTTACATGCTATTCTGATGATTTCAATTTCTTCATCAGATTTTTTTATTATCATAAAGATTTCTTAATGGAAGAATATACTTCTTCCAAATTCTTCGAGCCGTCAATTTTTATAAGCTTATCTTTATAAAAATCTAAAAGCGGCTCAGTTTCTTTATTATAAACTTCAAATCTTTTGATTATTGTTTCTTCTTTATCATCATCACGCACATACAATTGCCCGCCGCATTGATCACAAATATTTTCAATTTTTGGTGGATTATTTAACTTGTGATAGACAGCGCCACATGATTTGCAAACCAATCTGCCAGAAAGTCTTTTTACAATGACTTCCTTTGGAACATCTAAATATATTACTTTTTCAATTTGAACTTTTCCTGCTAAAAATTGGGCCTGATAAAGTGTTCTCGGATAGCCATCAAGCAAAAATCCGTTTTTTTTTTTTTTTTCAATCGCTTTTAACGCTATTTTATTTACAACATCATCAGGAACAAGAAGCCCTTTATTGATATACGATGAAGCTTCTTTCCCAATAGGAGTTTGCTCTTTTATTTCTTTTCTTAAAATGTCTCCCATTGAAATATGAGATAAAGATAAATCCTCCGCAAGCATTGCCGCTTGAGTCCCTTTTCCGCTACCCGGAGGTCCCAAAAAAATAATATTCATCAGACCAATAACCTTTCATATTGTCTACTGACAAGTTGAGCCTGAATCTGCCTTACTAAATCTAAAGCAACTCCAACAATAATCAAGAGCGCCGTACTGCCCAAACCTTGAAAAGTTGTAACTCTCGTCAAACCTTCAACAATATTTGGAACTATGGCAATTATGGCAAGAAAAGTTGCACCCACAAGAGTTAATCTCGTTACAATATATTCTAAATAGTCAGCAGTTGGTTTCCCCGGTCTAATTCCCATTATGAAACCGCCATATTTTTTTATGTTATCAGCCAATTCAGTTGGATTAAAGGTAATAGCTGTATAAAAATATGAGAAAAAGAAAATAAGGGCGAAATATAAAACCATATAGATAGAGCCGGATGGATTTAAAAAATTTGCAAATGCTCTAAAAAAATTTGTCGGGATAAATTGCGAAATTGTAGCAGGAAATAGCAAAAACGAAGAAGCAAATATTATTGGAATAACACCACCTTGATTTAACCTTATTGGAATATATGTGCTTTGCCCACCATAAACTTTTCTTCCAACAATCCTTTTTGCATATTGAACATTAACCCTTCTTTGCCCTTCCTGAACTATAATAATGGCTACTATCATAATCAGCAAAACAGCAATCATTATCAAAACGCCAATTACGCTGCCACCTCCTTGTAGCAACAACATTGTTTTTGCAATATATGAAGGAAGTCGCGCAACAATACCAAAAAATATCAGTAGAGAAGCACCATTTCCAATGCCTCTTTCAGTTATCAACTCAGCAAGCCACATAATAAAAACCGTTCCGGCAGTCAAAGACACAACGTTTGAAATTAAGAAAACAATAAAATTAACATCAGGCAACATAACGCCCCTCAACCAAAAAGTCATCCCAACCGACTGAAAAAGCGCAAAACCAACTGACATATAACGAGTGTATTGAGAGATCTGCTTCCTTCCGCTTTCACCTTCTTTTTTTAATTCTTCAAGCTGCGGCAAAACAGAAGTTAACAATTGCATAACAATAGAAGCATTGATATATGGCACAATACCCATAGCAAAAATAGAAAATTTAATTAAAGCACCTCCACTAAATAAATCCAAAAATCCGACTAAATTTCCCTGCCCCATTAAAGAATTTAATTTAACCATATCAATGCCGCCCACAGATATGTGCGCTCCAAATCTGTACACAATTATCATTGCGAGTGTAAAAAGAATTTTATTTCTCAGGTCCTCAATGTTAAAAAGACCAGATAAAGAATTTATCATTTTGTAATGATGCTCCCATTAGCGGCTTTTATTTTTTCTACAGCAGATTTGCTAAATTTGTCAGCTTCCACCTTTAAGGACTTCTTTAATTCGCCGCCCCCTAATATCTTTACAGGATTTAATGAATTCTTTTTTGTAGAAGAAAAAAACTTATCTAACAATTGAGTTTTTGTTACAGTGGAGTTGTCTTCAAAAAGATTCAAATCGGAAACATTAAGAACATTATATTCCTTTTTGAAAGGATAATTCTTAAAAGAACCTATTTTGGGCAATCTTCTATACAAAGGAGTTTGTCCACCTTCAAATCTAACTCCTTTTGTTCCGCCTGAACGACTTTTTTGGCCCTTATGGCCTCTTCCAGCTGTTTTACCATGCCCAGAAGAAGTACCACGAGCAACTTTTTTCTTTTTTTTCTTAGACCCTTTATTTGGACTTAAATCTGATAAACTCAAAATCATTACTTATTCTCCTGAAAACTTAGGATTTAATTCTATCCCTCTAATTTTTGACTCACTTTGAGGATCTTTTAAATTTTTGATCGCATCTATCGCTGAACGAACAACATTGATTGCATTAGATGAACCAATCGATTTTGCAACCACATTTTTCACTCCAGCCAATTCCAATATTGTTCTAACAGCACCGCCAGCAATAACACCTTTGCCTTTTGGAGCGGCTTTAATAATAGTTTTACAAGCAGAGAATTTTCCTTCAACATCGTGTGGAATCGTTCCACCAAAAACAGGTACTTTTATTAAATTCTTTTTACCATCTTCAACTGCTTTTCTAATTGCAGAAGCAACTTCATTTGCTTTGCCAATGCCAAGACCTACAAGGCCGTTTCCATTGCCAACTATTACAACAGCTCTAAATCCCATCTTTTTGCCGCCTTTAACTACTTTGGTAACTCGATTTATTTGTACAACTTTTTCCTGAAATTCTTTTTCTTCTAGATTATTTTGATTTTCAGCCACAGTTATCCTCCTTAAAACTTCAAACCAGCTGCTCTAGCAGAATCGGCAACCGCTTTGATTATGCCATGATACCTTTTCCCGCCACGGTCAAAAACAACTTTATCTATGCCTTTTTCGATTGCTTTTTTCCCAATCAACTCTCCAATAGTTTTTGCAGATTCAATATTTGATCTTAACTTTTTCTCTTTCAAAGATTTTTCAAGAGTTGAAGCTGACACCAACGTTCTGCCTTCAATATCATCAATTATTTGAGCAAAAATATTTTTTAAAGAAATCGAAACTCTGAGCCTAGGTCTGTCTTTTGTACCTACAATCTTTTTTGTTAATCGCCCTTTCATTTTTATACCTCTTTTTTTAAGCGGCCTTAGCAGCAGCTTTGCCAGCTTTTCTTCTTACATATTGGCCCACATATTTTATGCCTTTGCCTTTGTAAGGCTCAACTGGCCTAACATATTTTATGTTGGAAGCAACTTGCCCAACTAATTGTTTGTCACAGCCAACAACTTTTATTTTTGTCTGGCCATCAACAATAAAATCAATGCCATCAACAGGTTCAATGACAACTGGATGGGAATAACCCATTGATAACACCAATTTTTTTCCCTCTTTTGCCGCTCTGTAACCAACTCCGTTAATTTCAAGCTCCTTCTCAAAACCAGTATGAACTCCTTTGATCATGCTCGCAATCAAAGATCTATAAAGCCCATGCATTGATCTAATCTTTTTTGATTCTCCCTTTCTAACCAATTGAATTTTTTTGTCATCAATCTTAACTTCAATCGAAGGATCAATGCTTCTGGACAATGTTCCTTTGGGCCCTTTAACGGTTACAAAATTGTTATCAACAGAAACATTAACGCCATCAGGTATGATTATCGGATTTTTACCAATTCTCGACATATTATCCCCTCTTTACCAAATATATAACAAAACCTCTCCGCCAATTTTATTTTGCCTTGCTTCTTTATCAGTCATTATTCCTTTTGATGTTGAAACAATCGCAGTACCAAATCCACTTTGGACTTTTGGCAGATTTTCATAACCAACATAAATGTGCCTTCCCGGAGAACTTACTCGTTTCAAATTTTTAATAACATTTTTGTTTTTTGATCTGATTTTGAAGACAATTTTTAGAAATTTTTTGTTCCCTTTGCTAAATTCTTCAAAATTATCAATGTATCCTTCTTTTTTAAATACTTCCAAAATTTTTACTTTTAATTTT
>CAZQZN010000006.1:0-32063 GCA_964597815.1 uncultured bacterium | reverse complement strand
TCCGTTATAGCCATCATTTACTCCTTCTTAAAATCTACCAACTTGATTTTGTAACACCAGGAATTAATCCCTGATGAGCCATAGTTCTAAAACATATCCTGCAAAGACCAAACTTTTTTAAATAAGCTCTTGGTCTTCCACACCTTTTGCATCTTGACTTTCTTCTTGTAGAAAACTTCACTTTTTTTACCTGTTTTGCAAGCCACGCAGTTTTTCCCACTTTTTGTCTCCTTAATTTCTAAATGGCATTCCAAGATATTTAAGCAATTCTTTCGCTTCTTCGTCCGTTTTTGCAGAAGTGCATATTGTTATATCCATACCCCTGATTTTATCCACTTTGTCATAATCAACTTCCGGAAAAATTAACTGCTCAGTTATACCAAGAGTATAATTGCCCCTGCCATCAAAAGATTTTGAAGAAACGCCTCTGAAATCTCTGATCTTTGGCAAAGAGATATTTATGAGCTTGTTTAAGAATTGATACATTCTTTTCCCTCTTAAAGTTACCTTGCAACCAATTGGCTGCTTAGCCCTGACCTTAAATGCAGCTATAGATTTTTTCGCTTTTGTAATAAGCGGTTTTTGGCCTGTTATCATTGCAAGTTCTTGTGAAGCTATTTCAAGCGCTTTAGGATCGCTTGCAGCAATTCCTACCCCTCTATTTATCACAATTTTTGTGACTTTAGGTATTTGATAGATGTTTTTATAACCAAATTTTTCAGAAAGTTTTTTAGCAACTTCTTTTTCGTAAAATTCTTTTAGTCCTTTAACCATTTTAACTACTTAACCTTATCAATAATTTCTCCACATTTTTTACAAGCCCTATAACCATCTTTTTTTGACAATCTGGTAGGCTTGCTACAATGCGGGCATATAACCATAAGCTTGCAAAGTCTGATCGGCAAAAGCTTGTCAATAATTCCACCGGGAAAATCCCTTGTCGGCTTTTGATGTTTTTTAGAAACATTGACTTTTTCAACAATTGCAGACATCATCTTTGGCAAAACTTTTATAACTTTTGAAGTCTTGCCTTTATCTTTTCCTGAAATTACTAAAACCGTATCGCCTTTTTTTATACGTGGTTGCATCTTATACTACCTCAACCGCTAGTGAAATTATTTTCATATAATTTTTATCCCTTAATTCTCTCGCAACAGGGCCAAAAACTCTCGTCCCAACAGGATTGCCCTGATCGTTAATAATAACAACAGCATTGTCATCAAACCGAACATAAGAACCATCGTCTCTTCTGAGCGGTTTTGTGACACGTACAATTACAGCTTTTACTATTGAAGACTTTTTTACAGTCATGTTGGGAATAGCATCTTTTACAACTCCAACAATAACATCTCCGACATTTGCATACCTTCTGTATGATGTGCCTAAAATCCTGACACACAAAATTTGTTTTGCGCCAGAGTTGTCTGCTACATTAAGTCTTGTTTGAACTTGTATCATTTATTGTCTTTTCCCTTGCTTTCAATAATTTTTAATAATTGCCATCTTTTTAGCCTTGAAAGAGGCCTGCTTTCGATAATTTGAACAACATCGCCAACTTTACATTCGTTTTTTGGATCATGAAGATAAAATTTTGTTGTTCTTTTTACTGTTTTGCCATATCTTCTATGAATAAATCTTCTCTCAACTTCAACAACAGCAGTTTTGTCCATTTTTGTGCTTGTTACAACTCCTTGGAAAATTTTCTTATTTGTCTTTTTGAGCATTCCTTTTCTCCTGAGCTATAGTTAATAATCGTGCTATATCTTTTCTTAAATGCCTCTTTTGAAGAGGATTTTTAACTTGACCCATTGAGGCTTCAACTCTATATTTTAGAAGTTTCATCCTCAATTCTTTTACTTTATTTTCGATCTCCTGCAAAGTCATTTGTCTTATTTCACTTGATTTCATTTCGCCTACGCCTTCTCAACAAATCTTGTTTTTATCGGCATTTTGTAAGAAGCAAGCCTTAAAGCTTCTTCTGCCAATTCTTTTTTTATTCCGGCAATTTCAAACAAAATTGTGCCCGGTTTTACAACAGCCACAAAATATTCAGGAGCCCCTTTTCCTCCGCCCATTCTTGTGTCAGCAGGACGAGCAGTATATGGCTTATCTGCCAAAACTCTTATCCAAACTTTTCCGCCTCTTTTCATAAAATGGGTAATTGCTTTTCTTGCTGCTTCAATCTGTTTAACTTTTATCCACCCACCTTCAAGCGCCTGCAAACCAAAATCTCCAAATGATAAAACGTTCCCTCTTGAGGCATTCCCTTTTATGTTGCCTCTTTGTTGTTTTCTAAATTTTGTTCTTCCAGGTTGTAAAACCATAACTTCTAATCCATTTCTAAAGAGTCATTTCTGAAACAACCCTCTCACGAGGGGATATCTCTGCCTTTTGTTGAATTTCTTCTTTAGTTAATTGATCACCTTTATAAATCCAAACCTTAACGCCAATTTTTCCATACAAAGTCATTGCTTCAGCAAAACCATATTCAATCTTTGCACGCAAAGTATGCAAAGGAACCCTCCCTCTTCTATACCACTCAGAACGAGCAATTTCTGCTCCGCCAAGTCTTCCGCTAACCATTACCTTAATTCCCTTCGCGCCACTTCTTAGAGCTTTCATAACTGCTTGTTTCATAGCTCGCCTGAACATAACTCTTTTTTCCAATTGAAGAGCAATGTTTTCCGCAACAAGCTGAGCATTAGCATCTGGATTATTTTCTTCCTTAATATTTATTTGCACCTGTTTTTTAACCATCAAAGCTACTTCATCTCTTAAAATACCAACATCTTTACCGCCCTTGCCTATTATCAAACCCGGTTTTGCAGTGTGGATATCAATTTCAACTTGATTTGCCCTTCTGGAAATTTTTATCCCGGCAATTCCCGCTTTATAAAGCTTATTTTTCAAAAAGTCTCTTATTTTTCTGTCTTCAGTCAAATTATCACAATAAGATTGCCCTTCAGCAAACCAATTGCTATCCCAACTTTCAATTATTCCTATTCGTAATCCTCTCGGATGAACTTTTTGCCCCATTATTGTGTGTCCTCCACTACTACAGTAATATGGCAGGATCTTTTTAATATAGGATGCGCTCTTCCTCTTGAAACAGGCCTGTACCTTTTCATCGGGGTTGAAGGTCCTGCATAACACTCAGCAATTCTTAGAGATTCCTTCGGCAGTTTATAGTTATTGATCGCATTGGCAACTGCTGATTTTAATGTATTTAATATCAGCTTTGCAGCAGAATGAGGCAAAAAGTTCAATACAGCTGTTGCCTCATCAACAGATTTTTCTCTGATTAAGTCCAAAATTCTGTCAACCTTTCTTTGCGACACTCTTTGATATTTTGCTATTGCTTTTACTTTCATAAATCTTTTATCCTTATGAAGCAGCTGGAGCCGCTTTTTCCGTTGGTGAACTGTGACCTTTGAAAGTTCTTGTTGGCGCAAATTCACCTAACTTATGACCAACCATATTTTCAGTAATATAAACCGGTATGTGTTTTATTCCATTATGAACTGCTATTGTGAATCCAACCATCTCAGGAACAATAGTCGATCTTCGAGACCATGTCTTAATGATTTTTTTGTCATTGTTCTTTAATGCCTTATTAATTTTTTCCATTAAATGATAATCTACAAAAGGCCCTTTTCTCAACGATCTAGCCACTAAACTTATTTCCTCCTTACTAAAATAAACTTATCAGATTGTCTTCTTGGTTTTCGCGTTTTGTATCCAAGAGTTGGTTGACCCCAAGGTGAAACTGGTCCTGGCCTGCCAACAGGAGAACGACCCTCGCCTCCGCCGTGAGGATGATCGCAAGGATTCATAGCAACTCCTCTTACGGATGGTCGTATGCCTCTATGTCTTGTTCTTCCAGCTTTACCAAGAGAAATATTTTTTGCGTCTAAATTTCCAACCTGCCCAATTGTTGCCCTGCATCTTTCATCTACTAATCTTTCTTCACCAGATGGCAGTTTTATTGTTACATAACCTCTGTCTTTAGCTGCTAAAACAGCCATTCCGCCAGCAGCTCTGGCTAATTGACCACCCTTGCCAAGTTTTAATTCTATATTGTGTATAGTTGTACCAATCGGGATATTTTTTAATGGGAGAGCGTTTCCAATTTTCACATCAACATCATCACCGGACATTATTTCATCTCCAACCTTTAACCCAAGAGGGCAAATAATGTAGCGGAGCTCAGAATCTTTGTACCTAACTAATGCTATGCGGGCATTTCGGTTTGGATCGTACTCTATAGCTTCAACAACCGCAGGAATTCCGTCTTTGTTTCTCTTAAAATCAATAATTCTGTACTTTCTTTTGCAACCGCCTCCACGATGACGGACAGAAATTCTCCCGCTTGAATCCCTGCCTCCAGTTTTTGGAAGCGGAGCAAGCAAAGATTTTTCAGGAGTCTTTTTGGTGATATCATCAAAAAGAACATCAATTCTTTGCCTTGTCCCCGGTGTTACAGGTCTAAACTGCTTTAACGTCATCGCTATTGCATTGCTCCTTCAATCAAATCAATTTTTTGCCCTTCTTTGATTTTGACATAAGCTTTTTTCCATCTGCTTGTTTTACCAATGCTTCGGCCGAGCCTTCTTGTTTTGCCTTTGACATTAATAGTATTGACGTCAATAACATCAACATTAAACAATCCTTCGACCGCGCGTTTGATATCAATTTTTGTCGCAATCGGATTAACTTGAAAAGTATAAACCGATGCTGACCTTGAATCAGCAGATTTTTCAGTTATTATCGGTCTCACAATAATATCTTCATTGCTTAGTTTCATTTTTTTGGAATCTTTCGTTCAGGTTTGAAACAGCGCTTTTGTCAAGCAAAAGAGTCCTATGTTTAAGTATATCAAAAACAGAAATATTTTTGCTATTGACTAATTTAATTTTTTCAATATTAGCAGCACATCTTTTTTCAGCAACTCCACATGAATCTAATATCAACAATCCGGAATCAATTCCTAAATTTTTTAAAATCTGCGCAAATTGTTTCGTTTTTTGAGAATGCAAAGAAATATTTTCAATTACTTTTACTGAATTTGACTTTATCTTACCTATTATTGACATTAAAAGCGCCAGTTGTTTTAATTTTTTTGAGATCTTTTTTGAATAATCTCTTGGCTTTGGCCCAAAAACAACGCCACCGCCTTTCCAGAGAGGAGATCTGATCGAACCCGCTCTTGCTCTGCCTGTGCCTTTCTGTCTCCATGGTTTTTTCCCGCCACCTCTGACTTCTCCGCGAGTTTTTGTTGAAGCGGTGCCTTGTCTTTTTGCAGCAAGCTCTGCAACAAGAACTTCATGAACAACAGATTTCTTCACTGGAATATCAAAAATATTTTTATCTAAATCAATAGACCCTTTTGATTTCCCTTCTAAATCAAATACAGGTAGAGATACCATTTTATTTTCCCTTTCTCAAAATGATGTAACTTCCTCTATATCCGGGCACTGCTCCTTTAAGAAGCAAAAGATTTTTCTCAGGTTCAACCTTTACAACTGTAAGATTTTTTACCGTAACTTGTTCACCACCCATTCTGCCTGCCAATCTTTTACCTTTATAAACTCTCCCCGGGGTTGTACCAGCACCTATTGATCCGGGTATTCTATGTGATTTGGAACCGTGCGACATGGGACTCCTTCTAAAATGATGCCTCTTTACTGTCCCAGCAAATCCCTTCCCAATAGATATGCCAGTGGCAGAAACTTTTATGCCCTCTTTGAAAATATCTGCCTTAAATACTTGGCCAAGCTGAATAGCATCAAAATCGTCGCATTTAAACTCTTTGAATATTTTTAAATTTTCTTCAATGCCAGCTTTTTTCAAAATTCCTGATAAAGGTTTATTTATTTTTTTTGCTTTACCATAACCAAGTTGAACTTTTTTGCTGTCGTTATTCTTTGACACAACAAAACACGGCCCAACCTCCACAGCAGTTACAGGTATAACTGCTCCAGATTTGTCATAAATCTGCGTCATGCCAATTTTTTTCCCAATAAGTCCCTCTAACATTTTTGCTGTCCTTTCAAATCAAATTAACGATTTTATGAAAGTTTTATCTCTATATCAACACCAGCTGGCAGATCAATCTGCATCAAAGCATCAACCGTCTGCGGGGCTGGATCTAAAATATCTATCAATCTTTTATGTGTTCTTATCTCAAAATGTTCTCTAGATTTTTTATCAACATGAGGAGAGCGAAGAACACAATAAACTTCTTTGTCTGTTGGCAGAGGTATTGGCCCAGATACAGCAGCCCCCGCCCTTTTTGCAGTATCAATTATCCTTGCCGCTGACTGATCTACAATTCTATGATCGTAACCTTTTAACCTTATTCTAATTTTTTGTCGCTTCATTTTTCCTGATCCTTCCCAGAATTTTTAAGAATGATCCCCTCAGCAATATTTTTTGGAACTTCTTCATAAGAATGAAATTCCATAGTAAATGTAGCCCTGCCTTGCGAACAAGACCTTAACGCAGTAGAATACCCAAACATCTCTGCAAGTGGAGCTTTTACTTTTATTGTTTGAATGCCTTTATGCGATTCCATCCCTTCAATTCTTGCTCTTCGGCTGTTTAGATCAGCCATAACATCTCCTAAATATTGTTCAGGAGTTTCAACTTCAACCTTCATTATAGGCTCCAAAAGAACTGGTTTTGCTTTCATAAAAGCAGCCTTAAATGCCATAGAAGCGGCTATTTTAAATGCAATCTCAGAAGAATCAACTTCATGGTAAGACCCATCAAACAATGTAGCTTTTATGTTCATAACAGGATAACCTGCAAGAACTCCGGAATTCATTGCTTCTAATATTCCATCTTCAACTGGTTTTATATATTCCTTTGGAACAACTCCACCAACAATTTTGTTTTCAAACTCAAAATATTTCTCTTTTGAATGCTCTATTTTCAGCCACACATGGCCATACTGTCCTCTACCACCGGTTTGCTTGATAAATTTGCCTTCAGCTTCTGCATGGCCTTTTATAGTTTCTTTATAAGCGACTTGGGGCTTGCCAACATTTGCTTCGACTTTAAATTCTCTAAATAATCTGTCAACAATTATCTCCAAATGCAATTCTCCCATTCCGGAGATTATCGTCTGCCCTGTTTCTTGATCTGTTTTTACCTTGAATGTTGGATCCTCTTCAGCCAACTTTTGCAAAGACAAACCTAATTTTTCCTGATCAGCCTTTGTCTTTGGCTCAATCGCAACATGAATAACAGTTTCAGGAAAAGTCATTTTTTCCAAAACTATTGGATTATTTTCATCGCACAAAGTATCACCTGTGGTTGTGTCTTTTAATCCAACAGCAGCAGCAATATCTCCAGAAAAAACTTCTTCAATTTCATCACGTTTGTTTGCATGCATTTGCAAAAGGCGGCCTATTCTTTCTTTGTGGCCTTTGGTTGAATTAAGCACATAAGAACCACTTTTTAATGAGCCGGAATATACTCTAAAAAATGTCAGTTTCCCAACATAAGGATCTGACATTATCTTAAACGCAAGCGCACAAAAAGGAGAAGAATCAGAAGTTTCTCTTGTAATTTCTTGCCCTGTGTTTGGATCGGTCCCCTTTACTGCCTTTATATCAACTGGCGATGGAAGATAATCAATGACTCCGTCAATAAGAGGCTGAACAGCTTTGTTTTTAAAAGCAGTACCACAAAAAACAGGAACAATTCTTCCGGAAATAGTAAGTTTTCTTATGGCAGATTTAATCTCTTGGACTGTTAATTTGTGCCCTTCGAGATACTTTGCCATCAAATCATCATCAGCATCAACCGCTGCCTCTATAAGTTTTTCATGATAACGGTATGCTTTGGATTTTAGATCATCAGGAATATGTTCAACTGTCATTTTGCCTTCGTCATCAAACAAATAAGCTTTCATCTCAACAAGATCAATTACGCCTTTAAAAGAATCTTCAGCGCCAATTGGAAGCTGCATAATAACAGTGTGGGCTAATAATCTTTCTTGCATTGTTTTAACTGCTCGTTTAAAATCAGCACCTACTCTATCCATCTTGTTGATGAAAGCGATTCTTGGAACATGGTGTTTTACTGCTTGTCTCCAAACAGTTTCACTCTGCGGCTGAACTCCAGCAACTGCACAAAAAACAGTTATCACTCCATCTAAAACTCTCAAGGATCTTTCAACTTCAACAGTAAAATCTACGTGGCCGGGAGTGTCAATTATGTTAATTCGATTGCCTTTCCAAAAACAAGTAGTACAAGCAGAAGTAATTGTTATCCCTCTCTCTTTTTCCTGCTCCATCCAGTCCATTGTGGCTGTGCCTTCATGGACTTCACCAATTTTATACAGTTTGCCAGTATAATACAGAATTCGTTCAGTCAATGTGGTTTTGCCAGCATCTATATGAGCCGCAATTCCAATATTTCGTGTGTTTTCTAAAGAATATTCTCTCTTCATTTTTTATTTTTCTCCTACCACCTAAAATGTGCAAACGCTTTGTTTGCTTCCGCAGTTTTATGAAGATCTTCTCGCTTTTTTATAGCTCCACCAGTGTTTGAAAAAGCATCAATCAACTCATTTGATAACTTTTCAATCATGGATTTACCTTGCCTTTCGAGAGCACTTTCTTTTATCCATTTCATCGCAATTGAAATTCCTCTTTCTTTTTCAACTTCAATTGGTATCTGATAAGTAGATCCGCCAACTCTTCTTGATTTAACTTCCATCAAAGGCATAACATTGTTTATCGCTGTTTCAAATACTTCAAGCGCGTTTTTGCCTGTTTTTTGAGCGACAATATCCATTGCTTTATATAAAATTTTTTCAGCAGTGCTTTTTTTGCCAACCATCATAATTTTGTTAATGAATTTTTGCACTAACACACTGTTATATTTAGAATCAGGTTGTATTTTCCTTTTTGAAACTTTTCCTCTTCTGGGCATAACTTAAAAACTCCTTAACTTTTCTTTGGCCTTTTGGCTCCGTATTTTGACCTGCCTTGCAATCTGTTTTCTACTCCAGCAGTATCAAATGTTCCTCTAACTATATGATATCTAACACCCGGCAAATCTTTAACCCTGCCACCTCTTACAAGAACTACAGAGTGTTCTTGCAAATTATGTCCTATTCCGGGAATATAAGCCGTAACTTCTTGTCCGTTGACAAGCCTGACACGCGCCACTTTTCTGAGAGCTGAATTTGGTTTTTTTGGAGTTGTTGTGTAAACCCTTAAACAAACTCCTCTCTTTAATGGAGAACCTCCAAGTGCAGGCGCTTTGCTCTTTTTTCGCTCAATTTTTCTACCTTTTCTTACAAGTTGTTGAATTGTAGGCATGACTTTACTCCTTTTCTTTATGAGCCGGCTCAGATTCAACATACCTATATTTTGCAAAACCTGTGCCAGCGGGAATCAGACGACCAATTATCACATTTTCTTTCAACCCATACATCTCATCCGTTTTGCCTCTAACAGCAGCATCAGTTAAAACTCTGGCTGTTTCTTGAAAGGAAGCAGCTGATATAAAACTGTCTGTTAATAATGAAGCTTTTGTAATACCGAGCAGCTGTGGAATTGCAGTTGGTTTTTCGCCTTTTGTTTCTTCACAAATTTTTTCAAACTCTGTTTTTTCAATAAGTTCTCCTGGCAAAAGCAATGTATCACCCGGGGAAACTATTCTAACCTTTTTTGTCATCTGCCGAACGAGAGTTTCGATGTGTTTGTCATGAATGGTAACACCCTGAGATCGATATATTTTCTGAACCTCATCAACAATTAGTTTTTGTGCAACTTCTGCGCCAAGTATTCTTAATACATCATGAGGATTTGGTTCTCCATAAATAAGTTCAGCACCCTTTTTGACTTTATCACCTTTGGAAACTTTTAATCTTGTTTCATAAGGAACAAGATATTCAAAACGTTCTTTATTGTTTCCTTCAACAACTATTACTCTGGCTCCTTCTTTATCTATGATGTCAATTTCTCCATCAATATCAGAAATAATAGCAGCATCTTTTGGTTTTCTTGCCTCAAAAAGTTCTTCTACTTTTGGCAAGCCTTGAATAATGTCTTTTGTCTTTTTTGTGTCAGAAGCAACTTCTCTGGCAATAATCTCATAATCATCGATCACATCTCCATCTTTTACCATGACTTGCGCACCAGATTGCAAACGGCAAAATTCACCCTGCGAAGTAACAATTAATCCGCCGCGTGAGTTCTGCTCGATATCAATCACAACCCCGGGAGTTTTAGCTGTTACATTTGAGGCGAGTTCAGTACCAATTTCTACAGTGTCACCAAGTTTAACAAACACTTTTGCATCCTTTGGCAATTCATACTCTTTCACAACTTTTGGATTGTAAACAAAAGCCATCCCATCATTTTCAGCAAGCATCTCAACAATTGTCTTATCATCAGTCTTTTTTTTGCGTTCAATAAAGTTAGTACCAAATATTTTCACTTTCCCGCCTGTGGTTGCAATTACATATTCATAAGTTGAATCAAGTTCAGCTATTACACCACCTGCTTTTATATCATCTCCATCAGAAACAGCCAATAATGATCCAACCTGCATTGGATAAATTTCTTCGCGGTTTTTGGATTTAACAACTATTGTTGATTCACGGGTAACAACATTTATTTTATGGCCAAAAGCGTCTCTTATTGTTCTATAAGTAAGTTCTTCTCCAAACTTGATTTTTCCAGCATGCTTTGCAAGCACGCGAGCTTTTTTGTGCAATGCAACACCACCTATATGGAATGTTCTCATTGTAAGCTGAGTTCCTGGTTCACCTATTGATTGTGCTGCAATTGTACCAACAGCTTCACCTACATCAATTGGAAAACCTGTTGCCATATTTCTGCCATAACATTTTTGACAAATACCTTTTGGCGCTTGACAAGTCAAAGGAGACCTAACCTTTACAACTTCAATACCAGCATCGGCGATTTTAGCCGCTATTTCATCAGTTATCTCCTCTCCAACACCAACAATCGTCTTGCCGCTTATAGGATCAGAAACTTTTTGAGCAGAATATCTGCCAACAATTCTAGCAGCTAGCGGAAGGATTTCGTCGGCTCCCTCCCACAAACTTGTAGCTGAAAGAGAATTTTTTGTTCCACAATCTTCCATTGTGATCATAACATCTTGCGCAACATCAACTAATCTTCGAGTAAGATAACCTGAATCAGCGGTTCTTAAAGCTGTATCAACCAATCCCTTCCTAGCTCCATAAGAAGAAATGAAATATTCTGTTACAGTAAGCCCTTCTTTAAAGTTTGTTTTGATCGGAATTGGATGAATATCCCCCTCTTTGTCAGCCATCAAGCCCCTAATACCAGATAATTGTCTGACTTGATCAATAGAACCTCTTGCTCCTGAATAAGCCATCATATAAACAGAATTTAGTTCATCTTTCTTGAATTCACTGATTAGTTCGGCTGTTATATTTTGAGTAACATCACTCCAAATTTCCAAAGTTTTGTTTTCTCTCTCTTTTGATGTTATCGCTTTCTGTTTTTCAAGTTTTCTTAAATATTCAATTTGTTCTTCCGCTTTTTGGATAATTTCCTTTTTCTTCTCAGGAATTTTAAGATCATCAACGGCAATAGAAACTCCCGCCAATGTAGCGTATTTAAAACCTAACCTCTTGATTTCATCTGCAATGGCCGCAGTTAATGCAGTGCCATACTTTGTATAACAAGTTTTGATTAATTCCTCAACTTTTCGTTTATCAAAAGTGTAATTAAAGTATGGAAGTAAATCTTTTATTCCGGCTCTTAAAATTGCTCTTTTGAGAGTGTAATTAAACTTTATTCTGCCAACTGTTGTTTTTATCAAGTTCCCATCAATCATAGCTTTGATTGGAGTATGCAAATGAATCTCTTCACAATCATGAGCAAGCATTGCTTCATCTTCACCGGAAAAAATATTTTTTGGCTCTTGCGTATCTGACTCATTCATGTAAGTCATATAAAATGTCCCGAGAATCAAATCCTGAGTGGGAGTCATAATAGGTCGTCCGGAAGCTGGCGATAAAAGATTGTGTGAAGAAAGCATAATTATCCTTGCTTCAGCCTGAGCATCAGGCAAAAGAGGCACATGAACGGCCATTTGATCACCATCAAAATCGGCGTTGAAAGCAGTACAAACCAAAGGATGTATTTGAATAGCTTTGCCTTCAACAAGAACTGGTTCAAACGCTTGTATCCCAAGACGATGCAGTGTTGGCGCGCGGTTTAAAAGGACAACTTGACCTTGGATAACTTCTTCCAAAACATCCCAAACAACAACATCTCTTCTTTCAATCTGTCTTTTTGCACTTTTAACATTTTGAGACAAACCTTTTTCAACTAATTTTCTTATAACAAATGGCTTGAACAGTTCAAGAGCCATGCTTTTTGGCAAACCGCACTGATGCATTTTAAGATGAGGACCAACAACTATCACCGAGCGACCAGAATAATCAACTCTTTTTCCTAATAAATTTTGTCTAAATCTGCCTTGTTTGCCTTCAATGATGTCCGTCAAAGATTTTAAGGGTCTTCCGGTTGAACCAGTTACAGCCCTTTTTCTTCTTCCGTTATCGATAAGAACATCAACAGCTTCCTGCAACATTCTTTTCTCATTTCGTATAATCATATCTGGAGCGCCCATGGCTATCATTTTTTTGAGACGATTGTTTCTATTGATGACCCGTCTGTAAAGGTCGTTAAGATCGCTGGTGGCAAATCTGCCGCCTTCAAGCTGGACCATTGGACGAAGATCAGGAGGCATTACAGGTAACACCTCTATAATCATCCATTCAGGCCTGTTGCCTGATTCTAAAAATGCCTGCGCAATACGAAGCCTTTTTACAAGTTTTAATCTCTTTTGCCCTGTTGCATCTTTTAATTCTTTCCTCAATTGTTTAACCAATTCTTTTAAATCTATCTTTTGTAGCAATTCTTTGATCGGCTTTGTGCCTGTATCGGCTTTAAAAGAATTACCATGTTTTTCTTTTAATTCATGATATTGAATCTCTGACAAAATATCACCAACTTTTAGTTTTGATTTCAAATCGTCAGAAACTTCTGTGACAATGTAAGAATCATAATAAACTACTTTATCCAAATCAGTACTTGAAACGTCTAACATTAAACTAATATAACCGGGAGTGCTTCGTAAAAACCAAATGTGGGCAACAGGCACCGCTAAACGAATGTGGCCCATTCTTTCTCTTCTGACTTTTGCCGTCGTAACTTCAACTCCGCATCGTTCACAAACAATACCTTTGTATCTGACCCTTTTGTATCTTCCGCAAGAACATTCCCAATCTTTGACAGGGCCAAAAATTTTTTCACAGAAAAGACCATTTCTTTCCGGCCTAAATGTCCTATAATTTATTGTTTCAGGCTTTTCAACCTCTCCATGAGACCAAGAAAGAATCCTCTCGGTTGAAACAAGGCCAATTTTTAGATAGTCAAAACCGCTAATTGTTTCTTTCGATTTTGTCGGCATTTATTTCTCCTCATCAAAAGATGTTTTTGCAAAAATATTTTTTGCTTTTAGTTTTGATGAAGGTTTTGAATCTTCATCCAAAGAAATTTCTTTTCCATCCTTTGTGACAAGCTTTAGATCAAGAGCTAAACTTCTAAGTTCTTTTACCAGCACTTTAAATGATTCTGGAGTACCGGGATTTGTCATTGGTTTGCCTTTTATCATAGATTCATAAATTTTTGCTCTTCCGCCGACATCGTCTGATTTTACAGTTAAAAATTCTTGTAATATATGAGCAGCGCCATAAGATTCTAATGCCCAAACCGCCAGTTCACCAAGTCTTTGACCTCCAAATTGTGCTTTTCCACCAAGTGGCTGCTGGGTTATCAAAGAATATGGACCCGTTGATCTAGCGTGCATTTTATCGTCAACCAAGTGAATTAGCTTCATGACATACATGCATCCACAAACAATCTTCCTGTCAAATGGTTTGCCAGTTCTACCGTCTCTAACCTCAACTTTGCCATCTTTCGAAATCCAATGCAAACCAGAAATTCTAGCAGCTTCTTCTAGCTCTTTTTCAACAAGATGGATTGATGCATCTTCTTCAATAGATTCATCAAACGATGGAACTTCATAATATTTGCCCAAAATCCGCGCAGCTTCTCCCAAAAGCAATTCAAAAATCTGTCCAACATTCATTCTCGAAGGAACGCCAAGTGGATTTAGAACAATATCTAGCGGTGTTCCATCTGGCAAATAAGGCATATCCTCAACAGGCAAAATTCTGGAAACAACACCCTTGTTCCCATGCCTTCCTGCCATCTTATCACCAACAGAAATTTTTCTCATCTGAGCAACATAAACTCTTACAATTTCATGCACACCAGGAGGCAATTCATCACCTTCTTCTCTTGAAAATATCCTTACAGCGATAACTTTCCCACCTTCACCGGGAGGAACTCTTAAAGAAGAATCTCTCATGTCTCTGGCTTTGTCCCCAAATATTGCTCTTAATAGTTTTTCTTCCGCCGGAAGTTCGGATTCCCCCTTAGGAGTAACTTTTCCAACCAAAATATCTCCTGATTTTACTTCGGCTCCAACCCTTATAACACCTCGCTCATCAAGATTCTTCAAAGCATCTTCACTAACATTTGGAATTTCTCTAGTAATTTCTTCTTTGCCCAATTTTGTAGATCTTACATCAATTTCGAAACGTTCGATATGAACAGAAGTAAATACATCATCCATAACTAATCGCTCAGATATGAGTATTGAATCTTCAAAATTAAAACCTTCCCAAGGCATAAAACCAACCAAAACATTTTTGCCCATGGCAATTTCGCCATTTGCTGTAGTAGAACCATCGGCAATCACATCACCTCTTTTAACCTTGTCTCCAACACTAACAATTGGCCTTTGATGCAGACATGTGTTTTGATTGCTTCTTTGAAATTTTATCAATGGATAAACATCCGGCTTTGAGGAATCTGTTTTAATGACAATTTCTGTTGATGTCACTTTTGTGACAACACCAGAATTTTCAGCAACAACAGGAACTTTAGAATCCATAGCAGCTTTTTTCTCTAACCCTGTACCTACAAAAGGAGCTTCTGGATTTAACAAAGGAACTGCTTGTCGTTGCATATTTGAACCCATTAATGCTCTGTTTGCATCATCGTGTTCCAAAAATGGTATAAGGGAAGTCGTAATACTAAAAACTTGCGCAGGATGTACTCCAACATATTCAACTTCTTCCGCTGGGACCATAACAAACTCACGTCTAAACCTGACGGGGACAAGATGATCAACGATTCTGTTGGAACTGTCAACTCTCAAATCGCATGGGCCAATTTTATGCAAATCCTCTTCATCAGCAGTCATATATTCTATCTTGTCAGTAATTTTGCCATTCACAACTTTAAAATATGGCGTCTCTATAAAGCCAAATTTGTTGACTTTTGCAAAAGTTGCAAGCGAAGCAATTATTCCAGCATTTGGGCCTTCGGGAGTTTCGATCGGACAAACTCTGCCATAATGAGAAGGATGAATATCCCTAACTTCAAATCCAGCTCTTTCTCTTGTCAGACCGCCGGGCCCTAATGCGCTTAATCTTCTTTTATGAGTTAATTCTGATAAAGGATTTGTCTGATCCATAAACTGAGACAATTGGCTTGAACCAAAAAACTCTCTTAAAACAGCGGCAATGGGCCTGATATTTATGAGTTGTTGAGGAGAAACTTTTTCGTTGCTTTTCATAACCATCTGTTCTCTGATCAACCTTTCAACACGCAAAAGGCCGACTCTAAACTGCCTTTGCAAAAGTTCTCCAACAGCTCTTATTCTTCTGTTACCCAAATGGTCAATATCATCAGGCAGACCTTCGCCTCGGTTGAGGTTTATAAGATATTTTACAGTTTCCAACAAATCCTGTTTGGTTAAAACCCGCTTGCTTTCTGGTACATTGATACCAAGTTTTACATTCATTTTGTGCCTGCCAACTTTTCCCAGATCATATCGTTTGTTGTTAAAGAACATATTATGCAGGTATGCTTCAGCACCTTCTTTTGTAACAGGGTCTCCGGGTCGAAGTTTTCTATAAAGCTCCAACAATGCTTCCGCTTTTGGCTTAATTGGGGCCTCTTTTAACGTTTTTCTCTTTATCTCGTTATCAACCAAGACATTTTCAATCTCTTCTTTTGTACATCCAATTGCAGCCAAAAATTTTGTTGCAGCTATTTTTTTGGTCCTGTTTATTCTTGCAAAAACTACTCCAGCTGAATCAACTTCAAATTCCAACCACGAGCCCCTATCGGGAACAATGGTGGCATAATAAAATTTTTTTGGAGATTTTTCAGAAACTTTTACTTCTCTAAAAAATACTCCGGAAGATCTAACCAATTGGCTTACTATAACTCTCTCGGCTCCATTTATTATGAAAGTTGCTCTGTCTGTCATTAAAGGTAGATCTCCAATAAAGACATCTTGAACTTTTATTTCTCCAGATTCTTTGTCAATCAGCTTTGCAGTAACATTAACTGGTGCCTGATAAGTTATTTCCCTTATTAAACACTCCTGTGGAGAGTACTTTGGATCTTCAATTTTGATGGCACCGGTAAATTCAAGCTCAAATTTTCCGGCATAGCCAACAATCGGTGAAATAGCTTTTAATTCCTCTTTCAATCCTTCTTTGAGGAACCACTCAAAAGAATCTTTTTGCATCTCCAGCAAATCTGGAGCTTCGATTGTATTTATTCTTTCGCCATAAGGGTTATATCTTTTATTTGATTTCAACTGTGCCACCTTGCTCCTCTAATTTTTTCTTAATTTCTTCCGCCTCAGCCTTTTTAACTTTTGTTTTTACAGGCTTTGGAACGGAATCGACCAAATCTTTAGCTTCTTTCAAAGCAAGACCTGTTATTTCTCTGACAACTTTGAGAACCTGAATCTTCTTGTCACCAGCAGATGTCAGAATAACATCAAACTCGTCCTTTGCGGCTTCTTCAGCTGCACCACCAGCAGCAGGCGCTCCAGCGGCAGCAACAGCAACAGGAGCAGCAGCCACAACTCCAAATTTTTCCTCCAATGATTTTACAAGATCAGCCAACTCCAACACTGACAAGCTTTCTATTGAACTGATGATTTCTTCAACCTTAGACATTCTAATCACACCCCCTTCTTTTTTGAAATTTCATTTAACGCATAAACGAGTTTCCTAATGGGCCCTTGAAGAACATTTACCAAAGACACCAAAGGAGACTTTATGCCGCCAATTGTTTTTGCAATGAGAACTTCTTTTGTGGGCAACATTGCAAGTTTTTTTACTTCGTCAGGATTCATAAATTTGCCATCCATAATTGCCCCTTTTATGGAAGGCTTTTCATTTTCTTTCGCAAATGTAACAACAACTTTTGCCGGAGTTACAACATCTCCGTAGCAAAAAACAATAGAAGAAGGACCATTTAGAACAGTTTTAAGCTGCTCATCACCATCACCAGAAAGCGCTCTATAAGCAAGTGTGTTTTTTACTACAGAGTATTGCGCGTTTGCATCAAAAAGTTTGTTCCTTAAAGTTGTAATTTGTGCAACAGTCAACCCTTGATGATCAGTGAGAATCATCATTTTGCTCTTCTGCTTTTTCTCCCCTATTTGATTTATCGCTTCAACCTTTTTCTGTTTATAAACTCTTTCAGCCATTTTTTGCTCCATTTGCTATTTAATTATTTTGGATAAGTTCAGATTTATCGCCGGGCCCATTGTAGTTGAAACTGTTGCGTTTTTAATCAGATTTCCTTTTAAACCTTGCGGTTTTAATTTGTTTATTGACTCAATTGCAGCAACAATATTCTTTTCTATATCTTCAGCTGAAAAAGATACTTTCCCAATTCCAAGATGAACATTGGAAGTTTTATCCTGTTTAAACTCTACTTTCCCAGCTTTAAATTCTTTAACAGCTTTTGCAACATCTTGTACAACTGTTCCAGACTTTGGATTTGGCATTAAACCTTTTGTACCAAGAATTTTTCCTAATTTTCCAACAGAAGGCATCATATCTGGAGTTGCCAAAGCCAAATCAAAATCAAGCCAACCTTCTGAAATTTTTTGTATCAAATCTTCAGCTCCAACATAATCAGCCCCGGCTTCTTTTGCTTCTTGAGCCTTTTCCCCTTTTGCAAAAACTAAAACCTTAATTTTTTTCCCTGTACCAGCAGGAAGTGAAACTGTGCCTCTAACATTTTGCTCGGTCTTTTTAGGATCAGTTGTTAACTTCAAAGAAAGATCAATGGTTTCATCAAATTTTGCAAAAGATGTTTCCTTCAAAAGTTTTGCGGCTTCTGAAGGCAAATACTTTACATTCTTATCTACTAATTTTGCCTTTTCGATATATTTTTTGCCGTGTTTCATCCTTTTATTTCTACTCCCATATTTTTTGCAGTGCCGGCAACTATGTTACAAGCGGCATCTAAATCGCGTGCATTTAGATCCGGCATTTTTTCTTTCGCTATTTGTTCGAGTTGCGCTCTTGTTATACTACCAACTTTTGTTTTGTTTGGCTCGCTGGAACCCTTTTCAATCCCTGCGGCCTTCTTTATTAAAACTGCGGCTGGAGGAGTTTTTAGTACAAATGTAAAAGAGCGATCTTCATAAATAGAAATCTCTACTGGAATAATTGTATCACCTTTATCAGCCGTTTTGGCGTTATATGCTTTGCAAAATTCCATTATATTTACACCATGTTGACCAAGAGCAGGCCCGATTGGAGGCGCAGGATTTGCCTTGCCAGCAGGAATTTGAAGTTTTACAACAGTCAATAATTTTTTAGGCATTTTATATCACCTTTTCGACACGATCAAAATCAACTTCAACTGACGTGTCCCTTCCAAAAATATTTATCATTGCTTTAATTTTTGATTTTGCCGGATTAACTTCCGCAACTGAACCAGTATATCCTCTGAAAGAACCGCTGATTATCCTTATTGGCTCACCAACAACAAATTCAACATTTATCTCTTTTTCTTTGATGCCAAGCTGTTTTAGAACTCTTTGCATTTCTCTATCAGTAACCGGAACTGGAGAAGTTTTACTGCCAATAAACCTTGCAACTCCGGCTGTGCTTCTGATCTTATACCAGGTATCTTCATCCAGAATCATTTCAACAAAAACATATCCGGGATACATTTTTCTTTTTCTCTCTATTCTCTTTTCACCCCTGATTTCAACTGTTTCTTCTTCTGGCACCAAAACCCTCAAGATTTTTTCTTTTAAACCCAATTCCTCGATTGTTTGTTCAAGTCTCAATTTAACTTTATCTTCCTGTCCTGTAAGTGTTTGAACGATATACCACTTTGGTTCACCTTTCACAATTGGAGTAACAACATCTTCTGAAACCTGTTGTTGTTCAGCAACTCCATCGCTTTGCAAAGCCAAATTATCATCAACAGCAACACCCAACTCGCTTTCAGAGTTGATTTCACTATCAGACATATCAATTTCTTGATTTTGTTGATCACTCTGACTCTGCAATTGAGAATCCTGATTAGATTCTTTTGCTTCATCTGTTGAAGGCTGATCTTGATTTAGCGCTGTATTTTCAGCGCTTTCAGATTGATTATTTTCTTGATTTAGCAACTCTTCCATAAATTTGCTTAAAAGCTCCTGTTAAATATGAACTTGGACAAAAAGCCAAAAAAGTGACTAATTATCCAATCAACAAACATCACATATAGAGCTGAAAAAATAACTATTCCCAAAACTATTGCAGTAGCAGAAAAAATAAATTTTTTATCAGGCCAAATAACTTTCCTAAATTCAATTTCAACTTCATTCAAAAAGTTTTTCAGATTTTCAACTACATTTACCTTTGCATTCTTTTTTGCAATATTTGCCATTTATTTTTTCTCTCCCTGCAGGTGGGACAGGAGTCGAACCTGCAACCTGCGGTTTTGGAGACCGCTGCTCTGCCAATTGAGCTACCCACCTATTTTAAGCACAATATTTCTCCACTAATTTTTGCTAAACAGGAATTGCCTCGGTGGGCGTTGGTAGCAAGATCACTTCTCTTCTTTATGCGGCGTCCTCTTCCTGCAAGCATTACAATATTTTTTTAAGGTTATCTTTTCAGATCCCGGTTTTTTATTCCTTGTTGTTGTATAGTTTTTTCTTTTGCAAACTGTACAAGCTAATGTGATTATTTCTCTCATAATAAAAGCACAAAACTCCCCACACCAATTTTATCTTGGGATTTGCTCGCCAACCCAACTAAATAAAAATATCTTGCGAACAAGTTTATTTTACTATATGCTTTTATTTGTTGTCAACAGGAGTAATCGATATTATAATAATTTCAGGATTTGCAAAAAAATGAAAATTTTAGGGCTTACTGGATTAAATGCTTCAGGCAAAAGCACTGTTGCCCAATTTCTGATAGAGAAAGGATATAAATACTATTCACTTTCAGATGTGGTCAGAGAATACGCTTCACAAAAAAATCTTGATCATTCCAGAGAAAACTTAATTTTATGTGGAAACGAATTGAGAGAAAAATTTGGAGCAGATGTTTTGGCAAAAATTGTTTTGGACAAAATCAGGAATGAAAAACCAGAAAAAGTTTTAATTGACAGCATAAGAAATGTTTATGAAATTGAAACCTTAAAAAATTTTGGGAATTTCAAAATTATCGGCTTAACGGCTCCTGCAAATATCAGATTTGAAAGGGCACTAAAAAGAAAAAGAGTGGGATTTGAAACAACCCTTGAAGATTTCATAAATATTGAAAAAGTCGAAAACTCGTCAGATCCAAAAAAACAACAGCTTTTCAAATGTTTGGAAATGTCCGACATTGTAATAGACAACAATAGCAGTGTTGAAGAATTAAAAAACAAATTAGAAGAAGCTCTAAAAAAAATTGGATATGATTGATATCAAATATCAAGTATTGTCTCTTTAAGTACTTTGCGCAAATCTTTCTTGTCAAAAATAGTATAGTAAATTCCGTTAATCCTTATATCAGAACCGGGAATATGTCCAACTTTAACTTCGCCATACTTAAAAATTGATGCTCCACGAAGTGAAAGTCTTACAATATCAGTTGGCCCTAAATTAGTGGATATATATGTGGATATATTGCTTATTATTATAGGGTATTTGGCAAAATTCGAAGGTTTTGCCAATTCATTAAACAGTGATCTAAAAAAAACTTGCTGTCTTTCAATCCTTCCCCAATCACTCATATAATCTTTTCTAAATCTAACAAATCCCATTGCTTCGTAGCCAGACAATTTCCTTACACCCGGCTGCAGATGTATGTGAAGATTGCCAGCATAGTCATCATAGTGCATTGGCTTGTCAACCTGAACATCTACACCCCCTATCTCGTCAATAAGTTTCATAAACATAGGGAAATTAAGTTCAACATAATACTTTATATTTATACCTAATAGATTTGAAACTGTTTTGCAGGTTAATTCAGGCCCGCCAAAAAAATGGGAATGATTTATTTTGTCTTTCCCTCTGCCGGGAATGTCAACATACAAATCCCTTGGTATAGACAAAATTCCTATCTTGTTTTTTGAAAAATCCACTCTGATAAGGTTTATCGAATCAGCTCTTGCATTTACACCTTCAGCAGAGTCTATCCCCAAAACCAAAAAATCAACATAATCATCAGAGTGTATTATTCCCTCTTTTATGCTAAAAAACAAAAAAATTGAAAGCAAAATAGAAACCAACAGAATAAAAAAATTGCCCTTTTTTGACATAATCCACCAAAAAAATCTGACGATCAGCCCTCAACAAGCCATTTTTCTTCTTTCTTAAACCATTCAGCAGGATTGGATAAATATAAATGCGTATCTTGAAGTATTTCAAAATGGATATTTTCTTCTTTTGCAAGAAACTCAAAAAGTTTTTTAGCTTCCGGGTTATCAGTACTGGAAGAGATATTTTTATAAAAATCATATCCGCGTTTTTCCATTTCCATGGCAACCTCGTAAGCCTTGAGAAGAAAATCTTCTTTTTCTGAGTATATTTCCAATTTCCCTTTTATATGATCAAAAATTTCTCTTTTTATCTTTTCGCTCCACTGAGAAGAGTCCGAAAAAGCAACTGTTGAAATGTTTTGCCCCGTCAAAAACGCATAAAAATTTTCAATAGCTTTTTTATGCAACAGCTCTTTTTCAGCAATAGATTTTAATGTAGTAGCACCAAGAATATTTTTTGACCTATTTGCAGCATCATTATAAACTTTATAGCCTTCATCTTCCATTTCCAAAGCGGCTTTTGCGGCTTTTATCAAATCTTCCTGAATAAATTTCATAAAAACATACCTCTCTTCGGCTTTTATTTCATTTAACCAAAATTATAACACTAAAAACATTTAAGAAAAAATAATTTTGTTAAGACGAAAAGGAATAGGAAGAGAATAATCACCGGGAGAAAATCGTTCGCCTCTAACAAGCAAGGCATTATTGCCTAAATATTCTTCTTCTGCAGTGGGTAAAATAATTGAATCATCATAGTTTGAAAAATATCTTATCTGCGACAAAAATTGTTCATACTTTTTAACATATTCTTTTGCAGACGGATACAAAGATGATAATGAAATAAGTTTATCAAAATGCATTTTCGCTTCGTAAAATTTGCCGTTTTTTATGTATAACAAAATCAATTGGGAAAGAGGAATAATAAAGCTTATATCCTCATTAAAAGCATAATCAAATTTAAATCCAATGGAACTTATTTTTACTATTGACTCAAGGGCTAAAATAGCATTATAAAATTGTTCCTTTTTTAAATAAACATTTGCCATTATCCGATAAGGAAGCGAGTTTAGATTATTATCAGCCAACAACTCACAAGCAAGCATCAGAGCGTCATCAAGCCTGTTTAGCTTAATATAGCATTCAGCAATGAGTAAATACGCCATTGATTTGTAACGAGTTTCACGTTTTAATATTTTTTGCCTTTTTTGATATTCAAAAATTTTTATTGCTCTATTGTATTTTTTTTGAGCAAAAAAATGTTGAATAAGATAAGCATATATTTTCGGATTTTTGCTGTTTTTATATTCTTTCTTTAATATTTTCAGATTTCGGCGGCCCTTCTTTTCATAAAGCTCAGAATCATTATATCCCTCATGAAATACTTTTTGTTGAATGGCAGTTTCACTAAAAAATTTTGAAAACGCTAAAACCTCATGAATTTTACCCTTAAATTTAATCCCTCTAAAATTTCTAAATGCTCTTGGATAATATGTAAGCAATCTTTCTTTAAGATCCTTGTTAAGATCAGCCTTAATTGCAGAAATTACAAACTCATCACTTTCTTTCAAAATTCTTTTCCATTGATCTACCGCTCCATCCGGCAAAAACTCATCAGCATCAAGCCAAAATATCCACTCACAACTTGCAAATTTTAAACCCTTATTTCTTGCAAAAGCAAAATCACCATTCCACTTATGCAAAATTATTTTCGCATTATATCTTTCCAAAATTTGTTTAGTGGCAGGATTAGTGCCCGACCAGACAACAATCAATTCATCATACAATCCATGAGCGCTCTTTAAACATCTCTCAAGTACATCAACCTCATCTTTGACAATCATAACAAGCGAAATTTTCGGATTATTTTGCGTTTCTTTCCAATATTTTAATTTGACCAATTTCGGATCCGGCAAATTTTCCAACTTCTTGCCAAGATATTTTACGTTTTTGACACGAACATTGACAAAACACATAGTTTGAACATTAAACTTTTCAAAATTAAGACCTTTAATAGCTCTGTACATTTTTACAGAATACTTTTCATCATATTTCCCATCCGCTCGATAAAGATCGCCTTTGCCACATAGGTAATAAGTTTTCATTAAGTACGAAGATATTGAAATATCAATAGGATTTGTCAATTTTGGAAGATAATCAACAAAGTTATCATCAAAATATTCTTCAGAATTTACATCAATAAACCAATCTGGATTTAAAGCAAAAGCTCTTTCTCTTAATGAATTTTTTATGTTTTGCAGATTTTCTTTTTTGCCTGATATAATGCCTTTTACAAAAGATTTATTTTCCTTTGAAAGTTTTGAAGTAATTTTGTTTTTTGAATTTGAAATATCAACAATAAAAGCACCATCACAATAAAGAGATAATTTTGATAAACAGGAATTTAAGTGTTTTATGTCTTCAACTGTCACTATTGCAGTGATATTGTTTTTTCTGTCCCATAGATTTCTAAAAATCTTCTCTTTTTCATCAGCATTTTTTTCAAAATCAAGTTTTTTCAAAATCCAAGTTGTTTTCCCTATATGACTTGCGTAAGAATTCAAACAAACTTTCATTATCCCGCCAACTTTTAATATTCTCCTGCCAAGATCAACATCTTCATAAGGGCCTATTCCATAATCCAAATTAAAAAAACTGCCAAATTCACTGATAATTTTATTTGCAAGTTCCTTCCTCATTGCAAAAGCAAAAGATGATAACCTAAAAATATCTCGCGTTTCATTTTTGTTTGCCAAAATATAATCTGAAATCCACTCTTTTATTTTTTCATGTGAAGAACAATCCAAAACTCCATTATACTGACCTCTGCCAAACATACCGACAAAACAAGAAGAAGTGACAAGATCAGTTATTGGAGAAAACACACAGTTTTTGTTGCTATCTGAAAGCGAACTTTCAATAAGGTTATCTAGTGAATTTCCTATAAAAATAGTATCACTATGTATTATTACCAAAACTTCCTCATCAACATTATTTAGCGCTTTGTTAACTGCTGCTGCAAATCCTTCATTTTTGTCGTTAAAAATTATCTGGACCAAAATATCATTTATAGTTGAATTGTTTATTGAAGCAAGCCATTCTTTCATTGATTGATCTTGTGAACAGTTGTCCACAATAATCAACCTTTTGGTAAGTTTTGAAGTATTAATTATGCTATCAAAGGATTCTTTTAATATTTGAAAAGCATCAGAACATACAATAATTACAGCAGCACTTTTCATGGTTTAAGAAATTATATCATATTGCCAACTGTCCAACCTGTTGACCAAGCCGCCTGAAGATTGAAACCTCCAGTTTTCCCAATTATATCCAAAACTTCACCGGCAAAATAAAGTCCTTTTATCAATTTTGATTCAAGTGTCTTATTGTTAATCTCTTTTAGATCGATTCCTCCATCAGTTGCAACAGATTTATTTACATTTACATATTTAGAAACCTTAAACTCAAGTGAAGTTAAATTTTGTGCAATTAAAAATCTTTGTTCTCTGGTAAGTTGATTAACTTTTTTGTCTTTATCTATTTGAGACAAACTCAAAATAATTAAAGCAAGTTTTTTCGGCAAAATCATATCCAACAGCCCAATTGCAGTTTTATTTGGATTATTTCTTATCAATTCCTGCAAATCATTGTCCACTTCTACATCTTTCTTTTCAGGGAAAAAATTTACTTTTATTTTTAATCCGCTCATCTGGGCTTTTGAAACAATTAAGCTTGCATTTATCATTAATGGCCCAGTTAAACCAAAATGCGCAAAAAGTATGTCCCCTGTTTCTTTATAGAGCAAACCGCTGTTATTTACAAAAGAAACCTCAGCTTTTACCGATAGCCCGCTTAATTCTTCACAAATGCTTGAGTTTTCTATCTCAAAAGGATAAAGTGCTTTTTTGGGCGGAACAATTTTATGCCCAATTGCTTCAGCTAAAATATATCCATCGCCGCTTGAACCGGTTTTTTGATGAGTTTTCCCTCCAGTTGCAACAAGAACAGCTTTTCCCCAAAAATCACCAATCTCAGTTTTAACTCCTAAAACTTTTTTCCCATCATTTATTAAAAATACAACCTTGCAATTATATTTGATATCAACATTTAAATTTTCAAGCTCTCTCAACAAAACATTTAATATATCGGACGATTTATTGCTTTTTGGGAAAACTCTTTTCCAAGGTTCAACTTTCAGCTTAACTCCTCTTTTTTCAAAAAATTCTATAACGTCAAAATTTGAATAATTGTGCAGCATGCTAAGCATAAAACTTGGATTTTTAAGATAGTTTGCAGCAAAATCATTTAAGTCGGTTTCAGCATTTGTCAGATTGCATCTGCGGTTGCCGCACAACAGCAGTTTGCGGCCGGCAGAAGGGCCTTTTTCCAAAATCAAAACTTTTTTCCCTCTTTCAGCAGCCCTTATCGCAGCCATCATACCAGCAGGGCCAGCACCAACCACCAACAAATCAAACAGTTCTTTTGTCATAAGAGTAATCAAGCCCAAATTTTCTTAATTCTTTTGTAAGCCTGCAAATAGGAATTCCTACAACATTGAAATAATCCCCAAATATTTTTTCTATGAAAACTTTGCCTTTGCCCTGTATCGCAAACGAGCCGGCTTTTGACTTCCATTCATTTGTTGAAATGTACCAGTTTATTTCTTCCTTAGAAAGCTTTCTAAATTTGACTATAGTTTTTTCAACAAAACTAGTTTTTTTGTTTGATTTTAAATCTTTGATAAAAACAGCTGTTGCAACCAAAACATTTTTACCGCTGATCATTTTAAGATGTTTTTTTGCTTCTTGTTGTTCTAGGGGTTTTCCCAAAAAGCGCCCTCCGCAAAACACTGCAGTATCTGCAGAAATTATTACCGCATCAACATATTTTTTTTCAATTGATTCGGCTTTTTTTCTTGCTAAAATTCTTAATTGTTTAATATTTTTAATCTCAAATTTTTTTTCATCAAAGCAATGCTGAACAAAAATAATTTTGTTCAAATAAATATTTTTTATCAGATCAATCCTTCTTTGAGAAGAAGTAGCAAAAATAAAAAGTTTAGTTGATTTGTTGCCCATATTTATTCAAATGAAGTATTGTGCCTAGCGCTAATCTCTCAGGCCTTTTGTTTTCTGCCTCTATTTGCTTTGGCGATAAAACTGGATTTAATTTCTCTGATCTCTTGCCAATTATGACAAAGGAAATTAAAGTAAATTCGTTTGGGATGGCTAAAATATCTTTTGCTTTTTCCTCATCAAAGCCAGCTATTGGATGTGCAACAAGCCCTAATTCTGTTGCCCTTAAAATCAAAAAACCAACAGAAATGCCGGTATCAAAGAGAAAATACTGGCGATTTTTTATAACGCAATCATCTTCTTTCTTTGAGCAAACGGCAATAACCAAAGAACTTTCAAATGCCCATTCATTACCTTTTGAAAAAGACGAAAAAACTTTTTCTAATGTTTCCGGGTCAAAGACAGCAATATATCTCCAAGGTTGATTGTTAAAACATGAAGGTGCAAGTTCAGCACAAGAAAACAAATCGTATAACAGCTCTTTTGAAACAGAAATTTTTTTTAGCGATCTATAAGCTCGCCTTTCGTTTATGGCTTCTTTTACATTCATTTTAGAATACTTTTCCTTCTAAAATATTTTTCAATTTCAATTATCCAGAAACCAACAAAACTTATCAAGAATATTTCAAACCAAGATAAGAGCGAAATTGGAGAAGTCCCAAAAAGAATATTCATTGTTGGATTATAGGTTATTAACCATTGAACTATAAGCAAGAGAAAAATACCTATAAAAATAGCTTTGTTAGAAAAAAAACCAATTTCAAAAGGAGTTTTTTCAAAAGATCTGGTGTTAAACAAATAAGAAATTTTCCCGATGATTAAAACATTTAGCGCAATTGTTTGAAGAACACTTACAGAAAAAGAATTCCTATAATCTGAAATAAAATACATCAAATATACACCAAGAACCAAAAGCAAAGTTGAAATTATCGTTCTTGGCAAAATGTCATTTGTAAAAATTGGCAGTCTGCTATCTATGGGAGGCCTTTCCATAATATTTGATTCTTTTGATTCAAAAGCAATTGGAACACCAAGAAATATTCCTGTCATCATATTACTCCACAAAATTTGCAAAGGAGCAATCGGCAGAGGAAGGTTTGCCAAAATCGCTAACATTAAAATTGAACCTTCAGCAATATTTGTTGGAATCGTCCATGCAATAAATTTTTTAAGATTGTCAAAAACGCCTCTTCCTTCTTCAATGGCTGCCACGATTGTCGCAAAATTGTCATCAGTTAACACCATTTCAGCAGATTCTTTTGCAACTTCTGTCCCATCTTTTCCCATAGCAATTCCAATGTTCGCCTGTTTTAACGCTGGAGCATCATTGACTCCATCTCCTGTCATAGCAACAATATGCCCTTTTTTCTGAAGTGCTTTTAATATTCGCAATTTTTGCTCCGGAGAAACTCTTGCAAACACAGATATCTTTTCAACATTTTCTTCAAAATCTTTATCACTCCATTTTGAAATATCAGCGCCTGAAACAGCCAAAATACTTTCAGGATTTTCTTCAAAATGAGCCTTTAAATTTATTTTTTTAGCAATCGCTTTAGCTGTCTCAACATGATCACCGGTTATCATTTTGACAATTATTCCAGCCGTATGACAAGATTTTATCGCTTTGACTGCTTCTTCTCTTGGCGGATCAATCATCGCTTGAAAACCCAAAAACTGCCAATTGTTTAAATGAGTGTCAGAAATATAAGTTATGCTTTTATCAACTGTTTTTCTGGCAAATGCAATAACTCTATGCCCTTCTTTAGCAAGATTTTCAGCAACAGAAACCAATTTTTCCACTTCAATCTGCGAACCATTTAAAAGCGCAGAACATTTTGATAGTACAACTTCAGAAGCCCCTTTTGCATAAACAATTTTTTCTTTTGTATCAGAGTTTTCACATAGCACTGCCATAAATTGGGTTTCAGAATCAAAAGGAATCATATCAATTCTTTTAAATTTTTGTGAAAGTTTTTCTCTCTCAATAATTCCCGACTTCATAGCAGAAACGATTAAGGAAGCTTCTGTTGGATCGCCTGAAACAGAGTAATTGCCATCTTTTTCGGACAATTTTGTGTCGTTGCACAAAAAACCGCAAATCAAACACTCTGCAAGTGAGATGTCTTTTTCATAACCAAATTCTTCACCTTCGTATGTTATTTTCCCAACAGGATTATACCCAAGCCCGGAAACAGATAATATTTTGTCATTGACGAAAATTTTTTGAACTGTCATTTTGTTTTCTGTCAAAGTTCCGGTTTTGTCTGAACAAATCACTGTTGTGCTACCAAGTGTTTCAACAGCCGGCAATCTTCTTATTATTGCTTTTCTCTCAGCCATTCTTGAAATGCCTATAGCAAGAATTATCGAAACAGCAGCAGGAAGACCTTCGGGGATAGCACCAACAGCAAGCGCAACAACAGCAATGAAAGATTCATATATCGATTTCTTGTAAACAAACGAACCAATGAAAAAAGTAAATGCAGAAAATATTAATATTAAAACAAGAAGTTTTTTGCTAAAAGCAGATATTTTTTTCATCAACGGAGTTTCAAGCGATTCAACATTTTTAACCATTTTTGAAATTTTGCCAACCTCAGTAAAATCCCCTGTTGCAACAACAACAGCTTTCGCATGCCCATGGGTTACTAATGTTGAAGCAAAGAGCATACAAGATCTTTCAGATATTTGAGAATCAACTGGAACTGGATTTGAATTTTTCTCAACAGGAAGAGATTCGCCAGTCAAAGCGGATTCATTGACTTTTAACGATTTCGCATAAATTATTCGCATATCAGCGGAAATCTTATCGCCGGAAGATAATATCACTATATCTCCGGGAACTAAATCATCGCTCCTTACAACCTTTTTCTCCCCATCTCTAATCACTAATGCATTTGTAATCATGGTCCTTTTAAGCGCTGCAATTGCATTTGTCGCTCTTGATTCCTGTAAAAAACCAATTATCGCATTAACTATTACAACACCGAAAATTACGGAAGTGTCAACAAAATGTTTCATAAAAAAAGTTATAAGGCCTGAAATAATAAGTGTTAAAATCATCGGTTGATTAAATTGTGAAAGAAAAAGTTTTAATGACGAAAAAGAAGATTGTTCTTTAATAACATTTTTGCCGTATTTTTCTAAAAGTTTTTGAACTTTATCTTCTGATAATCCGTTTTCAACATTAACACCAAAATAATTAAGGGCATATTTTACATCTTTTCCATGCCAATCAGATGAAACGTTTTGAATATTCTTATGCATCACTCCGCCTATGGGGTGGTCGACCGGACTCGAACCGGCAGCCTTCAGGGCCACAACCTGATGCTCTAACCAAATTGAGCTACGACCACCAATTAATTTCTATATTCCAGAAATATTTTTTATCCTAAAAACTAAATCGTCCCCGACTGGAATCGAACCAGCAACCTACAGCTTAGAAGGCTGTTGCTCTATCCAATTGAGCTACGGGGACATATATCTCAAAGATTCACCTTTAACTAAAAAACAATCAAAAAATAATACTCACTAAAAAGTTATATTATCTAATCATTTCTTTTTAAAAAGCGGGCGATGGGATTCGAACCCACTCCCTCGCCTTACGGCTCTATGAGGGTGCTGCGCCCCTCATCGCTCTGCGCCGCAGTGCTGCTCCCAGCTTAAGGGAAACTCCCGTTTCCCTTAACAACCCTTCCCGGTCGTGGAAGTTTTTTTACTTTTCAATGTTCTTACTGTATTACTTTGTCTATCTCTTAAAAAAGCGGGCGATGGGATTCGAACCCACGACCTCCTGCTTGGAAGGCAGGAGCTCTACCGCTGAGCTACACCCGCATTGTCCATTGACATCCGATTCATTAACGATATTATTATAACATTACAATTGCATGATAGAAAAATAAAATTTAAACAAAACTTTTACCATTAATTTTTTGCTTATCTTGTATAGAACATTGCATTAGAGGTAAATTCAGGGCTTGCAATATCGCCATTAAACAACTCAACTTTTATCTCATCATCGCTTTGCATTTCAACCAACAACGTATATTTAATTGTGTCATCATAAGGATGACCAATATTAAATTCTTCACCTTCTGAAACATCAAATAATTTATAAACAACCTTACCAGAATTTTTGGTCACACTTGTATATTCAGGCCCTGATTTTGGAGAAGTCAAAACACCATCCGGTTTTCCAATCATTTTTCCTAAATCTTGCCCTATACTCACTCTTCTATAATCTGGATCAAACATATCATAACAAAATGACAGCCATACACTCCAAGGTTGCGGTTTCGCAATAGGATCTCCTCCTTTAACAATCCAATTCCCTGATAAAGTACCTTTAATATCAAAATCACATTTCCCACTTCTTGGATTTTTGGTTCTTTTAATGTATGAATACAAATTCGTCTTTTCTGCATCAGGAAAGTAATCCAATGGAAAAACTGAATATGGATTATACGGACCATATTTGGCTTTGTTGATATAATCTAGATTTGCTTCGCGATTGTACAAATACCATCCCAATCCTTCAATATTTACTCCTGTTTTTGCTATCACATCACCAGCATTAACTCTCACATAAACTTTGTTTTCGCCAATGTTCAAACTTCTTAATTTTTTCATAACAGATTCATCAATAGAAGAAAGGTGATCTAGAAAAGAAACAAATGTATTTGTGTGATATATCCTCAAAGCATAATCCTCATAAGTAACTCCATTTTGTTCCACCACAAGTTTTCTGATCCATGTGATAACACCATCGGCCGGAGATCTGACATCAACAGGAGATTTTTTTGTTTGAGGTGTAAATTGAAATCCGCCACCCATAGTAGGTATGGGATGTTCAGGAAGGTTAATATGCCCCATTGGCCAAAACTCGTAAAATGCTTCATAGGTTATGGGAACATAAGAAAAGACAACTGACCCAGTACCAAGCTCTGGATGTTCCTCCCAAACCCAATCATTTGAACTATCAGAACCTTTTTCACACCCAATAGAAAAAACTAAAAGAAAAATAAGAATTGGGAGAAATTTACTCAGTTTCTTAAACATTTAATACAACCTTTAATATCGGGGTGAGCCGATTCGAACGGCCGACCTCTCGCACCCCAAGCGAGTGCGCTAACCAAGCTGCGCCACACCCCGACATCGCTAATTTTAGCAAGTACAAAGATCTTTATCAACAAAAGCAAATCGCAATTGCTGAACGAAGTGCGAACCCATTTTGAGCAAGAATTTCTGCCCTGAC
>CAZQZN010000005.1:54093-73970 GCA_964597815.1 uncultured bacterium | reverse complement strand
ATGGTTGAAGAGAGCAATATTGTTACAATAAAAACCTTTAAAAAAACCGAACCACAGGAAAAAATTTTTTCATAAATATACCTTGGATTCATCGGTTTAATATGCTCCTTTTGCAAAAAATACCGCTGGGATTGTTTTTAGCATAATTTTAATATCCTGCCACAATGACCAAGATTCAATATAAAAAATGTCAAGTTTTACCATGTCTTCAAACGAAATATCGCTTCTGCCACTAACCTGCCAGAGTCCGGTAATGCCGGGAGAAACACGCAATCTTTTCCTGTGCCAAGAATTGTAATTTTTCACTTCACTTGGCAAGGGCGGCCTTGGGCCAACAAAACTCATATCTCCTTTAATAACATTAAAAATCTGTGGAAGCTCATCAAGAGACCATCTTCTTAGAATTTTACCTACTTTCGTAATTCTTGGATCATTTCTAATTTTGAATATCAAACCGTCAGCTTCATTTTTGTGCAGCAATTTCTCTTTTTCCTCCTCAGCGCCAACCTTCATTGATCTGAATTTATACATATTGAATTCTTTGCCGTTTTTGCCAACTCTTTTCTGTAAAAATAACACCGGGCCGGGAGAATCAATTTTTATCAAAATTGCAATGACAAGCATAACGGGAAACAAAAGTATCAACAATGTCAATGAATAAACAATATCCGAAACTCTTTTGAGAAAAGCGTTTAATCCATAAAGTTTTATTTCATTTACAGTGATGAGTGGCACGCCAAGAATCTCATCCGAAGTTACGCGCGATTCAATAATATCAAGAACTTTTGGAACAAATTTAAATTGGGCTTTATTGAGCTCACATTTTTCTACGATATCCATTATCAAATCGTTTGAAATATCAGAAACAGCACAAATAACACTTTCAATGCCAAATTTTATCAATAAACTTTCAAGATCACCAATTGTGCCAAGCACATTGATCTCCGAATCAGGAAAAGATGATTTTTCCTCATTTTTAAACGAGACAAAACCAATAACATTTAAACCAAATTCTGGATGATTTTTTATCTTCCTCGCAAGTAACTTTGATCCCTCATCAGTGCCAATGATCAAAACATTGGAAACAAATCTGCCTTTTCGATAAAGCCATTTGACAAACTTGATTAAAAGTATTCTATAAAACGACAATAAAACCACAGCAAAAATCCAAGCATAGAAAATTGTCATTCTTTTAAAAATCATGTCTCTGTAAAAAAGCGTCATAAATTCAAAAAAGAGCATACTTACGGTGATTGAACCAAAAACCGCACCAAACTCATCAATTTCTGACCTCAAAAAATTATTTTCATATAACTTGAAAAGGTTTGAAACAGCTATAACTGTTACAATAGCAAACAAAAGCAGTCTGGAATTTGCAGCAATTGTTGATATAGGAGAAACAAAATAATTGCTTTTTAGATAATCGCCAATGATAAACGAAATAACTATAAAAAAAGCGTCTAAAAAAGGCAGAATCCAAAATCCTACAAGCAAGTTTTTTCTCATAGATAGTTTTTACCTTGCACCTTTCCCAAAACAAAGTCTTTCATTTTTTCAATAAATATTCTTTTGCTAAATTTTTCGGCATGGTCTTTTATTTTTTGTGAATTAAATTCCATTTTCTCAAATTTTAACACGGCGTCAATTATTGCATCGTCACTCATTTCATCAAAAAACAAACCCGTTTGATTGGGAATGACTGTGTCCAAAACCCCGCCTTTTGAATAAGCAATTACGGGCCTGCCAGATGCCATCGCTTCAACGGGAACTATGCCAAAATCTTCCACACTTGCAAAAATAAGTGCTTTTGCACGAGATAAAATTTTAGATTTTTCTTCGTCATTAACAAATCCCAAAAACTGCACATTGCTTTTTGCAATTTGTTTAAGCTCTGTCTCATGCCTGCCTTTTCCAACAATTTTTAATGGCTTCTTCAATTTATTAAAAGCTCTGATAATAAAATCAGTCCGCTTTTGTGGAACTAAACGAGACACTACAACATAATAATCATCGGTTTGAGGAGAAACATAATATTTATGGGTATCAACAGGAGGATAAATCACAATACTTTCTCTGCCATAGTATTTTCTTATTCTTTGGCTTACAAAATTTGATATGGCTATAAATTCATTTACCGATTTAGATGAATCTATATCTCGCCTCCTCAAATATTGCGCTGCCAAAGGAGCAAAAAGTTTTACGAAAAGATTTGGTTTCTCCATTTTCATATAATCATCATACATATCCCAGATATACCTCATTGGAGTTAAACAATAACAAATATGCAAAGAATTTTTTGGAATATTAATATCTTTTGCACAAGCATGAGAATTTGAAATTACCAAATCATATTTTGAAAAATTAAAACTTCTAAATGCATAAGGCATCAATACAACAAAATTCCTGTAATGCTTTGAAGCAAAAGGCAATTTTTGTAAAAATGAAGTGTAAACGTTAACATTTCTATAAAAATCGGAAGGAAATTTTGTCTTGTCAAAAATAGTTGTATAAACATCGGCTTTAGGGAAAATTTCTAACAATGCCGCTAAAACATTTTCTGCTCCGCCCAAAGAAATAAGCCAATCGTGTGTTATTGCAATCCTCATTCTTAAACATTATACAACGAATATTAAGTATAAATTTATTTCTGGCTTATTCTGGGAACAAAAGTATTTGGATATGAAAAATTTAAATCAACTACCGCTTTTAGGTATTTTTTTGCTTGATTAAATGCCTCTGCAACACATCCACAATAATCTACACCACCTAAACTGTTTTCTTCAGAAAAAAACAGCTCGCCGCCAAAAACAATATTTTTTATTCCCAAATCTTTTTTAAATGTTCTGTATAACTCATCCCAAGGGCTTCTTTTGTCAAGCATTCTTAGAATCGGCAATGGATCCTTTGGAAAAGTTGGAACCAAAATAACCGTATCTGTCTTTGTTTGTGGAACAAGCCATTCGAAAACACTTCTTGTTTTTTGTCTTTCAACAAACAACACAAGAGGGTCATCATTAGTGGATAATCTTAGCTGAATATTTTTTAGATATTTTTTATATTCACTTTTTTGTTGGCCAATGCTGTTATCTTGATACAAAAAAAGCCAAGGGATCAAACCAGATTTTTGCATCAGAAATCCGGGATGAACCAAACAAAATACATTGCCATTATTTCTCTTAATGCTTGAGATCACCCTCTTTTGAATAATTGGATTAAAAGAGGGCGAATTTCTTGAAATTTTTGAAAAAGGAATATAACTTTTACCACAAACACTCATCACATTTATTTCGAAAAAAAAAGGCTTAAATTTCAGAAAAATTCGGTTAGTAATTATTTTTCAGAAAATATTTTCATCGCGCAGTAATCACCGCACATCGTACATTCCTTTTTTCTCTGAGAGGAAAGTTTTTTGTGATAATAAATGGCTTTTACAGGATCAAGAGCTAAAGATAATTGTTTTCCCCAATTTAACATTTTGCGCGCTTTTGACATTTCTAAATCCCTCTCTGATGCAGAAGGAACACCTTTTGCTATATCTGCTATATGAGCCGCAATTTTTGTCGCAATTATTCCTTCTCTTACATCTTCTTTCGATGGCAATCCTAAATGTTCTGACGGAGTAACATAACACAAAAAATCAGCGCCAAAACTTGCAGCAAGCGCTCCACCAATCGCACAAACAATGTGATCATGGCCTGCCCCTATATCTGTTGGCAAAGGACCAAGTACATAAAAAGGAGCACCATCACATAGTTTTTTTTGCATTTTCATTTGAGATTCTATCTGATTCAATGGAACATGTCCCGGACCTTCAATAATCACTTGAACTCCATTTTTTCTTGCAATTTTGGCCAATTTTGCCAAAGTTTTTAACTCTGTAATTTGCGCATCATCACCAGCATCAAAGATAGATCCCGGTCTGAGACCATCTCCCAAACTTAAAGCAACATTGTATCTTTTCAATATTTTTAACAACCTGTCAAACTGTTCAAATAATGGATTTTCTTTACCTGTTTGTCTCATCCACGAATAAATCATTGAACCGCCCCTGCTAACTATCCCCATCAATCTTTTCTTTTTTTTGAGTAATTCAACTATTTTCAAGTTTACTCCGCTATGAATTGTCACAAAATCCACTCCATCACTTGCATGTTTTTCAATAGTGTCAAATAAAAGATCTGGTTCTAAATTTTTTAGTCCTTTTGCTTCTGCAACCGCTTGATATATTGGAACTGTGCCAACTGGCAATGGGCTGTTTTTTATTATTTTCCTTCTTATTTTGTCTATATCACCACCAGTACTTAAATCCATAACTGTGTCACTCTTTGCTTCAATACATATTTCAAGTTTTTTCAACTCGTTTGATAATTTAGGATAGTCCTGAGAGGTGCCTATATTTGCATTCACTTTTGTTGAAAGACCAGCACCAACTGCTATTGGAACCACATTTTTGTGTAATGGATTTTTAAATATAACTATTGTTCCGTTTTTTATTCCTTTTTTTAGAAAATCAACAGAAATATTTTCTTTTTTAGCTATTTGAATTAAAAATTTATCCATTATTGTGATGAAAGCAAATCAATCTTTGCTCTTTCTAGCAATATTTATGGCCAATTTAACAGCTTGTTCAGGGGTTTTTACATATTTAATCGGGGGTTTTTCATGGCCTTTTTTTGTAAACTTCCATGTGTTAATCCCAATCACAGGTATCTTATAGTTTAGGGCATATCCAATTTCGGTAAGTGTGCCATAACTTCCACCAACAGCAATGATTGCCTGCCCGGATTTAACAACATATTTATTTCTCGCATAACCAACACCCGTTGGGATTGGGATATCAACATATTTGTTTGCTGTTTTTCGTCTGCTTGATGGAAGTATCCCAACAGTAATCCCTTTTCCAGAAGATTTTACACCCTTGCAAACTGCCTCCATAACTCCTGTCGTGCCACCACAAAACACAACAGCATCATGTTGCCCTAATAAATGACCGATTCTTTCAGCAATTTGATAGTTTGTTTTAGTGGCTTTGCTCTCTCCTATAACCGAGATAAATAACCTTTTTTTCATTTTACTCATAAATTATAACACCTATAAATCCTGTGTTGAAGATTTTTTCTTTGCTTTCTCGTTGATATCTTTTAGTACTTTACTTATGTCTTCTTTTTTGATCAAAATTCTTGTAAACGCATCATTTGCCTTTGTCTCAAATTCTTTGAAATCTTTTTCGTTTTTGATATAAACCGGCCTTCTTAAAATCCTTAAAATAATTCGATATTGTTTTTTGCCCCTAATATCGCCTATAACACCTTTCCTTAACGGAATCCAATTTAAATCAGAGTAAAACAATTTTTGAACATCATGAGAGTATAAATACTGCAAAAATTTTAAAGCATTGCCTTTGTTTTTCGATCCCTTTGAAACACATAACACATCGGCATCAACAAGAGTTTTACTGTTTATTGCCCCATCAATACTGCCAACAAATAACAATTCTTTTTTTGTATTTCCCATTTTTAGCGAAGAAAATTTACCCCAAAGAAAATTTGGGGTGCCATTTTGAATATAATCAAGTATATTGCTAAAATTTGCTTTTAATGAAGCAGGTGAGGCATAATTCCAGAGATCTTTTAGAAAGACAAAAGCGCTATGTGTTCGCCTGTCACCAAAATCCATTGGCTTGCCTCCACTTGACAAAATAGTTTGATAAATAAAAATGGCAATGCTTTCTTTGTTGGAAAAAGGCAACACAATATTTGTACTTTTATTTCTTTTGTTAAATCTTTTGATTGCACTTATAAAATTTCTAAAATTGGAAGGAAAAGACAAATTTATCATGTTGTTTTTGTCATTTGAAAAATAGAACCCAAAAAGATTTATTTTTAGTGGGACGCAATATAACCTATCTCCAAAGTATAAATCATATATCAGGTTCTGATTAATCCTTTTATTTGAAAATTGTCCGAATTCACTTATGTCCTCAACCATTTTATTATCAACAAATTCCTGAAGCTGTTTGACATCAATAAGAAAAATATCAATTTTAGTGTCTTTAGAACTGCCCATTGCCTTTAACAACTGCAACACATCAGATTTTTCAACTTGTATTGCCTCTACAACAATTTTGTTCTTTTTTTCAAATTCAGGAATTATTTTATCGCGCATTATAGACCATTCATTATCATCCAAATCAAAAGCAACTTTTATGTGGGGTCTTACGTTAGAACATCCGTTAAAAAAAAGAGGCATAAAAATTGAAGAAAAAAGAAAAAGCCAAAGAAAAAACTTTTTCTCTTGTAATTTCCTACTAAAGTTTTGCCAAAAGTTCATTTAACTATCATTAATATAACAACAAAATAATACATCATTCAAGTTTATACCAAAAATTTTTACAAATTCCACTAATAAGAACATTAAAACATTTTGTTATAATTAAACTGTGCCGCCATCGTCTAGTGGTTAGGACATAGCCCTCTCAAGGCTAAAGCACGGGTTCAACTCCCGTTGGCGGTATTTATCTTTATCATATTTGAAATTACTCTATTCATTATTCCCCCTAAAAAATTTTCTTAAACCATCAATTTCTTTTCTTGTAAGATATCTCCAAGATCCTTGTTTAAGGCCATTTAAAGAAACGCTTTTTATTCTAACTCTTTTCAGTTTCAAAACTCTTTTACCAAAAAACTCAAACATTCTCCTAATTTGCCGTTTTTTGCCTTCTTTAAGGATAACAGAATATTTTTTATTTCCTATTTTCCTTATGTAACAAGGCTTCGTTTTGACACTATCAAGATAAATGCCACTACTAAAATTATTTATCTCCAGCGAATTTAATTCATCGTCAATTATGACTTCGTATTCTTTTTCACAGCCAAATCTTGGATGAGTCAAGAAGTTTGCCAAATCGCCATCATTAGTCAAAATCATAAGCCCTTCACTATCTTTATCCAATCTGCCAACTGGATAAACCTTTTCTTTAATTTTTATCAAATCAAATATAGATGGCCCTTGCGCGTTTGAACAAGAAGAAATAAAACCAATTGGTTTGTTAAAAGCAATATAAATATACTTTTGAGGAAGGGATACTTTTTTGTTTTTTACAATTATCTCATCCTTTTCAGGATCCACCAAATCTCCTATAACAGCTTTTTTACCATTGACATATACAAATCCATCTTTAATCAATTTTTCGGAGTTTCTGCGTGAAGCATAACCAGAGTGGGATAAAAATTTTTGCAGCCGCAAACGCACTATTATTCCTCTTTTTCAATTTCGCGTAAAATATCACTTATCTTTGCTTCTTGTTTTTTTAATATCTTCTTACAAATTTTGATATATTCCGATGCTTTTATTAACTTTTGCTCAAGATCATCAACGCCGATCTCTCCATTTTGAAGCTCATCAAAAATATTTTTTAAGCTGTCAAAAGCTTTTTTGTAATTTATAGTTTTTGCCATTAATAAACCTCCTTGTTATTTATTACGCTCTCTGCCTTGCCATCAAAAAATTCGCTAATAATCTTTTCTCCAACAACTAAATCCTTTACTCGGTTCAATATTTTCCCATTTTTGTCTCTCGTCAAAGTATAACCTAATTTAAGAGTGTTTTTCGGGCTGTAAATATTTGTTTTTTCCAAAAAAGATTCAATCTGAATTTTTGAGTCTTTTAATATCCTGAATGCCAAAGGTTTTAAGGAGGTTATAATACTTTTTATCTCTGTTTTCTTTTGCTGCATATCAGTATGAAAAAAAGAAGCTATGTCTTTGATAATAGATGAAAGTTCTGTTTTTTCTTGTAACAGCAAATTCTTGGCTAAATAATGAATACTTTTAGCCATATCTGACACTTCCTGACTAAATTCAAAAACTTTATTCTCCAGAAATACCGCAACAGCAGTTGGCGTTTTAAAACTTTTGTTGGCAACCATATCAGCCGCTGAGATATTTATTTCATGCCCTATTCCTGTTAAAACAGGAATTTTCGCATTGCAGATCGAAATACATATATTTTTGTTGTCAAACCATTTTAAATCAGCAGTTGATCCTCCTCCACGAATAATCACTGCGACATCATACATTTTTGACTTTTTTGAAATTTCGCTCAAAGCAGATACAACATCTTTTTCAGTATCAGGCCCTTGAACAGAGCAATTATAAAAATCAACAACAAATGGGAAACCTGAATTTTTTATGCCCGAGATAAAATCATGATAACCGGCTCCATCTTTTGAAGATATTAACGCTATTTTCAAAGGACATATAGGGATAACAAGCAATTTATTTTTTTCATGAATTCCCATTTTTACAATTTCATTAAATATTTTCATTCTTAAAAAATGAAGTTCACCTATAGTAGCTGCGGGATCAATATCTTTTACAACAAGTTGAATACGCCCAGCTTTTACCCAAATATCAACAATACATTTTAACCTGCAAAACAAACCATCTTTCAAATCAAGATTGTCATCAACCGATTTTAACTTGGAAACAATTTTGCTAAAATTGTCAGGCCAACACACTACTTGTATCTGAGCAACAATATCATTGGAATTGTCTTTTTTTTCGCAAAGTAAAAACGAAACATATTTTCTCTTGTCGTCAACTTTTAAACTTAGAATCTCCCCTTTTACCCAAAATCCGTCAACGGAAAAGTTTTTTAAATAAGATTTTAGGGCGTCGCTAAGCTCGCTCACAGTAAGAGTTTTTTGTTCTTCTTCTTGCATTAATGAATCAAACATAAAATCATCCCTTTAAAATATCTCTGGTTGCAACAAGATCAACACCTTGTTCTATAAAATCTTTAACTATTATATCGCCTGCTTTGAGTGGCTTATCAACCCTGATTTTTTGAATTTCTTTCATTGCGTCAAACAGTTTAGATTTCGGAATTGGTTTGTTTGTTTTTACCGGCAATAGCTTGATTTCCAAACCATTAGTCAAAACTGTTGTTGTCAAAATTCTTCTTGGGTTAAGAATTTCATCTCTTACATAAAGTTCGCCTTTTTTGCAGAGATTCCCTTTTATAGAATTTATTTTTTCTCCATCAAAATCCACTAAAATTTTACAGCTCTTTGGGCATTGAATACAGATAAAAGATTTCTGCATACTCAACAACCTTCTCCAGACAAATATTTTGCAGCCATTTCTCCCGCCAAAAAACTGTCTCTTGTCACAGAATCAACAATATCATAGACCTTAAAACAATTTCCGCAGGCAAAAATTCCCGGTATTGATGTTTTGTTTAGTTCAGGCGAAATCGGAGAGTTCGTAGTTCTGTCAATAAGCGCTCCGGCACCTTCAAGCAATTCATTTTCCGGAATTAATCCAATAGACATTACAATTGTATCGCACTCTATTTTAAACAAAGAATCTTTTATTTCATTCAGCTCATCATCAACTTTAACAACTTCAACTGCTTCTACTCTATCCCTTCCCAAAATTTTTGAAATTTTATGTCTGAAAAATAAAGGAATATTAAAATCCTCAACGCACTGAACAATATTTCTTATAAGCCCTTTTGATTGGTTGCTAATTTCTATTATCGCTTTTACATTACAACCTTCTAATGTAAAACGTCTAGCCATAATCAATCCAATATCTCCAGAACCAACTATAACTATATTTTTCCCGGGGATCCATCCCTCTACATTGACCATTTTTTGAGCAAGTCCAGCTGGATAAATTCCAGAAGGTCTTGTCCCGGGAATATGAGCCATTTCTCTAGTCCTTTCTCTGCAACCAGTTGCAAGGATTACCGCTTTTGCAGAAATTTGTTCCAAAGCACCTGGTTTCAAATATGATATTTTTTTATCAGGTGTAAGATCAACTACAAATGATTTTAAACTAATTTCTATTTGATCTATTTCTCTGATTTGATCAATAAATCTTTGCGCATATTCAGGACCAGTCAATATTTCCTTAAAGTATTCAAGGCCAAAGCCAGTGTGAATACATTGGTTTAAAATTCCCCCCAAATATTGGTCTCTTTCTAAAATCAATATGTCTTTTACACCACATCTGTGTGCGGAAATTGCAGCTGCCATGCCGGCAGGCCCTCCACCAATTACAACTAATTCACGAGTTTTCACTTCTTCTCTCCAAAAACTATTTTTGAGTTATTCCCTCTTTTAGTTATTTCTGTTATTGGGAGGTTCAACTCTTCTGATAAAATCTTGGCTACTCTGATAGTGCAAAATCCCCCATGACATCTGCCAGCTGTTGCCCGCGTTCTAAATTTGATGCCATCAATAGTTTTTGCTCCCCTTTTAACAGCATCTCTTATCTCTTTTGCAGAAACCATTTCACATCTGCAAACAATATCTCCATAGGATTCGTCAGATTTAACAAGCTTTTTTGTCTCAGATAATGGAATAGAAAACAGATGAATGGTTTTTTTTCTATGTTTTTTAAAATTTTTCTTTTTTGAAAGGTCGCATCCATTTAACTTGAGAATATCAACAACAAAAAGAGCTATTGAATACGAAGCAGTTAATCCGGGTGATTGAATACCTGCAACATTTACAAATCCCGGAACTTTATTTTCATGTTTAATAATAAAATCTTTGCCTGCAACCGGCCTGAGCCCGGCAAAATAAGCAATAACACTGTTTTCACTTATAATTGGCACCATTTTTTTTACCTGAGAAAAAACTTTCTTAAATCCTTCATCCGTTGTTGTCAAATCTTCTTTGTTAACAACATCTTGAGCAGTTGGCCCAACCATAGGGTTGCCATCAGAGGTCTTTATCACCAAAATCCCTTTAGAATTATTTGTCGGAAGAGGAAATATTAGATGCTTTGTAATGTTCTGAAGTTTTTTATCCAGCAAATATTCCTCCCCTTTTCGAGGAGTTATTTTGAAATAGTCCAAACCAACAAAAGCGGAAACTTTATCCGCATATAAACCAGCGCAATTTATGCAATAGTTTGAATAAAAAATGTTGCCTTGTCGGGTTTTAACAGCAAATCTTCTTTTATCTGCAAGAGCCAAATCATTGTTTTCGTATTTTATTTCAACAACTTCGTTATTTGTGTAAATTTCTACACCATTTGCAATAGCATTTTCTGCAAGGTCATAAGTCCATCTGTATGGGCTAATTATCCCGGCTGTGGGGGCATATAACGCAGCAATTACATTCTTTGAGAGATTTGGTTCTTCTTTTTTTAACCATTTAGAATCGACTATTTTTAAATTCGGCACGCCAAGCTTTTCTGCTTCATTTTTTATTTTTATCAATTCGCCAATCTGATTTTCATCAAATATTACAATAAGTTCGCCTACTTCTTTATAATCAACGCCAAGCTCTTTTGAAATATCTTTAACTAATTTATTTCCTAAAACGCATAAACGCCCCTTTAAGGAATCAGCGGGATTCTGGGTGCCGGGATGAATTATTCCACTATTTGATTTTGAAACACCAAAAGCAAGCTCAATTTCTTTTTCAAGCAAAGCAACTTTTACATTATATCTTGACAATTCTCTTGCTAAAGCGGAGCCAACAACTCCGCCTCCAATTATTACGATATCAAAGAAAAACTCTTTGCCCATTTTTATATTTTTAACATTTTATATTTATAAATGCAAGATTTTCGTAACAAAACACAAATTGATAGAAAACACTATTACATAAAATAACTTTTCTACACAAAGCATTACAATAAGGGCTTCATATTTTAACAAAACAATTATAAGAGGTTCTATGCCTAATCAAAATTATTATTGGCAAACAACACCAAAGGTAGAGATAGTAGATCTTATTACAAAATACGCAGAATTTAGATATAAACTTTGTGCTGACATACTCTGTTGGCATAATTTGGGAAGAATGCCTTAAAAAAAGCAACTCTTTTGTTTGACTTGAAGGAAATCCATAAAGATAAGCTTATAGACACGATAAACAAGCATTATTTCGGGAAAATAGAAGAATTTATTGATGTGATTGAGACGCTATAATTGCACTCTTCACCGCAATTTTCCAATTATTGTAGTATTTATCTGCTATTGATTTGTCTGATTTAGGATAAAATTCTTCATAGTTTTTTCCTGATAAAGAAAATTTTAAATTTGCTCCAAGAGCGGCTAAATGGGCAACTCCCAAAGAAGTTGTTTCGATTATCTTCGCTTTTTTTAAAGGGATTTGTAAAATATCAGATTGAAACTGACATAAAAATTTGTTTGAAGTAGCTCCGCCATCAGCTTTCAGAGATTTTATTTTAATGTTAGCATCTCGCTGCATAGCAATTAAAACATCTTTTGTCTGATAACACATAGATTCAATTGCCGCTCTTGCAAGATGCTCTCTTTTTGTTCCGCGAGTCAAACCGCAAATTATCCCTTTTACATTTTGCAACCAATAGGGAGCTCCAAGCCCAACAAATGCCGGCACAAAATAAACCCCTTCATTATCTTTTAGAGAAAGAGAAAGATTTTCAGTTTCAGAAGAAGAAGCAATTATTTTTATGCCATCTCTCAACCACTGGACAGCTGCACCGGCAATGAAAACAGATCCTTCAAACGCATAACAAGGATCTCCATTTTTGTCACAGGCAATTGTAGTAATCAATCCATTTTTTGAAATAATAAATTTCTTCCCTGTATTTAAGAGCATAAAGCACCCCGTGCCATATGTATTTTTCACATCGCCTTTTGAAAAACATTCTTGCCCAAACAAAGCTGCCTGCTGATCACCAGCAATACCTGTAATTGGCACGCCTTGCGGAAGTTTGCCAATTCTTATGGTTTTTCCAAAAAAGCCACTTGATTTTTTAACCTCAGGAAGCATAGATCTTGGAATTCCAAAATAATTTAAAAGTTTTGAATCCCATTTTTTCTCTCTTATATCAAACAACATTGTTCTAGAAGCATTAGTAAAATCAGTTGCGTGAGTTTTGCCTCCTGTCAGTTTCCATAAAATCCAAGAATCAGGAGTGCCAAAAAGCAAATTGCCATTACCGGATATCTTGCGGTTTTTTACACTTTTTAATATCCACTCTATTTTTGTCGCAGAAAAATAAGCATCAACTGGCAAACCAGTTTTTTGTTTTATGTAATTTAAAAATTTTTTGTCTTTTTTTATTTGCTCACATCTCTGAGCTGTTCTTCTGCACTGCCAAACAATTGCATTATAAATAGGCTTGCCTGTAATTTTATCCCAAACTATTGTTGTTTCTCTTTGGTTTGTTATTCCAATAGCACGAATATTATCTGGATTTATTTTTTTTAGAACATCTTGAATAACATAGTTTACACTTTCCCATATTTCATCTGGATCATGTTCCACCCAAGCAGGTTTTGGGAAGTATTGCGGAAATTCTTTGTAAGAAGACAAAATCTTATTGCCGTTTAAATCAAAAATAATAGCGCGGCTTCCCGTTGTCCCTTGATCGATAGCTAGAATGTAATTCTTACTCATTTTTTAACAAATTTATTTCTTTCAACCAAAAATAAATATCCTCAAAAACTTTTTCTTTTCCCAAATCTATCGACAATGCATGCAACATTGATGGATATTCTATGAGTTTTTTACGGCTTGACTTGATATTATTAAAAACTTTTTTAGCAGATCTTGTGTTGACAAGCAAATCATTTTTTTCTTCTGCCAATAGAAAGAGAACCGGTTTATTGATTCTTTTGGTAAAAAACAACGAACGGATTTGAGCAAACAATAGTTGCAATAATAAATTTGAAGTAGCAAATCTATGTTCTCTTATATCTGAATCCATAATTTTTTGATATTCCTGATCCCTCGTGCACATTGCCGAAGTAAATGGCATAACAAATTGTTTTTTTGGATTATATAGCAAAGAAAAAAGTATCGAAAATAAATTCAATTTCATCTTGTTGCCGAAAGCCGGTGAAAAACAAATAAGAGCTTCTAAATTGATACCGTACGAAGCAAAATATTCAAAAGCAATTAGCCCCCCCATACTCTCTCCAACTATTACAATTTTTTTGTTTGGGTGTTCTTTTTGAATAATGTCTATTAAGGCCGCAATTTCCTTATAATATAAAGATAAAGAATCAATATGCCCTTTATAAGTTGTTGTTTGACCAAATCCTTTAAGCTCAAGAGAGTACGAAGCGATATTCTTTGATTGAAAATAATTTGCAAAGAACGCCCATCTTTCGCTGTGCGCACCCATTCCGTGAATTAACAAAAAAACTATATCAGGATCCGGCAAATCCCACTTGAAATACTCAATATTTGCGTTCTGATCAACATGCAAATCCAACATGCAAAGATTATATCATCAGTTTGGATAATTAGGCCAGAAGAATTTTATAAGGTTGATATTTTTTTCTATTGTTTTTAATCCGCCTAAAACTCCTGCATGCGAACCACCAGTTATTACGGCATTATAAGCTTCTTTTGGAGAATATCTTTTTTCTTCAACCAAATATTTTGCAATAACAGCCCCCGTTCTGTCAGCACCCCATTTACAATGGACATAAACCGGTTTTTTCAAAGCTTTTTTAATTATTTGCCATTCATCTTCGTTTGGTACTTTTTCAGCTGTCATTGGAATATGAATAAAATTAAAATTCTTTTCTTTTAGCAGAGCTTTATACCTCTTTCTAATCCGTTTTGTATCTTCTAAATCTATTATCGTATTAACATTTTCTGATTTTAAATAATCCAAAATTGAAAGTGTCTGTTCGTCTGTATTGCCAAAATTGTTGCTTGGATTTAAAGGATGTCCACCAGCATGGATATTATTGTCAATTATTCTGTAATTATAGGGATAAGGACCACTCCCACCTACCAAATTTGCAGGAAATTTTTTGCAGAAAGAAATTTCACTTAATGCAAATTGGCTTAAAACCAACAATAAAGATATAAAAAATAATGATATCCTCTTCACAAAGACATTATAAACTAATATCCGATTTTTTTGGTAAAATGACTGAGTTATTAAACATCACTTGACTTTTTATTACTTGATCTAACTGTGTCTCAGTATCTATTTCTTCTATTGGAAATGCCTTTACTCCTTCAAACATTTTGAATAATCTGTTAATAATGGCAATTGAAGAAAGATCTGAATCCTTTATTGCTTCTTCCAAAGCATACGACAATTTATTGCCAATCAAATATTTAAATATGGGGAGTTCATAGGGCACATAGCTGTTAAAAGTGTAATCAGCATTGTCCCAAGTGCTATAAACCTCGGACATCTGTCTGCTTCTTTCTTTTGGCCATCTTCTTATAACTTCTATTGGACGCTCTCCAGTCCTAATTTCTCGATCAAGTATTTCAGCAACTAATCTCAAATCACTTGACATAAGTATTCTTTTACCACTCAAAGTCATAGAAGGAGCTTTGTTTATAAAAATACCAAATCGGTTCCCACTTTCAATTTTGCATAAGATATCTGTTGACAAAGCATTATCTCCTTCTGCAACAACAAAATCTGTTGGTGGAATTTGCTGAATATAATTTATAAACTCATCATTGCTGGTAATATCCATATTTACCAAATGAACGCTCCCTTTATGTGAAAGTTGCTTTGCAATTTTTCTTGCAAAAAGCTGTTTCCCAGAGCTTGCCGGACCAGTTATTAAAACAACAAATGGGCTTTGAGATTTGGATTTGGCTTGTTTATCCAAAATTTTAAGGGCTATATCTGATATTTCTTTTTCTTTTTGTTGGTTTGTTTGCTTTATTAAATCTAAAAAATCACCATTTTTAATTATCAAATTCAACTGTTCAAAAGTTTCTGGTTCAGAAAAAGTTCCTCTATAATTTTTGTAAGGTTTTTTTGCAGTAAAAGAAACGCCTTTTGTCGCATAATAATTTGCTATCGCTGCATCAGCAAGCCTTTTTAAGGCCAGCATGCTTGCCGCTGTCCGCCAATCAACATTATATTCTTCGCTTATTTCCAAAACTTTTTTCGCTGAAGATTTTATTCTTCCTTCAAGCATTCTATCAACCATATTCAAAGTCCATCTCTCTGTAGTAAGATTTTGAATGCCTTCATAACCTGATACAATAACTCCTCCCGCATTTGTCAATTCTCCGGGAGAAACTTTTATGCCCTTTTTCAAAAGAATTTCATCAGCTTTTGCATCTATCGGGCCGTTTGCACCTTCCCCTATTATTGGAATTTCAACTCTGTCAGCATTTTTTTCAGTAATAACATCTCCTGCAGCCGCAAGAATCAAAACATCAGCATCTTTCTTTGGCAAAGTCAACAATTCTTCGTTCGTTATTTTTTCTCCAAAGCCAGATTCAGAAACTTTGGGCTGTCTGCCAGATTTTTTTTCTTCAGCAATATATCTGTCCAAAGCAGTCAAATCTATTCCATTTGGATTAAAAATGCCACCCCACAAATCGCTTACAGCAACAACTTTTGCTCCTGATGAAGAAAATATTCTTGCTGCATTGCCACCAACATTTCCATACCCCTGAACAGCAATTTTTAGAGAAGGAACAGACAAACCTTGACTTTTCAGCATCTCCTCCATAACATAAAATAAGCCTTGCCCTGTCGCTTTTTCTCTTCCAAAAGAACCTCCTTTTTCAACAGGCTTGCCAGTAAAAGCAGCAAGTTCAACGCTCTGTTTATTTATTCTTCCAGAAAACAATTCATTGTTTACTATACTCCAGTATAAATTCAAATAAGGTGTCGATGTTGGATCTGAAAAATCCAAATTTCCTAATTTGCTAAGCTCAATAAACAAACTATCATCAACAAATCTTTTGTGTTCTAAAACACTTCTTTTTAGATACTGATCAACCATCCAAGACATTACTTTTGCATTGGTATTCATATCTGGAGCAGGGACATCAACAAATGGGCCAATGCCGTTTGAATCTAAATCAAAAATACCATCAACAAATCCTCTGCTGATCAAAGATGTTTCTCTTTCGGAAAGACGTTGCGGTGATAAACAATCGCGCAAAGAATTAAATAATTCATTTTTTGTTTCTGCAAAAAGCCTCTCATATTTGCCCAAATCAAACTCAGCCACATCTTTTAACGATGAAAACTTTTTAGTAATTAAACCGGAAGAATCAATATATCCCAAATCTTCAAGAACTTTAATATTTTCTTTGAGCATAGCTTTTGTTTTCCCATCTAACACGCCATAATCTATCTTCACTCCTCCTTTTGCTCCACCAAGCGGCATTCCAACAACAGCAGTTTTTAAAGTCATCATTGTCGCAAGAGCAGTCACTTCATCCAAATCGACATCGAGAGCATATCTTATCCCTCCTTTGCCAGCGCCTCTTAATGTGCTGTGTCTAACTCTAAAAGCGTCAAATTCCCAGTTTTTCCCAGAGTCCATTTTTACAGGAATTTTAAAAGAATATGTTCTCTCAGGTTTTATTATTGATTTTGTTAAAACCGGATTCATTCTCATCAAGGAAGCTGTTTTTATTATTTGTGATCTTGTTGTGTTTAACATTGCATAACCAACTGTTGATGCCATAAATAGCCCTTTCCAACAAAGTTTCAAAATAATATCGACAGAATTATTAATAAATTTCAAACACTTAAAATATTTTGAAATAAAAACAGATCATTTTATAACCGGTAAAAAATTTTGGTAATCAAAAACAATAAATTTTAATGTTTAAATGGCAAATTGGCTAAAATTCAAAGATTTTTATTGATTTGGAGTTTCGCCCTGATATGTTTTTCTGCCATTTTCCTCAAAGAAAGCAGTATTGCCTTTTACCCATAAGACATGTTTTTCGTCTGGAGTTATGTATCTTGCACCTGAACCTGAAATGCCCTGATATAAAACAAAACTTCTTCCATCGCTAAGATCTAGATTTGCCATTGGCCTGCCATTTTTGAAAAAAATGACATTCATCCATTTGCCTTTTTCACAAATAAACTTTGCAGAGATAGATTCACCCTTTTTGTAATTCACAGCTTTGTCAGAGAAGAAACAAATAACTTCTAAAAACAAAACAACAAGTAAAAAAATTATTGCAATTTTTTTAATTTGTTTTTACCTCAAAATTAAATTTTAACCCGGAGGAGAGAGGATTCGAACCCCCGATCCCGATTTTGTTCGGGATACCCCGTTTCGAGCGGGGCGCCTTCAACCACTCGGCCACTCCTCCACGATATATTATATTATGTTTTTGGGAAAATCAATAGAGAAAAAAAGCGGTTATTCAACCTGAAACAGTTTCTCCTGTTCGCCGGCTTTGATTGCAGACATTTTTATAAAATCTACAAAAAGTGGGTGAGGTCTGTTCGGTCTTGATTTAAACTCTGGATGGTATTGTACAGCAACAAACCATGGATGATCTCTTAACTCCACAACTTCAACAAGATCTTCCTTTTCATAAATCCCCGAACAAATTAATCCATTTTGTTCTAATTGTTGCCTAAATTCATTATTAAGCTCATATCTGTGTCTATGTCTTTCTTCAACCACTTCACGCCCATAACTTTCAAAAAGTTTTGTGCCTTTTTTAATTCTGCAAGGATAGGCGCCAAGCCGCATAGTTCCACCCATATCTTTTATTTTTCTCTGGTCTGGAATATAATCAATAACTGGATAAGGTGTCTTTGGATTAAACTCAGAACTATGAGCATCCTTTAAACCGCATACATTTCTAGCAAATTCAACAACAGCACATTGCATTCCAAGACACAAACCAAGAAAAGGAATTTTGTTTTCACGGGCAAATTTTATAGCTTTTATCTTTCCTTCTATTCCTCTTGAACCAAACCCCCCGGGGATTATTATTCCATGGGCAGAACCAAGAAAAGAAGAAACATCATCAGCTAATTCAAGTTTTTCAGAATTTACCCAAATAATTTCAACTTTTGCCTGATTTGCTATACCACCATGTTTTAGCGCTTCAACAACACTTTTGTAAGCATCATTTAATTCTACATACTTTCCTACAAGAGCAATCTTTACATTTTTCTTTGGATTGTTAATTATTTCAACTATCCTAAACCAATCTTCCATATCCTCGCCATGTGTTTTTAAATTTAAGTATTTAATTAATATCTCATCAAGTTTTTCTTTTTTTAATACCAACGGGACTTCATAAATAGAAGAAACATCGGACAAACCTATCACCGCTTCTTTGTCAGTATCACAAAACAGAGCAATTTTATCTTTTAATTCGGGCGTTAATGGTTGAGATGATCTGCAAATTATTATTTCAGGATGAATTCCTATGCCGCGCAATTCTTTAACACTGTGCTGGGTTGGTTTTGTTTTAAATTCTCCTGTTGTTTCCAAAAATGGCACAAGCGTCAAATGAATATGAACAACATTTTCTCTGCCAACTTCTTTGCTAAACTGCCTTGCTGCTTCCAAAAATGGAAGACTTTCTATATCTCCAACTGTGCCACCTATTTCGCATATAACAACATCAAATTGAGAATTTTTTGTGATTTTGCGTATTCTATCCTTTATCTCATTTGTGATGTGCGGAACAACTTGCACTGTGCCACCTAAAAAATCTCCTCTTCTTTCTTTTTGAATAACAGTCCAATAAACCATTCCAGTTGTAACATTGTTGACTTTACCAAGATCAACATCGATAAATCTTTCATAATGCCCCAAATCCAAATCGGTTTCAGCTCCATCCTCGGTAACAAACACTTCTCCATGTTGATACGGATTCATTGTCCCCGGGTCAACATTTATGTACGGATCTAATTTTTGGATTGTTACGGATAAGCCTCTTGATTTAAGTATTCTACCAATTGAAGCAGCAGCGATACCTTTTCCCAAAGAAGATACAACTCCGCCAGTTATAAAGATATATTTTGGTTTGGAATCTTGAGCCAAATTTTTCCCCTTTTGACTATACAAAACTAATTATACTATATGCGACAGATCATCTGTTAATTTTAATTCTTGTTATTCTTCTTTTTTGTATTTTTTCCACAGAA
>CAZQZN010000005.1:48669-54077 GCA_964597815.1 uncultured bacterium | reverse complement strand
AAATTTTCATATCTTGATATACAACGTTATCCCCAACATATGGCAGCCTGCCAATGAGTGATAAAACAAATCCGCCAACAGTTTCATAATCTCCCTCAGGTATATCAACACCAAGTTTTTCATTAAAATCTTTTATTGAAAGTTTTGCATTTACTAATATAGATCCGTCTTCCAAAACTTCAATATCTTTTTCTTCTTTGTCGAATTCATCTTCTATTTCACCAACAATTTCTTCAATCAAATCTTCCAATGTTACTAAACCACTCACAACTCCATATTCATCAACAACAATAGCAATATGAGTTCTGCTAGATTGCATCTGTTTCATTAACTCATCAATTTTCTTTGTTTCTGGTACAAATAAAGCCGGCCTCATAATGTCTTTCAATGTCAATATATTTTCTTTGCCATGAATTTTTATTAAATCTTTTGCCAAAACTATGCCAACTATATTATCTGGGCTGCCTTCATAAACAGGTATTCTAGAATGGCCGTCTTGAACAATCTTTTCATAAACATCTTTGACATAACTCCTTGCATTTAAACAAAACATATCAGGCTTTGGAACCATAACTTCTTTTGCGGAAGTGTCAGCAAACTCAAAAATGCTGTGGATCATCTTGTTTTCAGTTTTTTCAATTAGCCCTTCCTGTTCTCCTACACTGAGCAAAATTTTTAAATCTTCTTCAGTCAAAATTGGTATGTTCGCTTTTGATTCAGCACCTAACAATTTCAAAATAGGTCTGACTAACCAATCCAAAAAATTTACTATTGGCGTGATTAAAATTGATAAAAAGTAAATAATCGGAGCAATAATTGGTGCAAGTTTATCGGCATATTTAATTGCAGAGGTTTTAGGAATTATTTCACCAAAAACAAGTATTGCTAATGTTATAAAAAAAGTTGAAAATCCAATAGTTATCCCTTCATTAACAACTCCTCTTTTTGCAAGTAAATCTATAAAAATTAAAGTGGTTATCGAAGCCGCTGTAATATTTGCTATATTGTTTGAAACAAGCAATGTAGTTAAAGTCTTGCCAGGATTTTCACGAAGCTGATACAAAAACCTTGAACCAAATGATTTTGTTTCGTACAATTTTCGCACTTTGACTCTGCTTATAGCGGTCAAAGCAGTTTCAGACATAGAAAAAAATGCTGACAGTAGAATAAGAATTATCAAAAAAATTATTTGTATCATTTTAATATCCTTAAATAAATGTCAATAATTTTAGGCAAAAATATCATTAAACCAATTATAACCGATGAAATCGAAGCAACTAAAACAGCACCAGCAGCAACATCTTTTGCAACCATTGCGCGCATTTTCCTGATCAAAGTAAGCATATTAACAACTTCTTCTATAGCGGTATTTATCAATTCTAAAACAATAACCAATGAAATAACCAAAATCAAAACAATCATTTCCAATAAAGAAATTTGTAGAAGGAGCGCAATATAAACGACAGAGATTGCTACAAGAATGTGGATAGATAAATTTCTTTGTGTTCTAAAAGCAAAAATTAATCCCCTTAAAGCATTGCCAAAACTTTCAATAAATTTCCTTGGCATATTGGTCCTCTTTTAGACGCATTTTTTTTCTTTCATAAGTATTTTTATGGTCAAATCCAAGCAAATGCAAAACACCATGAACAACCAATCTTTTCATTTCATCTCCAAGGCTTTTTCCATATCTTTTTGCGTTTCTTTGTGCGGTCTCATAAGAAATTATTATATCACCCAAAATACCATCCTCGCCCATTTCAAATGACAAAACATCTGTTGCAGAATCAATTTTTCTATAGGTTTTGTTCAATTCTCTTATATTTTCATCATCGGTTATAACAATAGAAATAATTCCAGATTTATTTTCTTTTTTTACGATGTGCTTTGCTATGCTATTTAATTTCTTTAACATCGGCCCCAATTTTTGAGAGCTTTTGGACAATTTTTTCATATCCTCTGTCAATATATCTTTCCATATCATTTATCAATGTCTCCCCTTCGGCGCAAAGAGCAGCCAAAACAAGAGCTGCACCGGCTCTCAAATCAGATGCTCTAACTGGCGCTGCTGATAGTTTTGGTACTCCCTCAATAATTATGCTATGCCCTTCAATTTGAATGTCTGCTCCCATTCGCTTTAACTCCTGCACATGCATAAACCTGTTTTCAAAAATAGATTCAGTAATAACACTTGTTCCTTTCGCAATCGAAAGCAAAGAAGTAAATTGCGGCTGCATATCGGTTGGAAATCCCGGATATGGCAGAGTTTTTATGTTTAAAGCTTTTAATCTTTCTTTCGCAAAAACTCTCGCACAATCCTTCCCACATTCAACTTCAACCCCAGCTTCTTGCAGTTTGACTATAACAGCTGAAAGATGATCGGGAATAAAATTTTTAATTGTCAGATCCCCTTTTGTAATCGCCGCTGCTGTCATCATTGTGCCTGCTTCAATTCTGTCAGGGATAATTCTGTAATCAGCCGCTTTTAAGGAATTTACACCATTTATTACTATCGTTTGAGTGCCAGCTCCTGATATTTTTGCACCACACTTATTCAAAAAGTTTTGCAAATCTACTATTTCCGGCTCTTGCGCTGCATTTTCTATTACTGTTTCTCCTTCTGCTAAAGTCGCAGCCATCATTAAGCTCTCTGTAGCACCCACAGAAGGAAAATCCAAATAAATTGGGGCTCCTTTTAATTTGGCTGCATACGCTTTTACAAAGCCATGCTCCATCTCAACCTTTGCCCCGAGAGTTTCAAGCCCTTTTAGATAATAGTTGACTGGCCTAAACCCAATTGCGCACCCGCCGGGCAATGGAACCCTTGCAAGTCCAATTCTAGCAACCATTGGACCAATAATGAAAAATGAAGCGCGCATTTTTATTACAAGCTCATACGGAGCAACATGCCTAATTTTTGAATTTATCCAGACATTCATTGTGTCTGGCTCACAATATTCTACTCTAAGGCCAAGAGATCTCAAAACACGCATCATTATGATCACATCGTTTAAAAGCGGGATATTTGTCAAAGACAACTTTCCATCTAATAAAAGTGTAGCGGCAAGGATTGGAAGAGCAGAATTTTTTGCACCGCTTATCTCAACTTCCCCATGAAGCGGGTTACCGCCGTTTATGAAAAGCTTTCTCATCGTTGCTCCGAGGTTTCAAAAAAAACCTCAACTGAATCCGGATTTACAATCACAAACCCATTTTCAACATCAACATAATTCTCGTTCTTATCAGCAATATATTTAATTTTTGATTTTATAGTTCTGCCTATAAAAGGGCTATGGCCCGGTAAGATTCCCATCGCACCGCTTTCAACAAAAACTTGAACATAATCAACATCGCTTTTATCTATTAAAACATTGTTTGGGGTTAAAACCTTAAATTTCATCGGCATGTTTTGTTACCTCATCTATAGTCCCCTTCATATAAAACGCTGTTTCTGGCAAATTGTCATGAAAACCTTCAACGATCTCCTTGAAACCTCTAATGGTTTCTTTTAGCGTAACATATTTGCCGCTATGCCCAGAAAACTCTTCTGCGACAAAAAATGGTTGTGTTAAAAATCTTTGTATTTTTCGCGCTCTTGAAACAATCAGCTTATCTTCAACAGACAACTCTTCCATTCCAAGTATCGCTATTATATCCTGTAACTCTTTATAACGTTGTAAAATTGAAATCGTTTTTTTCGCAGTTTCAAAATGTTCTTCGCCAATTATTTTAGGATTCATGATTCTTGAAGAAGAACTTAAAGGATCCACCGCTGGATATATCCCCACTTCAGTAAGGTTTCTTGATAAAACAATAGTTGCGTCTAAATGAGTAAATGTTGTGGCTGGTGCAGGATCAGTCAAATCATCTGCAGGAACATATATTGCTTGAACAGAAGTTATTGAGCCATTTTGATTGCTGACGATTCTTTCCTGTAAAAAGCCCATTTCTTCAGACAATGTAGGCTGGTATCCTACTGCAGATGGCATCCTACCAAGCAATGTTGAAACTTCCTGTCCCGCTTGGACAAACCTAAAAATATTATCAACAAAAAAAAGGACATCCTGCTTTTTGAAATCCCTAAAATATTCCGCCTGAGTTAATCCAGTAAGCGCAGCAATATATCTGCCGCCGGGGGATTCGTTCATTTGTCCGAAAACCAACGTTGTTTTGTCGATTACTTTAGAAGCAACCATCTCGTTCCAAAGATCATTCCCTTCGCGGCTCCGCTCGCCGACTCCAGAAAAAACAGAAACACCGCCATGTTCGGTAGCAATGTTTCTTATCAATTCCATTATCAAGACTGTTTTCCCAACTCCTGCTCCACCAAACAAACCTATTTTCCCGCCTTTTGGGAAAGGACAAAGCAAATCAATTACTTTTATTCCTGTTTCAAATATTTCCGAAACTGGTTTAACATCATAAAGTTTTGGCGGTTGATTCCTTATAGGCAAAAACATTTTTGAATTTACTTCACCTTTATTGTCTATTGGTTCGCCAAGAGCGTTAAACATTCGCCCGAGCGTCTCATAGCCAACAGGAACAACAATAGGGCCTCCTGTATCAACAACTTCTTGCCCTCGGCTTAAGCCTTCAACTGCTGCTAATGCTAAACATCTAACAGTGTTGTCGCCAACGAAAGATTCAACTTCCAAAACAACTTTTTTTTGATCTCTCTCAACAATCAGAGCATTGTAAAGATTTGGCAGATTTCCATCTTCAAACTCAACATCTATAACAGAACCAATTATCTGTTTTATTTTTCCTTTTGACATTACTTTAAGGCCTCCGCACTGCTTATTATTTCAAGCATTTCTCTTGTAATCCTAAATTGCCTGATTTTGTTGTATTTAAGGATTAAATCATCTATCAGTTCTTCGGCATTTTTTGTTGATTGCTGCATAGCTAACATTCTTTCAAAATATTCCTTAGCAAGAGAATCAATCATAACTTTTGAGATATTAAATCGAAAGAACTTCTCAAAAATATTCCTTATGATGCTTATATCATTATTGTCAACTTCAAAATCAGATTTTCTGAAAATTGTGTTTTCAGCAAAGTTCTTTTCTGTTGATTCAGAAAAATCCATTGGCAAAATTTTTGACATTATGACATTGTTTTTTTCGTGAGAATTATAAACAACATAAATTTCGTCATAAAGCTTGCTTAAAAATGAATCAAAACAAAAACAGGCAATTTCATTTGACAAAGTTTCAAAATTAGCCAAAGTGATAGCCGAATAACTTTTTATTACTTCTCTATTTGCTTTTGACAAAAAATCTTTCGCAAATCTCCCAAAGGAAATGAAATGAAGTTTTCTGCCAATTTTGATAAAATTTTTCGATTCAGAAGAAATTCTGTCAATCACTTTTGTGTTGTAAGAACCGCACAACCCCTTGTCAGAGGTA
>CAZQZN010000005.1:24018-48652 GCA_964597815.1 uncultured bacterium | reverse complement strand
ACAATCATTAACAATTTTAAAGTTTTTCTTTTTGTAAATAAGGGACATTTTTCCTGTAAAACAAAAGGGTTAAAATGTTTGTAAATATCACTGCAACAAGAATACAAACTGTCAGAATAAATTTTTAACGGGTTAAATTTTGAAAAAATATTTTGCAACCTTGTGTTTGCAATCAAAGATGTTGCTTTTACAACTTTTTTTATGCCTTCAATAGTTTTTATTTTTCTTTTTATCTCAAACAAAGACTGCAAAATTTATTCCTCTTTCCCAAAAAATTTTGATCTGTAAGAATTAATAGCTATAGAAAGCTGTTTTTTTCTGTCCTCATCAAGAGATTTTCCCATCATAATATCATTCACCAGCGATTGGAAATTATTTTTTACATAATTTAGCAAACTTTTTTGAAATCTTTGGATATCTTCATCTTTTATGTCATCAACAAGCCCTCTTGTACCAGCAAAAATGATTATAACTTCATCCGCTAAAGACATTGGTTCATATTGATCCTGTTTTAGTATCTCAACGAGTTTTTTCCCTCTTAAAAGTCTTTGTTTTGTTGTAGAATCAATATCGGTAGAAAATTGCGAAAATGCAAGCAGTTCTCTATATTGTGCAAGATCAAGTCGCAGAGAAGAAGCAACATTCTTCATCGCAGGCATTTGCGCCGCACCACCAACCCTTGATACAGAAAGCCCTACATTGATTGCCGGCTTTACTCCTTCGTTAAACAGATCTGTTTCAAGGTATATTTGGCCATCAGTAATAGAGATGATATTTGTCGGAATATAAGCAGAAATATCACCAGCAAGGGTTTCAACTATCGGCAGAGCCGTCATAGAACCGCCACCAAGTTCATCTGACAATTTTGCAGATCTTTCAAGCAATCTTGAATGCAGATAAAATATATCACCCGGATAAGCTTCTCTTCCCGGAGGCCTTTTAAGCAATAAAGACAATTGTCTGTAAGCAACAGCGTGTTTTGATAGATCATCATAAACAATGAGAACATCTTTTCCAGAATACATAAATTCCTCAGCAATTGCACACCCGGCATAAGGAGCAATATACTGCATCGCAGGCAAATCGTTTGAAGGGCTAAAAATAACAGTAGTATAATTCATTGCTCCCTTATTTTTTAACACTTCTATAATCCCTGATACAGTTGAAGATTTTTGGCCGATCGCAACATAAATACACAAAACACCAGAATCTTTTTGATTTAGAATTGTATCAATAGCTATAGCAGTTTTCCCCGTATTTCTGTCGCCAATTATTAACTCCCTTTGCCCTCTGCCGATAGGAATCATTGCGTCAATCGCCTTTATTCCCGTTTGCAAAGGTTGATTGACAGATTGCCTTTGCAAAATGCTCGGAGCATCGTTTTCTATCTCTCTGAATTTGGAAGAATTAATCGGACCTAATTTGTCCAAAGGATTGCCAAGAGGATCAATAACTCTGCCAATCAAAGAATCTCCAACAGGGACACTAATAACTCTTTTTGTCCTAAATGCCTTGTCACCTTCTTTTACTGTTCCATTTAATACAACAATCCCAACACTTTCAGCAAGTAGCGATAAAGCTATTCCTGTCGCACCAGAAGAGAAAGAAATTATTTCAGAATAAAGAACTTTAGAAAGTCCAAATACAATTGCCGTACCATCACTATAAGAAACAACTACTCCTTCTTCAGAAAATTGAGGAGAAAATTCAAACCCCTCAATTTGCATCTTTATCGTTTTCGCGATTTCAGAAATATCATTCCCCATTTTTAAGTATTTTGTCCTTCAATAGAGAAAGTTTTTTCTCAAAACTCATATCTATGACTTTGTCCCCGATTTGTATTGCAATACCACCAATCAACTTTTTGTCAATAGAATTTTCAAGAATCACTTTTGTATTTAGTTTGTTTGATAAAATAGACGATATTTTCGTAATCTGAGATTCATCTAACTTAAATGGGCTAAATATTTTACCCGACAAAATTCCCGAGTCTTTGTCACACAACAAACAAAAACGTTTATAAATGTCATATAACAAATAAGATTTTTCCTTGTCTTTTAAAATTTTTAAAAGATTAAGGAAATTTGAAGGAAAAACAGGAAAATCTGAAAAATCTTCTTTTTCAATTTTTCTAACAAAAGCAGCAAAAGATTTTTTCACTATTTCAAGATTATTTGATTCCTTTGCAGATAAAAAAAGAGCCTTCGCATAATTTTCACTATCCATTTTGTTAGTTCATTCCTATCTTTTCTAACTCTTGTATTGCCTCATTTACAATATCACTATTTGCATTTGCATCAACATTCCTTGCTAAGATCTTCTTTGTTGCATCATAAATAAGGGAGGCAATTTCATTTTTCACCGACAAATAAATTTCTCTCTGGGCTATAAGCGCATCTTTTTTCGCAGAAGCAATAATATTTGCAGATTCGTTTTTTGCATTTTCAATTATCTCTTCCTGCATTTTCTTTGCAGAAATATTAGTCTCTTCAATAATTTGAGCAGATTTTGATTCAAGTTCTCTTAATTTTAATTCGTACTGGTTTTTTAAAGCTTCTGCATCAGCAAGTTTTTTTTCTGATTGATCAATATTATCGTAAACAAGTTTTTTCCTGCTCTCAATTATTTCTTCCAATGGTTTATAAAAAAACCTAGCCAAAATCCAAAGAAGGATTAAAAAGTTTAAAATAACTGCTATTATTGTGCCGTTTAACTCAAGCATAAAAAACTTAACTTTTTTTATTTTACAAAGGGATTAGCAAAAATTAAAACAATTGCAATTAAAAGCGCGTATAGCGCAATTGATTCAATAATCGCCAAGCCAACAATTAACGCTTGTGTTATTGAATTTTTCGCTTCCGGCTGCCTTGCTAAAGCTTCAAGAGCAGAAGAAGTTGCCTTTCCTTGGGCATTAGCTGCCGCAAAGCCTGCAATAGCAAGAGAAAAAGCAGCACTTACAACTGATACAACCTGAATCAAAATTTTATCCATTTTTCAACCTCCTTTTTTTAATGACCTTCCTCTGAAACAGCAGAATAGATATAAAATGATGTCAACAAAGAAAAAATATAAGCCTGCAAAAATGCAATAAATAAACCAAGGGCCATAATAGGCACCGGATAAAAAATTGGAAATACTACCAAAGAAACAAAAATGGCCAAAATAGCAGCTTTCCCAAAAGCATTTCCAAATAAACGAATCGCCAACGACATCGGCCGTGATAATTCCTCCAAAAGATTAAGTGGCAAAAACAAAAAATTTGGCGAGATAAAACGCTTAAAATACTTTAGCCCATTTGCTTTTATGCCATAATACTGAACAGCAAAAAAAGAACAAATAGCTAATGCAACAGTTGTGTTAAGATCGTAAGTTGGCGATTCTAAAAAAATAATTCTATGAATGATTTTTCCAAAAAAAAGTTCTTCAATTTCGGTTATCGGCATAAGGCCAAATATATTGGAGAACAAAATGAAAATAAAAAGAGTGCTAACAAATGGCACATATTTTTTGCCTTTTTCTCCCATCACACCAGTTACAATGTTCGCTGAGAAAAGATAAAAAACTTCCAAAAATGCTTGGGAAGAAGAAATTGTCTTTGCTTTTTTAAGCAGAAAGATCTTTGCCAATAATGCTAAAAACACTATTATCAAAGAAACAAAAATTGAAGAGATTATAGTATCAACGTTAAAAGAGAGTGTCAGAAAACTCCATTTTACATGATCACCAATTTGAATCATCTATAATCCCTTCTAAACAAAAAGGCCGTCAAATTCATTTTATCAAATTTTTTACTATTTTCCAAATTTCTTTAACTGATGACCAAACACCGGTAATAACTCCTGCAAGGAAAAACGCCATAAGAAAAGTATCATTATTAAAATGATTTTTCAAAAAATAACCAATTAATAAGCCAAAAAGTGAAGGAGCCAAAAATTTTGCAGAGATATCAAATACTTTATCGAGATTTTTGAGCAACATAATCAAATTCCTCAGGAGCAATATCTGTAAAACCAAAATATTTTAAGAGAGCTGCAACAATCCTCTCTGAAGCTTTTCCATCACCATAAGGATTTAAAGCTTTTGACATCATTTTATACTCATCAATGTCAGTTAAAAGCCGTTCGGTTTCTTTAAATATCAGAGCCTGATTTGTCCCAACAACTTTAACAGTGTTTGCCAAAACAGCTTCTGGACGTTCAGTAACTTCTCTTAAAACAAGAACCGGCTTTCCCAAAGACGGCGCTTCCTCTTGAACACCACCTGAATCAGTCAAAATCAAATAGGATGATTTCATAAGGTGAACAAATGGCACATAATCAAGTGGTTCAACAAGCTGGACTTGCTCCAAATCCCCCAAAATATTTTCAATTGTTTCTCGAACAATTGGGTTTTTATGCATTGGAATGATAACCTCTATAGTGTCTCTGTATTTCTGAACAAGTTTTGCAATTGCCTCACAAGTATTTTTCATGGGGATTCCAAAACTTTCTCTTCGATGAGTAGTAACTAAAATGATTTTTCTGTCTTTTTTGATCTCAATCCCGTATTTCTTCAAATCACAAGGCATTTTTTCAACTGATTTAAGAGCATCAATTACAGTGTTTCCAGTTAAAAAAATGTTTGACCTTGAAATCCCTTCTTTAAGCAGGTTTTCAAGCGAACTTTGAGTTGGTGCAAAGTGCAAATCTGTTATCGCTGTTGTTAGTTTTCTGTTCATTTCTTCTGGGAATGGATTGTATTTTTGCCAAGTCCTAAGCCCAGCTTCTACATGACCGACTGGAATCTTTTTATAAAATGCCGCTAAACTTGCGGCAAATGTTGTAGATGTATCTCCTTGCACCAAAACAATATCCGGCTTTTCATTAAAGGACAGTTCTTCAAAACCAAATAAAGTTTTTGAGACAATAGAACTTAATGTCTGGTTTTGCTCCATAATTGACATATCATAATCTGGCTTTATGTCAAAAGGTTTTAAAGCTTGATCCAGCATTTCTCTATGTTGGGCAGTTACAACAACAATTGGAATAAAAATGTCTGAATGGGCTTTAACTCTTTTGATTAGAGGAGCCATTTTTATAGCTTCCGGTCTTGTACCAAAAATGAACATCACTCTCTTTTTATGCATTGTAGTTTCTCTTCCAAAAATATCTATAAAAACCAATAAATGCAATTGCTAGAACAAACAAAAATGTTGAGTAAATTAGCGGCAGAAAAGTGAACGCAAGCGTAACAAATGATAAAGAAATGCAAACAACATATATTGAAAGAACCGCTTGTCTGTGAGTTAAACCTTTTTCCAAGAGAAGATGATGAAGATGTCTTTTGTCAGCTATGAATATCGGCTGTCCAGCTTTAATTCTTCGAAAAATGACAGAAGCGGTATCAAAAATCGGCACCCCTAAAACAAACACTGGAATCAAAAGAACAAATATAACCGTGCTTTTTAAAACTCCGATTATTGACGCAGTAGCCAAAATATATCCCAAAAACATGCTTCCAGAATCACCTAAAAAAATTGAAGCAGGATTGAAGTTGTATTTTAAAAATCCAATCGACGCTCCTGAAAGCGCAATTAATAATATCGCTGCTCCCGGTTGGCGCATCTTTATCGCGACAACAAACAAAGTCAATGCAGCTATTAAGGAAACCCCGGCAGCCAAACCATCTAAACCATCAATGAAATTTATTGCATTTACAAGACCTGCTATCCATAGTATTGTCAAAGGCATAGAGAAAACACCTAACAAAACAACACCTGTAAACGGTGTTGAAATAAATTGGATTGAAACGCCAAGAGAAATTGGTATTAAAGCAGCAATGATTTGAAAAACAAATTTTGTGAATGGAGACAATCCTTTTATATCATCAAAAAGGCCAACTAAAAAAATAAAAAAGCCTCCAAGCATAATTCCTATTACAGCAGGATAGTTTATATTTGATCTTGCAACAAAAAAAGTGATTAAAAAAATTAAAATAGAAACAACATAAAAACTCAATACTAAAGCAATTCCGCCACATCTTGGCATTGGTTCAGTGTGAACTTTTCTGTCGGAAGGTTTATCAATTGCATTAAACAAAAAGGCAAATTTTTTTGCAAAAGGGACAAATGAAATACTCAAAAATAATGATGCCAAAAATGTTAACAGATATAAGAATATACTCATTCCTTATTAAAAGCGCTTACAAACTCACGCGCTTCCCTTTCTGAAATGCGTTTTTCAAGTTTTACTCCATTTTCATTCTCTAAATAGTGAAAAATTTCATGCAACAGAGCATTATTAAAGTAATCTTTATAAAAAACAGCTATTTCTTTGATTTTTGGTCTAAATTCGCTTATTCTTTTTATAAAATTGGATTCAACAGGTTTTTCAAAAACTATCTTTAATCCCAAAATATTTGCAATTTCAGATGCCGATTTTTTTGGGTATAAACTTTTTATTTTCTTTGCAAAATCTTTGCCAATGCTTATATTATCTGATTTCAGCATTTTGTTCGAGAAGTTCCTTCCTTAACAACGAGTAATCAAGTTTTCTCGGCAGAATCTTTTTTTTGGCGCAAATAGAGGCTGCTATTCCTGCCGCCTGTCCAATGGCCATACAAACAGGCATAATTCTCGTTGAAGACAAAGCTTCGTGCGTTGTAGATATAGCACGACCCGCAACAAGCAAATTATCTATTTTTTTTGGCACTAAACACCTATAAGGAATTTCATAATAGACACCGGGGCCTAATTTTTTAAAAATAGTTGAGGAAGAATTAGGCGAATGAATATCAATTGGATAATTATTTTTTGCAATTGGATCATCAAACTTTTTCCCATCTTCAACATCCTCTTCGGTCAGAATATATTCACCAATTATTCTTCTGCTCTCTCTTATTCCAACAAGAGGGGCAATTCTTGAAATATAAGAATTTTCAAAACCGGGAACATTTTCTTTCAAAAAAGTGAACAAATTAAAAACCTGCTTTCTTCCTTCAATTTCTGCTTTTGCCAAGTCAGAAAAACTGGTCCCGTCAATTTTTTGAATCCTAGTGGAATTTACATGAATCTCATCGTCTTTCAAAGTTTCAAACCAGAGAAAATTCTCTCGCGGGGTTCTTATCTGATTTTTTTGCTTTCCCAAAGAAAAAATTTCGTTCATTTTCTCTCTGGAAGGCATTTTATTTTTATCCACAGCCGAAATTCTAAACATTAAAGTTGCTGGCTGACAAAGACCATCAGATTTTCTGCCAACTTCATAATCAGCGCCGCTTAAAAAAGATACATCTCCGTCTCCTGTGGCATCAACAATTGATAAAGCAAATATTTTTGTCTCTTCTAATTTGCTTTGAACAATAACTCCTTTCAAAGAATTACCCTGCATTATCGAAGCCACAACTTGAGAATAAAACAAAATTTTTACCTCGGCTTGTTCTAACATCTCCAACATTATTTCGTTTAATTTTTCAGGATCAAAAACTATGTGAGGTTGTCCAAACAACTGGCCATGAGCACAGGCATTTTGTTTTTTTAGCTTTGAAACAACTTCTGAAAAAATTCCTTTTATCAAATCCTTCTCTTCCAGTTTTGGCAACATAAAAGGATTTACCAAATTAGCATAAGCAGCGCCTCCGACAAAAGGAAGTCTTTCAACAAGAATGACTTTTGCGCCCAATCTCGCCGCAGAGACAGCCGCAGCAAATCCGGAAATTCCTCCTCCACAGATTAAAACATCAGCGGTCAAATTTTGAGTCATGAAAAAATTATATCACAATCGATTTCAAAAATTCTTTTCCAAGGAAAGCGGATTTTTATTCTGGGAGGATTGCCAAAACCAAGTTTTTGAAAAAAATCTTTTCCCCACATATTTATCTTTTCTTCTGTAAATTGTTCTGCATTTGGCAAAAAATTCGAAAAATCATACTTAGAAAAATTGTTTTTGTTTAGATAGTCAATTAATTGAGGTCTGACTATTGACTGATAACCAATATCTTCAACAAAATTCTTAAAGAGCTGGCTTTGCCCCGCCCCACATATTGCAGAAGAGATAGCAGCACCAATAGCATTGGAAGAGGTATTCCACCCGGCATAAGACAATAATCTTTTAGGATCACCCATTTCAAGGAAATATTTCATAAAATCTGAATCTCCACCATTACAGTAAAAAACATCCGCGACAAAACACTCTTTTTCAATCTCATGCATCATTACAATTTCTGAACAAAAATTTTTTAACCTGTGTCTTTCATCACTGCTAAATTCAATTTTTTCTTCAAAAAACAAATCCCTCTGCCTGTCAAAAAACGAGTGCACAAAAAAAACTGTTCGAGTATCCTTTAACAGATTAACCCTTTCTGCACCAACCAAATCAAGATGTTCCTGTATCGTTTTATCCAAATTTGTGTCTTCATAAAGAGAAATTTGCCTCCCATTGCCAAAAGAATATCTCACCGCTAAAATCGGTTTCTTTGAAATATACTCCAAATAATTACGGGTGATCAGGCAAGCAGCTATTTCATCAGCACCAGTTAAAATTTTTGCTCTTTCAGTAAGATTATTGCTATTGATATAGTCTGATAAAACGCTGACTTCCTCCTTTTGAATCCCTCCAAAAGCACAATCTTCTTTGGACACAACAACAAAATCACAAAAATTATTTTTTACATACTCAAGACATTTCAAATTAACTTGAAGATTTCTTTTCCTAATTGATAAAAATTTTTCAATAATTTTTTGATCAATTTGATTAGATGAATCAATATGAGTTTGTCCGCCAAAAAAATCAAATAATTGCTTCCAAATTCTTTCATCTTTTTCTGATGCAACACTTACAGACAACCTCATCAGCACACTGTGTAAAAATATTTTCGCGTTTGGATTTTTCTCTTTTATAAATTGAATAACTTTTAAACTGTCAAAAGCTTGATCTAAAGATGTATCAGGTTTTCTGGAGGCAAAAAGCCCCCCAAAACAAATCATATCTGAAGAAAGAATAAAAATATCAGCACTATCAACATTATTTTTTATCCAAGAATTTATTTCTTTTGTATCTCCACTGTTTTGATAATTTCCCAAAAGTCTTTTTTCTGGAACTAAAACATCAAATCCGACATTTTTTGCCAGAGAAATAGGAAAATCCAAGTTGCAAGGACGGTCATCGAGCGGAACAAATAAAATTTTGTTTCTCATTTATGATAATTCATCAATAACTTTTCTAAATTCCATAACTGCAGAATTTATCATTGAGGGGGTCTTACCTGTAACGATTGCCCCAATCATAATTGCTTTTATTCCAGTATCAGACAAAATTGGAACTTCATCTGGCATTATTTTCCTTTGAGTTGGCACAATCACTGGAAGATCAGAAGAAATTGCTATAGAAATATAAGACCTCAAATCTCCTATTGTCAAATTTTGTCCATATCCAAGATGAGGAATTATCGCTGCTTCGATTGCCTTAAAGTTTGATTTTTTAGCATCAACAACTTTTTCAAGTTGACTCTCTTTTTCAATTGCCGCAACTTTAGTTATCCTATTGAAGGAAAACAAAAAATCAGGCATATCGTTTATATTCATATCAATAAAATCAAATCCCATATTTACAATCTCATTCATCTCATCAATAGTGGGTTTTCTATCTTTATCTCCGGGAACAATTCCAACCGGAATTTTTGATTCCTTTAATATCGCTGCAAGCTTTGCCCCTTCTTCCTCCAAAGAGCCAAATGATACACCACTTGCTTTGTGCTTTACATTGCAATGAACTTTTAAAGCATCAGCACCGCCAGCAACAGCCGCTCTAGCCATCTCAATTGAATTATCCGGCAAACTCATTATTAATGTCAGTTTTTTATTGTTAAACATCTCCAAAATACGGCTCATATTATTTTGCTCCTTTCAAAAGCGGATAACCCAATTTTTCTCTTTGTTCAATGTATAATCTCGCGCAATTTCTGGCAAGTTTTCTTATTTTACCAATATAATTTGCTCTTTCTGTTACACTAATCGCTCCGCGGCTTTCAAGCAGATTAAAAGTGTGGGAACACTTTAAAACATAATCATAAGCCGGGAGAACCAAAAGTTGCTTTAATGAATTGTTCGCCTCATTTTCATATTTTTCAAAAAGAGAAAACAACATATTAATATCAGCAACCTCAAAATTGTATTTGGAATGCTCTCTTTCTGCTTGAAGGTGAACATCACCATAGGTAATATTTTTTGTCCACTCAATATCAAAAACATTCGTTTTTCTCTGAATATACATTGCTATTCGTTCAAGCCCGTAAGTAATTTCAGCACTGATTGGTTTCAAATTAAAACCTCCGCATTGCTGAAAATATGTAAATTGTGTTATCTCAAGCCCATCTAACCAAACTTCCCATCCAACACCCCACGCTCCTAATGTCGGGGATTCCCAATTATCTTCAATAAATCTCAAATCATGCTTTTTGGGATCTATACCAAGAATACTTAAAGATTTTATATAAATGTCTTGAACATCTCTTGGCGATGGTTTTAAAATTACTTGATATTGGTAATAAGAACCAAGCCTGTTTGGATTTTCACCATATCTGCCATCTCCCGGCCTTCTGACCGGCTCAACATAAGCCACATTCCAAGGTTCAGGGCCTAATACTCTAAAAAAAGTTGCCGGATGCATTGTGCCAGCACCCTTTTCAATGTCAAAGGGCTGCTGAATAACACATCCACATTTAGCCCAATATTCATTTAGAAAAGATATTATATCTTGAAAATACCAGACTTTATTTTTTCTCGCCACAAAATTTTTCCCTTTTGAAAATCATAATAACAAAAATAAAATCCATAAGCAACAATTATTCAAAACCCAAAAACCTAATTTCTTCGACAAGTTGAATTCCTTTTTTTTCGAAAACAATTCCTTTGATTCTGTCGATTAGATTTCTTACATCGTTTGCCGTTGCATTTCCGGTGTTAATTATAAAATTTGCATGCTCTTCAGAAACTTTTGCACCCCCAACAGATTCACCTTTTAATCCCAAACTTTCAATTATTTTGCCGGCTGATTCTGCACCAACATTTTTGAAAACACACCCAGCACTCGGATATGTCAATGGTTGTGAAGAGGATTTTAGCTTTAATATCTCCTTTAATCTTGATTTTATAACTTGAGGATCTTTTTTTTCCAGTTCAAAATAAGCTTCCAACACAATTGACCCATGTTGTAATATTTTACTCGTTCTGTATCCAAAATCACATTCATATTTTTCAAGTTCCATTGTTTTTGCATTTTTTGTCAAGACTTTTACCTTTTTTAGAAATAAAGATATTGAAGTTCCCCAAGAACCAGCATTCATCGCAACCATTCCCCCAACTGTTGCAGGAATGCCTGCGAAAAATTCAAATCCTGAAACGCCTTTCTCAGCACATTGATTTAGCAATGTAGAAATATAAGCTCCAGCTTGGGCAAAAACTTTGGATTCATCTATTTTTATTTTATCCATTGCACCACAAATTTTTATAATAACGCCTCTAAACCCTTTGTCAGAAACAAGAAGATTTGAGCCGTTTCCCATTACAAAATATGGTGTTTTCGTCTTGGTCAATTCAGAAACAATAATTTTTAAATCTTCTTCGCTGTGTGGAATTGCCAAAAGATCAGCAGGTCCGCCAATTTTAAATGTTGTGTGTTTAGAAAGGTTCTCATTAAGCAACAAATCGGCTTTTGTCAATGATTTGAATTTTTCATATAATTCTTTCATTTTTGTGTTTCTCCCTCAAGCGGCTGTAAAGCTCTTTGCCTATTGTATTTATATCACCTGCACCCATTGTAATTATTAAATCGCCTGAAACTGCATTTTCAAAGAGGTAATTCGTTATGTCTTGCTTTTTGGGCAGATATAGCACACCTTCCTGTCTGTTCTTTAAGACCTCCTCCAAAATTGTTTCTCCGCTTACGCCGGAGATTGGCGCTTCACCGGCTGAATAAACTTCAGTCAAAATCAATTGATCGCAATCCTTAAAACATTTTCCAAAAAGCTCTTTTAGATGAAATGTCCTTGAAAATCTATGCGGTTGAAAAACACATATAACTCTTTTAGCGGAAGAAATGCTTTCTTTTGCGGCTTTTAATGTCGCGGCAATTTCTGTGGGGTGATGCCCATAATCATCATAGATTAGAATTCCTCCGGCTTTCCCAATTAACTGAAATCTTCTTCGAACACCTGTGAAACACCTCAAAGCAGTATTTATGCTTACAAAATCTATTCCTTCATTCATTCCCACAGCGATTGCAGCTAAACTGTTTAGAACATTATGCACTCCGGGTATATTTAACTTAATTTCTCCCAAAAGTTTTCCTTTTCTCAAAACCTCAAATTTTATGCTTCCTTCTCCGTTTGTTATATTTCTCGCTCTAAAAATTGCATTTTCGCTCAATCCATAAGTTATCAGATCAGCAGATGATTCAAGATTTTCCATAACAAAATTGTTCTCCGGATCATCAGCACAAATCACCAGCTTGCCTGCGCTTGGCGTTGAGTTTGCAAACTTCAAAAATGCTTCCCTCACTTTTTGGATATCTCCAAAATAATCTAAATGATCAGCTTCAATGTTTGTTAATACGATTATCTTAGGATTTAAGAGTAAAAAAGAACCATCGCTTTCATCAGCTTCAGCTATTGAATATTTCCCATTTCCGAGCTTTGCGTTTCCACCAACATCAGTTGTTTCTCCCCCTATTAGAAAAGTTGGGTTTAAGCCGCTCTTTTCAAAAACGAGTGAGAGCATTGAAGTTGTTGTTGTTTTTCCATGCGTGCCAGCAACGGCAATTGGAATTTTTGATTGAGATAAGATCCAGGAAAGCATTTCCGCTCTTGGAATACATTTTATCTGTCGGGATTTTGCTTCAAGAATTTCGGGATTGTCTTTGGCAATTGCTGATGAAAACACAACCAAATCTGCCTCCCTAACATTTGAAGGGGAATGTCCAAAAAATATATGAGCGCCCATTTCCTTTAATCTGATTGTATTTACGCTTTCCTTCAAATCTGAACCAGAAACTTTAAAGCCCATTTCAATTAAAACTTTTGCGATAGCACCAACGCCAACGCCGCCAATGCCTATCAAGTGAATATTTTTATAATTAGAAATGTCAAGCTGTGCCATAAATAATTTGTATCAGATCTTTCACTGCGTTTTTTTTGAACAAAAGCCCGCTTGAAACTGACATTTTGCGCAATAAATCCGCATTATTTTTTAACGAGTTAATTATATCTAATAAAGCTTTAGCGCTCAACTGTTCCTGCAAAAGCACAATAGCAGCTCCATTTTTTTCCAAGATTTCTGCGTTTTTTTGCTGGTGATTTTCTGCTGCATAAGGATAAGGAATTAAAATGCTTGGCAGAGAACAAGCAATTATTTCAGATATTGCTGTTGCTCCAGCTCTGCTTATAACCAGATCAGCTTCAGAAAAATACTGCCAGATTTTTTCTGCATAGGGCAAAACTTCATATTTAAAATCATTTTTTCTAAAAAGCTTTGTTTTTCCCAAAACATCTCTATAACCTTTATACCCAGTAATATGTATGATTTTTTTTATTTTGCTCTTTTGAAAATCTTCTAAAAAAAGCATATCAACAACTGCGCTGTTAATCGCCATTGAACCCTGACTGCCCCCCAAAACAAGAATAGTAAAATCTTCTGGATTTTTTTTGCTTTTGTCAATAAAAAGAAATTCTTCTCTTACAGGATTTCCGGTAATGACCAGTTTTTGTTGCTGATTTTGCAGAAATTGGGCGCTTTCTTCAAATGAAAGAGCTATCTTTTTTGCAAATCTAGAAAGAAATTTGTTAGCTTTTCCAACAACAGCATTTTGTTCATGCAATATGATAGGTATCCTTAAAAACCAAGCAGCAATTACAGAGGGAATACTTGAATATGCACCCATTGAAACAATAACATCTGGCTTTATTTTTGAAAGTTCAAAAAAAGAAACAAAAAACCCTATGATTGATTTTAACAAGGATATAGGAAATTTTATCGAAAAAAAATCAGCCGCTTTGGCAGAAGGGATTTCTTTCACAAAAAAATAATTTTGTGAAAAGATTGACTTTTCAATTTCTTTTCCCGAAACAAAGAAAAAAATTTCATTTAATCGATTGTTCTGTTTTAACCTTAAAGCAACAGCAATTGCTGGATAAATATGCCCTCCTGTTCCTCCAGCACAAAATACAACTTTTACAGGTTTATTGTTATTTTTCATGCAATTGTTCCGGATTTGAATTTGATGAGATATTTAAAATTACACCAACAAAATACATTGTTACAACCAAAGAAGTTCCTCCATAACTTATAAAAGGCAAAGGAATTCCTGTGGTGGGCAGAATAACACTGGCGACCGCCATGTTTATAAATGACTGAATTCCAATATAACCAGCAAAACCAGCACAAAGGAGTTTTGAATAAAGATCAGGTGCCTTTTTTGCAACCTTAACAATCTGGGAAACGAACCATAATATTAAAACTATTAAAACAACAGCACCTATAAAACCCAATTCTTCACAAACAACAGAAAAAATAAAATCAGTATATTGTTCAGGAAGATATAAAAATTTTTGCCTGCTCCCTCCAGCACCCAGCCCAAAAAAGCCACCTGTTCCAATTGCGATAAGTGACTGAATCACATGAAAACCACTTCCAAGCGGATCTTTCCACGGATCTAGAAAGGCTATTATTCTCTTCCAACGATATGGAGAAATAAAACTTAAACTTATTCCACTAATAAAAAGCCCAAAAAACAAAAACAACACATGAAAAATGTTTGCTCCGGCAACATAAATCATCAGAAGAGTATTTAAGAATAATTCAATTGTTGTCCCTAAATCAGGCTGTTTTAATATAAACAAAGAGAAAAAAACAACAACCATTAATACTGGCAAAATGCCTTTTGCAAAATTCGTTATTTTTTCTTTTTTGTTTGTGAGTGCATCGCTTAAATAAAATATCAGAAAAATTTTGACGATTTCTGACGGTTGAAACGAAATTATCCCTAAATCTATCCAGCGATTTGCTCCGCCAACTTTTTTGCCTATTCCTGGAATAAACACAAGCAAAAGTAACAAAAACGAAATAAACAAGAAATAAAGAGAATATTTCCTGTATTGTCTATAGTCAATCCTATATGCAAAAAACATCGCGATAAAACCAATAAAAATAAAAATTAACTGCCTTTTCAAGTAATACATTGGATCTCCAGATCTTAGAGATTCAATTGTGGTCGCACTAAAAACCATCAAAACTCCATAAAGAATAAGAAAAAACACATTTAGCAGAATCAAATAATTTATATTTTTTTTCATAATGAATTGACAATATCCTTAAAAACTCTTCCCCTATGCTCAAAATCATTAAACATATCAAAACTGGCACATGCTGGGGATAAAAGCACAGTATCTCCAAAAGAAGCATAATTTAATGATGCCTCAACTGCACCTGATAAAGAATCTATTTTGGTTATTTCAAGAAATCCTTTGTCTCTTAAAGCATTTTCAAATCTTTGTGCCGCCTCTCCAACCAAAAAAACATGTTTTACACATTTTTTTATCTCTTCAACCATTAAGTCCAGATCTGTGCCTTTGTCTCTGCCGCCAAGTATCAAAATAATATTCTTTCCTCTTGAGATCGCTTTTAACGCAACTATTGTAGAATCGGGATTTGTTGCTTTAGAATCGTTGTAAAAATCAACTCCATTAATAGTTCTAACATATTCTATTCTGTGTTCAACCCCATTAAATTGCCTAAGTGTCTTTGCAATATCATTTCTGGAAACACCGCATAAATAAGAGACAGCGGATGCAGCAAGAGCATTTTCAACATTGTGCCAACCTTTTATTTTCAAGTCATCAAGCTTAAAAACCGGCTCTGTAACATTTTCAGACAATCTCACCGCATATTCACCATTGACAAAAAAACCATCTTGAAGCGCATTTTTTAAACTAAAAGGAACTTTTTTAGAAAATACTCCTTCCGTTGCTTTAACAACAAGCCCATCATCAAAGTTATAAACGCAATAATCATCTGAAGTTTGATTTTCAAAAATCCTCTTCTTTGCAAGAAGGTAGTTTTCCATATTTTTATAACGCTCCAAATGGTCTGGTGTGATATTTAACAAAACAGCAATGTGAGGCCTAAAGTTTTCTATTGTTTCTAGTTGATAACTGCTTATCTCAGCAACAACATAATCAAGATTAGAATCATCAACTGAAATAAGAGGTGTTCCGATATTGCCGGCAACAGCAACTCTCAAACCAGCATTTTTTAATATCTCACCTATTAAAGTTGTTGTTGTTGTTTTGCCATTTGTCCCGGTGATCGCAATTATTGGCTTTGAAAGAAAATTAAATGCAAGCTCTATTTCAGAAATAACAGGGATATTTCTTTTTTTGGCTTCTTCTATTGGAGAAATATCCAAATGCACTCCGGGGCTGACAATTATCAAATCGCTGTTGCAACAAAAATCAACGCTGTGCCCAGCAGTTTCATACTCTATATTTTGCCCAATAATTTTGTCTTGTATTTCTTTTGAATCTGATATTTTTACTTTTGCTCCCATATCAAGTAATTTTTCTGCAGCTGCTCTCCCGCTTTTGCCATAACCAATAACACAAACTTTTTTATTTGCTAAATCCAACATTTATAAAATTGCTCCTATTACACCAAAAAATACCGATAATGCCCAAAAAATAAAGACCACATTTTTTTCGCTTAAACCCATCAATTCAAAATGATGATGTAAAGGGCTCATCTTAAAAATTCTTCTGCCAAAAACCTTGTATGAAAACACCTGTAATATCACTGATAAAGTTTCTATAACAAAAACACCCCCGATAAGCGCGAGTAAAAGTTCCTTGTGGAGAAGTATGGCTATTCCAGAAAGCAAAGCGCCAATACCAAGCGAACCAACATCTCCAAGAAAAATTTTTGCCGGATAATAGTTTAACAAAAGAAAACCCAAAATAGCACCTGCTGAAATAACACAAAGGCCAAAAATATCATTTTGACCCAATTTATAAGAAACAAACGCAAAAGACAAAAATGCCACAAATGAAGAACCAGCTAAAAGGCCATCTAATCCATCAGTTAAATTTGTCGCATTTGAAGAACCGACCATTAGCAAAATTATAAATGGCAAATAAATATATGGCATATTAAAATATGATGTCTTTAACAAACCTTTAACCCCCAAATCATGAAAATTTAAAAGCAAAACCACTCCAAATATAAGCGCAAATAATGATTGAAAAAAAATTTTTTGAGAAGGTTTAAGACCATCATTTTTTTTCTGAACAACTTTTAAATAATCATCAATAAAACCTATGAGTGCAAATAAAAATGCCGAAAATAACATAAAAAATGTCTTTATATCAAGATCAACAAATATAAAAGCTGAAATCAATACAGCAATAAATACAGCAACCCCTCCAAATGTTGGGGTTCCAGCCTTTGTTTTGTGCCTTTGAGGCCCTTCATCTCTTATCGATTGGCCTGCTTTAACCATTTTTGAAAACAAAATGATTAAATAAGAAAAACCAAAAGATACTAAAGCAGAAAACAAAAATAAAATGGCATTATTCAACATAGTTAAATTATAACATCCATAAAATAATATTCTCACTCTCTTATTATTTATACTTTGTAAAAAAAAGCCCCTTCTCTTTGCAGAGGAAGGAGCTTTAATGAGGCAAATATAAACTATACTATATCTTTGCTGAATAAGCTAAAGATATCTGAGTGTTTGAATATGAAGTGCCTCCTGATGGCGTATAAGAGTTTAGAGAAACTTCGCCAACAACCGCTGATGTTTTTGAAAGTAGCATCTGAGTACCAACAACCAACTCCAAATTAGTATCGGTTGTTCCGCCAGATGGCAAGCTGTGATAAACAACAGCACCATATGGCACCCATGGAATCATGAGTTTGCTTACAACGGCTCCAACGCCCATATCACCGTTAACTGTCTGCCCAGAACCAAGCGGAGTGCTAAAATTTCCTGTAACAGCTTGATAGCCAGCAACTGCAGCAACAGCAACTGGCATATTCTTGCTTTCCTCAAGCAATTGATATTTTGCCACTACACCAACAACAATTGAGTTTGCGGAATTAACTCCAAGAGGTAAATTGCTTACAGTGCCATATCCAACCTTTCCAAAAATATCCAATTTATCCATAACTCCATAAGCTAAATATCCGCCAACCCCCGTCAACGTCTCGCTAACGCCGCCTAGGTTATTGTCATATTCAACGGCTATCAACCAACCCATTTTACCAGCGCCTAATGTATTTGCATTTTGCAATACAGAGGCATTAGCAAATGCAGTCAGAGTTATTAGTGCTAAAATTACTAATATTGCTTTTTTCATCTTTCTATCACCTCCTTTTGCAAAGATGTTACACAATTGTTAAAACTTTGTCAATAGGAAAAATAATTAGAAACTGGTTATTGTTAATAAATTCCTTAAATATGGGCTTAGAACTTATTCTTGTTGAGTACAAGATTTACATAGAAAATACAAAATATCAAAGCAGACACTTTTGTCAGTTGTATTTTTACGCATAAAATAAAGAACCCCGACTATTATCGGGGTTCTTACACATAAACATTCTTGCAAAGTAACTACATTGCAAATCTATATCCACCTTCAATAACAAGACCGCTAGAACTTACTGAAAATCCTGGAACTGTTACTGTATATCCATAAAGGCTTGTAGTTGTGGCTGGAACTGAATATGTGTAGCTTACATATTTTAGTTGACCAAATGCAGTCCCATCACCAACGGCAAAATCCATCCCAACCAATCCTTGAAAGCCCATACCTGAAGCGCTAAATCCACTGCCGCTGACCAAATTGTAGTTTAAGCCACCACCAGCATAAAGATCTCCAGGGAGCCCTTGCATTTTTTCAAACCTGTAAATGCCGTTTCCACTAAAAACTATGTTTGAAACTCCAGCGTTTGGAAATATGTATATTACTTCTCCCATGAGATCAACATTGTCCATAAGCGGTTTTGAAACCTCGCAACCAACCGCAAAACTGGAACCACCATTGCCAGTATAAAAGTGCGCTTTTGGAGATACCGACAATTCCGGCCTTTTTGATTTTTGAGCGGTGTAAACAACCTTTTTTGATTCAGGTGCAGGAGTAGCCTTTTTAACAGTTGACTTTTTGGGTGGCATTGGAGCTTTTTTTGTTTGTGCTAAAGAAACAGAAAACAACATTAAAAAAGTAAGGATAAAACTAATAAACTTTTTCATTATTTTCTCACCTCCTTCAAAACTTAATTTCATATTTAAAAAATACTGGCTATCTGCTGTTCCTTAAAAAATTCGCAAGAAAACTTTCTGCAATGTCTTTACAACCAAGTCCAAATGCTATTGCACCTGCCAAAGCAAAAAATCCAAGAATAATATCAGGCTTCATTAAAAATGTTTCTGTTGAAATCCCTAACTTATCCAAAGAAAATACTACCCCATATATCACAACAGCGTATTGGAAAAATCTTGCAATGAGTTTATAGCCGGGAATGTTTATCAATCCGCCTATAAAAAGAATCATCCCAGAAATAAAAGAAGCAAAAACAACCGCCAAAGTTAAAATAAAAGCCGCGCTTACAACATTAATACTGACATAGTGAACAATAATACGCAAAATCTCAAGAGCACGGTTAAAAGATAAAAGATATACTATCTTTATACCGCCAAATAAAAGAACCAGCCAAAAAACTATTTCTGAAAGAAATTTTGCAACATTATCACCAAGGTCTGCTCTCTTGACCAAAGATTTTAGCTGAATTGTTTCTGAAATTTTATCAATGTTGATTAGACTCAAAAGTGCTTCAGCAATAAATTGAAAAAGTTTTGCGACCAATACTCCAATCGAAAAAAGTATCAAACCCAAAATAAGTTTTTGAATATGTATCCCAAGAGGCGTGTAAAAAAGTGAAATCATTTTTGCGGCCACATCCATTTGAAAAACCTCCTTTTTATGAATACATTACGAAAATAGAAGAAAGGATAAATATTACTGCAATTATCGTAGTGATCTTATTTAAACCTTCTTCAAGACCTTTTTGAGAACCAAAAATATGTGCAGTCCCACCAATTCCACCAAGGCCTTCACCCTTGGCAGTGTGCATTAAAACAGCAATAATTAGAGCAATGCCAGACAAAATTTGTAAAATCAGCCAAAATGTTCTCATGTTTTCTTATCATATTGTTGCATAAATTAAACTATGTTGTCAAATCAATTCCTAACTATTTCAGATACATTACTTAAAATCTTGCCATTTTTGTCAATGATGATATATTGCAGCCCCTTGTTTTTTGATAGATACTTCAACGCCTTTTCGCTGCCCATAAGAAATAACACGATAGATGGCATAACATTGGACTCAATATTTCCAACTATTGTTAATTGAGCAAAATCGTTTTTTTGAAGTCCGCTTCTCGCATCAATAATATGATGGTATTTTCTTTGATTAATTTCAACAAATCTTTGGTAAACTCCTGAGGTTAAGACAATTTTGTCTTTCAAGTTTAGTTTGCCAATAATTTTATTTTTGTCAAATGGATCTTGAATAGCAATTATCCACCCTTTGCCTCGTTCGCTAAAATTTCCCTCTCTTTTGCCTTCACCAACCGCGATAATATCTCCGCCGAGATTTATCAAAAAATTGTCGATGCCATTTTCTTTCGCTAACTGATAACATTTTATTAGCGCGTATTCTTTGGCAACACCTCCAAAATTTATAGAGATAGTATTTTTTGCAAACTTTATGCTTTGTCCATCTTTTGAAAAAATTATTTTTTTATAGCCGATTTTTTTTATTGCAGAATTTATTTCGTTTTTCATTGGTATGGCTCCACGTTTTTCGCTTTTTTTCCATAATTCCCATATAGGATAAAAAGTTATATCAAAAGCCCCCTCAGTCAATTTTGAATAATAAATGGATTTTCTCAAAAGGGTTAGTTCTTCTGGGGATAATTTGACAAATCCTTCTTTTGCCAAAGCGTTTATCTTAGACAATCTGCTTTTTGGATTATAAAAAGAAAGTTGCAAATCAATTTTTCTTTTTTCATTTTCAAATTTATCAATTTTCTCTCTCGCTGACGAATCATTGCTGTCCAGCACTTTTATTTCACATAGCGTCCCCATCACAAAAAAAGATCTTTCAAATATCTTGTTTGAAGTGTTTTGCAGACAACCTGAACAAAAAAGAAGCAGAAAAATAGCAATAAAGCTATTCTTTGTTTTTTGGAGCAACATTAACAATCACTTTCTGTGGACAGACTTCCACGCAAATTCCGCAAGATGTACAAATTGAATAATCAATAACAGCCAAATTATCAATAACTTTTATGGCTGAAACCGGGCATTTTTTCTCGCAGATTCTGCAAGCAACACAGCCAATTTTGCAGTTTTTTCTCGTATCAGGCCCGTTTTCTTTTGATTTGCACAAAACCACAGGAGTTCTTGATATGGGAATAAGTTCAAACAAACCGCGGGGACAGGTTTGGACACATTTTCCACAAGCAGTACACTTTTCTTTGTCAACAATCGGAAGTTTATCACTGCCCATTTTTAATGCATCAAACTGGCATACTAATATACAATCTCCAAGTCCTAAACAACCATAAGAACACGCCTTATTGCCGCCATCAATTATGTTTACAGCTGAACAGGAAGATATCCCTTTGTAATTAAACTTCTCAACACTTTTGCTTCTGCCGCCTTGACAGTGAAGAACAGCAACTCTTTTTTCTACTTGTTTGAGTTCAACACCAATTATTTCTGAAATCTTTTGCGCTACACTTATTCCGCCAACAGAACAAAAGTTTGGCTCGCTTTTGCCTTGCGCTAAACTTTGTGCATATCCTGAACAACCGGGAAATCCACATGCTCCACAATTTATACCCGGCAAAACAGATAAAATAGCTTCATACCGCTCATCAGATTTAACAGCAAAAACTTTTTCTACAATCGCTAGAACGAAACCAATAATAACCCCGATTATTCCAGCTAAAATTATTGATTCTAATAGCATTTCTATTCCTTATTTCCCTATAATGATAGGCCAAACATTCCTATAAATCCCATAAAAGACAGTGACATAAGTCCAGCCAAAATAAAAGCGATTGGATACCCTTTCATTGAATCTGGTATTGGAGCATTCTCCAATCTTTCTCTCATAGATGCAAAAACAACAATTGAAAGCATATATCCTAATGAAACACCAACAGCAAAAACTATCGATTCAACCAAATTATATTTGTAATCAACTATTAAAAATGCAGTTCCCAAAATCGCACAATTTGTTGTAATTAGAGGCAAGTAAACTCCCATCGCCCTATACAAAAAAGGAAAAATTTTCCTTAAAAACATTTCTACGATTTGAACAAGCCAAGCAATTACTATAATAAAAACCAAGGTTCTCAAAAAAACAAGATTTAACGGTAGCAATAATAAATGATATATATTCCAACTAACAAATGTTGCCATTGTCATAACAAACAGAACAGCAAAACTCATACTCAATGAGGTTTCCAGCTTATTTGAAACGCCGAAAAACGAACATAATCCTAAAAACCTGACTAGTATAATATTGTTTGCAACCATCGCCGAGAAAAAAATCAAAAACAATTGAAAAAACATCTTTTCCTCCAACTAATTTTTTCTCTTTGTAATCAAATTTAAACCGGCCATCAGAAAACCAATCGCAAAAAACGCACCGGGCGGTAAAATCATAATAACTACTGGATTAAAAGCCGCACCAAAAATTTTGACTCCAAGAATTGTGCCATTTCCCAAAATTTCTCTGATTGCTCCCAAAATTGAAATTGCAAGTGTAAATCCAAGTCCCATTCCTAAACCATCTAAAGACGACAAAATGACATCGTTTCTGTAAGCAAACGCTTCTGCTCTGCCAAGTATAATACAATTGACAACTATCAAAGGAACAAAAACCCCCAACGCTTTGTGCAGTTGAGGAGTGTAAGCCATCATAAGATAGTCAATTATTGTAACAAATGTTGATACAATTACTATAAAGATAGGAATCCGCGCTCCATTTGGTATAAATCTTCTAAATGCCGAAACAGTTATATTGGAAAATATCAAAACAAATGTCGAGGCAATACCCATACCAATAGAATTTATCAGAGAAGTCGAAACAGCAAGCACAGGGCAAAGACCAATCATAAGCCGAAATATAGCATTTTCTCTCAATATGCCGTTATAAAAAGTTTTCCAATAAAAGATAATTTTATTTATCATTTTTTGCCGCCTCATCATAAATTTTAAATGCTTTTTGAACAGCGTTGGTAAAAGCACGAGACGAAATTGTAGCTGCTGCAATCGCATCAATTTGGCCGTTTAAAGAATCTTCTTTTTTCAAAACAGATTCAACTTTGGTTTTTCCAAAAAACTGCGTTAAAAAATTTTTATCCTCAATTTTTGCTCCTAAACCGGGAGTTTCTTTATGGGATAAGATTTCAATCTTTGTGATTTTTCGGTTTGTGTCAATCCCAACAAGGATATTAATATCTCCGCCATAACCTTTTGAGGAAGCAACAATGGCATAACCAACAACTTTGCCAGATTTAATACCTTTGTAATAAGGATTTTCAGCTTTAAACTCTTTTATCTCATCAACATCTTTTGGCATAACCATTTTTACTTTTGAAACTTTTTCTTTTTCATTGTTTATTTCAATTGTTTTTGAAGTGCTTTCATAAACAAAAGCCAAAAGGCCTGCGGCAATAACACACACAATCAGCAATCTTAAAGGGTAATCAATGATCTTCATTTTTTTCACCATAAACTTTTTGTTTGGTCCACATTTCAATCAAAGGAACAAAAGCATTCATAAATAAAATTGCATAACAAACACCTTCGGGATAACCGCCATATTTTCTAATTAAGACTGTCAAAATCCCTGCGCCAATTCCAAAAATAACTTTGCCTTTTGTTGTTATTGGGCTTGTCACATAATCAGTAGCCATAAAAAAAGCGCCTAAAAAAACTCCTCCAGCTAAAATTGAATACAATGGATCATATCCTAAAAAATAACTCAAAACATATACAGATGTGATAAAAGTTAAAGGAATAAGTGGAGATATTATTTTTCTCAAAATCAGGTATATCCCACCTATTAAAAGCAAAAGTGCACTCGTTTCTCCCAAGCTCCCACCAACATTGCCAATAAATAAATCCAAATAGCTATAACTGTATTGGCCAAGCAATTTAACTTTTGCCAATGGAGTTGCACTGGCAACAGCATCGTATATTCCAAGAAAAACTTTGCCCGGAAGCGGCCAAGTTGTCATCTGTTGAGGCCACGAAGCCAGTAAAAACGCTCTTCCAACCAAAGCTGGATTAAACAAATTATGGCCAAGCCCTCCAAATAACATCTTCCCAAAAATTATTGAAACAAAACCACCAACAAAAACCATATACAGCGGTAAAGTTGAAGGCAAACAAAAGGCCAATAAAATACCAGTTAAAACAGCACTGCCATCAGAGATTGTTGAAGGTTTGCCAACTATTCTTTGAAAAATTTCTTCACTTAAAACACAGCTCAAAACGCTAACCATAACAACCAAAAATGCTCTAAAACCAA
>CAZQZN010000005.1:0-23984 GCA_964597815.1 uncultured bacterium | reverse complement strand
GCAGGAATTAATGAAAATATTACCTGCCTCATTATTTGCCTTGTTGTCAACCCTGAGAAAATATGAGGAGATACTGTAACAAGCAATTTATTTTTCTCTTCTTCCAAAACTTTACCTCCTAAAATTCATTTCTTAAGTTTTTTCTGTATATTGGATTTTGCTACTTTTATCCAATGCACTAACGGTCTTCTTGACGGACATACAAATGCACAAGAACCGCATTCCATACAATTTAATATATTTTCGGCCATACAATCATCAAAATCTTTTGATTCAGAAGAATCCATCAATCTTGCTGGAGCAAGACCCATTGGACACACCTGAATACATTTCCCACACCTTATACAAGGGTCAGAATTATACAGAACAATTTCATTCTTTTTCAGCAATATAATACCAGAAGTTCCTTTAATTATTGGCACATCAATAGATGGCGCAGCAATTCCCATCATAGGTCCGCCCAAAATAACTTTTTCTATTTTTTCAAAAGTTGAGCCACAATAGTCTATTATGTCCGAAATTTTAGTTCCTATTCTAACAATCAGATTTGACGGCTTTTTTATATTGCTTCCGGAAACCGTAATAACTCTCTCAATCAAAGGCTTGCCATCAATTATTGCATCAGCAATCGCTTTTGCTGTCCCAACATTTTGCACTATAACACCCACATCAGCCGGTAGTTTGCCGACAGGAACTTGCCTTTTTGTTATTGCTTCTATCAATTGTTTTTCTGAACCTTGGGGATATTTTGTCTCCAAAACGACAATTTTAATAGAATCATCAGCTTTCAACGCTTTCCCCATCTCTTGAATAGCTTTTGGTTTATTGCTTTCAATCGCCAAAATTGCTTTGTTTAGGTTTAATGCCTTTAAAATAGCTTTAATCCCAATTATTATTCGTTCACCTTCTTCAAGCATCAGCCGATAATCAGCTGTTAAATAAGGCTCACACTCAACTCCGTTTATAATCAGCGTGTCAATTTTTTTGTCTTTTGGAGGTGAAAGCTTTACATGTGTTAGGAAAGCTGCTCCACCGAGTCCAACAATTCCTGCTTCTCTGACAATTTCAACAATTTGCTGGCCTGATAAATCCTCTAATTTATTGGTCTTTAGATCTGCCCATTTATCCAAGTTGTCAGGTTTAATTATTACGCTTAAAACCTTTTGCCCAAATGGGTGCATCATTTTTTTTACATCTATAACTTCGCCAGAAGTTGGGGAATGAATTGCGGATGTCATATAGCCATCTTTGTCAGCGATTTTTTGGCCTTTCAAAACAATGTCACCTTTTTTTACCAAAGGTTCAGCGGGAGATCCTACATGCTGGCTTAAAGGAACTACATACTCTTTTGAAAGGGGCATTTTCTCAATTGGCTTATCCGCTGACAATTTTTTTTTGTCTTCTGGATGAACCCCGCCTCTAAATGTTTTTTTAACAAATATCATTTATCATCTCTGCTTTTTAGTTTTAACAATTGCAAGGATTTTAGTTTGCCTTCAAAAACTTTTACAAGAAAAAAACCAAAAAACAAAAACATTATACAACAAAGAGAAACCAAAATGTAATTATCGCCAAATGTTAGGTGCCCTAGAAATAATCCAGCAATGAAGAAAATTATAGGAATAACATAGACAACAAATGATATCAAAAAAATATTTTTATCTTTTGCCTCAATAATTATTCTGTCCCCTTTTTTTGCGCCAATATCGTTTCTTAATTCAACTCGCATCCTGCTTTTATCATCAGCAAGGGTACAAAGTCCACATGAGGAGCAAGCACTTTTTCTCTCTATCTCAACAACAACACAATTGTTATCCGTTTCATTAACAACTATGCCAATTTCTTCCATTTTTATTTGTAAAATTCACAGATAGTTTTAGCTATATTTTCCACATCTGATTCCAATAGGAAAGAATGAATCGGAATTGAAAGCATTTGATTGCCAATTTTTTCACTTTCAGGAAAATCACCAGCTTTATATCCTAAATTTTTGTAAGGTTTTTGTAAATGTAAAGGTAAAGGATAATAAACAAAAGCGGATATATCTTTCGTTTTTAGATACTCAATCAAATCTTGCCTGTTTTCAACTTCAATAGTATATTGGTGATAAACGTGTTTTTCTTTATTTAGTTCAACTGGACATTTTATGCCTGCCTGTGATAAGTATTTAGTGTAAATTGCAGCATTTTTTCTGCGAATTTCATTCCACCTGTCCAGATACTTTAGTTTTACTCTCAAAATTGCTGCCTGAATTTCATCCAAACGGCTATTATGCCCTATTATTTCGTGGATTCCACGAACTTTGCCACCATGCAGATGCAAAAGTTTTAACTTTTCATAAACTTTTTCATCATCTGTGGTTATTATGCCACCGTCACCATAGCAGCCCAAGTTTTTTGTCGGAAAAAAAGAAAAACAGCCACAAATTCCAAACGAGCCAGTTTTTTTTCCATTATATTCCGCGCCAGAAGATTGAGCGCAATCTTCCACAACAAACAAATTATTTTCTTTTGCAATTTGCATAATTTGGTCCATTTGTGCAGGTCTTCCCCACAAATGCACAGGAAGAATCGCCTTTGTTTTTTTATTTATTACAGTTAAAATTTTTTTGGGATCAATATTGTGGGTTTTAGGATCAACATCAACAAAAACAGGTTTTGCTCCAGTATATGAAATGGCTTCAGATGTGGCAAAAAAAGTAAGTGGGGTAGTGATAACTTCATCTCCTTCTTTAACGCCAATGGCTTTTAACGATAAAAAAAGCGCGTCAGTGCCAGAAGCAACAGCAACAGCAAATTTTGTACCAATATATGAGGCAAATTCCTTTTCAAACGAAGAAACATTTGGCCCTAAAATGAAAACGCCGCTGGCCAGCACTTGACTTATTGCTATATCGATTTCATCTTTTAAGGACTGATACTCTTTTCGTAGATCAAGCATTGAAATTGCCATAGAAAAATTTTCCCTTTCTAAAAGAAACTATTCAAGTTCTTGCGCTATCCTTTGCATTATATCAACAAATTCATATCCGTTTGGTGTGTTGTCCGGCATTTTATTTAGGCAAAACACAACAGAAGAAGATAGGGCTTTTTTTTCTTCATCGGGAAATTTTTCCAATTTTATATCTTTATAACCCAATTCTTTGAATGCAGCTTCTATTATAGATAAAAGATCTCCATCTCCAAAAAAATAGAAATTTCTGTACCCCTTTTTATAGTAATCCATAACTATATTTTTAATTGCTGATTTCATACCGGAAACAAGGGAAATTGTATTTCTGACAAATTCTTTTGAGCGTGCAATTTTTTCTGAAAAACCTTTTGGTGTCAAAATATACTGAACTTTTCTGCCATCAAGCTGTTTCATTTTCATATAACCTTTTTTGATCAAGCGACGGAGGATAACATTTACCATGCCCAAAGACAAATTTAAGACTTTGGAAAGATATCTTTGCGAAGCGTTCGAATTCTTTGAAAGCTCCGTTATTATCTTATGTTCGTAATCTGCAATTTCCTGCATATGTTCAACTATTGAACATTATAGCACTATTGCCGGTTTATGTTATAATTTACAAAATGATTATAAGGGATTTAATAAAAAAGGCAGTTGAAGGCCAGAATTTATCTTTGGAAGAAAGCCAACAAGCAATGTCAGAAATTTTATCTGGGACCGCAACTCCATCACAGATAGCTTCACTTATCACCGCGCTTAGAATGAAAGGCGAAACAATTGACGAAATTTCTGGTTTTGCATCAAAAATGCGTGAACATGCTCTAAAAATCGAGCTTAAATCTGATTACTATGTAGATACTTGCGGAACAGGAGGAGATGTCGCAGGCACGTTTAATATTTCAACTATTGCTTCTTTTGTTGCCGCTGGAGCTGGAGTTAAAATTGCAAAACACGGCAACAGAGCTGTTTCAAGCAAATGCGGAAGTGCGGATCTATTGGAGACTCTTGGAATTAAGATTGATTTGCCTCCACAAAAAGTTGCCGAGTGTATTGACACCATTGGAATTGGTTTTATTTTTGCTCAAGTATTTCATCAAGCAATGAAATTTGCCGCACCAACAAGAAAAGAAATTGGCATAAGAACTATCTTCAATATTTTAGGCCCTGTCAGTAATCCAGCAAATACAAAAGGACAATTGATGGGAGTTTATTCTCCTAATCTAACAACTGTTATGGCAAATGTTTTGAAAAAGCAAGGTTGCCAAAAGGCAATGGTTGTCCATGGATTTGAAGGAATTGACGAAATATCAATATCAAACAAAACAAAAATTTCACATTTAGAAGATGGAATTATAAAAGAATATGTGATCGATCCTGAAGATTTAGGTCTTAAAAAAGCTCCTCTTTCTTCAATTTTAGGCGCTGATAAAGAAGAAAACGCAAAAATTGCAATTGACATTTTATCTGGAAAAGAAAAAGGGCCAAAGAGAGATGTTGTCATCTTAAACAGCGCCGCAGCAATTGTTGTTGGCAAAAAAGCAAATGATATTAAACAAGGAATTTTAGAAGCAGAAAAATCAATAGATTCAGGTAAAGCGCTAAAAAAACTTGAAGAGCTAAGGAGATTTTCATGTTCATAAAAACTGATAAACTCGTTAAATCTTTTGGAAACAAAAAAGTCGTAAACGAAATATCCATTGAGGTTCATAGAGGCGAAGTGGTTGGACTTCTTGGACCAAATGGAGCCGGGAAAACAACAACCTTTTATATGGTTGTTGGACTTTTGCGTCCTGATAAAGGCCATGTATACCTTGGAGAAGAAGATATCACTCATCTTGCAATGCACAAAAGAGCGCAAAAAGGAATGGGATATTTGCCTCAGGAAACTTCTATTTTCAAAAAACTTACTGTCGAAGAAAATATCCTCATGCTTTGGGAGATAAATAACATTGTTCCAAAAAATGAATATCAAAAACGGCTTAATGAAGTGCTGGAAGAACTGGGAGTTGCGCATCTTAAAAAGAGCAGAGCATACCAATTGTCCGGCGGTGAAGCAAGAAGAGTGGAAATTGCAAGAGCACTTGCTATGGAGCCATGTTTTTTGCTGCTTGATGAACCTTTTACTGGGATAGATCCTATTACTGTTTCAGAACTTCAAAAAGTGATCAAATACCTAAAAACAAAGGGACTTGGAATTTTAATAACAGATCACAATGTAAGAGAAACACTTTCAATAACAGACAGAGCTTATATCATACAAAAAGGAACAATTTTGGTTTCAGGCGATTCCAATTTTATAGCAAACGATGAAACTGCAAAAAAAACATACCTTGGAGAAGAATTTAAACTTTAAAAATGAAAATTCTTGACAGATATATCCTTAAAGAAATTTTTGACCCTTTCATTTTTGGATTAACAGCATTTACTTTGATTTTGTCCGCAAGCATGGTAATGTTTGAACTTGTAAGGGCTGTTGTTATTATGGGAATGCCCCTTTACATTGCTGGACAGATTTTCTTATATAAACTTCCATCAGTGGTCGTTTATATTTTCCCAATGGCAATGTTGCTTGCATCTATTCTTACGTTTGCAAGGTTGTCCTCTGATAAAGAAATTATTGCTTTCAAAGCAGGTGGAATAAGTTTGTACAGGGTGATAACACCAGTGCTTGCAATGTCAATTGTTGTAAGTTTTATTACATTGGCATTTTATGAAATTGTTGTCCCAGAAGCAAATTCCGCCACTAAACGGCTCATGATTGAGACAAAACTAGAGAAAGCTCCAAAAATTAAAGAAAACATTTTTATTCCGGAGCTTGAAAATGGCCAGCTTAAAAGGATATTTTATGCAAGAAAATCATCCGGAGATAGTATGCAGGGAGTAATAATTCAAGAATTTGACGATGGTAAACTCTCACAAATAATAAACGCAAAATCAGCTCAATGGAAAGAAGACAGGTGGATTTTCAAAGACGGCACAACATATTTTCTTTCTGACGATGGCGATTACAAACATATAATGAGATTTGACGAACAACAAATTGTCCTAAAAATAACGCCTGCAGAACTGCGCCAAGGCAGCGCAAATCCTGACGATATGAATTTCAACAAACTTAAAGATTATATTGCTTTAAAGAAAAAAATGGGGGAAAACACAACTGATCTCTCTATTCAACTAAATCTGAAAATTGCCATTCCATTTGCTTGTTTTGTATTTACGCTTTTAGGCGCACCGCTTGGGCTAAACCCAACACGAAAAGCTTCTTCAATTGGACTTGGAATAAGTGTTATAATCATTTTCATCTATTATGTGTTGATGTTTTTGTCAATGGCCGCTGGACAAATGGAAATAATTTCTCCGTTTTTAGCGGCGTGGTTGCCAAATTTAATCACAGCCGGCATAGGCGGTTGGATATTATTCAAGGCGGGACAATAAAGTGTTTGCTTTACAAACTATTATAATTGTAATTTTTGTATCAGGATTTATCGCCTTTGTCGGCGATAGAGTCGGCCATTTTATCGGGAAAAAAAGATTAACGATTTTTAATCTTCGTCCAAGAACAACTGGTGTAATCATCACTATTATCACTGGTATTACAATAGCCGTTTTTACAGGATTAGTTTTATCAATTTTATCAGCCGATGTCAGGACTGCAATTTTTGGGCTTAACAAACTAAAACAATCTATCGAAACAAGCAACAAAGAGCTTAAACAGTTAAAAACTGACAAAACCAGCCTTATAAGAGAAATTTCTGAGTTAAAAAATATGCTGGAAAAATACAAAAAAGAAATAAATGTTTTGCAAGAAACAAAACAAAAATTATCAAAAGAAGTAGCAACAACAAGAAAAGGCCAATTGTTATATAATGTCGGAGATGTGATTATAACCACAGTGATTGATTTAGGCAACAAGGAAGATATTAAAGCCAAACTTTCTTATATTTTGCTAAATACTGATGCAATTATAAAAGAATCTATCGGCGGAAAAAGAGATCACTATATAACGATGCCTGAAAATGAGCTTGAGGAGGCAGTAAATTTTCTTTCAGATAAAAAAGGCAGTGCTGTTGTGAGATTGATTTCAGCAAACAATGTCGTGTTTGGAGAAGAAATACCCGTTCACTTTGAGATATTTGAAAATCGACTTGTTTTCAAAAAAGGCGAAATAATTGCTTTTGAAGAAATAACCCCCTCAAACAATTCAGCCGAAATAGAAGAAAAAATAAAAGTTTTGCTGTCAAAAGTAAATGAAATTTCAATTGAAAAAGGTATGATACCAAATCCTGATGGTACTGTTGGGACAATCCCCTATTCAAAAATCTTTGAAGCAACAAAAACGATCAAATCATCAAAAAAAATCGTAAAAGTCAATATCATTGCATCAAAAGATACTTTTTCTAGCGGGCCGTTAGAAATCGATCTACAAATAAAAAACTAATTTTTTATGGAGGGTTTTTAACATGTCATCAACTATATTATCAATTGATCCCGGCAAATACAGATCAGGTATGGCAGTTTTGCTTGAAGACGGCTCAGTTTTAGAAAGAGCAATAACTAAAACAATTGATATAAAGGATTCTGTATCAGCATTGTGCTTTAAATATCAGCCATCTTTAATAATTATTGGAAACAGTGGGCAGGGTAAATCTGTTGAGAAAAAAATCTCACAACTCAATCTTAAATCAACAATTATTTTTGTTAATGAAAAGGGTTCAACAATGGAAGCAAGAAAATTATATTGGGAAGAAAACAAACCTAAAGGCATTTTAAGATTTATCCCAAAAAGTCTGTTGATCCCAAAAGAACCGTATGACGATTATGCAGCTGTTGTTATTGCTTTATTTAAATAAAGGTAAATAGTGATTGTTGGACTTGCAACTTCTCCCAAGTTGCTTCTATATACAAATCTGCCAAAATTGTCTATAACAGCTGATATCCCATTGTTTGCACATTGAACAAACCAAATTCCGTTTTCTATTGCTCTAAAAGGACCTGCCATAATATGATAATCAGGCGCTGAAGTGTTGCCAAACCATGCATCATTTGTAATTGCAAGCAAGAAATCAGACTTTTGGCCTCTATTTTTAGCAAGGTTATCAAAAAGCGATTCAAAACAAATCATACATCCAATCTTCAAATCTTTTGTTTTCAATATTTGAGGATTAGGATTTGAACTTTGCTGTATTTCAAAAAAACCGGTATTTTTTAATAAAGGATAAAAAAATCTCCCAAATGGCAGATATTCTCCAAACGGCATCAGATGCTCCTTGTCATAACGGGATAACAATTCTCCATTTGGAGAAAATAAAAAAGCCGAATTATAATATTTCCCATCTTCATAATAAAAACCGCCGGTTAAAAGATAAACATTGTTTTTTATCAGAAATTTTTTTATTCTATTAAAAATTATTCCATTTTGAACTGGATAATCCATAACAGCTGTTTCAGGCCAAACAACCATAGAAACATTATTGCTTTGAATTGCTTTCTCTGACATTGAAATTAATCTATCAAGCATATAAGCAGAGTTGCTTGGATTTAACTTGAAGTTTTGATTGAAATTTGGCTGTATAATTGCAATTTTGAAAGGTTTTATATTTTTGTCTTGAAGATTTTTAATTCTGAAAAACCCAAAAATAAAAACCAATGAAAGCATTAACACAAAGAAAATTGTTACAAACAACAGTGCTTTTATTGCCGCTTTTTTCTTAGTAAAAATAGAAAATAATATCTCTGAAATTAGAATATTGAAGAATACTATTATAAAACTTATTCCATATACTCTAAAAATAGAACTAATTTGGATTAACAATATATTTCTATATTGGCTATATCCCAAAATTCCCGCACAGCTTGCAAATTCACCCCTACATCTTAATACCTCAAATATTGACCAAATTACGGCTAAAATTATTGTGGAATAAAACCCAAGATTAAACCTTTTTATTACAAAATGTGATAATACCGAAAATAAAATAAATTAAGTATGTAATTGAAAATAAAATAATATAAAATGTCTGAAATACAGAAAGCAAAATCCAGCCAACATAAACCCAAAATCCTCCCCATTGATAAAGAGAAATAATCCAATATAGAACTATTAAGAAATACACAAAGCCAAACCAAAATCCGATTAAAGCTGATTCTTTGTAATTTTTAGAACTTATCAACGCAATAAAATAAGGTATCAACGCTATCCATACAAGATAATAGAAATTAAACTTTGAAAAAACTATCCCAAGCAATATTCCTGATAAAATAGAAAGAAAAAAAATTCGATTCGTTTTCATTGTATCTCTACTGACCAAGAAATTATATCCAATGAGCCATCAATATTATTATCTGCTGGTTCTGCAATATTGTAAACTTTGCTGCCAATATTTGGAGAAATTTTGTTGTCAGAGGCAAGCAACAAATCTTTAATTTTACTGGAAGAATCCACACAAACAAAATTAAAATAAATTTGTTCTGGCAAAGGATAGGAAAGTTTTGAAAGATCAAAAGTCAATATTAATTTTTTTTCATCACCGCTTCCCGGTGACGGAATAGCTAAATACGATAGATATTTTGCGATAAAAGTGTTGTGTGATACAAACGATAAAAACGGGCCATTAGTTATGTAAAATGTTCCATTGGTAAGTTTAATAAAATCTTTCCAGCTTGAGAAAAAATAGTCATAATAATATTGAACTTCCGTTGATAAATCCATACGTGCAATATCATAAACTTCGCCCGGCGCAAAGAAATAATTTCCTTTATTCATCAAATTAACAGAATTGGCTCCAATAATAATATAATATTTGTTGTTTGTCGTATCGATTTTGTCTCTGAAAGATATCTCAATTCGCATCTGATCTCCAATTTGTGGTTTTGGGACTACTGTTTTTGCACAACCAAAAGAAAATGTCAAAATCAAAACAAACAACAAAAACAAGAAAATTGATCTTTTCATTGAACAACACCTCTTTCACCAGACATATTACCCTCAAAAAATATTCCGCTGTCGCCTGTGCCAAACCCAAAAGGCATATTCGGGAAAGCCTTCAACGAAAAATAAAATTTGTATTCTCTTCTTAATTGAGACCAAGTAAATCTTGCTTCCCAACAATGCAGATCCTTTATGATCTCAGCATCCTGTAATATTATCGCATCTTTGGAAAGGTCGTATAAATGCGATAACTTAAAAGCCCATTTTTCCTGCCAAGTATTTCCGATTTCAAATTGCATCATATTTGTAGCAGCTTTAGTCCTTCCCATTCTCAAATCGTATGTATGAGAAAATAAATCCAAAAAATTGTTCGACAAAGCAACACTTGCCACAGAGACCAAATCTTTCCATTGTTTGTTCTCAATATCATATCCAGTGTCAAAACTAAAAGAAGTTTTTTCATCTGGCTTAAATCGATAGTTTAACAATAAATCAAAATATTTATTCGTTTGGTAATTATATCCTCCATCAATAGTGAATCTGTGTTGAACGCCATTGTAAAAAACAGCTGTATTCCTTAAATAATTATAGAAATAACCAGCGCTGTCAAAATAAAACGGAGTGTTCCCTTCCCCTATTCCTCTTTCATATTGCAATTTATTGTCGAACCAGACTCCGTTTGTGGAATTTATCATATAGCTTTCCTTCTTGTTGTACTTTTGATCCCCTGTGTTGTATAAATATTGTTCAACTCCATAATTAAATGAAAAATTGCTTCCAAAGCCTAACGGGAAAACTCTGCCAACTCCCAAATAAGTTTTATATCTATCTGCAACAAAATGTCTTTGAGAATTCAATTGTGCAATATATTTGGATTCATGAATTTTTGCAAATGATAATTCAGGATAAAAGGAAAAATCAAAATATTTAATTGGATTCAAAGAAAAAGTCAACTCTGGCATCTTTTCAATGTACTCAACATTGAAATCATCAGAATAAGCATCCTTGTCGGTATCTATAAAATAGTTGGCTGTCAATTTTGCTGTGTAAGAGGGCTCTCTATAAACCAATTCAATATTTGGTTCAAGCCATTCGTCATAAGGAGTTGCTTCATAAGTCAAAGACCTGAAATAATTTATTCTTATTTTTGTGTCTAATTTATCATTAAAAAATTTGTCCTGCAAAAACAAGCCTTGTGAAATATTTTGCCATTTTGAGGAAGAATTTGAATTTCTCAAACTATAAAAATAAGAGGTGTTGAGCTGATAAAATTGTGCAGATGCTTTTATGTCAATATCATTGAGCAAAGAAATTCTATCATTAAAAGTATTTATTTGAAAAGAATATTTTTCGAGCTTATCCGCTAAATTTACCGATGTTTGAAAAGATGTCTGATCAATTCTTCCAGACGGCACGAGATAAATATTGTTATATTCATATTTCAAGTTGCAATCACCTTTTGTGAGTTTGAGATTGTGATCAATTTTTATTTTTCTTGAAACAATTTTAGTATCAGCCTCATCTATTGAATAATAATACAGAGAGCCATTGTTTCTGCTGTCAAAAGAATAGTTGTGCTCTATTCCGAAACCATTTCCTTTTTTGCTCATCAAATTTAGATATAAGGATCCCCATGCTGCATTATTTAAAAAATAAGCAATTTCAGATTTTATAAAAGTCCCTTCAACATCATTTTTCCCAAGCAATGGCATCAAAAGAGTCACTTTTCTTTTTGCCAAATCATAAATATAAACTGGCAGCCAAAATGACGGCACCCCATTTAAATAAAAAGTTGCGCTAAAAGCGACAAGTTTGTCATTTGGCTTAAAATAAAACGATTTTGCGATCACTTCATAATGCGGATGTTCCAAATCACAGGTTGTCACGGAGCCGTTTTCGCCTGTTTTAAGCTCACCATAATCTTTGAGTTGTTCAGATTTTAAAAAAATATCTCCTTTCACCCCTTGTAAGGTAACCCGCGTTGAAAAATTATCAACAAAAAAAATGTTGTTATCTAAATCAAACAAAACATATTCCGCATAACTTTTGTAATCATCTTTTGAAAGCTTTATTTTACCTTCAGCTGTGGCAATGTTTTTATTGGTATCCACTATCATTTTGTCCGCGTTTATTTTGACTCCTTCAATTTCTGCTTCAACACTCCCAAAAGCATAAATTTTCTCTTCGCTTTGGCTGAATTTCAATCTCTCGGCTTTAAGTTTTAGAGGCATCTCTTCTTCTTGTGATAAACACGGCGATATAATGAACAAAAGTATAATAAAACTAATTTTTAAGAGAGAATTTTTTTTGAATTGATTCTTTTGCAACCATGTAATCGTCAATTTCAATATTAACCCCTTTTATCTCTTGAAATTTTTCATGCCCTCTGCCGGCAATCAAAATTATATCCCCTTCATCTGCAATTGAAATCGCTTTATTAATTGCCTCTCTTCTGTCGATAATTTTAATATAATCTCTCCCATCTAATTTGTTTAACTTTGTAAAACCTTGTTCAACTGCTTTTATTATTGAAATTGGATCTTCGTTGTGTGGATCATCAGATGTAATTATGGAAAAATCCGCATTTTTTGCCGCTATTTCTCCCATTAAAGGCCTTTTAATTTTGTCTCGGTCGCCTGTACAGCCAAAAACAACAATTAACCTGTTTTCCTTAAAATTGTTTAGAAAATCAAGAGCTTTTGACAAGCTATCTGGGGAATGAGCAAAATCAACTATTACCTTAAAATTTTGGCCGAGATTTACAAACTGCATTCTTCCGGGAACGGATTGCAATTTTTCTATACCTCTGATAATTTTTTCTTTTTCAATACCAAATGCTTTTGCGCAAGCTGTAGCTGCCAAGATGTTATAAGCATTAAAAATCCCTGTCAAGTTAGATTTAACTACAAAAGAATCTTTGCCCAAACCTATCTCCATTTCCATTGAATCTATTTCTGTCTGTAAAATTTTTCCTCTTATATCAGTTTTTTTGTTCAAAGAATATGTTATTACATCAGCATTTGTTTCTTCAATTATCGCTTCTCCGTAATCATCATCAGTATTCACAACCGCGAACACATCGCTTTTTCCGCTAAAGCCAAGTGAAGAAAATAACTTTAATTTTGTGTTGAAATAATTTTCCATCGTTAGATGATAATCCAAATGGTCGTGGGTTAAATTCGTAAATACTGCACAGTCAAACGCAATTCCCCTGATTCTTTTTTGGGCAATTGAGTGCGAAGATACTTCCATTGCAACAAAAGACACCCCTTCATTTAACATTTCATAAAATAATTTTTGAAGTTCAAGTGATTCCGGCGTTGTTAAAGTTGACAAAACACTTTTTCCCCCAATTTTTGTTTCAATTGTGCTAATTAAACCAGTTTTGGGAAAAACCTCGCCAAAAATTGAGTTAATAAGATAAGCAGTGGTTGTTTTGCCGTTTGTGCCGGTTATACCAACTACCTTTAATTTTTTCGACGGCTCGTCATAAAAAGCACATGATATATCTGCCAAAAATTTTCGCGCTGAGGGAACAATAATTTCTGTAACATTATTCAAAGATAACGATCTGCCTTCATGACACACTGCAACAGCACCATTTGAAATTGCAGATGGTATATATTTTGCGCCATCAATAACTGTTCCGGGAATGGCAACAAAAACGAAACCTTTTTGAACCCTGCGAGAATCATAGGCAATACCTTGTATTTCAATATCTTTATCGCCAACAATAGACAAAATTTCTGTTTTTTTTAGAAGATCTTTTAACTTCATTTGTCACTCAGATAAAGAATCCGAAATTGTGCCTTTCTTAATAAATCTTACTATATTCTGATATAGAATAATCCCATTATCAAAAACTTTATAAAGAGCTTTATTAAAAGGCAGATCATATGCACCAATAAAACGAACAAATCTGCCGTTGAATCCTTTTTTGAATCTATAAACTCCCCAAAGAGGATGCTTTGGATTTGGGTTAGACGGGATTCCCCATAAATCATACTTTTCAAAACCTTTTGCTTTTGCCCATTTGATTATTTCCCAATGCAACAAGTTATTAGACATCAAATTTCTGTGTCGGTTGGAAGATGCCCCATACATATACCAAATCCTCTTGCCAAGAGAAAAAATTATCACGCTGGAAAGCGGTTCGTTCTCAAAATAGGCAGTGAAAACACAGCCCATATTATTCTTAATTATGTTTGAGAAAACTTTTTGGTAATAACTTTTTGGATGAATAATAAAGTTTTGCCTTGAACAAGTTTCCTGATACAAGGAATAAAATATATCAATCGCTTTTTCTTCAAGATCTATTTTTATCTCTACTCCATGTTTCTCAGCAACATGGATATTATATCTAAATTTGCTCTCAAAATTAGCTCTTATTTTTTCCAGATCAGCTTTTAAATCAACAATAAAGGTGCTTCTCGGCTGAATTTCCTTTTTTGCTTTTAGAAAACCAAAAAATTTTAAGTTGTTCAAATTTCCTATTTCTGACTCTTCAATTTCGGGATCAATTCTAACAAACAAAGCATTTTGCTCTTTGGATAAAGCTTTAACAGCTTTAAGAAAATTTTCTATCAGAAACTTATCAGAATAATCAATCACAGGTCCTCGTGGAATATAAAAGAAGCATTTATTTATTAAAGGGATTTTCCTCTTCAACACCAAACAGGAACTGTTTTTGCCAAAATAAATTCTGAATGGCTCCCAGCCAAAACTCTTCTTCACTCTTCCCCATTCATCTGTCTGGAGAATTTGTTCATCAATTTTCATAGTTTGATTCTAACATTACAAAATATCAATGACAATCTTTTATCAATTTGTTTTTGATATAATTTAGCCATGATACTTGTAATAGACAATTATGATTCCTTCACATACAATCTTGTTCAATATCTTGGACTTTTGAACGCAAAAACGATAGTGTTTCGCAATGACCAAATCACAATCGAAGAAGCTGAGAAACTTCATCCTTCAAAACTGCTTATATCTCCCGGCCCATGCACCCCAAAAGAAGCAGGAATATCGATAAAAATCATAAAACATTTTGCTGGAAAAATACCTGTCTTGGGAGTCTGCTTAGGCCATCAAGCAATTGCTGAAGCATTTGGGGGAAAAGTAGTCAGAGCAAAAAAACTCATGCATGGAAAAACATCGCAAATTTTTCATGATAACAAAAGCATCTTCAAAGGATTAAAAAATCCATTTGAAGCAACCAGATATCATTCATTGATCGTCGAAAAAGAATCGCTTCCAAATTGTTTTGAAATCTCGGCATGGACAAAGGAAAACGAGATCATGGGTTTAAGACACAAAAAATTTCAAGTTGAAGGAGTTCAATTTCATCCAGAATCTATACTTACAAAAGAAGGGCTAAAACTTCTTAAAAACTTTGTCAATATCACTTGATCGATTTATAAATCTTATAAATATCGCTGATGTATTTTGCAGTTTTATCTGAATAATTCCCATTGTTTTTTACAACCTGATTTGGCCCTTCTGCATACGAAGCCAAGGCAAGTTCAATTCGATTTGGATATCCAATCCATTTATCAAGCATCATTTTAAAATACATTACACAACCTTTTACGCCTTCATCAATATCAAATGGGTCTGTTATCCCAATGCTTTGAGCTGTCGAAGGCAATAACTGCCCTAATCCCTGTGCGTTTGAAGATGATTGACTCATTGGATCAAAACCGGATTCCCTGTATATAAGTGCCGCAACTATCATTGGATTTACATCATACTTTTCACAATAATTAATTATTGAGTTAAAGATTTGTTCAGACTCTTCATCAGAAACTTTTTTTGAATTATTCTTAATAAAAGAACGAATCGCCTGAACGTTTTGTTCATTTGCCGACTCATAAAAACCCACAGGAGCAATAAAAGATTCACGAGTCAAAACATTTTCTAAAACACTCTGCCTTGGCGCTATTTCTTGGCTTGCACCTGAGAAAATGGTGTAGACAAAAAGCAAAATTACAATTATTGAAGTTGCTTGCAAACTAACCTCTCATAATTTCTGAAATAGAATTATTATATGCTTTACTTATTTTGGCAACTTTGATATCAACCAACTTCTTCTTTTTGTTGTTTATTTTTAGAGAAGAACCTCCAACTTTCCCAATAATAGAGAAAGGAGCCGAATTTGATTTAGCAATAGAAGTAAAAACAAAAATATCGGAGGGGTTGATAGTAATTATTATTCTAGATTGACATTCATCAAATAGCAAAGATATATTATTTATATTTTCATTCATCGCCACCACAGCACCAATTTTACCTTCAATACAACATTCTGCCAAAGCAACAGCAAGACCACCTTCAGATGTATCGTGAGCTGATTTAACAATACCCTTTTTTATTGCTTGAAGGCAGGTGTCTTGGACACTTTTTTCAAAAGATAAATTTAAATCAGGACAGATGCTTTTTTCTTCTTTGTTGATACCAATTAAAATTATTAAATCATCCTTATCTTTGAACGCCATATCTACAAAAGGTGTTTTATCAATTAGGCCAAGCATGCCAACAACAGGCGTTGGATAAATTGCCACACCATTGCTTTCGTTGTAAAAGCTCACATTTCCAGATATAACTGGGGTTTTTAAATGCTCACAAGCTTTTGCCATTCCTTTTACACATTCTCTAAACTGCCACATGATCTGCGGTTTTTCCGGATTTCCAAAATTCAGGCAATCTGTTACAGCAATTGGTTCCGCACCAACACAAACCAAATTTCTTGCTGCTTCACAGACAGCAATCATTCCACCGACAAATGGATTGTAGTAACAATACTTTCCATTGCCATCGCATGTTAATGCTATTTTCTTGTGCGAATATTTTATTCTTAAAACAGCAGCATCTCCTCTGCCGGGAACAACACAAGTATTAGTTTGGACCATATGGTCATATTGTTCAAACACCCATGCTTTGCTGGAAATATTTGGATCTGACAATAATTCCATCAAAATTTTGTTACAGCTTTTGTTAGCCGGTATTTTTTTGGAAGGTTCGGCAATGAGCATCGGTTCAACAGGCCTTTCATAAACAGGAGCATCATCGGATAAAGATTTTGAAGGAACTCTAGCCACAACTTTCCCATTTTGCTTAACAGTAAAAAATCCATCGTCTGTAACAGTTCCAATTACAACAGCATTAAGCCCCCATTTTTTAAATATTCTAAAAGCATCTTCTTCTGTCCCTTTTTTCATAACAACGACCATTCTTTCTTGCGATTCAGAAAGCATTATTTCATATGGAGTCATATTCTCTTCTCTTTGAGGGACAAGAGAAAGTTCTATTTCAACTCCTGTGCCTGCCTTTGAAGACATTTCCGCAAGCGAAGATGTGAGCCCAGCTGCTCCCATATCCTGCATCCCAACAACATTGCCAGTTTTCAAAAGTTCCAAACAAGCCTCTATTAAAAGTTTTTCAGTAAAAGGATCGCCAACTTGAACATTTGATCTGTTTTCAACAGAATTTTCGTCTAATTCTACGGATGCAAATGTAGCACCATGTATACCATCTCTCCCTGTTGATGAGCCAACATACAAAATGGGATTCCCAACTCCTTCCGCTTTAGCTTTTACTACAACCGATGGTATCTCAGTTAAAACATCTTCGTTTTCAGACAACTTAAGAAGACCGACGCACATGGCATTTACAAGGCAATTGCCACTGTATGACTCATCAAAATAAACCTCACCAGCAACTGTTGGGAGGCCTAAACAATTCCCATAAGAAGAAATTCCAGAAACAACTCCATCAAACAAAAATCTGTTTTTAGAATCCGTAAGAGGCCCAAATCTAAGAGAATTCAAAGCGGCAATTGGCCGTGCACCCATAGTAAATACATCCCTGACAATTCCTCCAACACCTGTCGCCGCTCCTTGAAAAGGCTCAACCGCACTCGGATGATTGTGAGATTCAATTTTCATTGCAACAGCATAACCATCACCGATATCAACAACACCAGCATTTTCTCCGGGACCACAAATTATTCTTTTGCTTTTGTTTGGAAATTCTTTAAGATATATTTTTGAACTTTTATAACTGCAATGTTCAGACCATAATACAGAATACATCCCAAGTTCAACAAGATTTGGTTCTCTTGATAAAATTTTCTTTATTCTATTGAATTCTTCAATAGTTAATCCGTGTTGCTCAATTAATTTAGGATCCATACAAGTCAATTTTAACAGAATTTATCCAGTTTTAAGGCAGTATTTTTGAAAAATTAGTTATAATGGATTTCATTTGTATCCCTTTTCAAAATCCAGTAAGTATTTGATCTTGTCTTTTATGTAATCCGTCTTTGAAAGCAAATAAAATATCTCCGCTCTTGTAAGATTTCCACCAGGAATAAATTTGTCTCCTTTTATATAGTCCAAATAACCTGCCTTCTTCGCTGCTGAAATATATCCAGCCGCCCAATATCCAGCTGGCACATCTATATAATCCACCGTCCCTGATACTGGTTCTATACCAGCAAATCTCATCACAATTGCCACTGCTTCAGCCCTGTTGATTTTTCTGTCAGGCTTAAATGTGCCATCGTTAAACAATGTAAGCCAGTTATTATCTATTGCATTTTTAATATATGCAGCACCCCAATAAAGTGTTCCGACATCTTTTGCCACCGGCTGCCTCAATTTGCTTGCAGGCAGATCTTTTGCTCTTGACAATATCACTGCCATCTCTTTTCTACTAACCCCTTCATTTGGCCTTAAAAAACCACTTCTGGCTTCCCTTAGTGTAAAGCCCTGAATACCAAGCGTCGTCATATATAAAACTTCATCTTTTACCCAATTAAATCTGTTTAAGTCTCTAAACCAAGTTGTCCTAAGCACCCTAGCCTCACAACTCCCAACAACCCTACCCCTAGAATCTAACCCAGTCAGATTGATAGAGTTCTTACCCAAGACTAATTTAACTTTTATCTTATATTCTCCTTCTCTTACATCTGCTACATTGTCTCCGCTAACAACCTTTTCTACATCTCTATTAACTCTACCAACAAGTTCTATCGATTCGCTTGTTACCACACTTCTATCACCTTTATCAACTACAATCGGCTCATCTACATATTTGCCTCTGCCTTCTGGCAAATTTATTGCTATTGATATGTAATGCCTTGAATTATACGTCAAAAGCGTATCTAAATAATATGCATAATCTACCCTTAAATTATTCAACTTATATCCTAATCCCAAAGAGTAGTTTATATATTTTTCAGATGGACTCGCATTTAATTGTTCAATGCCAACTCTAAAATCCAAATTTCTCCAAGCATTCCACTCTCCACCTATTCTTATTTCATACCCACTCGATTTCCTAAATGATAAATCAGAATATATTTCTGTATTAAAACTTCTCAAAAAATATTTTCCACCAATGTTTATTACCTGAGGCATCTCCTCTTCAACCCCATTGCTCCATTTTATACTACCAAGCCCTCCGCTTAATGCGTTCTCAATTACCAATCCCAAAGTTGCATCTGTGTTTAATTTGTACAACAAACCTATATCTAAATTCGTTCCGCTACCTTCCCCAACCGCAGATATACTCCCACCTTTTTTTACATACTTTAACCTAATCCCATATTCAATATCTTTCGTTATATTGCTTGAATAAACTCCAAGAAGCATATTTGTACCATAAGTAAATGGTTCTAATGTTGTTGCTCTACCATTCGCATCTATTGATGTTGCATAAATATCCGCAATATTATTGCTGGCATATCCTATTCCTATATTCCCACCAAATAGTTTAGGCACTCCTACTCCAACCAATGCATATGTTACATCCCCTGAAAGGTTTGTGTACATACTTGATAACTCTAATTTCTTTAAAGCCTTTAAACCAGCAGGATTACCAAAAACATTTTCAGCCCCACCAGCCAAACCAACATATGCCCTGCCCATCCCTATTGATCTTGCACTAGTCCCTATATCCAATACATCTGCAGCAAACACAAATGTTTCCGCCAATGCCAAAACAAAAGCTACTAAAATTATCTTAAATATACTTTTCATAAAATCCCATTGAGCCGATTGCTATTATCTCTTTTATCTTTATCTGCTTTTCTAATTACCTTCCATACCTTTATTAGCTCTTCAATTACTATCGCCCCTAACATTGTCAAAAGAATTATTCTGCCGGAATCCCTTAACCTTTTTAAATTATCTCCGTCTATAAATCCAAATGCCAATCGACTTTTATTATCTTCTTTTTCAGACAAACTCTTTACAATTACCAATTTCCCTTTACCCATTACTCTTCCAGTACCACTTTCAACTATCCTTATTAAATAAACATCGTTCGTTAGCATATTGTTAAAGTTATCAAATCCATTCCATTCAACTTCGTTATATCCAGCTTTGCCTCCATTGAATCCACTTTGATAATTGTTCTTCCACACCAACTTGCCTGTTACATCAAATACATATATCGTTACATTCGTATCAGTAGCTAACCTGTATGTTATCTTTACATTGCCTTTTACTGGATCATAAGGATTTGGATATGGCAACACATGACCAACTACTGTCTTGCTGCCTTCTGCCATAACTTGTAAATTGTTCAATTCCCCTTCATAAAGCATTCCATCATTGTCAATTACTCTGGCCGATATAACATATGTCCCTTCACTCAATGCATTCCTTATCTTGTAAGTTATTTTAGTAATGTTCCCTTCCGATTCATAACTGTCATAATATGTATTTGTCCCATCAGTAACTTCTCTGCCATCTATATACAATCTGAATGTGCTCAAATCCAAAGCACTCTCACTGCTAACAACAACAGTTATATTCGCATTAGAGCCAAGTATATCTCCTGACAATAGTTTAACTTTGTCAACCTCAAAGTAATATATACTGCTCTTATTAAGTGTCTGTTGACTACCTATTACCACCCACCCAGTCGGAATACCATTGCCATTAATTGCCCTAACTCTATAAGTATATGTAGAACCAGCTAATAATCCGGTATTTGTCCAACTATAGGCATTTATAACTCCAGAATTTGTGCTATTGGTAGTATTTTCACAATAGTAATTTGTCCAAGCAGGATTCCCATTCGCTCCCCAATTTATCGTCATCCTTGTTGCCTTTACTTCGCTAAAACCAACCGCAATAGGTTCGTTTGCATAGGTATAACCAACTTCTGAGGTACTGTATCCGCTAACCTGACCTCCTCCTTCGGCCCTGACTCTAAACACATATCCTGTGTTCACACTCAAACCTGTAGTGCCAGAACCTGTATATTCAGTAACATTGGCTGGAACTGTCCCAACTTCTGTCCATACACCGTCTACATATTTTTCAATTCTAAATAATTCCTCATTACCACTGTTATCTTGCCAAGTAACTTTAACCGAAGTCGTTGAAAGAGGAGCAACTGTACAAGCGCTCGGCGTTGATACTTGACCATAATCTAATCTAAATACACTGCTTTCACTTGTGCTCTTATCATCAATATTCCTTATATAAATGTCCCACATGCCTACATCTGCAGATGTGTTTGGCAAACTAAATTCACAGTTTATTGTGTTTATATCACTAACTGTTACACTGCTTGCGCTTAGTGTTGGTCTGCCTGTTTTCCTTAGTTCAACTTCAACTCCAGAATAAAATCTGTTACCGCTTATTGTAAACGACGATGTGTACCCTCCATAACCATAATTCGGATTAATTGATGTAAATACCGGCGCTTCGCTTGTTACCGTTAAACCATTAACTAAACGTGCAATTCCATCGTTATTCTCAACAACAACATCCCAAGAACCTATCATAACGTTTGTTAAATCAAAATTGCATACAATACTGCTGTCGCTTGAACTTATTATTGTCGCCGGTATAGTTGAATATCCTGTCTTTTCTAACCTCGCTGAAACAGGAACAAAGAAATTTCCACCGCTTATTACTACATTTGTTGGGCCAGAATTGTTGGCTGACTCAGGAGTTATTACGCTTATTATAGGAGCCGCTGTAACCAAAAAGAAGCCTTCTTTTGTTACAACTTTCCCATCACTGTTTATAACAATCACATCCCATGTCCCAGTTGATGCATTAGAAGGTATTGAAAGATCAAAACTGTATTTGTTAAATTAGCAACAATATTTGTAGCTATTATACTCGTCTCACCGATCTTCCTTAACATAACAACACTGTCCTTAAAAAGATTACTTCCGGACAAAGAGCTAATATGCACTGTTCCTCCCCTAGAACCTCTATCCGGAGTTATACTGATTACTGTTGGTGCCTCAGCTGTAACAACAAAACTTTCATAACTTGTAGCGGTAGCCCCAAACATATTTGTGAAATTCACCGACCAATTTCCAATAGTTGCATTTGTCAATGGCAATGTGCAAGTCATAGATGTATATCCAACACTTGTTGTTATACCTGTTGCACTTATAGTACTAAATCCTTCTTTCGTCAATGTTATCGCAGTGCCACTGCCACCATATAATCTCTGACCATAAATAGTAAAACCATTTATTGTTGTATTTGTCCCACCAGTTATTGGAGAAATAGAAGATATAACTGGAGCTTCGCTTGTTATAGTCAACAAATTAGAGCCTGTCCCATATACGTCTCCAACCGTTACTCTAACATCCCAAGTACCAATAAAATGCTGAGCAGGATCTAATTCCAAAGTTGTAACAATTTGTGTATCGCTTAAAACACTAACAGCTGTTGTAGTTGTAATGTATGTGCCACTATTTACTAAATCTATTCTATTTGCACCAGTAAAGTAGTCACCATTAATTAAAAATGTTTTTATGCCTTCATTAATCACCCGGTTTGGACTTATACTGCTAACGACAGGAGATGGAGATAATGGCTTTATCCCTTCGCTCGTCGGAGATGTTGCTGTTGTCTCATAATAATTTGGATTATTTTCTGGCCAAAAATATCTCAATTTTAGTTTATAATAATAAGTGTTTGCATAATTTAGCCCGCTATGAGTAAAATTTACTTCGCCTGAAACATGGTTTGCTAAACCAGCAAAAGTGAAAGGACCGCTTTCTGATGTAGCATAATATACCGCATATGTTTCAACAGAATTAATTAAGGTCCCGCTAGCATCAGATGTAGCAATCCCTGTCCATTTAATAGTTATCGAATTTTCTGTTTTGCTCTTATATTCAGGTGTTGGGATTGGTTGAATAAACATAGCTTTATCATTATCAAATAAAAAATAGCCATTAAGAACATCAGTCTCTGAAATTGTATGATTAATAGCACCTACGTAATCCATCGCTCCAGAATAGCCATTAACTCCTCTGATAACTTCAACAACAGCAGTAGCATTTTGGCCCGGTGAAGGATCAGTACTCCAGGGCGTATCAGTATTAATCTGAAATAGTGCTGCTGTAGATTCAGCAGTAAAATAATCAACTGCGTATATTGAACTGGCAATCTGTCCAGAAATCAAACGCCTGAATACGTTAGCTGTTCCATAACTATTTGGCGTTGTGGCATCTCCAGATGTTGCATTAAAGTTATAAACAAAACCTGTAGAATAAAAATCATTAGCAAAAACTACAATAGAAAAGATAAAGAATACAAAGCTAATTAATAAAAAGTATTTAATAAAAAATTTCATATATTTCATCAACCAAATTATCAATATAATACCCTCATTTTTACATTTCGCAATTAATGTACTTTTTCATGCATAATATCTTTTATTCCTTATTGGGTATCACAATACCCGGAATCCATTCAAAAGATCCACTTAAGTTTGGTGATAATCTTATTATTATACCATCACCAGGATTTATCAAAAAGTTATTGCCAATCCAGCCACCACCAGTTACATTAGAATATGCCGTTGTTGTTTGATTGGCAGAATCCCATTTTGCAACTTGATTTATCCTGCTGTTCCCTGTCCCACCCTCAATTGATGCAACTAAAGATGCCGCATTAATATAAACACCTGTATAAGGCAGAGAGATCCTATTATAATTTGGCTTGCTAACATTCTTTGTAAATACTAAAGATGTTACATTATCACACCCAGCAACATTCCATTCAAAAGATCCACTTAAGTTTGGTGATAATCTTATTATTATACCATCACC